>JBCDED010000050.1:0-29592 GCA_039179985.1 Pseudomonadota bacterium
AGCAGATTAGGGTATTCTTAAACCTGCTGAAAAATATAAAGAAAACTAAACTATATGGTGCCCAGGAGAGGACTCGAACCTCCACGTCCATACGGACACTAGCACCTGAAGCTAGCGCGTCTACCAATTCCGCCACCTGGGCAGGTGTCGTGGCGCCGTGAGTTACTGAAGGCCCATGGGGCTGTCAACGCGATTCCTTGGACTTGCGTGCTTTCGATGGCATCATCCTGGGCCGACGCGGCGTTTTGCTGCTTGGCAGCGCCGCGGAGCAGGGCTACACCCCAAAATCGATACCCCAGCGACAAGAGGCCGGACCATGAACAAGCTCGTCACTATCTACGGCGGATCGGGGTTTGTGGGCCGCTACATCGCGCGACGCATGGCGGCAGCAGGCTGGCGGGTGCGCGTGGCGGTACGGCGTCCGAACGATGCCCATTTCGTGCGTCCTTACGGTGTCGTCGGACAGGTTGAGCCGATCCTGTGCAACATCCGCGATGACGCCTCGGTGCGCGCGGCAATGATATCGGCCGACGCCGTTATCAATTGCGTAGGGCTGCTGGCCGAAGAGGGTCAGAACAAGTTCGACGCGGTCCATGCGGAAGGTGCCGAACGCGTGGCGCGCATCGCGGCAGAAGTAGGTATCGGCCACATGGTACAGATCAGCGCCATCGGCGCGGACCACGGCGCGCTAAGCGAATATGCGCAGACCAAGGCAGCGGGCGAAGAGGGTGTGCTGCGGCATATGCCAGAGGCGATGATCCTGCGGCCCTCGATCGTCTTTGGCCCCGAGGACCAGTTCTTCAATCGCTTTGCCAGCATGGCGCGCTTCGGGCCGATCATTCCCGTGGTCGGCGCCAGAACCAGGTTTCAGCCAGTCTATGTCGACGATATCGCGGCAGCGGCTGTCATGGGCGCGACCGGCGAGGCGCCGGGTGGGATTTACGAACTCGGCGGTCCGGAGGTGAAGACATTCGCCGAACTCATGCACGAGATGCTGGGCGTCATCAATCGCCGGCGGCTGGTGGCCTACCTGCCCTTTTGGATGGGCCGGCTCATGGGCTTTGTTTTTGACATGGCACAGGTCGCGACCTTCGGGCTCTACACGAATGGTGTGATCACGCGGGATCAGGTCAAGAACCTGCGTAGTGACAATGTGGTCAGCCCGGACGCCAAGGGATTCGACGACCTAGGCATTACGCCCGTCGACATGGCCTCTGTGCTGCCAGAATACCTGTGGCGGTTCCGCCCCTCGGGTCAGTACGACGCGATCAAGGCCTCGGCCCAGAACCTCCGCAGCCAGGACTAGGTATAGGCGATCCACAGCAGGATGACGCCCAGGATCACACGGTAGATCACATAGGGCGTGTAGCTGACCGTGTTCAGAAGCCGCATCATCAGGCTGAGTGCCAGAAGCGCGGCGAGAAAGGCGAAACCGGCGGCGATCACAAGGTCACGGATCGCAATCAGGTCGCCTTCCCCCGCCGCTTTCACCGCCAGCACGGCCCCCGACGCCAGGATCGTGGGAATAGACATCAGCATGGCGATCCGCGCAGCCGAGGTCCGGTCATAGCCAAGCCGCAGCGCCCCGGTAATGCAAATGCCGGCGCGCGAGGTCCCCGGGATCAGAGCGACAGCCTGCCAAAGACCGAGAAGGGCCGCGTCCCGCAGGCTAAGGCGTTCTGCGGGTTTGCTGCCGGCGCCCGTCTTTTCTGCCCAGTACAGAAGCAGACCGAAACCCAGCATCGCCCAGCCGATAACAGCGGTAGATCGCAGCGCGGCCGTCAGGTCGAAGGCGGCGAGAAGCCCCCCCGCGATCACCACCGGGACGGTGGAAATGGTCAGGCAAAGCGCAAGCCAGGCTCCTTGCGAGTCGACCCGGCCGCGCAAGAGCGACCAGGCCCCGGCGGCCGCCATTCCGACCTCGGTCCGAAAGTAGAGCATCACCGCAAAAAGCGTGCCCACGTGTACGGCGATGTCCACCGTCAAACCCTGGTCATCAAGACCGGTCAGGTTAGGTAAAAGGATCAGATGCGCCGACGACGATACCGGCAGGAACTCGGTTAGCCCCTGGATGATCGCGACAATTAACAGGTGGAACAGCGGCATCTGCGGCCCTCAGAGACACGTACGGATGATTAAACAATTGAAATTTCTTGAAAAGCACTCTTTTGGGTAACAAATACTGTCATATTTTTTTGGCGCCGCAGCATTCGGGTGGCTAAATCCGGTGCTCTTTTTGAAAATTAGGTAAATCATACTGTCTTTATTTTCCCTCCGACCTTCCGTAAGACACCGGCCTGCGACTCGGCTCGCCCGCAAACCAAGGACCAGCGACGTATGGCAAAGCAACCGATGTTGAAGTTCGTCACCGTGGACCGGGCGATGCCCGAAAAACGCGGCGCTGTCGAGCGGCGCGAGGATTTCAACGAGATTTATGCTGAGTACGCCGACGCCAAGGCCAAAGAACAGTCTGCCCGGTGCAGCCAGTGCGGCGTGCCCTACTGCCAGTCCCATTGCCCGCTGCACAACAACATCCCGGACTGGCTGCGCCTGACCGCAGAGGGCCGCTTGCGGGAAGCCTACGAACTCAGCCAGGCGACAAATACCTTCCCGGAAATCTGCGGCCGCATCTGCCCGCAGGACCGGCTTTGCGAAGGCAACTGCGTGATCGAGCAATCGGGCCACGGCACGGTCACCATCGGGTCTGTGGAAAAATTCATCACCGACACCGCCTGGGACGAAGGCTGGGTCGAAGCTATCAGACCTCGCGCGGAGCGGGCCGAAAGCGTGGGCATCATAGGCGCCGGACCAGGCGGACTTGCAGCAGCGGATCTTCTGCGGCGGGCCGGCGTGCAGGTGACCGTCTACGACCGGTATGACCGCGCTGGCGGACTGATGGTTTACGGCATCCCCGGCTTCAAGCTGGAGAAGGACGTCGTCATGCGTCGCAACGCGCTCTTGGAAGACGGCGGTGTCACCTTCCGTTTGAACTGCAACGTTGGCGAAGATGTTTCGTTCGCTGACATCCGCGACGCCAATGACGCCGTGATCGTGGCCACTGGTGTTTACAAATCGCGCGACCTGCAGGCCCCCGGCATCGGGGCCGAGGGCATCGTACGGGCCATCGATTATCTGACCGTGTCGAACCGCAAAGGATTCGGCGACGACGTGCCCGAATTCGACGCAGGCGAACTGGACGCCGACGGCAAACGCGTGGTCGTCATTGGCGGTGGTGACACGGCGATGGACTGCGTACGAACCGCCGTACGGCAGGGCGCCGAAAGCGTCAAATGCCTTTATCGGCGCGACCGCGCCAACATGCCGGGCTCGCAGCGCGAGGTCGCCAATGCGGAAGAAGAGGGCGTTGAATTCGTCTGGCTCTCGGCTCCCAAGGGGTTTTCCGGGGGCGAGGAAGTGGACGGCGTGCTGGTGCAGAAGATGCGCCTTGGCGCTCCGGACGCAAGCGGACGGCAGATGCCCGAAGTCATCGACGGGGCGGATTACACAGAAGAGGCCGACCTGGTCATCAAGGCGCTCGGGTTCGAGCCCGAAGAGATCCCGAGTCTCTGGGGCGTTCCGGAACTGGAGGTCACCCGCTGGGGGACCATAAAGGCGAACTTCCGCACCCACGAGACAAGCCTTCCGGGCATCTATGCTGTCGGCGATATCGTGCGCGGCGCGAGCCTGGTGGTCTGGGCCATCCGCGACGGGCGCGAGGCCGCTGAAGCCATTCTTGAGAGATTTGAAAGCATGTCCGCGGGCGTTGCTGCAGAGTAAGGATGTTTTGATGACACATTTCGGATCGCTGTCGGGCCTCGCAGTGGTGGCCGTCGCCTTGAGCAGCACGTCCCTTCTTCCAGTCCCTGCGTCCGCCCAGGGCCTCAGCTTTCGCGCACCGGAAGGCTGCGACATGTTCCTGACCGTGCAGATGAAGGGATGCCTCGTCTCACACCATTGGCGCTGCGACACAGACCCCGAGGGCAACCATTGGGCGGCTCTGGTTGGCCCAAGCGGCGCGGCGGTTTTCTCTGAGTTCGACAGCGAATTCCAGTGGCTGTCGTCCTACTCGCTCTTCAACGACAGCTCCGAAACCATGGTTGACAACCCGGCAGATCCCCTGTCCATGACCGAGCTTCTGGAAAACGGGCTCGACAGTTTTGACTTCGAGATGGAAGACGCAGAAGGCCGGACACGCGTTCGCGGGTTCGATCGGCTGACCGGCGACGAGATCGAAATCGACGGCGAGCGCTTGCTAATTACAGACTTCCAAATGATTCAGACGCGCGACGGAGAACTGGTTTCCGAGAGCACCGGGCAGCAGTTCGTCAGCCCGGACCTGCGGCAGTTTTTCCTCGGCTTCGAAACCGACACCCGCGACGGAGAAAGCTTCGAGTCCGACAACTCACCCGTCCAGTTTATCCGCCCGGGCGAGGCTGGCTTTGCCTCGGCGCAACCGATCTTCGGCTGCGGGGCGCAGGATATCTCTTACAGGACCGGGGTGCTAGAATGAGCACAGTCACCGGGCGCTGCCTCTGCGGTGCCGTAACGCTGTCTTTCGAGCCGGCCGGGGACCTGACGGCCTGCCACTGCGACATCTGTCGGCGCTGGACCGGCGCAATGTTTCTTGAGGTGCCTGTGAAGCCGGGGACCATGCGCTATGATGGGCCGGTCAAGACCTATGCTTCGTCAGACTGGGCCGAACGCGCCTGGTGCGACCGCTGCGGCACGACGCTTTGGTTCCACCTGACGCTGGACGGAACCGATGATTACGCGGTCGCAGCCGGCGCGCTGGACGACCAGAGCAGCCTGAAGCTGAGCCGCGAAGACTTTTACGACAGAAAACCCGAAGGCTACGCATTCGCGGGCGACCACCGCAAGGTGACGGCCGCCGAGAACACGGCTGCCTTCGAGAAGCACTTTGGAGGACTGCTGCCATGACCCAATTCGACACTGACTGGGCCAAGAGCGAAGCATCCCGCCGCGCGTGGCTGGCCGAACACGGGCTTTACTCCGAAGCCGACGAGCACAGCTCTTGTGGCGTTGGCCTTGTCGTTTCTGTCGACGGCACACCCAGCCGTCAGGTCGTGGAAAACGGTATCGACGCGCTCAAAGCCGTCTGGCACCGGGGCGCCGTGGCCTCGGATGGTAAGACGGGCGATGGCGCGGGCATCCATGTCCAGATCCCGGTGGAGTTCTACCACGACCAGATCCGCCGCACAGGGCACGAGCCCGACATGGACGCGCTGATCGCCGTCGGGCAGGTTTTCCTGCCGCGCAACGACTTTGGTGCCCAGGAAACCTGCCGGACAATCGTCGAATCCGAAGTCCTGCGCATGGGCTACTACATCTATGGCTGGCGCCACGTGCCTGTGAACATCAACGTTCTGGGCGAAAAGGCCAACGCCACCCGGCCCGAGATCGAGCAGATCCTGATCTCGAATTCCAAAGGCGTCGATGAAGAGACGTTCGAGCGCGAGCTTTATGTCATTCGCCGCCGCATCGAAAAAGCCGCCAGCGCTGCGCAGGTGCCCGAGCTTTACATGGCCTCGCTGAGCTGCCGGTCACTGATCTATAAGGGCATGATGCTGGCCGAGCAGGTTGCCGAGTTCTATCCGGACCTCAAGGACGACCGCTTTATTTCGGCCTTCGCGATCTATCACCAGCGGTATTCCACGAACACCTTCCCCCAGTGGTGGCTCGCGCAGCCGTTCCGCATGCTGGCCCACAACGGCGAGATCAACACGCTGAAGGGCAATGTGAACTGGATGAAGAGCCACGAAATCCGCATGGCCTCTTCGGCCTTCGGGGACATGGCCGAGGACATCAAGCCGATCGTTGCCCATGGGTCTTCGGATTCCGCCGCACTCGATGCGGTCTTTGAGGTGCTCGTACGTGCCGGGCGCAGCGCGCCTATGGCCAAGACCATGCTGGTCCCCGAAAGCTGGTCGAAACAGGCCGAAGAACTGCCCAAGGCCTGGCGCGATATGTACTCGTATTGCAACTCGGTGATGGAACCCTGGGACGGCCCTGCCGCGCTGGCCATGACCGACGGTCGCTGGGTCTGTGCCGGGCTCGACCGGAATGGCCTGCGCCCCATGCGCTACGTGGTGACGGGCGACGGTCTTCTCATCGCGGGCTCCGAGGCAGGTATGGTGCCCATCGACGAAGCCACCGTGAAAGAAAAAGGCGCCCTGGGCCCCGGCCAGATGATCGCCGTGGATATGGTGGATGGCAGCCTTTTTCACGACGTGGAAATCAAGGACAAACTCGCCGGCGCACAGGCCTTCGGAGATTGGGTCGGCAAGATCGCCGAACTCGATGACGCATTGTCGGCGGTCTCGGAAAAGGCGCTCTTTTCCGGCGATGATCTGCGGCGCCGGCAGGTTGCGGCCGGATTCACGCTGGAGGAACTGGAACAGATCCTCGCGCCCATGGCCGAAGACGGCAAGGAAACTCTGGCGTCCATGGGCGACGACACGCCTTCGGCAGTGCTCAGCGCCCGCTACCGGCCCCTTAGCCATTTCTTCCGCCAGAACTTTAGCCAGGTGACGAATCCGCCCATCGATAGCCTGCGCGAATATCGCGTAATGAGCCTGAAGACCCGGTTCGGCAATCTCAAAAACGTGCTGGACGAGGACAGTTCGCAGACAGAAATTCTGGTGATGGAAAGCCCATTCTTGGGCAACGCACAGTTCGATGCGCTGGTCGAGGCGTTCAACGCCCCCATGGCCGAGATCGACTGCACCTTCCTCGCCGGTACCGGGTCGCTCAGCGCCGGGCTGCAACGGATCCGCGAGGAAGCGGAAGACGCCGTGCGGTCGGGCGCCGGGCACATCGTGCTGACCGACCAATATTCCGATGGCGACAAGATCGCCATGCCGATGATCCTGGCCACCAGCGCCGTCCATTCTCACCTGACCCGCAATGGGCTGCGCACCTTCTGCTCGCTGACCGTGCGCGCGGCGGAATGCATCGACCCCCACTACTTCGCGGTCCTCGTAGGCTGCGGCGCAACGGTGGTGAACCCTTATCTGGCCGAAGACAGCCTTGCCGACCGGATCGAGCGCGGCCTGCTGGACGGCCCGCTGACCGAGGCGGTGGCACGCTACCGCGACGCTATCGATCAGGGGCTTCTCAAGATCATGTCCAAGATGGGCATCTCAGTGATCTCGTCCTATCGCGGCGGGCTCAACTTCGAGGCCGTGGGCCTCAGCCGCGCTATGGTCGCCGAATATTTCCCCGGCATGCTCAGCCGCATCTCCGGCATCGGCGTCACCGGTATTCAGCGCAAGCTTGAAGAGATCCACGCCAAAGCCTGGGGTGGGACCCAGAACGTGCTGCCCATCGGCGGCTTTTATAAAGCGCGCCGGTCCGGCGAGACCCATGCCTGGGAAGCGACCTCCATGCACATGTTGCAGGCTGCCTGTACGCAAGGATCCTTTGAAGTCTGGAAACAGTATTCGGCCAAGATGCGCTCGGCGCCGCCGATCCACCTGCGCGACCTGCTCGATATTAAACCCCTGGGCAAGCCCGTCCCTATCGAAGAGGTGGAATCGATCACCTCGATCCGCAAACGTTTTGTCACGCCAGGCATGTCCCTGGGCGCGCTCAGCCCCGAGGCGCACAAGACTCTGAACGTCGCCATGAACCGGATCGGCGCCAAGTCGGACTCGGGCGAAGGCGGAGAGGATCCGGCGCATTTCGTGCCCGAGCCCAATGGCGATAACCCGTCTGCAAAGATCAAACAGGTGGCCTCTGGCCGCTTCGGCGTCACGGCGGAATACCTTAACCACTGCGAAGAACTGGAGATCAAGGTCGCCCAGGGCGCCAAGCCCGGCGAGGGCGGGCAGCTGCCCGGCATGAAGGTCACCGACCTCATCGCACGCCTGAGGCATTCGACACAGGGCGTCACCCTGATCAGCCCGCCGCCGCACCACGACATCTACTCGATCGAGGATCTGGCGCAGCTGATTTATGATCTCAAGCAGATCAACCCGCGCGCCAAGGTCACGGTCAAGCTCGTCGCCTCGTCCGGTGTGGGTACCATTGCAGCCGGCGTGGCCAAGGCCAAGGCCGATGTCATCCTGATATCGGGCCACAATGGCGGCACGGGTGCCAGCCCCGCAACCTCGATCAAATACGCAGGTCTGCCCTGGGAGATGGGTCTGACCGAAGCGCATCAGGTGCTCGCGATGAACGACCTGCGCGAACGCATCACGCTCAGGACTGACGGTGGGCTGCGCACCGGGCGCGACATCGTGATCGCCGCACTGATGGGCGCCGAGGAATACGGCATCGGCACCGCCGCCCTGATCGCCATGGGGTGCATCATGGTGCGCCAGTGCCAGTCGAACACCTGCCCCGTGGGCGTCTGCACGCAGGATGAAAGCCTGCGCGAGAAGTTCACCGGCAATGCCGACAAGGTCGTGAACCTCATCACTTTCTACGCCCAGGAAGTGCGCGAGATCCTTGCGCAGATTGGCGCCTGTTCTCTGGACGAGGTCATTGGCCGCGCCGATCTTCTCAGCCAGGTCAGCCGGGGCTCGGCGCATCTGGATGACTTGGACCTGAACCCGATGCTGATCACCGTCGATGGTGCCGATCAGATCACATACGACCGCGAGAAGCCGCGCAACCCGGTGCCCGACACGCTTGATGCAGAGATCGTCAAGGACGCGCAGCGGTTTCTCGACGATGGCGAAAAGATGCAGCTCAGCTACGCCGTCCAGAACACCCACCGGACCATCGGGACACGGACGTCCAGCCACATCGTGCGGCGGTTCGGCATGGGCAATTCCCTGCAGGCCGACCACCTCACAGTGAAGCTGGCCGGCTCGGCCGGTCAGTCCCTCGGTGCCTTCGCCGCCCCCGGCCTCAAGCTGGAGGTCATGGGCGACGCAAACGACTACGTGGCCAAGGGCTTGTCCGGCGGCACCGTCGTCGTCCGCCCGCCGATGAACTCGCCTCTGAAGGCCGACGACAACACCATCATCGGCAACACCGTCCTTTACGGCGCCACCGGCGGCTACCTCTTCGCCACGGGCCGGGCGGGCGAGCGTTTTGCCGTCCGAAATTCCGGCGCCAAAGTGGTGGTCGAAGGCTGCGGGTCGAACGGCTGCGAATACATGACGGGAGGCACCGCCGTTATCCTTGGCAGCATCGGCGCGAATTTCGGCGCCGGGATGACTGGCGGAATGGCCTATCTCTACGATCCCGAGGGCACCAGCGCGCGGCTGATGAACATGGAGACGCTTGTGACCTGCCCCGTCACGGTGCCCCATTGGCTGAGCGAGCTGGAGGGCCTTCTTGAACGCCATCTTGAGGAGACCGGCAGCCGCAAGACCGCCGATATCCTCCAGCACTGGGACCTCGAGCGCGGGCATTTTCTCCAGGTCTGCCCCAAAGAAATGCTAGACAAGCTGGCCCATCCGATCGCGCTGGAAGCCGGTGCCGTGCCGGCGGAATGACCGCGGCGGGCCGCAGCGCAATGCGGCCCGCGCCCTTCTGGCAATCTCTGCTGTTGGCCTCGCGCGCCCGGACGGCTAAAACACGGGCGTGGCAGAGCAGACAAAGAAAGCGTCACGGCGGAAAACCACCGGGCGCCGGAAACGCACAACGAAGAAACGAACGCTTTGGGCGCGCATCCGGCTGTGGGTGGTCCGCGTCGCCATAGCCGTGCCAGTGATCCTTGTTCTCTGGATCGCGATCTTCGCCTTGGTGGATCCGCCCATCACCCCCTACATGATCGGTGAGGCCCGCCGTGAAGGACCGCTCAAGCAGGACTGGGCCGATATCGAGGATATCTCACCCCATATGGCCCGCTCGGTCGTCGCCGCAGAGGACGCGAATTTCTGCCTGCACTGGGGCTTTGACATGGCCGCGATCCGCGATGCCTTGGAAGACGGCGCCGATCGTGGCGCCTCCACGATCAGTCAGCAGGTCGTCAAGAATGTCTTTCTCTGGCAGGGCCGCAGCTGGCCGCGCAAGGCGGCCGAGGCGGCCATGACACCCTTGCTCGAAGCCCTTTGGACCAAGCGCCGGATTGTCGAGGTCTATATGAACGTGGCGGAATTCGACCGCGGGGTTTTTGGCGTGAAGGCCGCCGCGATGCACTACTACGGGGTTGGCGCGGGCGAGTTGACGCGCACCCAGGCCGCACTGCTTGCGGCCATCCTGCCGAACCCCAAGGGCCGGTCAGCGTCGAACCCTGGGCCCTTCACCAAAAAACGCGCAGAAGCCATCGTGGACGGCGCCGCGACCATTGACACGGACGGGCGGGCCGCGTGTTTCGAGGATTGAACTGCGCCCCTATTCGCGGCAGTTAGGGTCAAAAGACCAACAAGGCGCCCATGACCCGTCTCTACCACGTTCCCCTGTCGCCCTTCTGCCGCAAGGTCCGTCTGAGCCTTGCCGAAAAGAAGATTGAAACCGATCTCGTGGAAGAAAAGTACTGGGAAGAAGACCCGGAGTTCCTGCGCCGCAACCCTGCGGGCAAGGTGCCCGTTCTGAAGATGGACGGGCTGATGATGGCCGAAAGCGCGGCAATCTGCGAATACATCGAAGAGCGCTACCCCGAGCCTGCGCTGATGCCCCGCGACGCGGCAGATCGGTTTGAGGTACGGCGGCTCGTATCCTGGTTTGACGACAAGTTCCACGCGGAAGTCACATCGAAGTTGCTTTACGAGCGCGTGAACAAGAAGATCACCGGACGCGGATATCCCGAGGCCGCGAACGTGAAGGCGGGTGCCAAAGCGATCAAGTTTCATATCGACTACATGGGCTGGCTTCTCGATCAGCGCCGCTGGCTTGCCGGCCCCGCCATGACACTGGCCGACTTTGCCGCCGCGGCGCATTTTTCGGCGCTCGATTACATCTCGGACGTGGACTGGGACCGGAATGCCAACGTCCGCGAGTGGTACGCCAAGATAAAATCACGCCCGGCCTTTCGCGGACTTTTGGCCGATCAGGTTCCCGGCTTCCCGCCGCCCGCGCATTATGCCGATCTTGATTTCTGAACGCTGGCTGAACCCGTGTCCGAGGCGCTGAAATCGCAGCTCAGGGATATTGCCCTTGAAGAAGGGTTCTCTGAGATGGGCGTGTGTCGCCCGGATGCAGTACCGGAAACGGCCAAGCGGCTGCGCGATTTCGTGGATCTGGGCCGCCACGGGCAAATGGGCTGGATGGCCGAGCGCATGGACTGGCGCGGCAATGCCGCCGCGCTCTGGCCCGAGGCGCAGTCGGTCATCATGCTGGCCGAACTCTATACCCCCGAGGACGACCCGTTGGCCATTCTGGACCGGCCCGAACAGGCGGCAATCAGCGTCTACGCCCGGAACCGCGACTACCATGATCTGGTGAAAAAACGGCTCAAGCGCGTTGGGCGCCGGTTCATCGAGGCTGCGCCAGGCACAGGGATCAAGGTCTTCGTGGACACTGCGCCGGTGATGGAAAAGCCCCTCGGCGCGGCGGCGGGACTGGGCTGGCAGGGCAAGCACACCAATCTTCTGTCCCGGACGCTCGGGAACTGGTTTTTCCTTGGCGCGATCTTTACCACCATGGCCCTGCCACCGGACGATCCGGGCGAGGATCACTGCGGGACGTGCCGCGCCTGTCTGGACATCTGCCCGACGGATGCTTTTCCCGCCCCCTATCAGCTTGATGCCCGCCGTTGCATTTCCTACCTGACGATCGAGCACAGGGGACCGGTGGACCCCGCCTTGCGCGCCGGCATCGGTAATCGGATCTACGGCTGTGACGACTGTCTGGCGGTCTGCCCCTGGAACAAGTTCGCAAAAGCCGCGCGAGACACCGGGTATGCCGCACGACCGGACCTGGAGGCGCCCGCGCTGGCAGACCTCGCCGGTCTCGACGCCGCCGCGTTTCGCGCGCGGTTTTCGGGCTCACCCATCAAGCGCATCGGGCGGGACCGTTTTGTACGCAATGTACTCTATGCCATCGGGAACGCAGCTGCGCCCAGCCTGCGACCTTTGGCCAAGGCCCGGTTGGATGACCCGGATCCGGCCGTTCAGGATGCTGCCCGCTGGGCCCTGGGGCGGCTTCAGGGCTGACCAGCCCCGGTGCCCCGGACCGCCCTCTTCCTTAAAGCGGGCGGGCAGGCCCGTCTTCTCCGGTGGGGGCCGCGGTCGCCGGGCGCTGGTCGCGCAACGTTTGAACCAGCGCGTCTATGTCGCTAGCCAGTTCGCGTCCGCTTCGCTCTGCGTCTTCAACGGAAAGCGGGGCCGACGATATCCCGTCGTCCGCCGCTACTTCAGTTTCAGGAACATCACGCTCGTCCTCTTTGGGCAAAGGCGCGCACGGCCGTTCCGCAGGCGGCTCCAGCGACCCATTCGACCGCTCCAAACCCTCCCGTGCGTCCGCCGGTGTCGGGCGCGTCGCCTCAAGTCCCTCCGCACCGTCCCGGGACGGCGGCACCTCCGCAAATTCTGCGACTGGCGCACGCTTTGCATACTCGACCCAGGTGGTCTTGGCCTCACCGAGATCAGCCGCCGCCTTTGGCAGGGCCTCTGCCTCGCCTGGCGCGCACCCCGCGTCCTGGGGCTCTGTTTGCACCGGATGAAAGGGCGCGCCGGACGGATCCTTCTTCCCGGCGTCGGGGCGGTCCGGACGCACGGCCATCATGAGTGCGTGCAAACGTCCCGCGGTGGTCAGCGGCGGTGCCAGGGGTTCCGCGCCTGCGCAGGGTGCTTCGGCTTCGGGGTCGTCGGCAAACCGACCTGCGTCTTCAGATCCGCGCCCTTGCGCTTGTATATCCAGAAAGCCCGGGAGATTTGACGTCGTCCGCGGCCTGTGCTGCGGCAGCGCGACGGGCCGAACCTCCTGCTCGGAACCCAGGACGAGGACATCCTGTGCCAAGATCGCAGGCGCGGCGTCCTCCACCGTCTGCGAACTATCACCTTCACCCGGGTCCAAAGCGTCGTCAACACCGATGTCACCCACCGGGGCGCGCTCATTGGTCAGAACGGCCATCCGGGCCTCGATCGTTGCAAGCTGCGCATCGATTTCCTGCAGCCTGAGCGCCAGCGTTACATGGTCCACCACCGGCCGGCGGATGAGACCATGGAGGGCCATGCGGATGCTTCCGAGGTCAAGCTGCAGCACTGAGAGCTCATTTCCGCCATTGGGGGCGATCGTATCAATTTTCATAGCTTCGGCTCCGGACAGCTGCTGCGCCAAGATGGCTCCTTAATCCTGAAGATTCCGATAACTGGTACCGCCTTAAGCAATTCTTGAGGCTTGAGCGCCAAGCTCGGCCCCGGGTGAATGGTGAGGTCAGGATGAATGGCAATGAAAAGCCGCCGATAATCATAAAGCGCAAAAAAGTGGTCGCCGGCGACGGGCACCATGGCGGGGCATGGAAGGTGGCCAAGGTCAGCTCCTTCGTTTCAGCGGCGCTTTGCGCCGGATTTGCGAACCGCCTCTTTGGCGGAGAAAAGAGCCATTCTGGCAGCTGCGCGACCGGCGGTGCCGCACCGCGCGCCGTCCCTTCACAGGGTGCGCCGGAACCCTAACCCCTGCGTGCTTAAGCACTTGCTAATTTGCCGCTTCGCCAAAGGGCAAATTCACCGCGATCCACGGTGCATTTTACTCAAATCGATCAGGCTTTGCGGCGAACGCGGCCTTCTTCGCGCACAAGGGCGCGGCTGATGCCGTCGGCCGAATAGGTCCCTAAGGTTGCGCCGCCGTCCAGAAGCGCCCGCACCCGTCGTCGGACACCGACGATGGCGCCGTGCACGGAGCGGACGATAAGCGCATTGCGCCTTGCCTCGGTGCGGATGGTCTGAAGCACCGCCGGATCGATCGCGCCGCCACCGATGCGCAAGAGCATCTCTTCCTTTTGGCGCGCAAGCTCGGCAAGCGCACCGATATTCCCCTGCCGCAGTGCCGCCCTTTCGCGCGCGAAAAGGCGGCGGACTTCGGCGCGCGACACGTCCCGGTCAGCCACCGTTCTGCCGTTCCTGAAGCGCGCGGAAGATGTGTTCGGAAAGCCCGATCCCGCCGCCGGCTGCCATGGACTGCGCGACGTCATCACGCAGGAAAGACGCAAACTGTTCTTCCCCGACGCCGCCCCCGAAAGTGTCGCGCGCCTCTCCAAACCGGGCCGCCTTCAACATCTCGGCGAGAAACGTCGCCTCCAGGTCTTCGGCCGTCTGGCGCAGTGCGGCGTCGGATTGCGGCGCCTGTAGGTGAGAGACTGGGACAACTGGCTCCATGGTGGCGGCCTTCTGAATGTTTCGAATTCGCCGGAGTATTGCGTCGTCCGGGTAAAGAAGCGGTAACTTTGATCCGCCAAAACACCCGAAGGCTGGAAGAACTCCGGGCAGACCATGGACGCGACACCACAGATCCTTTTCCCAATCGCAGCTCCCCTCGGGCCGGCGTCTGCACAGGCACCGACGACAGGGTCAAACGGGTTGCCAGTGGAGATCGCTGAAAGCTTCGCCGGCCTTCTGGCGGAAAGACCCACTGATAATGCGGTTGAGGGAGACGAAAAGGCATTTTGGGCGGTCGAGACTGCCGGTGATATCGGAGGCAGGGACACGGCCGACGGAGAGGCGCTGCCGGAGGCTGCTCTGCCACTTGCGATAGGTGTGCCGGATAGCCCCCGTGGCGCAGAGGATAAAGCATCTGGTCCGGTCGCCTCGCTCGGGGTCCCCGGGCTGGACCCCGGGCAAAAGGCCGGGCACAGACTCTTTGACCCGCTTGGCGTCGTTCCTTGGCCGGGAACGCCCGAGCGCCCGGCAGGCGATCCCGAGCGGGCAAAACCAATGCAGGGTATCTTGGAAAACGCCGCGCCTGCACGCCCGCCCCTCTTGCCATCTGACGCGCCGCAGCAAGAGCCGCGCCCAACCCTTGCAAACACGGCACGGACGGAAACGCCTGATTTTCCCAGCCAAATGGAGGCTCCGCCGCGCCCGGCACCGGCTGAACCGGATCTAAGGCCACCCACCGGGATCGCAGAGATGGCGCCCCCTGCGCGCCCGCAGGTTGGTGGCGGTGAACGGCCATCGCAAGCGGCCAATCCACCGGCTGTGACCGGCCCCGAGCGTCCGGGCCCCCTGGCCACACCCCTGGAACAGGGGGCACCCCCGGCACCGCCCCCGGGCACGCTTAGCCCTCGCGAGGTGGCAACAGCGGCGCAGGACGCGGATTTGGCGCAAGGGTCTCGGACACCGCCCGTAATGGCTGCGGAGACTCTGTCCCCGAAAGGCAGGGCTAACGGCGCACCGGAACAAGAGCAGCGCATCGGTCAAGGCAATAGCACGGTGGTGCCTTTGCGGCCCGATGCGCCGGCAGCGCAACCACCCGAGACGCCAGTTCCCCGGTTCTCCGACCCTCCGCCAACGGTGGCGCAAACGCCGCCGGAAAGTCCGGCGCCCGACGTCGGCGGGCTTGCAAAAATGACCGTCTCGGAGAGCGTCGTTCCCCCACAGGTGACCCGCCCAGACGGCGGGCTGGATTCGGTGGCTGGCCCCGTCCCGACTATGCCGGAGGCCACGCGCCGCACGGAAACCTCCTTGCGCCCGGCGCCACCGTCCGGTCTTGAGATGTCGGTGATGCGACAGATCGTGACCGGCGCCCAGGGTCGGGCGGAACAGGTCTTTGAACTGGCACTGGAGCCCGCTGAACTGGGCAAGGTCCGCATCGCTCTTTCGCCAAGCGACGCGGGCGTGACCGTTTCGATTGTCGCGGAACGGCCTGAAACGCTGGAGCTTTTGCGTCGCCACGCCGACCTTATGTCGCAGGATCTGCGCGCGATCGGCTTCAGCGACGTCGACCTGGATTTTGGTGCGACCAAGAACAATTCACCAGGATGGCCCGGCAGTGCAGAGCCGCGGCAGACCCCACAGGAAAGGCCCCTTTCGGGTGACGCCGCAGACATACAAGAAACGCCGCCAACCCCAATCCGCCGGGCCGACCATGCCACGGCGAGCCTCGACTTGCGGCTTTAGAAAGGACCCCGCCCATGGACCCCATTCTGTCGACCAATGTGGTTCGCTCCGATCAGGAGCAGTTCGTTAAGCCCGCTCCCACCGGAGAAGACACAGGCAGCGCGATCTCATCGGATTTCGAGACGTTCCTGAAGATGCTGACCACGCAAATCGAAAACCAGGATCCGCTCAACCCCATCGAATCCTCCGATTTCGCGGTCCAGCTGGCGACCTTCTCCGGGGTCGAACAACAGGTGCAGACAAACGACCTGCTGAAAGACATCGTCGCCAAAAACGACGCGACCGGACTTGCCGATCTGGCGGGTTGGGTCGGGATGGAGGCGCGGTCCGCCACGCCGCGCAATTTCGATGGCACCTCCCTTACCCTGACGCCCCCCGTGATCCCGACCGCGACAACCGCGCAGCTTGTGGTCCGCGATACGATCGGCGCGGAAATCCAGCGGATCGACATTGATAATTCGGGGGCAGAGTACAACTGGGCCGGTATACTGCCGGGCGGCGGTCTGGTGCCGCCGGGGTCCTACAGCTTCAGCGTCGAAGGGTACCGGGGCGGCACGCTGATCGGCACGGAGAACCTGGAAACCTACGACACGGTCACCGAGGTTCTGGTCACCGATACCGGTCCGATGCTGCGACTGGAAGGTGGCGGCGAGGTCGCTGCGGATGCCGTGACGGCGGTGCGCGAGGCAGCCAACGGCGGCTGACCCCGCGCCCGAAGGCGCTATCCCCACATTAGCCAGGCGACGGCGAACCCCGCACCAGCCCCGGCCACCGCCCAGAGGGCCGCCTGGCGCCAGCCCGGACCCGTGGTCTCAGGGGGTGCCGGGGTGCTTTGCGCAATCAGGGCGGCTTCCACCATCTGCGGCAGGCGGGGCCCGAAACGGGCGAGGACCCGCGCGGTCATGGTGAGATCGCGGATCACCGCGCGCGGGCCAATGCTCTCTTTGATATAGTCCTCGACCACCGGTCGGGCCGTCTTCCAGATGTTGATCTGCGGATCCATGGAGCGCGCCACGCCCTCGACCACAACCATGGTCCGTTGCAGAAGGATCAGCTCGGTCCGTGTTTCCATCCCGAAGCGCTCGGTCACCTCAAATAGGTAGTTCAGCAGCCGACCCATGGAAATCTGGCTGGCGTCCATGTCGAAGATGGGCTCGCCCACGGATCGGAGCGCGCGGGCAAACTCATCCATGTCGCGGTCGGCGGGGACATACCCGGCCTCGAAATGCACCTCGGCCACGCGGCGGTAGTCCTTGCGGATGAAGCCGTATAGGATCTCGGCATAGACCCGGCGCGTGTAGTCGTCGATCCGGCCCATGATCCCGAAGTCCATAGCCACGATATCGCCATTCGGCGCAACCTTCAGGTTCCCCTGGTGCATGTCGGCGTGAAAGTACCCGTCCCGGAGCGCATGGCGCAGGAAGACCTCCAGAATCCGGGCGCCGACCGCCCGCTTGTCGATGCCAGCGGCCTCGATCGCAGGTACATCCCCTGCCGGAATGCCCGCGGCCCAGCCCATGGTCATCACCCGCCGCCCGCACAGCGCCCATCTCGTCTCGGGCACCCGGAAACCAGTGTCGTCTTTCGTGGTCGCTGCAAACTCGGCGGCGGCGGCGCTTTCGAGCCGGAGGTCCAGTTCGCCCTTCACGACGCCTTCGAAATGGGTGATCACCTCGGTCGGCCGCAATCGCCGGGCCGAGGGCGCGATAAGCTCGATCATGCGTGCCGCAAGGTAAAAGGCGTCGATGTCCTTCTGGAACGCCCGCTCGATCCCGGGGCGCAGGATCTTCACCGCCACCTCCTCGCCCGTACTCAAAAGTCGCGCCCGGTGGACCTGGGCGATTGAGGCGGCAGCGACGGGACCGGAAAACTCCGAAAAAAGTTCGGAAAAGGGGCGTTCCAGTTCCTCTTCCACGATGGCCTGGGCCTGGGCAGTGGGGAAGGCGGGCAGCTTGTCCTGCAAAACGCGCAGCTGCCGCGCAAGGTCATCGCCCACCACATCGGGCCGGGTGGACAGGATCTGACCGAACTTGATGTAGGCGGGCCCAAGTGCCGTCAACGCGCGGGTCGCCGGCGGCATGTCCGGATCGCCCTTCATGCCAAGAAAACTGAACGGCCAGCCAAGGACGCGGGCCACGACCCGAAGGATCGGCGGCGCTTCGAAGGCATCGAGGACGACACCCATGGCGCCCGTCCGCTCCAGCGTCGCGCCCGTGCGGACCAGCCGCCAGATATTATGGGGGCCGCGCAAGAGCTAGAGTTTCCAGCCCGAATGTAGGGCCGTGATGCCCATGCTGAGGTTGCGGTACTTGACCTGTTCAAAGCCCGCGGCGCGGATCATCTCGGCAAAGGTGTCCTGATCGGGGAACCGGCGGATGGATTCCACAAGGTACTGATAGCTGTCTCGGTCCCCGGTTACAACGCGGCCCATGGTCGGGATGACGTTGAACGAATAGGCGTCATAGGCCTTTTGCAGCATCGGGTTCGGTAACTGGCTGAACTCGAGGACCATAAGCCGCCCGCCAGGCTTCAGCACCCGGAACGCTTCCGACAACGCCTCGTCGATCCGGGTGACGTTCCGAATGCCGAAAGAGATAGTGTAGACGTCGAAAACACCCGCGTCGAAAGGCAGCGCCATGGCATCGCCCACGACCCAGGTCAACTGATCGGCCAGCGCCGTAGCCTCGGCCCGGACCTCGCCTTCGCGCAGCATGCTCTCGGTCATGTCAAGCACCGTCGCCCGCGAGCCCGGCGCGCGCTTGAGAAACCGGAACGCGATGTCGCCGGTGCCGCCCGCCACGTCGAGCAGCCTCTGGCCGGAACGCGGCGCCAGCCAATCCATCATGGCGTCTTTCCAGAGCCGGTGAACGCCTGCCGACATCAGGTCGTTCATCACGTCATAGCGCGACGCAACGCTTGTGAAGACACCGTGCACCTTGCTGGCTTTCTCGCCCTCGGCGACGGTTTCAAAACCGAAATGCGTCGTGGGCTCGTTGTCCGGTTCAGCCATATGTCTCAATCCCTTGCGGTTGTCCCAACCGTCGATATAGCCTCGCGGCGCAGGACACAAACGCGTTGATCGGGCGCAGGCCCTTGTGATCCGGTGCCAGCTGGCCCTAGATAGGCCGCCCTTGCCCAGCGGAGTCCCCGGTGCCTGAACTGCCCGAAGTCGAAACCGTCCGCCGCGGACTGGAACCTGCCATGGCTGGCGCGGTGATCGCTGCGGCCGAGGTGCGCCGGCCCGATCTGCGCTGGCCGTTCCCAGACAATATGGCCGCACGCCTGGCAGGAAAGCGCGTGCTGCGCCTTGGCCGGCGGTCCAAGTACATTCTGGCCGACCTGGACAGCGGCGAGACACTGATCATCCATCTGGGCATGTCCGGGCGGATGCTGGTGTCCGGCACTCGCATCGGCGGCTTTTTTTACGATCACCCGGCGCCGGCTGCCCATGACCACGTTGTCCTGCATATGGAAGACGGGGCGCGCGTGACCTTCAACGACGCCCGCCGTTTCGGCGCCATGGACCTTTGGCCCACAAACGACATTTTGGGTCACCCGCTTTTGGCCAGTCTCGGGCCCGAGCCGCTTGGCAATGCCTTTCACGAGGCGCATCTGGAAGCCGCCTTCGCCGGGCGCCGCACGCCCATCAAGGCCGCGCTACTTGACCAGAGAATCGTTTCCGGACTGGGCAATATTTATGTCTGCGAAGCCCTTTATCGCGCCGGGATCTCACCGCGACGCCGCGTCGCGTCGGTCGGTCCCAAACGGATCGCCCGCCTCGTTCCGGAAATCCGGAAGGTGCTTGCAGAGGCCATCGAAGCCGGTGGTTCATCGCTACGCGACCACCGCCAAGCCGATGGAGAACTTGGATATTTTCAACATTCCTTCACGGTCTACGGACGCGAAGGAGCGGCCTGCCTGACGCCCGGTTGCGGCGGGACAGTACAGCGGATTGTCCAGAGCGGGCGGTCCACGTTCTTTTGCGGGCGCTGCCAAAGATAACTTGCGCGGCCTGCTGAGACTGCTAACAAAATCGCTCACTCGCAGAATAACACGGGAGCGGCACCGCCGCATGGCCTACAAAACGATTATCGTCGACGTCGACGACCACGTTTGCCTGATCAAGCTCAACAGACCCGACTCCATGAACGCTCTGAACGCAGAGCTGATCGACGAATTGGGGCAGGCAATCGCCGAAGCGGACGACAACGAGAAGGTTCGCGCCATCGTTCTCACCGGAAACGAAAAAGCGTTCGCCGCCGGTGCCGACATCTCGGAGATGGCAGACAAGAACTTTGTCGACGCGTTCCGCGGCGATCTCTTCGGGACCGCGACGGTCGACAAGCTGCGTTCTCGCAAACCGATGATCGCTGCCGTTGCAGGCTACGCCCTGGGTGGCGGCTGCGAGCTGGCGATGATGTGCGACTTCGTCATCGCCGCGGACAATGCCAAGTTCGGTCAGCCCGAGATCAATCTGGGCGTTGTCGCTGGCCTTGGCGGAACGCAGCGACTGACCCGTCTTGTTGGACGATCGAAGTCCATGGACATGCACCTGACGGGGCGTTTCATGGAAGCCGAAGAAGCCGAACGCGCGGGCCTTGCCAGCCGGGTCGTCCCTGCCAAGAAGCTTCTGGAAGAAGCGACGGGCGCGGCGCATAGGATCTCGGAGAAGTCCATGGTCACGGCCATGGCGGTGAAAGAGGCCGTCAACCGCGCCGAAGAGACGAGCCTTGCCGAAGGCATTCTGTTTGAACGACGCCTCTTCCACGCACTTTTCGCAACCGACGATCAGACCGAAGGTATGGCCGCTTTCCTGGAAAAACGGCAACCGCAATTCCGCGACAAATGATGTTTGCAGGGGGCTGTTGACTCGGGTGCGCTTCGGGCCTAGAAGCGCGCTCTCAGATTCACTTGTATCGAAAGATCAGGACGCTCAGAACAATGGCCAACACGCCACAATCAAAAAAGCGCGCCCGCCAGAACCTGCGTCGCTTGGAAGTCAACAAGGCGCGTCGGTCGCGCATCCGCACCTTCCTGCGCAAAGTCGAAGAGGCAATTGCCTCGGGCGATCAGACCGCTGCCCAGACTGCCCTGCGCCTCGCGCAGCCCGAGTTGATGCGCGGCGTGACCAAAGGCGTCATGCACAAAAACACCGCATCGCGGAAAATGTCGCGTCTGTCCGCGCGTGTAAAAGCAATCGCTTAACCGCGAGAAGGCTGGAATTTCGGAGCGCGCCCGAAGGGATCGGGCGCGCTCTTTTTGTTGCGGTCTGCTGAGTCGCCAGGCAAACTGGCCGCAAGATCAAGCAGTCATATCTGCCGCGCCGCAGAAAGGTGCGCTCGCGACACGCAGACTGGATTCGGTCCGCCAATTGTTTCGTCAAGGCTGAAGTTCTGTTGCGGCGCCCGCAACGCTGTTGCTAGCGTTATCAGGTGATTCACATCGTCTTTTGGGGGGACATGGAATGGGCACGGACGGACGTCCGCGTATCGGTGAGGTGTCACCGACCGAAGCGTGGGCCGTCCTGAGGGACAATCCCCGCGCCGTGCTGATTGATGTCAGGACTTCCGCCGAATGGGGGTTCGTCGGGAAACCTGACCTTGAGGAACTGGGCAAGACGCTGCTTTGCGTTGAATGGGCCACGTTCCCGGGCATGTCCACATATCCGCACTTCGCGGAGGCAGTGATGACGGAACTGGGTAGCGAGGCGCCCGACACGTTTCTGTTCATCTGCCGCTCCGGAGTGCGATCCTTGCGGGCCGCCACGGCCTTCGCTGAGCTTCTCGCTGACCGCGGGATGCAAGGTGCGTGCTTTAACGTGGCCGAAGGATTCGAGGGCGATCTGGACGACACCGGGCACCGGGGGGTGCTCGGTGGGTGGAAAGCCCGGGGGCTGGCGTGGCGCCAGTCCTGATAACAGGACGGATTGGACAGGAATGAGCAGGGAACTTTGGGGCAATGTACGACAGGATCTCGAACAATCGGTTGGCAAGAACAACTTTTCCCAGTGGATAGAACCGCTGGAGCTTTCGGACCTTAAGAACGGCATCGCGACATTCAACGTGCCGTCGACTTTTGTGGGCAACTGGGTGACCCGCAATTTTGGGGAGCAGATCCAAACCGTCTTTGCAGCGCGAGGAAACCCGATCAATCGCATCGAGTTTTCCGTGCCCCCCAACAACCAGAACGACCGGCCGAAGGGCGCTGCACGCCCCACTCAAGCCACAGACATGGGGAAGACTGCCGAAATGAAAGACAAAGCCGAGGATGACCGCGAAGACCTGGGGGCACCCCTGGATGCACGTTTCACGTTCGACACATTTGTCGTCGGCAAGCCGAACCAGCTGGCCTATGCTGCCGCGCGGCGAGTGGCCGAGGGTGGGGAGGCGACGTTCAATCCTCTGTTTCTTTACGGCGGCGTTGGTCTTGGCAAGACGCACCTGATGCATGCCATCGCCTGGGAACTGCGGGCCCAGCGGCCCGATCTCAGAACCGTCTATCTTTCGGCGGAACAGTTCATGTACCGTTTCGTGCAGGCCATCCGCGACAAGTCGATGATGGAGTTTAAACAGATGTTCCGCTCGGTCGACCTGCTGATGGTCGATGACGTGCAGTTCATCGCCGGCAAGGACAGCACGCAGGAAGAATTCTTCCACACGTTCAACGCGCTCGTGGACCAGAACAAGCAGATCATCATTTCCGCCGACCGCGCTCCGGTGGAAATCAAAGACCTCGAAGACCGAATCCGGTCACGCCTGCAGTCCGGTCTTGTGGTAGACCTGCATCCCACCGACTACGAACTGCGGCTGGGCATCCTTCAGAAGAAAGCCGATCAGTACAAAGAGCAGTACCGCGATCTGGTTCTGGCCGACGGCGTGCTCGATTTCCTCGCTCACCGCATTTCAACCAACGTCCGCGTTCTCGAAGGCGCGCTGATGCGGCTTTTTGCCTTCGCCTCTCTCGTGGGACGGGAGATCACGCTTGAGCTGGCGCAGGACTGTCTGGCGGACATCCTTCGCGCCTCGGACCGCAAGGTCACCATCGAGGAAATCCAGCGGCGCGTGTCCGAACACTACAACATCCGCCTCAGCGATATCATTGGGCCAAAGCGCGTGCGTACCATCGCCCGGCCCCGGCAGATCGCCATGTATCTGTCGAAACAACTGACCTCGCGCAGCCTGCCCGAAATCGGGCGCCGCTTCGGCGGCCGTGACCACACCACCGTGATGCATGGCGTGCGCAAGATTGAAGAGCTCAAGGCCCACGACAACCAGATCGCCGAAGATCTGGAGATCCTGCGCCGCAGTCTCGAAGCGTAGTCCGGACATGCTAACAGCCGATCAGGAAACAGCCCTGATCGGGCTGGTCCGAGAGGTGGCCGCGGCCGAGATCATGTCTCGGTTCCGTGCCCTGGCGCCGGCGGACATTCAGTCGAAGGCCGCCCACGACGATCTGGTCACAGAGGCCGACACAGCCTCTGAAGCTGCGATCACAGAAGGCGCAAAACTGGCCCTTCCGGGCGCTCTGGTGGTCGGGGAAGAAGCAATAGCTGCGGATCCTTCACTGATGGACCAGCTTCCGTCGAGCCCTCTGACTGTGATGATCGACCCTGTGGACGGGACCTGGAATTTTGCGAACGGGCTCGCCGTATTTGGTGTGATCCTGTCGGTGCAGCGCGCGGGCGAAACGGTTTTCGGCCTGCTCTACGACCCGGTCCTCGACGATTGGGTCATGGCCCGCAAGGGCGGCGGAGCGTGGTTCTGCCGTCCCGGTGACGCGCCCCAGCGGCTTGAGGTCAGCACGCCCGGCGCACCCGGGATGCAGACCGGCTACGCCTCGATCTTCCTTTTCCCGCCGGACCAACGCGCAGAGGCGGCAAAGGCCATGCAGAGTTATACCCGCGTCAGTTCGATCCGCTGTTCGTGCCACGAGTACCGGTTGCTGACCCAGGGCAAGATCGACTTCGTTGTAAACCCCACCGCCAAACCCTGGGATCACGCGGCGGGCGCGCTGGCGGTCGCTGAGGCAGGCGGCGTCGTGGAGTTGATCGACGGGCGGGCCTATGATCCCACACGCAACACAGGCCAGGTGATCGCCGCGGCGGCGCCGAAGGTGCTGGACGAACTTCGCGGCTGGTTCGCCTAGTCGAGGATATGCGTGGCGAGCCGGGTTTCGTTCAGTTCGCTTTCGACCAGCACGTAGATTTCTTCGGGCGGCGTATTCAGCGAATAGAGCATGAGCCCTGGATCGATCTCCATCTCGATGAGATAGGCCATGGTCTGTCCCTGCCCGTGCTGGATACCCTCCACGGCCAGAAAGACCGGCATATAACCAGGCGCATCGTAGTAGTGCTGGTGCAGACCAACCGCCGCACGCTTGGACACGTGGCGCTCGACCCCGCCCGCCAGCATGTAGGGGCAGGCTGAAAGACAGATCGTATCGGCCTGCATCACGGTCGTCTGCCCGCGGGTGCGGAGGGTTCGTCCGATCTCCAGCGCTTCGGTAACGACGCCGCCGGGGCTGTTCAGGGCGACGATATCCGGCACCTCGCCCAGCGTTCCCACATAGGTTTCAAACCGCTCCGCATCACCCGCAGCGATTCCACCCCGGATGAAGAGAGCGGGCCCAAATCCGTCCACATCGGCCACACTAAATTCCAGTCGCTCCGGCAGCCCGCCCGGCACGGCGCGGCGAGGCTCCGACGGTCTGCGCGTGAAATCGGGCCGCGTCTCGGCAGGATTATACCTGCGCCGCTGGTCACCGGGCGACACCGGGCCTTCGGGCAGCGGCGGCGTGACGGTGAGCCGTGGCATCCATTGGGGCTGGACGTCCGACAGGACCAGCACCACGGCCAGACCTGCCTGCACGACCAAGACCCAGCGCAGCCAGCGGCGGATCGCGGGCGGCGGCTGTGACGGGGGCGCGTCGGGTTCGGCGGTCATGCGCCTCTTACTCCGCCGCCTGCCGGACGTGGCTGTCCGGCCCGGTTACCCGCCGCATCACTTCGGTATCAGCGGCGCCCATGGAGGCCTCCACATCCTTCATCGCATTGATCGCAGCCTTGAGATCTGCCAGCGTCAGCGTCTCTTCGATGCTCAGCCCGTCCCGGCCCGAACGGATCGCGGCCTGCGTGATCGCAAGCATGAAGACAAGCACGGCCGGCAAGAGATCAATGGCAATCGCGCCCGCCCAGGACGGGACGAAGCTGTTTGCATATTTGATCACCGCATCGGCACTGGAGATCGGGTTATAGGCCGTCTCTTGCGGAGGTTCGATAGCCAGCACGTCATCCGCGGCGCGCTTCAGCGTCTGGCTGCGCTGGTCGAGCGCGTCGAGCACCGAAGCAATGGTCGAAGTCTGCGCCTCGCGTATGCTGCTGCTGCGCCCGTCGAGGTCCGGCAAAACGACCGAGGCCGGCAGATCTTCGGCGGCCCGCGCGACCAGCGGCGCGACCGAATACTGGTTCAAACTCGCAATCACGCCCGCCAGCCGCAGGCTTTCTTCGGAAAACGCGACCGAGCGCCGCTCGACCGGCCCGGGCGCCACGGTCAGCGCCCGCATCCGGCCGATGATGGAATTTCCTTCCTCGAAGGCCGCATCGATCAGCGGCTGCTGGTCGGCAATCTGGTTTTCGAGATTGCGAAGTTCTTCGGTTTTCTGCGTCAGAACACGGAACACCGCGCCCTCGCCCGCCGTACCGGAGAGTTCCCCCGACCGTTCCTGCTGCGCCAAGGCCTCGAAAGCTTCGCGCGCGCGCTCTACCTCGCGGCCCAGGGCCTGACCCGACAGCGCGATTTCATGGGCCTGTTCCAAGGCGGCCTGATAATCGCGCACAGTGTTGTCGAGATGCTGTTCGACCGCGGCCGAGCCCGCCAGCGCCGCCGCATTCAGCCAGCTCGACATCGCGATGATCGCGGTAGACCCGACGATCATCGAAACCGTGAGACCAATAAAGCCCCCTGCACTACGCATGGAGGGCAAAAGACGTAGCATGTAGCTCCAGAAAACGAAGATGCCGACGGAGACGGCGATGGAATAGGCAACGGCCGCAAAAAAGCTCAAAGCGCCGTTGTCTTCCAGAAGCGAAGACACGCCGAGATACGTGTAGATGCCCGAGGCGATGGCCAAAACCCCAAGCGCGGCGGGCGTGAAGGTATCGAGCCAGGACAGATGACCTTCCAGCTCTTTCGCCGTCCTGAGGCCCTTGGCCTCCGCAGCTGTCAATTTGGGCGCATCGTCCATCATTCCCGCAATCCCCGTCAGATTCGCCCGCCCAGACTACTTATATCGGTACTGACGCGCCGAATGTCACGTGCGGGGCCTTAAATGCCCCGTGTTGCAAATTGGATCCGGGTCCGTGGCTTTGGCGTCAGAAATCCAGGTTCTCGACACTCAGAGCGTTCGACTGGATGAACTCGCGTCGCGGTTCGACCACATCGCCCATGAGCTTGGTGAAGATGTCGTCGGCCTCAGCCACATCTTCGACTTTCACCTGCAAGAGCGTCCGTGCCTCGGGGTCAAGCGTCGTTTCCCAAAGCTGGTCGGGGTTCATCTCGCCAAGGCCCTTGTAGCGTTGCAACGTCAGACCCTTTTCACCCTCGCCAAGGATTGCGTCGAGCAATTCGAGCGGCCCATGGACGGTGATTTCCTTGTCCTTGCGAACCAGAACGGCCGGCGCGCCGTAAATCTCTTGCAGGCCAGTGGTAAACTCGGACAGGCGCCGTGCCTCCGACGACCGCAACACCGGCCCGTCAAGCGTGCGCACCTCTTCCACGCCCCGCACTGCACGTGTCAGGCGAATGCCCTTGTCCTGCGTCGGACGGCCCATCCAGCCGCGTTCGTATTCCACGGCGATAAGATCCAGCCGCGCGGCGACCGCATCGGCCGTGCCCTGAATATCGGCATCGATCTGGCCCGGCACCATGGCCCCCGCGATCGCCGCCTGTTCCACGATGTGCATGGGGTAATGCGTCGGGAAAGCCTGCAGGATGCGCTTGACCGACCGCGCCTCTTCCACGACGCGCAAAAGGTCCTGACCGACGATTTCTTCACCCGACCCGAGCCGCAGTACGGCCCCCTCGATCCCCATCTCGATCAGATAGTCATCAAGCGCCGACTGGTCCTTTAGATAGACCTCGGACTTGCCGCGCGCGACTTTGTAGAGCGGCGGCTGCGCAATGTAGAGGTATCCACCCTCGATGATCTCAGGCATCTGACGGAAGAAAAACGTCAGAAGCAGCGTGCGGATATGCGCACCGTCCACATCCGCGTCGGTCATGATGATGATCTTGTGGTAGCGCAGTTTCGAGATGTCGAACTCGTCGCGCCCGATACCCGTGCCAAGGGCCGTGATCAGAGTGCCGATTTCCTGGCTCGACAGCATCCGGTCGAACCGCGCACGTTCTACGTTCAGAATTTTACCGCGCAGGGGAAGCACTGCCTGATTGGCGCGGGCGCGGCCCTGTTTGGCCGAACCACCGGCACTGTCCCCCTCCACGAGGAACAGTTCCCGGTCTTCGGGGTCACGCGCCTGACAATCCGCGAGCTTTCCGGGCAGGCTGGCTACATCCAGCGCCGATTTCTTGCGCGTCATCTCGCGGGCCTTGCGGGCCGCCTCTCGGGCCAGCGCTGCTTCGACGATCTTGGTCACAACCATGCGCGCGGGCCCCGGGTTTTCCTCGAACCACTCGGCCAGCTTTTCGTTCATCAGCCCTTCGACCGCGGGCCGCACCTCGGAGGAGACAAGCTTGTCTTTCGTCTGAGAGGAGAACTTTGGATCCGGCACCTTTACGCTGAGCACGCAGGTCAGACCCTCGCGCGCGTCATCGCCGGTGAAGTTCACCTTTTCCTTCCGGGCAATCCCCGACTGACCGGCGTAAAGGTTCAGAGTACGCGTCAGAGCGCCCCGGAAGCCTGCCAGATGCGTACCGCCGTCCCGCTGCGGGATGTTGTTGGTGAAGGGCAGCACCATCTCGTTATAGCCGTCGTTCCACCACATGGCGACTTCGACGGTGATCCCGTCCCTCTCGCCCGAGATGAAGACCGGCTCATCGATCAGCGGTGTCTTTGAGCGGTCGAGAAAGCGCACGAATTCGCGCACGCCGCCCTCATAGACCATCTCGGCGCGCTGGATTTCGCCGTGGCGCGCGTCTTCCAGGACAATCTTGACGCCGGAGTTCAGGAACGCCAGTTCGCGCAACCGCGATTCAAGCGTTTTGAAACTGTAGTCGATGTTCGAGAAGGTGTTCGTGGAAGCGAGAAAGCGCACCTCGGTGCCTTTTCGGCCGTTTGCGTCGCCCACCACCTCAAGGTGCTTGACCGTTTCGCCGTTCTCAAAACGCGCATGGTGTTCCTTACCATCGCGCCAGATGCGCAAATCCAGCCAGTCCGACAGCGCGTTGACCACCGAAACGCCCACGCCGTGCAGGCCGCCCGACACCTTGTAAGAGTTCTGGTCAAACTTCCCGCCAGCATGCAGCTGGGTCATAATGACCTCGGCCGCCGAGACGCCCTCTTCTTCGTGGATGCCGACCGGAATTCCGCGCCCGTTGTCCGAGACCGATACACTGCCATCGGCATGCAAAACCACCGTCACGGCATCGGCATGGCCTGCCAGAGCTTCGTCGATCCCGTTGTCGACAACCTCATAGACCATGTGGTGCAGGCCCGACCCGTCATCGGTGTCACCGATGTACATGCCCGGGCGCTTGCGCACCGCCTCCAAGCCTTTGAGAACTTTGATAGAATCAGCGCCGTAGTCTTCGGTCAGCTGGCCGTCGTCCGCCATGCCTGCCCATCCTTTGTTAGTCCCCCAAAATATAAGCATTTTTGAGGGGTTTGTCACGTAACAGACACAATATTTAGTGTTTTCCGAATCGCTACGGATCGCGCAGCCAGCCGGGCCCGAAATCCACGGTCCGGCACCCCGTCAGCCCGCCCAGACGATCCAGTTCAGAGAGGAGTTTCTGATGCCGCAGCTTGCCCCATTTCACGCCCGGTTCAGGCCAGAGTGCCCTCACTGACAGGCAGCCTTCTGCGCGCGCACATTTCATGTCTATGCGGCCCACCAGTCGGTCGCCTTCAAGGATTGGGAAGACATAATAACCATACGTCCTCTTCGTCTCGGGCACGAAGATCTCGATCCGGTAGGAAAATCCAAAGAGCCGCTCGGCGCGTTTGCGGTCGCGCAAAGCCGGATCAAAGGGGCTGAGGATGCGCAGGCGGCCAGACAGCTCGGGCACCGGCCCATCCACAAGGCCCGGCCGCGCGAAGGACCGTCGCCAGGACCCGTCAGCAAGGCCGATCTCGATCTCTTCGATCCGGCCCGCCGCGCATTCCGCCGCACACCAGTCCTTGGCCTCCGCCGGGCTCGCCAGTGCCCAGAAGGCAGCGATCTCGCCCGATGACGCAAAGGCCAGCCGGTCGAGCGCGGCGTTGCAGGCCCAGTCGAGCGTCTCCGCGGGCTCGGTCCGCTCGGCCAGCACGGACGCGGGCAAAACCCGTTCAGTCAGATCGTAGTACTTGCGAAACCCCTCCCGCTTGGTCACCGCCAGGGCGCCGGTGCGCCAGTGGTACTCAAGCGCCGTCTTCGACGGATGCCAGTCCCACCAACCGCCGCTGG
>JBCDED010000051.1:0-28934 GCA_039179985.1 Pseudomonadota bacterium
CTTCAACTCGCCATCGAACCCCACCGGGACCGGCTATTCCCGAGAGACGCTCAAAGGGCTGACCGATGTCCTGATGCGGCACCCCCAAGTCTGGATCATGACCGATGATATGTACGAACACATCCGCTTCGGCGATTTCCAGTTCTGTACTCCGGCAGAGGTAGAGCCAGGTCTTTACGACAGAACACTCACCTGCAACGGCGTCTCAAAAGCCTATGCGATGACCGGATGGCGCATTGGCTATGCCGCGGGCCCGGAAGAACTGATCGCGGCCATGCGCAAGGTTCAGTCCCAGTCCACGTCAAACCCGTCGTCGGTCAGCCAGTGGGCAGCGGTTGAGGCGCTGAACGGACCGCAGGATTTTCTGCCGGAGAACGCAAAGCTTTTCGAACGGCGCCGGGATCTTGTCGTCGCCATGCTGAATGACGCGGACGGCATCGAGTGCCCCGTGCCCGAGGGCGCGTTCTACGTCTACCCCTCAATTGCAGGCTGCCTCGGAAAGACCAGCGCGGGCGGCACCAGGATCGACAGCGACGAGGCTTTCGCGACCGCGCTTCTCGACGAGGAGGGCGTGGCGGTTGTCTTTGGCGCGGCCTTCGGGCTCAGCCCGCACTTCCGCGTCAGCTATGCGACATCGGACGAACAACTGACCGAGGCGTGCCACCGCATCCAGGCGTTTTGCGCGGGGTTGTCGTGAGCGCGCCGATCCTGCCCGAGTTCTATTTCCGGGTTCGCGAAAACGGGGCCGCCGTCTACCGCGTCGACACGGAAAACCGGCACCGGCGGATCGAGATGGACCAGATCGCCGTGATCAACGTAAAGAACGGCGAGGTGAAGGCGCACGGCAAGCACGAACTGAGCAAGGAAGAGCAAGCCGCCATTGCGTCTTGGCTGGCGGACCGGCAGGCACTGCTCCGCCGCCGCGACCTCGACGACATTCACAGGACCATCGACCATCTGAACCTGACGGCCCAATGGGCGCAATCCCGTGCCAGCGAAGACGAGCTTGAGGATGTAACCGACCGACTCTTACTGGCGATGCACGATCTGCGCAGCGTCCTTGTACGCAAGAAAGCCGACAGGCTCGACAAAGCCGAGTAAACGCGTCAGGCGGCTGCCCCTTCGGGCGCTGCGATATGAACCGAGCGCCGCCAGAACCGCGCCATTAGCGCAACCGCGGCCACGAAAAGGCCGATCACAAGGCCGATCCAGACGCCCGCCGCGCCAAGGTCCAAGGGAAAACCCAGAAGGTAGGCCGCAGGCGCGCCCACTCCCCAGTAGGCGATGGCGGCCCAGACCATGGGCACTCTCGTATCCTGAACGCCGCGCAAGAGACCAAGCGCCATGACCTGCGCGGCGTCACCCAACTGGAAGGCCGCCGCCAGCGCCAAGAGCACCGCTCCGAGTGCCAGGATCTCTGGGCGTGCGGGATCGTCGGGGGCAAGAAAAAGACCGATAAGCGGCGTCGGAAACAGCAGAAAAACCGCGACCGTGAGCAACGCAAAGATCATCGACATAGCGATGATGGTCCGGCCGCCCTTGCGCAGGTCCGCCTCGTCATTGAGACCGAAAGCCTGGCCTGCCCGGATGGTCGCGGCATTGGACAGTCCGATGTGGACCATGAAGGTGATCGAGGCAAGCTGCAGGGCGATGCCGTGCGCAGCGAGCGCCAGGGCGCCAAGCCAGCCGATCATCACCGAAGAAGCCGCGAAGAGCCCAACCTCGGCGAGATTGGTCAACCCGATGGGCCAGCCCAGGCGAAAGACACGTCTCAGCCCCTCGGGGTCAGCCCGCCAGAACCGCGCGAAGAGTTCGTACTTCGCCGTCTCGCGGCGGACGTAGGCAATGAGCACGACGAGCGACAGCACCTGCAGGCTGACCGAGGCGATGGCCGCCCCGCGAATTCCAAGCTCTGGCATGCCGAAATTACCGAAGATAAGCGCATAGTTTATCGGCACGTTGAGCGCGGCGGCCAGCGCGGTGACCCAGAATACGATCTCCGTGCGTTCCAGCGCGGCGAGATAGCTCTTCAGGACCATCACCACGAGGGCCGGGAAAATGGACCAGCCTGCGATGCGCAAATAGTTCTGGGCCAACTCCGCCACCCGCGATTCTTGCCCGATGGACAACAGGACGTCCTCGGAGAACCACAAAAGCGGCATGGTGGCCGTGGCAAAGACAAGACTGATCCAGAGGGCCATGCGCGTGACGCGGCGCACCTGCTGGTCGTCGCCGGCGGCATCCGCGGCGGCCACCATTGGCATGACGGCCCAGGCGAACCCCGAGCCCACAATGAAAACGCAGAAATAAAACGCCCCGGCGATAGTCGCTGCGGCCAGCGCATCGACTGCGTACCACCCCAGCATCAGCGTATCGGTCGAGTGAATCGCAACCTGCGCCAGATGACTGCCAATCAACGGCAAGCCAAGCACAAGAATGGCACGGACGTGCCCGGATGTGGTCTGCGGATGCGGCATGGCGTCCGTTTAGGACAGGTCGTTCCCCGCCGCAACGGAGGTATTGCTAACGCGCAGGTTAAAGTCCTGCTTCGGCCGCCAGGTACTCGGCCAGTTTCCGCGAATAAGCCCGTGTCACATGATTGCGGTCGTAGATCACCAACTGCCCGGCGGCGTCGATGGAGGAACAAACCTCGGGACCGCAGAAAAAATCGTCCGTTTCCACGTAGGTATCGACGAACTCGGACAGCCCGCGCGCCTGGGCGAGCGAGGCCAGATGCGCGTCGCGTGTTACCGCGATCGGGTCGAGATGGCCGTGCCGAAGGCTTTGAACCAGGTAGTCCGCCGCCGGTTCGGCAAAGAGCGGCCCCTGTTCCAGCAGAACCACCGTCACGCCGCGTTCCTTCAGGCGCTCCACAACGGTTGCGAGCCGGGCTTCTATCTTGCCGGCTGATGTGGCAGCGCCGTCCACCAGCACGTTGGGGGCGTCCATGGCGCCCACGAAATTACCGGTAATGATCACCTGCTCAAGGTCCGGCAAAGCGAGGATCCTGGTCAGAATGTCCTCATGCGTTTCGCCGACACATTTGCGGGCCACAGTATTGCGCAACCCCGGAACCGGAGGGCAGGCATTGGCGAAAAAGGCCGCGCCTGCGCTGCCGTTTTCTCGCGCGATCTCGTCGAGCCCCGAGAGCAGTGCGCCCGCCAGACTGTCTCCCCAAAGCGCCAGCGTCGGCGGGGCATCTGCCGTTCCGAATTCGCATTGTCTGATGCCAAGCTTGTCTGAGCCATCGCCGCAAACAAGGCGCGTGTTCTTTCTTTGCACGTAGCGCAAGACCTCTGGGTCAGCGTGTTCCAGCGCCCATTGATAGGACGGCAGCCTTTCCGGGCGATCGTCCACGTAAAAGTGCATCGTCGTCGCCACTGCCACAGCCGCCACGCCCGCCGAAACGGTTGAAATCACAACTGACCTTGTGGAGATCCGCCGCCGGAAAGGCTGTTCAACCAGCAGATAGCTAAAGATCGCCAATGCGAAGGACAAAGCGATCAAACCCCAGACATGGCCGTCAAAACTCGTGCTGCCGAAGCGGTGCTTGAAAAAGGCAAAGACCGGCTGGTGCCACAGATAGGCGCCATAGGAAATCAGCCCGATCCAGACCAGCGGGCGCAGACTGAGAACGCGCTGCACCTGCCCGCCCTGTCCGGCAAAAAGAACAAGGAGGACGGTTCCGACCGTTGGCAGCAGGGCGGTGGTACCAGGAAAAACCGTTCGGTCGTCGTACATGACAATCGAAAAAAGAACAAGAGCCAGCCCAAAGGCCGCAAAGACGTCGCGCAGAGGTGGTGGCAAAGAAATTTGGGCGGAGCGCCGCAACCAGAGCGCCGCCAGTGCACCGATCAAAAGCTCCCACCCCCTTGCGGGAAGCAGGAAGAACGCGCCGGCCGGATCTGTTCGCACGCTTGCCTCGGCCCAGGCGAAACTGAGGACCGAAAGACCTATCAACGTCGCCCACACCACCCGCGCCCCAAAACGCCAGATCAGCATGATCAGGATCGGGAAGAAGATGTAGTATTGCTCTTCTACCGCGAGGCTCCAGGTGTGGAGGAGCGGCTGAAGTTCGGCGTTTGTCTCAAAGTACCCGGTACGGCTCCAGAACAGGAAATTAGACGTGAAGGTCGCGACACCGAGCACGCTCAGATTGAAGGTCTCAAGGTAGCGTGGCATCAGCCAGAACCATGCGAAGGGCAGGCAGACCAGAACCACAAAGAAGAGAACCGGCAGAATGCGCCGTGCCCGACGCTCGTAAAAGCGCGCCAACGAAAACCGGCCCTCGGCCACTTCGTCCACAATGATCGTGGTGATCAGGTAGCCACTAATCACAAAGAAGACATCGACACCGACAAAGCCGCCGTCAAAGCCGCTGATCCCGGCGTGAAACAGGACCACAGGCACAACGGCGATCGCCCGAAGTCCATCAATCTCTGGCCGGTATTTCACGCCCACCCTGCTCTTTTATTCGAGGTCCTTTGGGGTTGCCGACGTATCGCGCGTGCCTGTCGCTGTAAAGGTCGCCAATACGGCTGTATGTCAGGCGGCCCAGCGCCAGGGACGGGTGTAGGACCCCAGCAACTCTTTCACCTTGTCCTCGTCGGTGTCGGCGCCCCGCGATAGGACGGCCACCAGTCCGAGTTTCTTGTCTTCGACCACGGATTCGACCGACGCGCCCAGGCCCGCCCCGGACAGGGCGTCGTTATAGACCCGCGTGATCGCACGCTTTCTGAGCTCTGGCTTAAAGACTTTGCCGACCGCGGTCTTCGGCAATTCATCGAGGATTTCCAAGTGCTTTGGATAGGCGGCGCGCTCATGCACGTGGGCTTTTGCATATTCCATAAGCGCGTCGACCGAGGTGTTCGCACCTTGCACAAGCTCCACGTAAGCGCAGGGCAGTTCACCGGAATGCGCGTCCGGCTGCCCGATGGCGCCGACAAAGGCGACCGCTTCGTGCCCGGCCAGAGCTTCCTCGATTTCAGCCGGGTCGATGTTGTGCCCGCCGCGGATGATCAGGTCTTTCGCGCGCCCCGTAATCCAGAGATAGCCATCCGTGTCGATGCGGCCCAGATCGCCCGTGCGCAGATAAACATCGTGGTGGAAGAGCTTGTGGTTCTTATCCGCTTCGGTGTAGGTCGACCCCGCGTGGACACCGGGGCTGTCAATACAGATCTCACCCACCACGTCCGCCTCGCATTCAACTGGCCCCTCGGGCGTTTGGTGCAGGATCTTTACGTCCGTGTAGGGGAAGGGAAAACCGATTGATCCGATCTTCTTCTGTCCCTCGACCGGATTGCACGAGACAAGGCAGGTCGCCTCGGTCAGACCGTACCCTTCGACCAGTGTGACACCGGTGGCTTTCTCGAACCGGTTGAAGAGTTCGACGGGCAACGGCGAGGAGCCGGAGAAGGCCGTTTTAACCGACGAGATATCGGCGTCGACGGGTCGCTGCATCAGCGCTGATATCGCGGTAGGCACCGTGATGATGAACGTCACTTTCCAGCGTTCGACCAGTTTCCAGAAGTTGTCGAACACGCCCTCGCCTCTGTAGCCCGCGGGGGTCGGGAAAACCACATGCGCGCCAGATGTCAGCATAGCCATCAGGATCACATGGCTGGCAAACACATGGAAGAGCGGCAGCGGGCAGATCACGTTGTCTTCTTCGGTGAAGAGAAGCTCGGTCCCGATCCAACCGTTGTAGATCATGCCCGAGTAAAGGTGCTGGGCGATCTTCGGCATGCCGGTGGTTCCGCCGGTGTGGAAATAGGCCGCCACGCGGTCGCCGGTGCTGTCGGGAAAACTCAGCTTGTCACCTGGCTGTTTCGCAACCTCGGCGTTGAAATCGAGGACTCTGGCCTTGTGAGCCACCGGATTCTTTGGCCGCAGGAAGGGCACGATCCAGGACTTGGGCGGTGTCAGGTAGCGCAGAAGGTCGACTTCAAGAACAGCCTCGACGCCCGGCGCGCGGGCCACGGCTTCGGCCGTTTTCTGGGCCACATCGGTTTTCGGAAAGGACTTCAGGGTCACGACAACCTTTGCGCCCGTTTCCCGCAGGATCGCGCTGATCTGTTCAGCGTCGAGCAGGGGATTGATCGGGTTTGCAATGCCGGCCACCGTGCCGCCGAGCAGGGTCATGACCGTTTCGTTGCAGTTCGGAAGCACGTAGGCCACCACGTCGCTTTCACCGACACCAAGCGACCGGAAGAGATTGGCGGTTTGCGTGACCTTGTGATGCAAAGCGTTCCAGGTCAGCGTCTCTGCGGGGTCCTTCGGCCCGGAAAGAAGCTGGAAGGTCACAGCATTTCGCGCGCCGTGCTTTTCTTTCGTCCGCGTGAGCAGTTCGTAGACCGTCTTTGCCACATCCCGCTCTTCCCAGGGCATCTGATCTTCAATCGCCCGCAAGTCGGCGGCGGTGGTAAATACAGTCATGGCAGGTCCTCCCGAGGTGCGACATAGCTTCGCGATTTCGGCGGAAAATGGGTGTTTTTGCCCCGCGCTGCAACTGCCCCACGGCAAAGGAACGCGGCGTTATTTCAGAAAGTTCAGATCAGAGCGCGGGGCGCAGGCGAAGCCGCCCCTTTGAGGGGGCGGCTGGATGAGTTTTCATACCCAAGGCGTTTCGTTTCGACTGACGCGAATTGATCAGCACGACCGGCTGACGATCGCTTTGATCCGGTTGCGCTTGTTTGCAGAATTCATACCGGCGTTGTTGAGAATGCCGTTGATCTGCGCCACGTCGTTCAGTGTCATCAGCGCTAGGCAAGACATGGGTACGCCATTGTCCACCAGCATCTGGCCAATCCGCTTTTCCATGTTCGACACGTCCCCCAGGGTGCCTGCCTCGTAAAGGTCACCGTATGTCTGTGCGTGCGCGGTGCCTGCCAGGCACACCGCGACAGCCATGCTCGCCATCAGTTTTTGCATCTTAGTCTCTCCTCAAAACCGGTGCCGAAATGCGCACCGGTGCAGTGCGGAAGGTCACTCTCCTCACCGGCGCCCCTTCCCGTTCGTGAGCCGGTAGGGGAAAGCTACACCCTTCTTGACAGGTGCGGCGACTTTTTCTTTTGAAAGGGCGCTATTCCGCCGCCTCGGTGGAGGCATCGAGACCATCGGTAAACTGCAGCCGCGCCAGCCGAGCATAAAGGCCGCCGTCCCGAACCAGACTGTCATGGGTGCCACTGGCTACGATGCGGCCCTTGTCGAAGACCAGAATGCGGTCGGCCCGTTTCACCGTCGCCAGTCGGTGCGCCACGATGATGGTCGTGCGCCCTTCCGACATGTTTTCCACCGCACTCTGGACCGCCTGTTCGCTTTCGGCATCGAGGGCCGAGGTCGCCTCGTCCAACAGCAGGATGGGCGCGTTGCGCAGGATCGCGCGCGCGATGGCGATGCGCTGGCGTTGGCCACCTGACAGCATGACGCCCCGTTCGCCAACGTAGGTGTCATAGCCGTCGGGCAAGTCCCGTAGGAACCCGTCGGCAGCAGCGGCCTGCGCCGCGGCTTCGACCTCGGCGTCCGTTGCGCTCGGGCGGCCGAACCGGATGTTTTCGCGCGCGGTATCGGCAAAGATCACCGGATCCTGCGGCACAAGCGACAGGGCGGCCCGGAATTCGGCGCGGATCATCTGGCGCAGGTCAACACCGCCAAGGCGGATGGCCCCCGATTGCGGATCATAGAACCGCAGCATCAACTGAATGACGGTGGATTTCCCGGCCCCCGACGGCCCAACAAGCGCAACGGTTTCCCCCGGAGCCACTTCGAAACTAACGCCGTTTAGTGCTGGGTCGCTCGGTCGCGTAGGATAGTGAAAGACCACATCATCAAAGGTGATTGGCGCCTTTCCGGCTTCGGGCAGCGGGTGCGGACGGTCAGGATCGTTGACGCTGTCGACGAGGTTCAGAAGTTCGATCAGCCGTTCCGTTGCGCCCGCCGCACGCTGAAGTTCGCCCCAGATCTCGCTGAGCGCCGCCGCCGAGCCCGCCACCATGGCCGCGTAAATCACAAACTGGACAAGCACGCCGATCGTGATCGCGCCTTCACGCACGTCCCGGGCGCCGATCCAGAGCACCCCGACTATCCCTGCAAAGACCACGGCAATGATGATGGTTGTCATCGCAGCGCGAAAGAAGGTCCGCTTCAGCGCTGCCTGGAAGCTCTTTTCGGTGATGTCGTCAAACCGGTTTCGGCTGGCGCCCTCATGGGTGAAGGCCTGGACGGTCTGCACAGAGAGCAGCTGTTCCGAGGCATTGCCCGAGGAGGCCGCGATCCAGTCCTGGTTTTCGCGGGAAAGGTTGCGGATACGCCGGCCCAGAATGATGATCGGACCCAGAACCGCCGGAACGATCAACAGAACCAGACCCGCCAATTTCGGGCTGGTCCAGATCATCAACGCCATACCTCCGAAGAAAAGAAGCATGTTGCGCAGGAACCAACTGACCGAGGAGCCAATAACCGATTGAATCAGCGTGGTATCGGTGGTGATCCGGCTGATCACCTCGCCTGTGAGGATCTGCTCGAAGAACGCCGGGCTCATGCCTATGGTCCGGTCGAAGACCGACTTGCGGATATCGGCCACGACCCGCTCGCCCAGCCGCGTGACCATGTAGTACCGCAGCCCGGTCCCGAGGGCGATCAGAGCCGTCAGACCGAGGGCAGCGGCGAAATATCCGTCGAGCAGGCTGGACGCCGCAGTCTCAAACCCATCCACCACACGGCGCACCGCCAGGGGCAGCACAAGGCTGAGCGCAGCGGTCAGCACCAATGCGAAAGACGCACCAGCGAGGAGCAGCGTGTACGGTTTCAGAAACGGCAGAAGGCCACGCAGCGCACCGATGCGCTTGGACGGTGCGCGCTCTGCCTCGGCATTCTTCGGTGGTTCGGCCATCGCTCGCCTTTGGTAGGGTCTAGGGGCTTCTAGGTCAGAACCTGTTTCGCGGGCAAGCCGGTCAAAGGGTCGCGTATCGGGCGCGCGCGGCACGCTCAATCGCGGCGGCATGGAGCCGGTCGATATTGAGCTCGTAACGAATTTCTTCAAGAAGCCGCAATTCCTCGCTCGACGCGTTGCCATCGGAGGCCACCACATCCACCGCAAGTGCATAGGCCGTCTCGTTCAGCTTCGCCGGAAGATCGCGGCGCACGATGCCGAAGAGCGCGTCAAGACCATCCTCTTCCTCGAAAAGATCGAAGACGGTCTGCGAGATCACCTTAATGCGGTCCACGTCATAATTGGCGAAAACCGGCAGGTGATTGACGAGCCCCTGGATCGCCACCAGTTCGGAGGTGCGCATGTTTTCGTCGGAAACGGACGTGGCGATCATCAGCGCGATCAGGCAGTCCTGCGGCAAAAAGGGATGTTCGGGCACGCGAGGTTCCTTTGGCGGCTGAAGCGCAGTCGGCTGGAATTTATTGACGCTTGCGGTCCACCGCAATAGGAAGCGGCCCGCGGTGGCGGGCAAAGGGCCCGGCACAGGATTTCCCGGAGACGGACATGAGCGGATTGCGCGATGCAGGGCAGACATCGAAGGCCTGGCCCTTTGAGGAAGCCCGAAAGCTTCTGAAGCGCTACGAAAAAGCTCCGCCCGAGAAAGGTTATGTGCTTTTTGAAACCGGCTACGGTCCTTCGGGCTTGCCCCATATCGGCACCTTTGGGGAGGTCGCACGGACGACCATGGTGCGCCGCGCGTTCCAGGTTTTGTCGGATATTCCGACCCGGCTGATCTGCTTTTCCGATGACCTCGACGGCATGCGGAAAGTGCCGGAGAACGTGCCCAACCCCGAAGCGCTGACCGAATATTTACAGATGCCGCTGACAAGTGTGCCTGACCCGTTTGGCACGCACACAAGCTTTGGCGACCACAACAACGCCATGCTGCGCCGGTTCCTCGACACTTTCGGGTTTCAGTACGACTTTATCTCGGCCACAGAATTCTACCGCTCCGGCCAGTTCGACGCGGTGCTGCGCCGGGCCGCCGAGCGGTATGAGGACCTTATGGCGGTGATGCTGAAATCGCTGCGCGAAGAGCGTCAGCAGACCTATTCGATCTTCCTGCCCATTCATCCCGAGACGGGGCGGGTGCTCTATGTGCCCATGAAAGAGGTCAGCGCCGCGGACGCCACGATCACCTTCGACGACGAGGATGGGCGCGAATGGACGCTGCCGGTCACCGGCGGCAATGTGAAGTTGCAATGGAAGCCCGACTTCGGCGCCCGCTGGGCCGCACTTGGGGTCGATTTCGAGATGTATGGCAAGGACCATTCCACCAATACGCCGATCTACGACCGGATTTGCGAAATCCTCGGTCATCCGGCGCCCGAACATTTCACCTACGAGCTTTTCCTCGACGAGAACGGCGAAAAGATTTCAAAGTCGAAGGGCAATGGCCTGTCGATCGACGAATGGCTGACCTATGCCTCGACCGAGAGCCTGTCATATTTCATGTACCAAAAGCCAAAGACCGCAAAGCGGCTCTATTTCGACGTGATCCCGAAAGCCGAGGACGAGTATCATCAGCAACTGCGCGCCTACGCGACGCAGGACGATGCAGGCCGTGCGAACAACCCGGTGTTTCACATCCATGGGCACAATGTGCCCGGCTCGGATATGGTTGTGAGCTTTGCAATGCTTCTGAACCTTGCCTCGGTCGCGCAGGCCGAAAACAAGGATGCGCTCTGGGGCTTCATCCGGCGCTACGCCCCCGAGGCGGCCCCCGACACGAATCCGGGGCTCGACGCAGCGGCGGGCCATGCCGTGCGGTACTACAATGACTTCGTGAAGCCGCACAAAACCTTCCGCCTGCCCGATGACCGCGAGCGTGCGGCGCTGGAGGATCTTCTGGCGCGCCTCAAAACCTGGGACGGTGGCACCGATCCAGAGGACTTGCAGAGCGTTGTCTTTGCCGTCGGCAAGGAACACGGGTTCGAGCCGCTGCGTGACTGGTTCAAGGCGATCTACGAGGTCCTGATGGGCGCGTCCCAAGGCCCGCGTTTCGGTGGTTTTATCGCGCTTTACGGCGTTCCGGAAACCTGCGCGCTGATCGAAGACGGTCTTGCAGGGCGGCTCGCGGCCTAGCGTCCGCCCCGCAGAGCATCCTAGTTCGACCAGGCGGCGACCACCTCGAACCCGGCTGGCGTCGGAACGCCTTCCAGCATGTCCGCGAATTCCTGCCACAGGGCCATGACCTGCGGCGAATTGGCGTCTGACGTGGCCTCATCCTTGACGATGGACACCACATAGCCCGACCCGTCGTCGTTCATCACGTTGATGAACTGGTGCATGCCATCCAGCCCCATGATCCGTGGTTTGAGTTCGTGCATCAATGCGGTGGCGGCGTCACGCGTCCCGGCCTTCATCTTAAATTGTGTCACACGTGCAAACATCTTTCCCTCCCCTTCGTTCCGCAACACTTCGTTTGCGGTGAAGGCACCATATCACACCGGGAAAGTTTGACGGCGGGTATTTCAGACCTAGGCTCAAGGGTCCTTTCTGGAGATCACCACATGCGTTTTGCCGTCGCTCTTATTCTCGTCCTCGGACTGTCCTTTCCGGTCCTTGCCGAAGAACCGAAAAACCCGGATATCGAGGCCACGATCCAACGGCAGATCGACGCGTTTCTGGTGGATGATTTCGAGACGGCCTTCACCTTTGCCTCGCCCACCATTCGTCAGATGTTCGGCACGTCCGAGCGGTTCGGCCAGATGGTCCGCCAGGGCTATCCGATGGTCTGGCGTCCCTCCGACGTGCGGTACCTGGAACTGCGGTACGTGGGCGCGGGCCTTTGGCAGAAGGTGCTGATCACCGACGCAGAAGGCCGTATTCACACCCTCGACTATCAGATGATTCCCACTGAAGGCGGCTGGCAGATCAACGGTGTTCAGATCCTGCGCGCGCCCGATATCGGCGCCTGAACCTGTTGCCCGCGGGCAAGAGGCATCGCACGCCCTCTGAATATTTAATCAACTTCAACGGATTATTCCGACCTCACGGGTGCGCCCGGCGTGGACGCGACGATGCGCGTTCTGCCGGCTGAGCGGCACTTTTCACGGGAAATGAGGGCTCGGATGAACAAAGCTGTGACCGATGGGCTGGCACTGATGCCGCCGCGTTTTGAAGATGGTCTTGGGGTCTGGTCGCGGGGCGATGGTACGCCGGGCACGACGACCTACGAAGGCGCGGCGGATGCCGCCCTGGTCCCTGCCGACGCGGATTTCGCGGACTGTCTGGAGTTGCAGAAAACCGAAAGCACGCAGCGCTTGCGGTACATGGGGCAGACGCCCATACAGCCGGGTTGCTACCTGCGGGTCACAGCCCGCGTGAAGGCCATGTCGGGCGCCCTGCCCGCCGTACGCGTGGCGGCCTTTGCTGCCGATGGCTCGGGCGCCGCGCTGACGAACGTGCTGACCGCGGGTGCCTCGGTCAACCTCACCGCCTATGGCTCGGTCCAGACGGTCACGGCTATCATCGGCACCGGCGCCCGGGCAGGCGTCGACATGCCCTGGGGCCTTGGCGCAAGCTACGCCCATGTGGGGATCGACCTGACCGGGCCATCGGGGGGCATCCTCCGCATCGACGATCTCGAGGTGGAGGATGTCACCGCGTTCTTCCACCGCAAGATGATGGACTGGGTCGACGTGCGCGACTACGGCGCCATGGGCGACGGCACCACCGACGACACGGCCGCCTTTCTTGCCGCGGACCTTGCGGCGGGAGGGCGCGAAATTCTCGTTCCCGAAGGCACCTACTGGCTCGCTGACACGGTGACGCTGAACACGCCTGCGCGCTTTGAGGGCACCATCGTCATGGCCTCCGACAAGCGTCTGGCGCTGACCCGCAACTTCACCCTCCCTGCCTACATCGATGCATTCGGCAGCGAGGTGGAAGGCTTCCGCCGCGCGTTCCAGGCCCTGATGAATTTCACCGATCACGACAGTCTTGACATGGGCGGGCGCCGGGTCAGCCTGACAGAACCGCTCGACATGCAGGCGGCTGTGGATAACCAGACCTCGTTCCAGATCCGCCGCGTTCTGCGCAACGGTCAGATCGAGGCGCTGCCGAGTGCCGATTGGGAGGATACCGTTGTCACCTCCACGGCAAGTTACAACGCGCTGAACCCCCTGCGACTGACCAATGTGGCGAACGCCGCCAATATCCCCGTGGGCGCCCTGATCTCCGGCAGCGGTGTCGGGCGCGAAGTCTACGTGACTGCTGTCAACATCGGCGCCGGTCAGGTCACGCTGAGCCAGCCGCTCCACAGTGCGCCCGGCAGTCAGACCTACACGTTCCGCAAGTTCAAATACGTGTTGGATTTCTCCGGCTTTGACGCGCTCGACAAATTTGCGCTCGACGGGGTGGAGATCCAGTGCAACGGCCATGCCAGCGCGGTCATGCTGCCCTTGGCCGGGCGGCTCTTCCACATGCGTGATTGCTCGGTCATCAAGCCAAAGGACCGCGGCGTGACCTCTGCCGGGCTCGGCTGCCAGGGGCTGCACATCGACCGATGTCAGTTCCGCTCTGATGAGCAGGACGTTGCCGCAACTGCGCGTAAATCCATCGCCTTCAACGTCAACGCCAACGACGCCAAGATCCGCGACAACCGGTTTTCGCGCTTCCGCCACACCGGCGTGCTTGGCGGCGCGGGTCATCTGATCGTGGGCAACCACTGGTTCCAGGGCGATACGGTCACCGATGGCGCGCGGCTGGCCGGAATTGTTCTGACACAAAGCAATGTCAAAACGGCCATCACCGGCAACTACATCGACAACTCGTCGATTGAATGGACGAACGAGCATGACGCCGAGCCCGGCTTCAGCGCAGAGTTCTCTTTCGGCGGCCTGAGCATCACGGGCAATATCTTCACCGCCAACGACGTGGCGTCCTATTTCAACTGGATCACGGTCAAGCCCTTCGGGCCCGATCACTATATTCAGGGCTTCAGCGTGACGGGCAACGTCTTTAAGTCGCTGAATGGCGCGGTCGAGCGGGTCGAGCGCCTCGACACCTCGATTGCCGAGATGGACCTTGGCCGCTTCCGCCGCATTGCATTCTCGGACAACACCTTCAACGCGGTGACCTCTCCTGTCAGCAACCCGGCCACCGACTGGTTCGAGGTCGGCAGCGCGCAAGCCGTCTGGACCTGCCCTTTCGGAAACCTCCTACCATTTGGCGCCCGCGTCCGCCGGACGACGGCCATTGCGGCAGAAGGGCCGATCCTGACCGCGGACAATCAGACCCATTGGTCGTCGCCCCATGCCGCCAGCCAGTCGGGCGCCGAAAAGGATGAAGTTCATCTGACCTGGTCCGAACCTGTGAAGGGCCGCGTTGCGGTCACGGCGCGGATCGACAACCCCAATTGAGCGCGGCAAATCCGCAGCGCATTCCGTCCGCCCGGCGGGATGCGCGACCCTTGTCTTGATTTGGCGCTCCATATCAAGCACGTTCGGTGGCAAAAGAATGCAGGCCGACCGACCGTGTTGATCCTTCCCGAGCAGCGACTGGTGTTCTTCGCCATTCCCAAGACCGGCAGCACCGCCTACCAGCAGGCGCTTGTGGGTCATGTGGACCTTGCGCTGCAGACAAGCCCCGAGCGCAAGCATATGAACGTGCGGCAGTTTAACCGCCTGATGGCGCCTGCACTGGGCCGCAAATACGCCCAAAGCCTCGAACGCTTTGCCGTAATGCGCTACCCCCTTGACCGCATCCGTAGCTGGTACCGCTACCGCACGCGCCTGCCCGCGAACTGGGCGCGGTCGACCGCCACCATGACATTCAGCGATTTCGTCGAAGCCTACCTCAGCCCCGAGCCGCCGGAATTCGCAGCCATCGGCGATCAGTGGACCTTTACCAACACTCCCGAAGGCAGGGTCGGCATCGACCATCTTTTTGCCATCGAGTACCCCGAAACGCTGCACGCCTTCATCGCAGAGCGCACCGGTGCCCTCGGGGAGGTCCCGAAAAAGAACGTCTCGCCCGATGCGCCCACCGACATCGGTGAAGATCTGGCCGCCGCGTTGCGCGAAGCTTATGCCGAGGAATACGCGCTTTATGACAGTGTGGCGGACGGCGACGGCTATCTTTTCACGGACCGCTCGGTCTGAGACCCAGATCTTCCGGTGTCAGCACAAAGGCCTTGCCGAACCCACCGTTCAGGTAGGCCTGTCTGACATCGAAGACGGCAAAGCTGAAGTCAGTGAAATTGATGTAGAGCCGCGACTTCGGGTGCGTCTCAAGGTAGTGGTCGCGCAGGTGGGCAAAGCCGGGATCATCCCTCGCCACGAAATGCGCGGTCGACATCAGCGTGATCCGGGGATGGGTCAGCGGGTCGCCTCGGGGCCCGGGTTCGCCCACCAGAACCGAACAGACCGGATCGGCCTTCAGCGCAGCGGTGTGATGGGACAGATCCGAAATCAGGGTCACCGGACGCCCGTCGGCGGTGGTGCCCATGGCGATCCGGCTGACCATGGGCGCGCCGCTGTCGGGGTCCCTAACGCCAAGCGCTCCGATACGCGCCTCGTCTATCAACTGCCGGCCCAGAGCGCGCGCTTCGTCACTGGTTGGCCGGATCGGAGATTTGGCGTCTTCGGCCATGGCGTCGAGCTCCTGCATGTCCGTGGCTACCATGTCGTTTGGCCGGACCATAGGTCAAGAAACCCGCCCCCCGGTGCGCTTTTCCTGATATGGATCAAGGTGCGAGCCCGGCCGGTTGGGCAAGGTTTCCAAGAAAGCAGGGGAGGCGTGGATGTACAACAACGTGCTGGTACCGGTGGTCTTTGAGCCAGAGGACCTGGCAAAACGCGCTTTGGTCACCGCGCGGCATCTGGCGGGGACGGACGGAACCGTGACCGCGCTCCATGTGATCGAGCAACTACCGAGCTATGCCACCCAATACGTCCCGAGCGACATTCTTCAGCAGAACCGCACGGAATTGGCTGCGGCGCTGCACGAGATGGCTGAAACTGTGGGCGCCGGGGCACAGCTGGTCTCGGGTCACGCAAGCCGGACCATTCTGGACACAGCGCAGGAGCTATCGGCAGACTGCATCGTCATCGCCTCGCACCGTCCGGGACTTCAGGATTACCTGATCGGCGGAACCGCGGCGCATATCGTTCGGCATGCCACCTGCGCGGTCCACGTGCTAAGGTGATCCCCGCCAACTATCGCAGGGGAGGATCCGATGCCGACCATTGACAAATCGGCGCGCTGCCAGACCGTGGTGACCACGTTCGAGATGACGCCAGGGACCTGTCAGGACCTGCTCGAAGAGCTGACAGAGGCCTACGCCGCGTTCATCTCGAAACAGCCGGGCTTTATCGCCGCAGCCCTCCACGTCAACGACGCGCAGACGCGGATTGCCAACTATAGCCAGTGGCAACGGCGCGAGGATTTTCAGGCAATGCTGCGCAGTGACGAGATGCGGGCGCGCAATCGCCGCATTAGCGCGCTCTGCCACCGGTTCGAGCCTGTGATGTACGAGGTCGCTGCGACATTCGATTGACGCAGACGCTCCGGGCACCGAAAAGTTACAGGGCGCAGACCGCCGGCCGCGGCCGCGTTTGACCTGACACCACCACACCGTGCCATGGGAGCGGCGAGGCATTGGATCTGACCGGCACAAACCTCCGCACGCGCACCGGTCTGCCCGACGCCTTGTCGGTGCTCAGGGATGAGTTTCCACGGACCGGATGGCAGGAACACGAGAACTTTGGCCAGATGGTGCAGTTCTGGATGAACCGGCACGTAATGTTCCGGGACCTGATGGAAAGGCTCCGTAGCGACGCCGAAAAGGCGCTTGACGGGCCGCCCGACTTTGAGAGCTACGCGCCGCAACTGTCGCGCTATGGCGGGTTTTTCCTGCAGGAACTGCACAGCCACCATTCGGTGGAGGACCACCACTACTTCCCGCAACTTGTCGGTCTGGATGCGCGGATCGCGCGGGGCTTCGACATTCTGGACAGCGACCACAAGGAACTTCACGGGCTGCTGGACGGATTTGCCGAGAGCGCGAACGGGGTTCTCACGCGGCCACAGGATCTGACCAGCGCCGTCGGGTCGCTCCAGTCGACATTGACAGAGTTTCAGCGGTTTCTGGACCGACATCTGACAGACGAGGAAGACCTGATCGTGCCCGTGATCCTGAAAACGGGTTTTGAAGGCTAACCGCCTGCGAGTTCAGTCCCCATAAGCTCGTCAAGCTGCCGGGCGATCCAGCCGCGCGGTATGAAATGCCCGCGTGTATGAACGTCCAGTGTCACAATGCCGCCGGGACACTCCCAGACCGTGCGCTCGAAGGGCAGTTGCTCGCGGTAGTACCAGTTAGACGTGGCAGTCGGGCTCGCGCAGTCGAAACGGTCGCGCCAAAGCTGGACCGGGAAGGTCGTGTCGCCGCCGGGGCCAAAGGGAAAATCCATCACAGTGTCCGACGTTCCGTGCACGTGCCGGATCTCCGCCGGGGCCTCGTCACAGCTTTCATCCTGTCGCAGAGTCCCGGCGACAGCGAGAAGCGCCGCGACGTCGTTGCCCGCTTCGCAGACAAAGCGCCAGGCCATCGCGGACCCGAAGGAATAGCCCGAAACGTAGATGCGGCTTCGGTCGATCGGGTAACGCTTGGCCGCATCTTCAAGGACCGCCGCGGCAAAGGTCACATCCGGGCTGTTCCCGTTCCAGAATGACCAGGTTTTCCGAAGCCCGTTGGGCGCGAGCAAAAGCACGCCCCGGGTCCGCGTTGCGCCTGAGATGCGGGCATGTTTGACGATCAGAGTGCCCTGCCGCTGCCATCCGTGAAAATGCAGCAGCACAGGCATAGGTGTCACGCCGTCCCAGTCATCGGGCTCTTTCACATGGTAGGACCTGTCGCCCAGGCGGCAAGGTATCTCGGCGTGGCAGGTGTCGGCCCAAGTGGCAGGGGGAATCAGCAGAAGGACGAGGAGAAACAATCGCATCATGGGGTGATCTATAGTGCTGCCGATGGGCCGGCGTGATCACGATGGCGTGGTCACCTGTTTCCGAACTGTGTTTTATATACCTCCAGGCCAGCGGCATTGTTTCGTGCAGGACTAAAATCGCCATAGGCCATTACATTCAGCCACAAACCCCGCTAGAACCTGTCAGGCTGCTAGTGCTTGTAAATGGGTGGGATACCGATGAAGTTCACTTCGTTTGACGCGTTCAAGTTTCTCTTCGAACAGTTTCCAGATGAAACCATTCTGAAGGAATCCAAGAAGAAGTTCGTGATTTCGGAAACCTTTTCCGGTGAAGATGTCAAAATCTCCTTCAAAGGGAACTTCAAATATCCGAGTGGAGAAGAGTATCCCACGGGTCGCATCGACTCGTTCAAGATCATCGTGGATGGGGTGCTGACGGAGGAGGCCACAGGCGTCAACCGCAAGATCGACAAACTCTACGACAGGGCGATCGTAAGCGACGTCGATGACACCTCTGCTTATTCCTTTCTCTTCGCACGCAATGACACGCTGAAGCTGTCCGGCGGAAACGACATCGTCAGCGGGTTCGGCGGAAAAGATAAGATTCTGGGCCGGGGCGGCGACGACACCCTGGACGGAGGAGAAAGCAGCGACGATATCCGAGGTGGTGGCGGCAACGACTTTATCACGGGCGGAACTGGCCGCGACATCCTGAAGGGCGGCAGCGGGATTGACACGTTCGACTTCAACGCGGTCAACGAGTCGAAGAACAAAGCAAAAAAGCGCGACGTCATTAAGGACTTCGACAAAGGCACAGACCGGCTGGACGTCTCGGACATTGATGCGATCGACGGCGGCGTTGACGATGGGTTCGTTTTCATCGGAAAGTCCAAATTTTCCGAAACGGCCGGCGAACTGAGATTCAGCTTCGACAAGGTCAACAAGAAGAAGGTCACTATCGTCGAAGGTGACGTTGACGGCGACGGCGTCGGTGACTTCGAGATTGAGCTGTCGGGAAAAATCAACCTGCCGGAAACCGACTTCATCCTCTGAGCCTGGTTAAGCCATCGAGGGCACCACCAGGTCAGGCGGACGGTGGCCGTCATCGAAGGTCTTGATATTGATCAGGACCTTCTCTCCCATCTCGATCCGGCCTTCCACCGTTGCCGAACCCATGTGCGGAAGCAAGACGACATTCGTCAGTTCCCGCAGGCGCGGGTTGATGTCGGCGCCGCGCTCGAAAACGTCGAGCCCCGCCCCGGCAATCTCACCTGCTCGTAGCATCCGGGTCAGCGCGTTTTCGTCGATCACCTCGCCCCGCGATGTGTTGACGATCACGGCGCTCGGTTTCATCAGCTTGAGCCGCCGGGCGTTCATGAGGTGAAAGGTCGACGGCGTGTGCGGGCAGTTGACGCTGACGATGTCCATACGGCTGACCATCTGGTCGAGGCTGTCCCAGTAGGTGGCGTCGTATCTTGCCTCGACCTCTTCGCGCAACCTCGTGCGGTTGTGGTAGTTGACCTGCATCCCGAAGGCCCGGGCCCGGCGCGCGACCGCCTGACCAATCCGTCCCATTCCAAGGATACCTAGGCGGCGCCCGGCAATCCGGCCGCCCAGCAAGGCTGTGGGCGCCCAGCCGTCCCAGTCTCCGGCTTGCATGATCGCAAGGCCTTCCGAGATGCGGCGCGTCGCGCCCAGGATCAGCGCCATGGTCATATCGGCGGTGTCCTCGGTCGCTACATCGGGCGTGTTGCTGACGAGAATTCCCCGCTGCCGGGCGCTGGCCACGTCAATGTGGTCAACGCCCGCGCCGAAGTTGGCGATCAGCTTTAGCCGCTCACCGGCCTGCGCCAGCATATTGGCATCGATCTGATCGGTGATCGTCGGCACAAGGACATCGGCCTCGCGTGCGGCTGATGCAAGCTCTTCCCGGCCCATCGGGCTATCGCTGGAGCGAAGCCGGACGTCGAAAAGTTCCGACATCCGCGTTTCCACTGCTTTGGGCAACCGTCGCGTAACGACAACACTCAGCCGATCTGCGCTCATGGGGTACCTTCCCGGTCTTTTCAACACAGCGTTTCAAAGGCAAAGTGACCCAAGCAAATAACAGGCACAAGCGCCCATCCAAGAAATGGCGCGCAAATCGGCAAGGGCAGAGACGCATGATCCGGGTTTTCTCCCGCATCCTTAGTTTTTTTCTTTTGGCAACAGTTCTCTCGGGCGCCGCTCTGGCTCAGGCGACGGGATCCGTAACGGGTCCTGTAACCAACCTGCCACTGCCCCGCTTCGTCTCGCTCAAGGCCACGGAAGGCAACGTGCGGCGCGGACCCTCGCTCAGCCACCGGATCGACTGGGTACTCAAGCGGCGGTCGATGCCGCTGGAGATCACCGCCGAGTACGGGCACTGGCGGCGGGTCCAGGACCGCGACGGTGCGGGCGGCTGGATTCACTACTCGCTTTTGTCAGGGTCCCGGACGGTGCTGATCGAGGTCGACATGGTCGCCCTGCGCGCAAAACCCGAGCAGGGCGCCACTGTCAAGGCGCGGGCCGAAATGGGTGTCGTCGCCCGGCTCGGCCCGTGCGAACAGAACTGGTGCCGCATCACCGCAGGCCGACATAGCGGATGGACGCCCAAAGAGGCGCTCTGGGGCGTCCGACCCGACGAAATCCGTGACTGACGGCCAAGGCCGTCAGCTGGTAGCATTCCCCATGTTTTCCAGAGCCTCACGCAAGGCTTCCTCGCTGTCCTTCGAGAGCGAGGTTTTCAGGACGCGGCCCCGGCCATGGAAATGCGACAGGCGATCAAGAACCTTGTCACCGGTCACATTCTTGACCAGCGCAAAGACCGCCGAGCCACCCGCAGGCAGGCTTTCACCCAGATCCTTGATGAAATTGTCATCGATACCGATGTCGGTGAAATAACCTGTCAGGGCGCCAGCGCCGGCCCCTACCGCCGCGCCGAGCAGAGGATTGAGGAAGATCAGGCCGATCAGCATGCCCCAAAAGCCACCGCCTGCAGCCCCTGCCGCGGTCATGTTTACGGCCTGGTGCAGCTTGACCTTGCCGGCATCGTCGCGCGTGACGACAACGATATCTTCCATTTCCAGAAGGTATTCCTTCTGAAGTTTCGCCAGTTCCGCGCGCAGTTCGAACGCCGTGTTTTCATCGTCGAACGCGATGACAACAAGATCTGCCATTGACCTTGATCCTCCTTAGTTTGAGCTGTGTCAGCCGCTCTTGGTAGCCGACCGAACAAGCGAGACGAGTGCAAGGACAATTCCGCCGCCCACGCCGCCGCCTGCAACCTGACCGATGATTGTACCCAAGTCCATGCCCGCAGCAGCATCGCCAACACCTGCGCCGCCGGTCAACGCGCCGAGGAGTTGCCCTCCGAGACCGCCACCGATCACACCGGCGACCGAGTTGACCAACGTGCCCTGGTTAATGCCTTTGATAAGATACCCAGCCAGGTTGCCCCCCACAGCCCCGGACAGGAGTGAAATAATCAAACTCAGCACAATGCGCCCCTTGTTGAATTGCCTTGCGCGCGCGCGAAGAGCGCCGCGCTCAAAATTAAAAAACCCAGCGAGCGGGAGAATAGGCGCGATTTGCGACCGGGGTGTGTCAGATCATGCCAAAGAGCCAAGCAGAAGGATCCGCCACCAACTGCTCTAACTCTTGGGCGACCGCAGACGACGCGCGTTGCTTTTTGCTTTCGCCCGCAGGGGTTTGGTTGCCGCCAGGGTCGCGGCGGCCTGCCCGCGTCCCTTCATCAGGGCCTGTGTTGCTTTTTGCCCTGCAACCGCAAAGGTCACCGGCTTTTCCATCACCATGCGCAGGGCCTCTTTCTCGCTCATGGTGCCAAAAAGCATCTGCATGTTGCGCCGCCAGATGACCTCGCAGGCTGCCATCCACATCTGACCGGAGGCAAACCAGGCCTTCTGCCAGACGAGCGACTGCGCAAGCGGTGATTTCGGAGCCATGACACATTCCTTTCTCAAACAAACTGCCGGGCAGGCTACCGGTGGGACACATCAATCATGTGTCAGGACGCGCCACCGGACAATGGCGATTGGACGCAGGTCGCGCGCACCTCAGGCCGCGGTGTCGAGCCCTCTGCCCTTCAAGAGCGCATCGGGCCCGGGCATACGCCCGCGGAACTTTTTGTAGAGTACGTCGGCCTCTTCGGATCCGCCGGCGGACAGAACGAATTCTTCCAGCCTCGCCGCCATACCTTCGTCGAATGGTCCGCCAGCCTCGCCAAAGGCTTCAAATGCATCGGCGTCCATCACCTCGGACCACATATAGCTGTAGTAGCCGGAGGAATAGCCGTCGCCAGCAAAGACATGGGCGAAATGGGGTGTGGCATGGCGCATGCGGATCGCGTTGGGCATCCCGATGTCGGCCAGGATTTCTGATTGCGCCGCCATCGGATCCGCTGGGGCATCCCCACTGTGAAAACGCAGATCGACAAGGGCCGAGGCCACGTATTCGACGGTTGCAAAGCCCTGATCATAGGTTTGCGCCGCCAGAAGACGCTTCAGCATGTCTTCTGGCATTGGCGCGCCAGTGTCCGCGTGGACAGCGAATTCCTGCAACACTTCGGGCACTTCCAGCCAGTGTTCATAGAGCTGGCTCGGCAGTTCTACGAAATCGCGGGCCACCGATGTGCCGGAAATCGATTCATAGGTCACATCCGAAAGCATCTGATGCAGCGCATGCCCGAACTCGTGAAACAGCGTGCGCGCATCGTCATAGCTCAGCAATGCAGGCTGACCTTCGGGCGGCTTAGCGAAGTTGCAGACGTTCACGACAATAGGGCGGATATCGCCTGTCAGCTTCTGCTGCTGCCGCATGGCCGAACACCAGGCGCCCGAGCGTTTGGAGCCGCGGGCAAAATAGTCACCCACAAAAACGGCGACGTGTTTGCCATCACGCAGGACCTCCCAGGCTCGGACATCGGGATGGTAGAGGGGCGCGTCCAGTGGCCGGAGGCTGAGCCCGAAAAGCCGGTTCGCGCACGAAAAGGCCGCGTCGATCAACCGGTCAAGTTGCAGGTAGGGCTTCAGTTCCGTTTCATCGAGATCGTGTTCTGCCTTCCGGCGTTTTTCCGAGTAGTACCGCCAGTCCCAGGCTTCGAGATCGCCATTCACACCATCGGCGTGCATCATCGCGGTCAGAACCTGCGCGTCCGCCTCCGCCTTTGCGCGGGCTGGGCGCCAAACCTGCATCAACAGATCCTCGACCGCGGCGGGTGTCTTGGCCATCTCGGTTTCCAACTTGAAGTCGGCGAAGGTGTCGTAGCCGAGGAGACCGGCGCGCTCTTCCCGCAGTTTCAGGGTTTCGGCGGCAATCTCGCGGTTGTCTGTCTCGCCTCCGTTTGCGCCCCGGGCGCCCCAGGCGGCATAGGCTTTTTCCCGCAGGTCGCGGCGCGGGGAGAACTGCAGGAAGGGCACGATCAGTGACCGGGAAAGGGTGATCACGGGCCCGTCCGCGCCCTTGTCCTTCCCGGCAGCCCGGGCCGCATCGACGACGAAGCCGGGCAAGCCCTCCAGATCCTCTTCGCTGAGGTCCATGAACCACGCGCGCTCATCGGCCAGAAGGTTCTGGGTGAACTGCGTGCCAAGGACCGCCAGCCGTTCCTTGACCTCTTTCAACCGATCGCGCGACGCACCTTCGAGGTTCGCGCCCGAGCGAATGAAGGAGCGGTGCGTAAGGTAAAGCACGCGCATCTCTTCGGGTGTCAGGCCCAGCGTGTCGCGCGCCTCCCAAAGGGTCGCGATCCGCTGAAAGAGCGCGCGGTTCATGGTGATTTCAGACCCGTAGGCCGCGAGCTTTGGCGAAAACTCGCGCGCCAGGGCCTCGCGCGCCTCGTTCGTATCGGCACCATTGAGGTTGTAGAAAACTGACAGCACGCGACCCAGGCGCTCGTCGGCCTGCTCAAGCGCCTCGATCGTATTTGTGAATGTGGGCGCCTCTGGCGTCGCGGCGATTGCCTCGATGTTCGCCCGCGCCTCGGCTATGGCCGCCTCAAAGGCGGGTTCGAAGTCTGCGTCCGTGATCTCGGCGAAAGGGGGCAGTGCGAAAGGTGTGGTCCAGGTCTGAAGAAGCGGATTTGTCATGGGGCGCGGCTCGTTTGTCTGACATCTCTTCCAGAGGTAATGCGCCGCACCCCGGGCCGCCAGTGCTACTGAACCTTAATCGTGATGTAGTCGGACACGATTGCCGGGTCGTGGGGGACATGGGTCGCGTCGCCGAGGACCATTTGAAGAGTGTGCTCGCCTGCGGGTAACTCCAGCGTCACCTCGGTCTGACCCCCACCGAAATGGATGTGGTTTTCATCGGCCGGGATCGACAGATCCGCCTCATCCGCGGCAAAGGGCTCCCGGTTTACCAGCAGGTGGTGGTGGCCCGTATTTTCCTGTTCGGTCCCGGCCGGAGCGACGCCCATGCCCGAAAGCCCGAAAACGACGGTCACGGGGCTCGACACGGTGTCGCCGTCGGACAGGTTGACGAAGTAAACGGCGGCGCCCTCAGGGGCCGGGGTCTGTTGCGCAAAGAGCGGTGTGGTGGCCAGAACGGCCGCAAGGATCATGCGTTTCATGGAGCTCCTCCCAGATGCTGTGAACGAAAGGTAGCATCGAAGCCGCGGGGGGCTAGTCAGGAATGCGTGTCCTGAGCCGCCGTTCCAGCCTGCGCAGGGCCAGGGACAGGCTTATGGTGATGATTAGATAGATCAGCGCCACCACGTTGTAGGTTTCAAAGTACCGGAAGTTCCCGGCTGCCGTGACCTTGCCCAGTTGCGTGATGTCGGTGACGCCGAGGACGGAAACGAGCGAGCTGTCCTTGACCATGGCGATGAAATCATTGCCCAGGGGCGGAAGGATCGTGCGGAAGGCCTGGGGAAAGACAATAAAGCGAAACCGCTGCCAGCCGCTGAGGCCCAGGGCGCGCGCCGCCTCGATCTGGCCTTCGCTGACCGACAGGATACCAGCGCGAAAGACCTCTGCGATAAAGGCCGAATACCCGATGGTCAGGGCAATGATCGCCCGCCAGAGAAGCGAGAAGTCGCGCGTTCGGATCGGTTCGAACCCCAGCCCCGTCAGTATCCAGTTCCAGAGCGCGACCAGCGCGGGGGCCAGGACAAAGGCCACGTAGAGCAACAGCACGATGATCGGGACGCCGCGGATGATCTCGATGTAAAAGCGCGCAAACTGCCGCAAAACCAAAAGGCGCGACAGGCTCGCTGCGGCTAGCGCCAGACCAAAAGCGCAGGCCAGGGCAAACCCGACGAGCGTGACAAAAACGGTGATCCCGATGCCCCTGGACAGCGTCCCGAGCACCTGGGAATAAAGATCATCGGTGACGACGCGCCAGACCAGATAAGCGCCGATGCCCCCGGCAACGAACAGCCACCAGGGGAAATCCGTGTCCTGCGACGGTGGTGTCACAAGCTTTCTGGGTTAGCCGCCCAGTTTGTAGTCAAGAAACCACTTGGTGTTCAGCGCGTCGATGGTGCCATCGTCCTTCATGGACTGGATGGCCGCATTGATGGGTCCGACGAGATCAGAGCCCTTGGGGAAGATAAAGCCGAAGTCCTCGGTCCCAAGCTTTTCGCCGATGATCTTCAGACCGCCGTTCGAGGCCGAGACATAGCCGTTTCCAGCAGTGCCATCGGTCAGAACCAGATCGACATCGCCTGTCCGCAGCGCCTGCACGCCTGCGCCGAAGGTCTCGAAGAGCTTGATGCGCGGGTTCGCCTCGTCGCCGTCAAGTACGTCGTAGACGCCCACGTAAAACGGCGTTGTGCCCGGTTGAGCGGCCATGAGCAAATCAGCGTTGGCGGCAAAGCTTGCCGCGTCGGTAAAGCGGTCTTCGTCGCCGCGCACCATCATCACCATTTCCGAACGCATATACGCATCCGAAAAGTCCACTACCTCGGCCCTGTCGTCGCGAATGGTGATCCCGGTCATGCCAAGGTCAAACTGGCCTTCGCTGACGGCTGGGATCATCGCGTCCCAACTGATGTTTTCGTAGACGACCGTGATGTTGATCCGCTCGGCAATCTCGGCCATGGCGTCGTATTCCCAGCCGATCGCATCTCCCGACCCCGGCTCGATGAATTGCAGGGGTGGATAGGCATTTTCCGTCACCACGACCACCTCGCGTCCGTCGAGATCGGGCAAATGGCTGTCGGCGTGGGCGAGTGTTGCGGCGATAAAACCGGCGGCGGTCAGGGCAGCGAGGCGGAACATGGCAGGCTCTTTTCCTTGAGTTTGGGAACGCAGGCCGAGTATGCGCCTTGCTCCGCCCGGTTCAAGCCCGCCTGTCACACACCGCCGCAGACAGGGCAATCCGCCCGCCGCTTGATCGCGATCGAGCGGTTCTCGCCATAGAGCGCATCATAAATCAGCAGCTGCCCGCGCAGGGTCGTGCCCGCGCTGGTGATTTCCTTGATGGCCTCCACCGCCATCATGGACCCGACGACGCCGGGCAAGGGGCCCAGAACGCCGGCTTCGGCGCAGGAGGGCACAAGCGCAGGGCTCGGGGCCTTGCGGAAGACGCAAGCATAGCAGGGCGCCCCACCGGCCGGGTCGTAGAGACTGATCTGACCTTCCCATTGCGTGAGCGCGGCCGCTATCAGCGGTTTACCCAGCGCCACCGCGGTTTCGTTGACCAGATAGCGCGTGGCGAAGTTGTCCGTGCCGTCGAGGATCAGGTCGTATTCGGCGAATAAGTCCTGCGCGATCTCAGGCGTCAGGCGGCGGTTGTAGGGCCGAACGGTGACAAAGGGGTTCTGCGCCTCCATCGCGCCCTGGGCCGAAAAGACCTTTGGCATGCCGATGGTTCGGTCGGTATGGATCACCTGTCGCTGAAGGTTCGAGTTATCCACCACGTCATCATCGATCACACCGATGGTGCCGACGCCGGCTGCGGAGAGGTAGCTCAGAACGGGGCTTCCAAGCCCCCCTGCCCCGATCACCAGCACCTTGGCCTCTTTCAGACGCCGCTGGCCCGGCCCGCCGATTTCGCGCAAGACGATATGGCGGGCGTTGCGCTCGAGCTCGACATCGGGGGTCTCAGTCACCTGTTCGGTGGTTTTCGCGCGTTGCCGCAGGTGCATAAGGACCGAACGGTAGCCCACCACGCCTGCCAGCGCCGCCCCCAGGATAAGCCACAGCGCAGGTGACCCGCCCGTGGCCTCCCGCAGGACATGGCCATCGGGCAAGGCCACCTGGATCGCCAGCACAGCAACATAGAGCAGCGCAATACTGATCAGCCGCGCCTGAATGGGCGTTTTCATCACAACGCCCAGAATCCAGAGCGCCAGCATCAAAAGAAGGACAAATCCCATCTGGTCAGGCTGTTCCCGTCGATCCGAAGCCGCCCGAGCCGCGGTCGCTGTCCGTCAGCGTCTCGGCCAGAGAAAACATGGCCCGCGTGACCGGCGCGACCACCAGCTGCGCGATCCTGTCACCATGGGCGATGGTCACGGGCACATCGCCACCGTTCTGCAGGATCACGCCCAGCGGTCCGCGGTAGTCGCTGTCGATGGTTCCGGGGGCATTGGGCAGGGTCAGCCCGTGTTTCAGGGCCAGACCTGACCGGGGGCGCACCTGCACTTCGTAGCCGGGCGGGATTTCCAGCCTGAGCCCGGTTGGCACAAGGGCGCGGGTCCCGGGGTCTAGGTGAAGACCGGTTTCCCGCAGCCCGGGCGGAAAGTTTGCGCGCACATCCGCTCCCGCCGCCCCCTCGGTGGCGTAGTGCGGAAGTCCTACGGCGACGTCTGCCTCCGCAGTCCAGAGCAGTCGTATCTCTACGGTCATCCGAGTGCCCCGGCAATGCGTTCGGCCAGGCGCTTTGCCACATCTTCCTTTTTGGCGCGTGGCCAGTTTTCGGCGCCGTCCTCTGTGATCAGAGTGACGGCGTTCTCGCTGCCGCCCATGATGCCGGTGCCTTCGGAGACATCGTTGGCCAGGATCCAGTCGCACCCCTTGCGGGCCCGCTTGGAGGTGGCATTAGCGACCACGTCATCGGTCTCGGCCGCGAAGCCGACAACCAACCCCGGGCGACCCGCCGTCATTTGCGAGACTGTCGCCAGAATATCGGGATTTTCACGGAAGCTCAGGGCGGGCGCCTTTCCCGCGGCGGTTTTCTTGATCTTGCTGCCGGAGGGTGTTTCGACCGCCCAATCCGCGACCGCCGCCGCGAAGACGGCCGCATCGACGGGCAAAGCGCCCTCAACCGCCGCAAGCATCTCGCGCGCGGTTTCCACGCGGTAAATTTCGACGCCAAGGGGCGGCGGCACTTCCGCCGGACCGGTGACAAAGGTGACCCTGGCGCCAAGCGACGACAGCGCCGCTGCAATGGCCGTACCCTGGGCGCCCGAGGAGCGGTTGGCGATATAGCGAACCGGGTCGATCGGTTCGTGCGTCGGGCCGGAGGTGACCAGAATATGCTTGCCTGTCAGCGGGCCAGCGGCAAACGCGGCCTCGATCGCCGCGACGATTTCCAGCGGCTCGGACATACGGCCCGGGCCGTATTCGCCACAGGCCATGTCGCCTTCGTTGGGCCCTACGCTCAGAACGCCATCGGCCGCCAGCGTGGCGCGGTTGCGGGCAGTTGCTGGGTGGTCCCACATGCGCACGTTCATTGCCGGCGCGATCAAAACCCGCGTGTCCGTCGCCAAAAGAAGAGTAGAGGCCAGATCATCGGCATGGCCGCCCGCCATCTTGGCCATCAGATCGGCAGTAGCCGGGGCGACGACGATCAGATCCGCTGCGCGGCTGAGCTCGATATGGCCCATTTCGGCCTCGTCAGTCAGATCGAAGAGATCGCGATAGACCTTCTCAGCCGCAAGCGCCGAAACCGACAACGGTGTCACGAACTCTTCGGCCGCTTTTGTCAGCACAGGCGTCACAGCGCCCCCCCGCTCGCGCAGGCGGCGGGTGAGATCAAGCGCCGTGGAGGGCGCGATCCCCCCACCGATGAGCAGAAGGACACGCTTTCCCGCC
>JBCDED010000052.1:0-28213 GCA_039179985.1 Pseudomonadota bacterium
CCCCCCCCCCCCCCCCCCCCCCCCCCCCCCCCCCCCCCCCCCCCCCCCCCCGCTCTTCTTCAGATCAGTCCTTCAGGCTTTCTTCCCGCAGACCATCGGCCAGCAGATTGAGCCCCAGAACAAGGCTCATGAGCGCCAGTGAGGGGACCAGTGCCGGATGCGGATAAAGCGACAGCAGCCTCCGGCCGGCGTTGATAGTCGAGCCCCAGTCCGGGCTCTCGGATTCAAGACCCAGACCGAAAAAGCCGAGTGTGCCGAGAAGGATCGTCGTATAGCCGATCCGAAGGCAGAAATCGACGATCAGAGGCCCCCGCGCATTGGGCAGGATCTCCCAGAGCATGATGTACCAGGCCCCTTCACCCCGGGTCTGACCGGCGGCCACATAGTCGCGGGTCTTAATGTCCAGAACCAGCCCCCGCACGATCCGGAAGACCGTGGGCGAGTTGACGAAGACCACCGAGACAAAGACGATCAGAATGTTGGGCTGCATGGACACGATCCCGAAAGGATCGGCATTCCAGGCCAGCCCCAGGTAAAGCCAGAGCCCGATCACAAGCGTAATGGCCACATACATATTGCGCTTTTGCGGCTGCGTGTAGAACCGGCTGTTCCAAAGCACCACCAGGAAGATGATCGGGAACAAAAACAGCACCGCCGCCATGTAAGTCGGCAGGCCCGTCTCCACGATCTCCGGTGTGACCAGCAGATAGAAGAGCAGGATCACCGGGAAGGCGAGGATCAGGTTCGCCGCAAACGAGATGATCGTGTCCAGCGTCCCGCCGTAGTAACCGGCGGGCAGGCCCAGGGTCACACCCACCATAAAGGCAAAGAGCGTGGCAAAGGGTGCGATCTGAATCACGATCAGGCTGCCCGCAACCATCCGGCTGAAGACATCCCGTGCGAGGTTGTCGCCGCCCAGAAGGAAGAAGGCGTAGTCCCCGTCCTCGGCGCCTGCGAGCGGCGTGCCCGGCAGTTTGTTTTTCATGCCCGAGACCTGCACCAGCGGATCATGGGTCATGATGAGTTCCGAAAAGAGCCCGGTGAAGACCCAGAACATGACCATGCCAAAGCCGATCATGCCGATGGGGCTGTCAAAGAGCTTGCCGTAGAGCCCCAGCCGGCGCTTGTAGACGATCGACACCGCAAAAAGCGCCACGAGCGCGATCCAGACGGGGATGAAACGCTGGGACATGCCGCCGATGATCCCGGCCGCCTGTCCCATGAGCGCGCCGGCCACGATATAGGCCAGAAGCGCCAGCACGATGCCGAGAAACGAGAACTTCACCACCATATTGGCCAGCCCCACGGGGCCGCCCTGGGCGGCGATCGTGCCGTCGGGGTTGGTTTTGAGCGGGGTCTCCGGCATGACGAAGCCCAGCACGATTTGCAGGATCAGCCCGGCCAGAAGCACGACCGCAAGAAGGCCGAGGATCGGGTTGAGGAAGGCGAGAGCGCCGGTCCAGGTTAACGGGTCCATGGGTCTTCTCCTTCCTTAGGCGATGCGGATGCGCGGGTTGAGGTAGACATACCCGATGTCGGATATGAGCTGCGTCACCAGCACCACGATCACCGCCACCACCGAACAGCCCAGCAGGAGCTCGATGTCGTTGTTCCCGGCGGCCTGCACCAGCGTCCAGCCAAAGCCCTTGTAGTTAAAGAGCGTCTCAACGATGACGACGCCGTTCAGAAGCCAAGGGAACTGCAGCATGATCACCGTGAAGGGGGCGATCAGCGCGTTTCTGAGCGCGTGCTTCAGAACGATGTTCTGAAAGCTCACACCCTTCAGGCGCGCGGTCCGGATGTATTGTGCCGTCATAACCTCGGTCATCGAGGCGCGGGTCATCCGGGCGATATAGCCAATACCGTAAAGCGCGATGGTGATGACAGGCAGGGTGAAGTTTTCGAAGGTGATCCCGTCTGCCGCGCTGGTCGCGGTGCCTTTGAACCATTTCAGGCCCACGGCGGAAGAGGCGAAGACGGTGATAAAGATAACGCCCGAGACATATTCCGGCGTCGCGGTCGAGGCGATCGAAAAGGTCGATAGTGTCCTGTCCAGACGCGATCCCTCGCGCATCCCGGCCAGAACCCCGATCAAAAGGGCGCTCGGGACCATGACGACCATGACCCAGAACATCAGCTTGCCGGTCAGCCAAAGCCGTTTGGAGATGATGTCCCCCACGGGCTCCTTGAAGACAGTCGAGAACCCCCAGTTTCCTTGCAGCACGCCACAGCGCGCCGGCGCATCCTCCGCCGCTTGTCCGTCGGCAATACACCTGCCAGTAACCGTCCCGTCGTCTTCGGTGTAGGTCCAACCGGGCAGAGCGCCGAGCCACTGGCCGTATTTGACCAGCATGGGTGCGGTGTACCCATTCTTGTCGAGCCACGAGGCGACCTGTTCGTCGGTCATCCGCATGTTGCCCTGGGTTTTGGCGAGTTTTTCGAGGTTGGGGTAGAGGTTCGTCAGAAAGAAGACGATGAATGTGAGGCAGAGTGCCGTCAGGATCATCACGCCAACGCGGCGCAGGATGAAAAGTCCCATGGGTTTCCCTGTTGTTACCGCGACAGCCGGATGCACCCATTTTTGCGAGCGTCTTTGCGTGTTCCGGAACCCCGGATGGCTACCGCGCTTAGTTTAAGGGCCGCACCTGAGTGGCGCGGCCCCTGTTTTTTTCGGATCAGGCTGCGAAGCCCAACTTGTAGACGTGAATTTCGAACGTCGGGTGCATTTCTGCATTCACCACACCGTCGCGGTAGTGACGGTAAAGCGAGCGCCAGTAAGGCTGAATGACCACGCCTTCTTCCTGCATGATCTCCTGCACGCGCCTCATCACGTTGCGGCGCTCGTCGGCATCGGCGATCGCCAGGGCCTTGTTGAGTTCGGTGTCGAACTCTTCGTTGGCAAAGGCGGTCTCGTTCCACGCTTCTCCCGACCGGTAGGCCAGAGCGAGCACCTGAACACCCAGCGGCCGCATGTTCCAGTTCGTGGACGAGAAGGGATACTTGGCCCAGTCGTTCCAGAACGTCGAGCCCGGCAGGATCGTCCGCTTCACGTTGATGCCAGCGTCCCGAAGTTGAGAGGCCACGGCGTCGGTCGTGTTTTTGCGCCAGTCGTCGTCGATCGAGATCAGGTCATGCTCGTAGTCACCCATGCCGGCCTCTTCCATCAGCGCCTTGGCGCCAGCGGGATCGGGGGCAATCGCCGGCAGTTCGGCGTATTCCGGGTGAATCGGGCAGACGTGGTGGTTCTCGGCCGGGATGCCGAGACCGGCATAGCCCAGTTCGAGACAAACCGCGTTGTCGACAGCCATGGCAAGCGCACGGCGCACGCGGGCGTCGGCATAGGGCGTCACACCGTCGATCTCGGCGCTTTGGTTCGGACGGATGACGATTGTCGCGGCGGTCACCGCTTCGGATTTGGTCCAGCCGATGGCATCGAAAATCTCCACGAAGTCACCGGAGGTGTCGTAGTTCATGTCGATTTCTTCGGACTCCGCCGCCGCGGCATGGGCCGAGGGGTCGGTGCCGTAGTCGATGAACTCGATCCGGTCGAGGTAGGCGCCGCCGTAAACCTCGGCCCCCCACCAGGTGTGGCTTTCAGGCGCACGCACCAGGACGCCCTTAACGCCGACTTCCAGCGATTCCGGCACATACGGGCCGGTGCCAACCGGGTTCGCCATCGGGTCGTCGCCGGCGTAGCTCGAATGAACGACGGCTGCCGGATAGTCGGCCATGCCCGGGATAATCGAGATGTCCGGCTGGGGCAGCGTCAGCTTCACGGTGTGGCTGTCCGTTGCAACGGCGGCCCCCTCGATCAGCTGGTTGGTGTTGGCGTCGATCAGCGTTGCCATACGGCCCGCCATCGAGTTGCCCTCGGCGTCCTTGTCACACCAATAGGCGATGATCCGGACAACGTCGTCGGCGGTGAAGTCGTCGCCGTTGTTCCACTTCACGCCCCTGCGGACGTTCAGTGTGTACTCGGTGGCGTCGTCGTTGATTTCCCAGTTATCCAGAAGCATGCCGCGGAAGGTGCCGTCAGCATTGTACTCAACCAGGTACTCCAGCCAGCCGCGGCTGAAGTTGGCAATCTGCGACCAGTCATAGGTGCGCGGATCTTTCATGGCACGCACTTCCTGCTGGATGCGCATCGTGCCGCCTTGCTGCACGTGGCCGTCCGCTTTGGCGGGCGCCGAGAGGCCGATCATGCCGTAGCATGCGGCCGTCGTCAGGCCGAGCGCGCTCGAACGGGCCAGAAATTCGCGGCGGCTGAGTTTGCCATCCTTAAATTCCTGCGCGTACATCTTGGCGGCCGGATGCATCGGCTTGCCGTTGATTGTTTGGTTACTCATGGTGACGTTATTCTCCCTGTCACATCTCTTTATCGTTGTTCCAGCTACGCTGGTTATTGCAATCGGGCCGTGAGCGGTTCGGAAAGCACGCCCCATGCGGGCGCTATTCCGCACCAGATAAGTGCTAGGGTCAATGATTGCATCGGATAACAGCGGCAAAAAAACGACTCATAGCTGTAACAAAAGCGACACCAAGGCAAACTGCCAACGGATCAGGCAGTCACGCGGTGCGGCGAAACTCTGAGGGCGTCTTGCCGGTGTGTTTCTGAAAGGCCCGCGTGAAATAGGCCGCCGAAGAGAATCCAAGGGCCTCCGAAATCTCGCGGATGGGCCGCCGGGTTTCGCTGAGAAGCAGGTACGCCTCGGCCATCACGCGGTCATTGAGAAGCGCATGGGCCGGCCGACCTGACGCCGCTTTGCAGGCACGCGAGAGGTGCGTGGGCGTCACCCCGAGATCGGCAGCGAAGGCGGCAACGCTGCGCCCGGCGGCGAAATCCCGTTCAACAAGGGCGGAGTAGGCGACCGCGATCCGCTTTGACGAACCGCTGGGAAGAGGATCATCGGCAGCGCCTCCGATCATCCGGTTCAGCCAGACGAGCAACAATGCCCCATGGGCCGCGACAGCGGCCTGGCGTCCCGGCAGGTTTTGCGACAATTCAGACTGAAACCTGTCCATCAGCGTACTGAACTCGCCCTGATGGGCCACGTCGCGCAGGCGCAGATGCACCGGATCTTCGGGCAACGTGCCCCCGAAACCCAGGCCGGCGTTCTGGGGGAACTCGACGATTGTCCCCTGGACCAGACGCGAGGCCTCGAACCCGTGCATCGTGTTGGCAGGTACGAAAACAACATTGTTGGCGCCGTATCCGCGCGTCACCCCGGAAACGGTGATGCGGCCCTGGCCCTTCGTGAACCAGATCAGGCGTGGTCGCGACAGCGCACGCATGGATTCGACGCGCCAGGCGCCGCCGCGCAGGATCTGCGTAATCGACAGAGTTCGGTGGCCTTCCGGCTCAAATGTATGGGTCACGGCTAGCAGCAAGCAAAAGTATTTTCCCCACAGCAAGAATGGCTGCCCGATCGCTGTCAGTAAACTGATTCTCTTCGCCCCCGGCCGTCTGTGGCCGATTTGGCGCAGAGTTCTAAGGACGCACGACCGGCGTCCAGTTACCCATGCGCGCCCGGAACCATGTGCGCTGGCGTTTGGCGTATTGAAGCGTCGCGGTGATCGCGGCCTCCCGGGCGGCCTCAAGGCTCATCTCGCCGCGCACATGGGCCACAAGCTCGGCTGCACCGATGGCCTGCGATGACGGGCGCGCGGGGTTCCAGTCGGGCGCTGCGGATTGCGCTTCGTCAAGCGCGCCCTGCTCCAGCATCTGGTCGAAGCGTCGGGTGATACGGCCCGCAAGCCAGTCTTTCCCGGCATCAATGACAAGCGCGGTGGTGGCTTCCAGGGGCAAAAGGGGCGCGGGTGTCGCGTCGTGCCAGGCGGCAAGCCCGCGCCCGGTGGCTTCCTGCACTTCCCAGGCCCGTTGCACGCGCCGGGGATTGGCGGTGTCGATGCGGGCGCGCGTTTCTCTGTCCAGTCCCTCCATCAGCGCCCCGATGCCGGCCTCTTTGAGCAATGTCTCCGATGCGGCGCGGACAGCCTCGGGGATCGTCGGGATATCCGCCAGACCCTGGGTGAGCGCCCGGAAATAAAGCCCTGTTCCCCCAACAAAAATAGGCGCCGGCTTCTGCTGAATCAGGGGGGCAACATCGCGCAGCCAGTCCCCGACGGAATAGGCGGCGCTGCAGGGGACATGCCCATAGAGATGATGTGGCGCACTTTGCTCTTCCTCCCGGTCGGGCCGCGCGGTCAGAACCCGCCAGCAGGAATAGACTTGCAGGGCATCGGCGTTGACCACGGGCCGTCCCTCGCGCTCGGCAATGTCGAGCGAAAGCGCCGATTTCCCGCTGGCCGTGGGCCCCGCGATCAGAACCGGCTTTTCCGCGGGCGTGGGAATATGTGGCAAGGGGTCCTGCACGGGCTGACCTTGGGTTTTGCGCGTTGAAACGTGATCGGTTTTCCGACATTTTGCCGGCAACGCAAAGAGCGCAAGAGGGGCAGGCCATGGACGACAACGCAAATGCAGGGTCCGCGCCCTTAACAAGTGCTGCATCCGAGCCTCGGTTCAGGCGGGTTCTTTTGAAGATCTCCGGCGAGGCCCTGATGGGGCCGCAGGGGTTCGGGCTGCATCCGCCGACGGTCCAGCGGGTGGCCGAAGAGGTAAAATCGGTCCACGACCTCGGCGTCGAGATCTGCATGGTCATTGGAGGTGGGAACGTCTTCCGCGGCCTCTCGGGTGCCGCGCAGGGCATGGAGCGTACGACCGCCGACTACATGGGCATGCTGGCGACGGTCATGAATGCGCTGGCTATGCAAAGCGCGCTGGAAGTGCTGGGGGTGTTCACGCGAGTGATCAGCGCAATCCCCATGGACCAGGTCTGCGAGCCCTACATCCGCCGCCGCGCCGTACGCCACCTGGAAAAGGGCCGGGTCTGCATATTCGCGGCCGGAACGGGCAACCCGTACTTTACCACAGACACCGCCGCGACCTTGCGCGCCAACGAAATGCAATGCGAAGCGATCTTCAAAGGCACCAAGGTAGACGGCGTCTATGACAAGGATCCCGCCAAGCACTCAGACGCGGTGCGCTACAAGACTGTTTCTTACGACGAAGTGTTGCAGAAGAACCTCGGCGTGATGGACGCGAGCGCCATCGCCCTTGCACGCGACAATTCTCTGCCCATCATCGTATTTTCATTGGATGAGCCCGGTGGTTTCCGGGGCATTCTGGCCGGGCAAGGCACCTATACAACCGTGCACGGTTAGCGCTATAGAGAGCAAAATCGTGCGGCCGGCGGTCAGTTGGGCGCAAAAAAGACTGCGGAACGAGTAGAGATAATGTCGGAAGAAGACCTGGAGATTGATCTCGACGATCTGGCGCGCCGCATGGATGGTGCCATGTCGGCCATGCGCACGGAATTTGCCTCGCTGCGGACAGGACGGGCCTCGGCCACGATGCTGGAGCCGGTCATGGTCGAAGCCTACGGGCAGGTCACGCCGATCAATCAGGTGGGAACGGTCAACGTGCCCGAACCGCGCATGGTTACAGTCAATGTCTGGGACAAGGCGCTGGTCGGTGCCGTGGAAAAGGCGATCCGCAATTCGGGGTTGGGGATCAACCCGGTCATGGACGGCACGATCATCCGGCTGCCCATTCCGGAATTGAACGAAGAACGGCGACGCGAACTTAGCCGTGTTGCGGCACAATATGCCGAAAACGCCCGCGTCGCGATCCGGAACGTCCGCAGGGACGGGATGGATCAACTAAAAAAGGCTAAGGCTGCTGGCATGGGGGAGGACGACCACAAGATTTGGTCGGACGAAGTTCAGGAACTGACCGATGCGCATATCGCGTCCATTGACGCGGCGCTCGAGTCGAAACAGGGCGAGATTATGCAGGTCTGAACGTCTGCACCTCGTCCCTCCCAGTGAGCAAAGGGATCGATTTACGTGGTGAGCAAATCGACACACGCCGATCACGTGGCCATCATCATGGATGGCAACGGCAGATGGGCAGAACAGCGGGGCCGACCGAGGCTCTTTGGCCATCAGGCGGGCGGACGGGTCTTGCGGGACATCGTGCGGTCTTGCCCGGGGCTTGGCGTGCAGTATCTGACGGTTTTCGCCTTCTCGACGGAAAACTGGAAGCGCACGCAGGCAGAAGTCTCAGGCCTTATGAACCTGTTCAAGCGCTACATCCGCAAAGAAGCGGCGGCGCTGGTGCGGCACGGCGTCTGCGTCCGGTTCATCGGCGACAGGATCCGGCTTGAACCCGTGCTCGTCGATATGATGAACGAGTTGGAGCGCATGACGGCCCACAACACCACTTTGCATCTGACGATCGCGATCAACTACGGTGGTCGCGACGAGGTTGCCCGGGCCACAAAGCGTTTGGCGCGAGAAGTGGCCGCGGGCAAGATCGACCCGGAAACGGTAGACGAGACTACCCTGGCGGGCTTTCTTGATACCTGCGTGTTGCCCGATCCGGACCTTGTGATCCGCACCAGCGGCGAGGCGCGCATTTCGAACTTCCTGCTCTGGCAGTCGGCGTATTCGGAATACGAGTTCGTTGACACGCTCTGGCCGGATTTCTCGTCCGACGAGTTTGCCCGCATCCTCGCCAATTTCGGACGGCGCGAGCGTCGGTTCGGCGCGGTCGCTGGTTAGGGCTTCGGTGCCGGATGCGCAGGGCAGGTGGGACGATCTGTCCCTGCGGGTGGCATCAGGAGTTGCGGTTCTTGCGGTTGGGCTCGGCGCCGTCTGGCTTGGCGGGCCTTGGTTCATGGCGCTGCTTATGGTCGTGACGGGTGCCATTGTCTGGGAAATGGGCGGCATGCTAGCACCGGCGCTGTCGCGCACGGGACACTGGCAGCTCGTGGGTATCTCGGTGGGCGCGCTCTTTGTGGCGATCCTCCTGCCGGTCTGGCTCAGCCTTCCGGTTTTTGGAGTTGCCGTGTTGGTTGCTACCAGAACTCTTGGCGAAAACAAGGCGCTATACGCAGCCTTTAATGCATTCCTGCTGATCGCTGCGTTTGGACTTTTCCTGCACCACAGGGAATTCGGGCTGACCTGGATGCTCTGGCTGGCGCTCGTAGTGATTGTCACGGATGTGGCCGGGTACTTCGCCGGGCGCGCCTTTGGTGGACCTAAATTCTGGCCAGCGCTCAGCCCAAAAAAAACCTGGTCGGGCACGCTTGCCGGTTGGGTCGCCGCGGCAGGCGTTGGCATCGTCTTTATGCTGATTACCCCGGCCGGTCCGGAGACGGTGGTCTATTCGGTGGTTCTGTCCTTCGCGTCGCAGCTGGGCGATCTGGCGGAAAGCTGGGCCAAGCGACGCACCGGCGTCAAGGACAGCGGGCAGCTCATCCCCGGGCATGGCGGCGTCTGGGACCGGTTCGACGGTATGCTCGGCGCAGCCCTGGTACTGGTGATCATAGAACAGCTCACCTGGTTCCCGCCATCACTACCGGGGCCGCTCTGAGATGCGGCGGATCAGTATCTTCGGCTCCACCGGGTCCATCGGGCAAAGTACGCTCGATCTGATTGCGCGCGCGCCCGAAGAGTACGAGGTCGTCGCCCTGACCGGCGGCCGCAATACGGACCTACTGGCCGAACAGGCAAAGACCTTTGGCGCAAAACTGGCCGTCACCGCGTATTCTGAGTGTTATCAGGATCTTACGGACCGTCTTTCGGGAACTTCGGTCCAGGTGGCCGCCGGACCGCAGGCCCTGCTTGAGGCTGCCGACCGCCCGGCGGACTGGGTCATGTCGGCCATTGTCGGGGCCGCAGGGCTCCAGCCTGGGCTACGCGCGCTCAGGCACGGCAGTACGCTGGCCCTTGCCAACAAGGAAAGCCTCGTCTGCGCAGGGCCCGTCATGAAATCGGAAGCTGAACGTCACGGAGCCCGCCTGATCCCTGTCGACAGCGAGCACTCCGCCATATTCCAGGCGCTCGTGGGGGAGGATGTGGCCAGCGTGGAGCGGATCATTGTCACGGCTTCTGGCGGGGCATTTCGTGATTGGCCACTGGAAGAGATGGAACGCGCGACCCTCGCACAGGCCTCTTCCCACCCGAACTGGGACATGGGCCAACGGATCACCATCGACAGCGCTTCAATGTTCAACAAGGCTATGGAACTGATTGAAGCATATGAACTTTTTGGGCTAACCCCCGATCAGATCGAGGCGGTCATTCATCCCGAGTCCCTGATCCATGCGCTTGTCGGTTTTGCCGATGGCGGGCTCATGGCCCATGTGGGGCCGCCGGATATGCGCCACGCCATTGGCTACGCGCTGCACTACCCGGAGCGACGGGAACTGCCCGTGGAACGGCTGGATCTCGCCGCGATAGGGCAACTCAATTTCCGCAAACCTGACCCGGCGCGATACCCCGCCCTTGCATTGGCGCGGCGCGTGATGGAGACGGGCGGTCTCAGCGGCGCGGTCTTCAATGCGGCTAAAGAGACGGCGCTTGACGGCTTCATTGACGGGCGCATCGGCTTTATGGATATGGCGCGCATTGTCGAGAACGTGCTTGATAATCTTGACGCCAGTCCGCATCTGACTGGGCAAGCGCCCACTCTGGACAATATCTGGAACGCAGATCAGGTTGCGCGACGGGAAACGGAAGCAGTGATCGCGGCGCGCGCCGTGTTTGTTTGAAGGGATTTGCGGTTTGGAGATCGTTTCGCTGTTCTACACTCTGGCCGCGTTCGTTGTTGCGCTTTCGATCATCGTGGCGGTGCACGAATACGGTCACTACATCGTCGGCCGCTGGTGTGGCATCCACGCAGAAGTGTTCTCGCTCGGTTTTGGCCCCATCCTCTATTCGCGTGTCGACCGCCATGGCACACAGTGGCAGGTCGCGGCGATCCCCTTCGGTGGATACGTGAAATTCCTTGGCGACGCCGATGCGGCCAGCGGGAAAGATGGTGAGTACTTCCAGAAAATGGACCCGTCGGGCATTGAACGCACGATGCACGGCGCAAAGCTCTGGAAGCGGTCCGCAACGGTGGCTGCGGGACCTGTTTTTAATTTCATCCTGTCGATGATCATCTTCGCGGGCATCGCGCTCTTTCAAGGCCAGGCCACCGAAAGACCTACGATTGGCGAGCTTCGCACGGTGCCGGAGAGCCTTGGGGCCGTGAACCTTCTGCCAGGTGATGTCCTGCTGGAGGTCGAAGGGCAGGCCACGCCGGATTACACGACCCTTTACGAGATCGTCGATGCTGTTCAACCACCGGGACGCCTGAATTACCTGATCGAGCGGAATGATCAGACCTTTGAGGTTGAGGGCCCCTTCGCCCTGCCGCCCATCGTCGGCGCGCTGTCGCTGCAGTCGGCGGCCATCGACTCGGCCCTTCGCGAAGGCGACTGGATAATGGAGATCGACGGCCAACCGATCGTCGCCTTTGCCGAGCTGCGCGAGGCGGTGGCGGGCGGGGAGGGCGCCGAACTGGAGCTTACAGTCTGGCGGGACGGCGAGACCTTTACCGTGCCCCTTCAGCCCAAACGGACGGATCTTCCCAGTGCCGATGGCGGTTTTGAAAGCCGGTGGCTGATCGGCGTGGCACCCGGTCTTCTGTTCGATCCTGCGGTCCAGCCCATGGGGCTTTTTGCCTCAATCGGCTACGGCGCCGAGCAGACCTTCGCGGTAATGCAAAACAGCATTCAGGGTCTCTTCCACATCATTACGGGAGCGATTTCCAGCTGCAACCTGCAAGGGCCCATCGGCATTGCAGAGATTTCGGGACAGGCCGCTTCGCAAGGGCTGGGCAACTTCATCTGGATCATCGCCGTGCTGTCAACGGCCGTGGGGCTGATCAACCTTTTCCCGATCCCGGTCCTGGATGGGGGGCATCTGGTCTTTCATGCCTATGAGGCAGTGTCCGGACACCCGCCCAGCGACAAGATGCTCAAGGTGATGATGTCGGCAGGCCTGGCAGTGATCCTGTCCTTCATGCTCTTTGCGCTCTCGAACGATTTGTTCTGCCCGTAAGGATTGTTCCCGTGGCGTGAACCAAACCCGCCCCAATCTGGCCCCATTGGCGACACATTCGGCAAATACCGATAGCCATCGTCAGATTTTTCCGGGGGAAGAGGGCCAATGCTTCGCCGCAGCTACAACGGGTTGTCCTTGATCATTGATCTCAACAGCGACCGCTTGATCGCTGGCGGATCGCTTGTCGTGGCTCTGATGTCGGCGGTCTGGATCGCCTCTTACCTCGCACAGAGCGCCGGGCAACTTCCTCTCTGACAACCCACACACCTGAGCCGTATCGTGATGGGGGCATGCCGGGACATCCCACCAGATGTTCCGCATTGACGCCAATCAACCGCAAAACTTCGCCCGCATTTGCCAGTCTGCTTTGACAACGGGCGTCCGAAGCCTTAGTCAAATCATCAAAGCAATGAGGGACCACGGGCAGGGGCATGACGCTGATCAATGCTGGCCAGCGCAGCGTTTGGCAGGGCGTAAGGCTCGGCTGGATCGCCGCGGCACTTTTCTTGGCGCTGACGGCGCTTTTTTCAGAACAGGCCAAAGCGCAGAGCATCCCGGTCGGATCGATCACGATCCAGGGCAACCAGCGCGTAGAACGCGCTACGATCCTGAGTTTTGCAGGCCTTGAAACGGGTACGGCCGTGACCGCCGGACAGCTGAATGCCGCGGGCCAGCGCCTGCGCGAAAGCGGGCTCTTCGAATCCGTGGAAATCCGACCCTCGGGCGGCGGGGTCCTGATATCCGTGGTGGAGTTTCCAACAATCAACCTGATCTCAATCGAGGGCAACAGATCGCTGGACGACGACGTACTGTCGGGGTTGATACAGTCGCAAAGCAGGCGTGTGTTTAACCCGCAGATCGCCGAGCGGGACGCGCAGGTCATTGTCGATGCCTACCTGCAAGCCGGGCGCGTTGCCGCCTCGGTGACACCGCGGATCATTCGCCGGTCCGACAACCGTGTTGACCTTGTCTTTGAGGTGGTCGAAGGCGGTGTGATCGAGATCGAACGGATCGGCTTTGTCGGCAACCGGGCCTTTTCCGACAGACGCTTACGGCGCGAACTTCAGACTAAACAGGCGGGCGTCTTCCGGCAAATCCTGCGGTCTGACACTTTCGTCGCCGACCGCATTGCATTCGATGAGCAGCTCTTGGCAGACTTCTACCGGTCGAGGGGATACATCGATTTCCAGGTGCTTTCCGCGACAACGGAACTGACGCGGGAGCGGGACGGGTTTCTGATTACCTTCAACGTCCAGGAAGGTCAGCAGTTCCGCCTTGGCAGAATTACGACCAGCAGCGCTTTGCCAGACGTGGATCCGGCAGACTTCGCTGAAGAGATCAAGATCCGTACGGGCATGGTCTATTCGCCCGCCCTGATCGACCAGACGATCGCCCGGCTTGAAAACCTTGCGGTCGCCAAGCGGCTGAACTTTATACGAGTCGATCCGGTCATTTCGCGCAACGACCGGGAAGGAACGCTGGACGTCAACTTCGAAATCGTGCGCGGCGAACGCATTTTCATCGAACGCATCGATATCGAGGGGAACACCTCGACGCTTGATCGCGTCGTCCGGCGCGAATTTCAGGTGGTCGAGGGCGACCCCTTTAACCCGCGTGAAATCCGCCAGGCTGCCGAGCGCATTCGGGCGCTCGGGTACTTTGAGACCAGCGAAGTTAACGCCCGCGAAGGCTCGGGCCCGGACCGCGTGATTATCGATGTGGATGTGGTCGAGCAGCCTACAGGGGCGCTGACCTTCGGTGCGAACTTTTCACCGGACGAGGGCTTCGGCTTTGCCATCGGGTTCTCCGAGCGGAACTTCCTTGGTCGCGGTCAGGTCTTTTCGGTCGATCTGAACACCACTGAGGACGACCGTACCGGCATCATAAGCTTCACCGAACCCTACCTTCTGGGCCGCGACCTTTCGTTGACGCTGGATCTTTTCACCAGCCGGACCAGCAACAGCGACACGCAGGACTTTGACACCGAAACAACCGGGTTCGGCGTTGGAATCGGGTTTCCCGTGGGCGAATTCTCGCGTCTGCGCCCGAGGTACCGGTTTTCCAACGACGAGGTCTCCGGCGTCTCACCTCTGAGTTCCAACATTATCCAGGAAGAGGTTGGCGAGCGCTCGGACAGCCAGATCGGATACGAGTACGTCTATGACACCCGTCGGCGGGGACTTGACCCCACGCGCGGTGTCCTCTTCCAGTTCTCGCAAGATTTCGCAGGCGTTGGCGGCGACACCGAATATATCCGGACCGAGGCGACAATTCGCGCCGAACGGCTGGCCTTTTCAGAAGAGGTCCGCCTGAGTGCTGCCTTACTTGCCGGGGCTGTGGTGGCACTGGATGACACAGTTACCCGGTCCACGGACCGCTACTTTGCGCGGTCGCGCATTCTGCGCGGTTTTGAAAGCAACGGCTTCGGCCCCCGCGACCTGAACGTTCCTAACCAGGACTCGCTGGGCGGCAACTATTTCGTGGCGCTGCGGCTCGATGCGGATTTCCCGCTTGGCCTGCCGGAGGAGTATGGTCTGACAGGCGGTCTCTTCTTCGACATCGGGTCGATCTGGGGCCTCGACAACACGAACGGTGGTCTGACTGTAAACGACCCGGTGGACGACGGCTTCAACCTGCGTTCGACGATCGGCGTATCGATCTTCTGGACAACGGTTCTCGGGCCCTTGCGGTTCGACTTCTCGACACCCGTGCAGGTCGAGGACTTTGACCGGACGCGGACGTTCGACCTGACCGTCTCTACCACCTTCTGATCATGGCGTGGCGGGCGTTTTTCCTCGCTCTGCTAATCGCTCTTGGCGGTCCCTCTGCAGCGCAGCCGCTCACACCCCCGTCCGGGATCCTTGTGGTCGATCAGGAGAGGCTTTTCAGCCGGTCTGAATTCGGCGCCGCCGTTGCCGCCATTGCCGAAGAAGCGAGCGAGGCGCTTGCCGCAGAGAACCGGGGCATCGAGGCCGCGCTTGGCGAAGAGGAAAGATCGCTGACCGAGCAACGACCGGACCTGACGCCGGAAGAGTTCCGGGCCCTCGCGGACGCCTTTGATCAGAAGGTGCAGACCATCCGCGCCGAGCAGGACGCCAAGACCGACAGCATCGGCACGCGTTTTGAGGGTGACCGCCGGCGTTTTTTTCAGGCCATCGCTCCCGTCCTCGCCGAAATCATGCGCGAGCGGCAGGCGGCGGTGATCATCGACGCGCGAACCACGCTTTTGTCGGCGCGCGGGATTGACATCACCGAAATCGCGCTGTCGCGGATCAACGATGCTCTTGAGGCGAACAGCATCACGGCAACCCCGTTCGAAACCGGCGACTGACCGCCCTGGCGGTTCTTGCCCCTTTTCGGGGGCGGTGATAACCCACGCAGTGGTAAACGACGAAACCACAACCCTAAGACCACCACATACGGGAACGGGACTTGCCCATGAGTGACATGATGACCCGCGGCGACATCGAAGACATCATGGAGCTGATCCCACACCGATACCCATTCCTGCTGATCGACCGGATCGAAGACATCGTGCCGCGCGAAAGCGCCCGTGGCATCAAAATGGTGTCGATGAACGAACCGCATATGCAGGGACACTTCCCCGGCACGCCGGTGATGCCCGGGGTGCTGGTGGTGGAAGCCATGGCGCAGGCGGCCTCGATCATGGTCGCGGTGTCGCTGGATCTAAGGGGCAAAAACGCGCTCGTTTACTTCATGTCCATCGACAAGTGCCGCTTCCGCCGCAAGGTGGTGCCGGGCGATATGCTGGAGCTTTTCATCACCACCATTCGCCCTGGCGGCAAGGTCTGGAAGCTGAAGGGCGTCGCCAAGGTCGGGGATGAGGTCGCCGCAGAGGCCGAGATCATGGCCATGATCGACCTGCCCAAGGACACTGCCGCATGAGCGTCCATCCGGGCGCGGCGGTGCATCCCAGTGCCGTCGTGGAAGAGGGGGCCCGGATTGGCGATGGCTGCGTCGTCGGACCTTTCTCGGTTGTCGGGCCAAAGGTCGTTCTGGCCGAGCGCGTGGAGCTAAAATCCCATGTGGTCGTCACCGGACAAACCACCATCGGCGAAGAGACGGTCGTCTTTCCCTTTTCTTCGATTGGCGAGATCCCCCAGGACCTGAAGTTCCAGGGCGAGGAGACCCGCCTTGAGATCGGCGCCCGGAACCGCATCCGCGAGCATGTGACGATGAACACCGGCACCGCGAACGGTGGCGGCATAACGCGTGTGGGCGACGACGGACTTTTCATGGCGGGCTGCCATGTGGCCCACGACTGTCAGGTCGGCAACAAGGTGATCATCGTCAATCAGGCGGCCCTGGCCGGACATTGCGTGCTTGAGGACGAGGTCATCATCGGTGGGCTCGCAGGGATCCACCAATGGGTGCGGATCGGGCGTGGCGCGATCATCGGCGCGGTGACCATGGTCACAAACGATGTCATCCCATACGGCCTTGTGCAGGCCCCCCGGGGCGAGCTTTCGGGCCTTAATCTCGTCGGCCTAAAGCGTCGCGGTGTGTCCCGGGAGGATATCACGGCTCTGCGCGCCGCTTACCAGATGCTGGCGCAGGGAGAGGGGCCATTTCAGGACCGCGCAAAGCGGCTCAGCGACGAGACGGATTCGCCCTATGTGCGGGACATCACCGAATTTATCCTCGGTGAGACCGACCGTTCTTACCTGACGCCGGGCTGAGGCGCATGGGTCTGGCGATCCTGGCGGGCAGGGGCGATCTGCCCGCAGCGCTCCTGAAAGCGCATCCCGAGGCACTCTACGTCACCATCAAGGGTACCGAGGTCGCGGCCGCCGAAGGCGCGCGGCATCTTGACGGATCCTTTGAGAAGTTGGGCGCGCTGTTCCAGGGCCTGAAGGCCGAAGGCGTCGACCGGATCGTCTTTGCCGGGGCCATCCGGCGGCCTGCGCTGAACCCCGCGCGCTTTGACCGCAAGATGCTCAGCATCGTGCCCCGCCTCATGCCCGCGCTTGGCAAGGGCGACGACACACTATTGCGGCTCGTGGTCGAAATTTTCGAGGACGAGGGTATCACGGTTCTGGGCGCCCATGAGGCCGCGCCCGAGCTTCTCGCCCCGAATGGCCATCTTGCGGGACCGAAACCCGGAAAGACCATGCAGGCCGACGCCACCCGCGCCCGCGCCATACTGTCGGGGCTTGCCCCGCTCGACGTGGGCCAAAGCGTCGTCGTGGCCGCTGGCCAGTGCCTGGGTATCGAGACGCTACAGGGCACCGATGCACTGATCCGCTTTGTGGGTGACACGGACGCAGCCATGTTCCGTGGCAAATCGCCGGTGCTCGTGAAGCGCCCCAAGGATGGGCAGGATCTGCGTATGGATCTTCCCACCGTGGGACCCATGACCATCGAAGGGGCCAGAAAGGCGGGGATCGGCGGCATCGAACTGGCGGCCGGTGGGGTTCTTATACTCGACCGCGCAGCAGTCACGGAAAAAGCCGCCGCTGCCGGCATCAGTCTATGGGCGACACCATGAACCGGTTTTTTATGATAGCTGGGGAGCCTTCGGGCGACCGCCTGGGCGGCGCGCTGATGCAGGGGCTCAGGAACCTTGAGCCGGAGACGCTTTTTGACGGCGTCGGCGGACCGGAGATGAAAGAGCAGGGGCTCGCCAGCCGGTTCGACATGTCTGAACTCAGCGTCATGGGTCTGGCGGAGGTGCTGCCGAAATACCGCCATCTCAAGCGCAGGATCGCCCAGATGGCCGAGGCCGTGCTGGCCGATCCGCCTGCCGCGCTGATCACCATCGACAGTCCGGATTTCTGTCTCCGGGTCGCCGCGCGTGTGCGGGCGGTGAATCCGGGCATCCGCACTATTCACTACGTGGCGCCTTCGGTCTGGGCCTGGCGACCGCACCGGGCCGAAAAAATGGCAGGTACCATCGACCATGTCCTGGCGCTTTTGCCGTTTGAGCCACCTTACATGCGCGAGGCGGGCATGACCTGCGACTTCGTCGGGCATCCAATCGCCGCAGAGCCGGTGGCCACGGCGGCCGAAATCGCCCGTTTTCGGGCCGCAAACTGGATCACTGACGATCAGCCACTCTTGCTGGTCCTGCCGGGCAGCCGGAAAAGCGAAGTCGAGCGCCTGGCGCCCACTTTTGGCGAGGCACTGCGGCCGGTTCTCGCGGAACTTCCAGAAGCCCGGGTGGTGGTGCCCACGACGGCGAATATCGCGGAGGTTGTCGAGAGCCTGGTGGAAAAATGGCCCGGCGATCCGCTGGTCCTCGATCCGCGCGGCAAGCGCCCAGCGGATGCGGCCATGGAAAAGCGCGCGGCCTTCCGGACCGCCGAAGTGGCAATCGCTGCCTCGGGAACGGTTAGTCTGGAACTTGCGTCGGCGGGCACGCCCATGGTGATTGCCTATGACATGAACTGGGTGTCGCGCCAGATCATTTCGCGCATGCTGAAGATCGACACGGTGACGCTGGTCAATCTTGTGTCCGAGACGCGCGCGGTTCCCGAAATGCTCGGCGCAGACTGCAAACCCGCAAAAATCGCCGATGCCCTCTTTAATGTCCTCAACTATCCCGAAGCACAGACAGACGCCATGGACCTGACGATGGCGCGACTTGGGCGAGGTGGCGAGCCGCCGGGTCAGCGCGCGGCATACTCCGTCTTGAAGGCGCTTGGTCAGGCCTGACTGATACGGAAAATTCTCTTTCCTTTGCACCGGCGCCTCTTATGCTGCGGCGCAACATTACCGCGCAAAGGAAATGCTATGTCTCTTGCAGGAAAGACCGCCGTCATCACCGGATCTAATTCGGGCATCGGGCTGGGCGTTGCCGAAGAAATGGCAAAGGCCGGAGCCAGTGTGGTTCTGAACAGTTTCACCGACCGCGACGAAGATCACGCGCTGGCGGCAAAGATCGCCGCCGACCACGGGGTGGAGGCGCGCTACATCAAGGCCGATATGTCCAAGGGCGACGAGTGCCGGGCGCTCGTTGAAATGGCCGGAGCCTGCGACATTCTCATTAACAACGCGGGCATTCAGACGGTGGCCCCGATCGACCAGTTCCCCACAGATAAGTGGGACGCCATCATCGCGATTAACCTGTCCTCGGCCTTCCACACCACCGCGGCTGCGCTGCCGATGATGCGTGCAGCCGGGTGGGGCCGGGTGATCAATATTGCCTCGGCCCACGGCCTGACGGCATCGCCTTATAAATCGGCCTATATCTCGGCCAAGCACGGCATTGTCGGCATGACCAAGACCGTCGCGCTGGAGACCGCCGAAGAACCCATCACCGCCAATGCCGTCTGCCCGGGTTATGTGCTGACGCCGCTTGTCGAGACGCAGATCCCGGACACCATGAAGGAATACGGTATGAACCGCGAGACGGTGATCCGCGAAGTACTTCTGGATCGCCAGCCCTCCAAACAGTTTGCAACCGTCGAACAAATGGGCGGCACCTGCGTTTTCTTGTGTTCCGATGCCGCCGCCCAGATCACCGGTACGACGATCAGCGTCGATGGTGGCTGGACCGCGCTTTAGGGGCGGGCGACGTGCCAAAACGGATCAACCTTGCGCTCCAGGGCGGTGGGGCTCACGGCGCCTTCACCTGGGGCGTGCTCGACCGCTTGCTCGAAGACGAGGATCTGGAAATCTCGGCGATCTCCGGCACCTCTGCCGGTGCGCTGAATGGCGCCGCCCTGAAGTCGGGTCTTGTACAGGGGGGCCGGGAGGCCGCGCGCGAGACGCTCGACCGCTTCTGGCAGCGGATCGGTGCGCTGGAGGACGACCATGTCCTGAAGTGGATGGAGAACCTGCTGCCACCACCCGCCGTGGTCAGCCATGCGCTGGAGTTGTCCTTGCCCTTTGCCACGGCCGAGGCCGTGGGCCGGCTTACGAGCCCCTATGTGTTCGGGCCGCTCGTTCAGAACCCCCTGGCAAGCATCGTGCGTGAATTCAGCTACGACGACGTCTGCGCAGAAGCGGAACCGGCCTTATTTGTCTGCGCCACGAACGTCCGGACCGGCAAGATCCGGGTCTTTGACAACAAGGATATCAACGAGGATGCGCTGTTGGCTTCGGCCTGCCTGCCCACCATGTTCCAGGCGGTCGAAGTCAAAGCCCGCAAGAGCGATGACATCGAGGCCTACTGGGATGGCGGATACACCGGCAATCCGGCGCTCTACCCGCTCTTTCATCGACAGTTCCCGGACGACATCGTGATCGTCAACATCAACCCCTTAGAGCGTCCGAAACTGCCGGTCACACCGCAGGAAATTCAGAACCGGATCAATGAGATCAGCTTCAACTCGTCGCTCTTCCGTGAGCTTCGGGCGATTTCCTTCGTCAAGCGGCTGATCGCCGACGGGTCCATCAAGAAAGGCGCAATGAAGGACGTGAACGTCCACATGATCGCCGACGACACGCTGATGACGGATCTGTCAGTAGCAACGAAGATGACGCCGATCCCTTACATCCTGTCGAGCCTCAAAGACGCGGGCAGGGCGGCTGCGACCGGGTTCCTGCAGCTTCACGAACACCAGATCAACGTCGAATGCAGCGTCGATCTGGAAGCCATGTTTTCCTAGCGCGCCTGGCATAATCAAGCGGAGTCACGCCTTGCGAATGGGCGTAACGTTCGAGGTGCCGTCCTTGTCGTCGGGATAGACCAGACCCGCCGAGATCACGAGTTTTGCGGCCTCCTCCACGCTCATTTCAAGTTCCACAACATCCGACTTTGGAAAGAACAGCAGAAAGCCTGAGGTCGGGTTGGGCGTCGTTGGGACAAAAACGCTTACAAGCTGCTCATCGGTCGGCGCGCGGCGGTTCACTTCACCCTTGGCCTGAGTCGAGATGAACCCGATCGCCCAGATGCCCTTGCGCGGGTACTGGATCAGGCAGGCTTTGTCGAAAGAGGTTTCTGTCTGGGCAAAGACGGTTTCCGCGATCTGTTTCACGCCATTGTAGATCGAGCGGACGATGGGCGTGCGGTCCACCAGGCTTTCGGCCCAACGGATGAACGAGCGCCCGATAAAGCCCTTTGCGATCCAGCCAACGAGCACCGTGAAAATCAAAAAGAAGATAACGCCGACGCCGCGCAGGTTGATGCCGATGTACTGTTCCGGCTTCAGGTGCGCGGGTACAAAGGGCAACACCCAGCTGTCGATCCAGCCGATGACCGTCCACAGCAGCCAGATCGTCAGCGTTATGGGCGCAATGACCACGATGCCGGTAAGAAAGCTGTTTCTCAGCCCGGCAAACCGTCCCGGCTGCTTTTTCTTCGGTTCCACGTGAAGGGGATCCATCGGATCCATGGCAAAGACCTCACACTCCTGCCCCAAACCATGTAAGCACAGTGTCACAGGCTCACAACAGTTTTGCGGCAGCGCACGGATTTGTGGCCGGACGTTAGACCAATTCCTTGGCGATCTCCGCCGAAAGGCGCGCATTGTTGAGCACAAGCGCGATATTGGCGGTCAGCGACCGGCCTTCTGTCAGCTCGAATATACGCTGAAGAAGGAAGGGCGTAACGTCCTTTTGTGCAATCCCGGCTTTTTCGGCGTCTCCGAGCGCAGTTTCAATTACCGGTCCAATCACCTCGCGCGGGATTTCGGCGTCTTGGGGAATTGGGTTTGCAACCAGCTGACCACCCGGCAATGACAGATCCGCACGCATCCTGTGGGCCGCGGCGATTTCTGTGGCACGGTTCATTCTGAGGGGCGCGGGCAACTGCGAGGACCGGGACCAGAAGGCCGGGAATTCATCCTGACCGAAGGCGATCACGGGGACGCCGTAGGTTTCAAGGACTTCAAGGGTTTTGGGCAGATCAAGGATAGCCTTGGCCCCTGCAGCCACCACGGTCACAGGTGTTTCCGCCAGTTCTTTCAGGTCCGCCGAGATATCGAAGCTGCCTTCGGCGCCGCGGTGAACGCCACCGATACCGCCCGTCGCGAAGACGGCAATGCCCGCAAGGCGCGCGGCGATCATGGTGGCAGCCACGGTCGTGGCCCCGGTCGCGCCCAAGGCCATGGCGGCGGCCATATCGGCGCGGGAAAGCTTCAGGACGTTTCGCGCCCGCCCAAGGTCGTCGAGCGTGTCTTCCGTCAGACCAACGTTGAGCCTGCCCTCCAGCACGGCCATCGTCGCGGGTACGGCGCCGGCCTGCCGGATCTCTGCCTCAACCCGGCGCGCGGTCTCGACGTTTTGGGGATAAGGCATCCCATGAGTGATGATGGTCGATTCAAGGGCGACGAGGGGCTCGCCGGTATGGCGGGCCTCGGCCACTTCGGGGGCATAGTCGATGGGCAGGGTCAAAGCGGCGTCTCCCCGGACACGTAGTCGGCGGCGGCCCGCAGCGCCATGCGCAACGCGATTTCCCCGCTTTCGCCGGCGGCCTCAGCGGCGATATGGGCCGCCATAAAGGTATCCCCGGCGCCTGTGATGCGTGTGACGAGCACTTCGGGAGGGCGGGCTGTCAGACACCCATCCGCTGTCGTCAGCCCGGCATCCTTGGCGCCGTTCGTCACCAGCGCCCGCGCTGCCCCACGGGCCACGAGCGCCTTGGCCGCGCCGAGCGCGTCGTCAAAATCGGTGTGGCAGATGAGTTCGGCCTCCTCGAGATTTACGTAGAGCGTTGCCGACGGGTGACCCAGCAACGCCGTCAGCCGCTCGGCTTTCCCGGGCGAGGCAGGCGCGACACGCAGATCGGCTGCGCCAAACAGCGGGCTCTCGGATATCTGCGACAGCAGCGCCTCGGTCAGATTGCCGTCCAGGGCAATGATCCCGGAATAAGGGGCCTCGGGGGATCCCAGTCTCCCATCCGACAGGGCGCGCAGAATCTTGTCCCCTGCTTTTTCAAGCGAATGGGCATCCGCAATCGCCGCAATCAACCCGTTCGCACCTTCAATGGCCATATAGATATCCGTGGGCAGGTCGTCGGACCGGTAGAGATGATCTGTTACCATCGACCGCCGCTGGCATTCGCCGATCAATTCCTCGCCAGCCGCATCGCGCCCGACAGCGGACAGAAGGATCGGACGCATGCCAAAGCGCGCGAGCGTCATGGCAATATGCATGGCAACGCCCCCGGGCAGCCGCGTGATGCGGCCCGGCACATCCGATCCCACCCGCATATGCGAGGCCGTGCGCCCGATGATGTCCCAGAGGACCGATCCGATGCAGACGACGTCTTTTCGTGATGCTGTCATGGACCGAGGTCATTGCAGCGCAGAGCGCCAAGCGCAAGCCGTCCTGCAATTTGACGCACACTCGCCGATTGTCATGCAGGCGGAATAGTGGAAAGCTGCGGGCAAACGATGGGTATTTGAGCCAACATATTCTGGGGAGGATCGAATGGCACGGTATTGGTGGGCGGCGCTGATTTGCGCGCCCCTGTGGCTGGGGACCGCTGCGCTTGCGCAGGAGTCCGGCGTTTCCGACGCAGAAATCGAATCCGCGACCGAGGACTTCGCCGATGATGTCGTCGATGCGGATGTCTCGGACGATCTCTTGTCGGAAGACGCTTTGGAAACGCTCGTTTCCCCGATCGCGCTCTACCCCGACCCGTTGCTGGTGCAGGTGCTGGTTGCCTCGACGTACCCCATCGAGGTGATAAAGGCCGACCGCTATCTTTCCGACAACGAGGAACTGTCGACCGATGACCTGAAAGAGGGCATCGAAGCCGAAGACTGGGACGAAAGCGTCGCCGTTCTCGCCACTGCCTTCCCCGAAGTCCTGATCGACATGGCGACACATATCGAATGGACCGAGACCATGGGCACCGCCATGCTTGCTCAAAGCGACGATGTTATGGACGCCGTGCAGGTCATGCGGCAGGCCGCAACCGACACAGGCGCGCTCCAGGACAGCGAACAACAGGACGTCGAGGTCACGCAGGCCGAAGATGGCAACCAAACCATCATTATCCAGCCCGCGGATCCCGAGGTTGTCTATGTCCCGCAGTATGACACCCAGGCGGTCTATGACACGTCAAACAACTTCGGCGTCGGCGATGCGGTCGCGGCGGGCGTGATCACCTATGCTGGCATCTCTATCATCGACGAAATCTTCGACGATGACGATGACTGGTACGACTACTGGGGGTGCCGCAACTGTGCCGGATGGGGCGGAGCGCCGATGTATCACCGTCCCGATGTCACCAAGAAGGTCAACCGCGAAAAAAATATCAACATTGATAACAGCGTGAACATCGAGGGCAACAACGTTGCCTGGAAGCCCGACAACAAGCGCAAGGAAGACGCCCAGAACAAGATCAAGAAGAAGAAAAAGAAGCACAACAACGGCAAAGGCGGGCAGGCCAAATTGCCTGTGACCAAACCTGACCGGGGCGACGAAATGCGCAACCGGTTGTCCAAACAGACGAACACGCGCGACATCAGCAAGGATAAGCGGCCCCAGGCGCAGGTCCAACGCCCCAAGAGTCCGTCAAAGGACAAGCGCGACGCCGCGGTTAAGCGCACGGGCAAAGGCGGCAACAAGGCCGTGCCCGCCAGCGCCAAACGCCCCTCAACCGCCGACTTGAACAAATCTCTGCAGAACACCTCGGCCAAGAGCCCTAAGAAGGCGAAGGCCCCCAGCAAGCCGAAAAAGGCCAAGAAACCGTCGAAGCCGACAAAGGCCAGCGCGCCGGCGCGCAAACCCTCGGCCCACAACAAGGGCGCGGCGTTGCACAAGAAGGCCCCAGCCAAGCGCACCAAAGCCGCGTCCAAGCGCGGAAAGTCGGCAAAGAAAAAAGTGAAGAAGAAAAGGTAACATGATGATGTTTAAATCTTTTGCCTTTGGCGCTTCCGCATTTGGCTGGGCGATCTTTGCTGCTGGATCCGTACTTGCCGAGCCTGCGAAATACCCCACCCCTCAAGATGCCCTCGATGCGTTCCTGAGCGGTCTTGTAGAGGGCGACACGGCCGCGATGCTTGCGGTCTTTGGAGAAGAGGCCGAGGAGGTCCTGTCCTCCGGCAACCCCGACCGCGACGCGCTGAACCGGCTGGAGATTCTGGCGCTCTACGAAGAAGGCTTCCGGATGCGGCCCCTCGGCGAGGAAGACGGGGGTGGGCTGGAGGTTCTTTTTGGCGTGGAAGGTTGGCCCTTTCCCATCCCGCTGACCCGGTCAGCAGACGGCTGGCATTTCGACCTTGACCGCGGGACCGAGGAAATTCTGGTTCGCCGGATTGGTCTGAATGAACTCGATGCGATCGAAACGCTGGAGGTCTATGTCGATATCCAGGCCGAGTACCGGCTGATCGACCACGACGATGACGGCGTTATGGAGTTTGCCGGGTCCTTCCTGTCGTCGGAAGACGCGCGCGATGGCCTCTTCTGGGCCGCTGAAGACAGCCCCTTGGGCGAACTCATCGCGTTGGCCTCGCTCGATGGCTATCACGACGGCGATGAGGATCAGGAACCTGAACCCTTTGGCGGCTACTACTACCGCATCCTGCAAAGTCAAACCGATCAGGCGCCAGGCGGTGCTGTCGAATACATGGTCAACGGCAATATGGTGGCCGGCCATGCGCTTTTGGCGGTTCCGTCAGACTATGGCGACACCGGCATCCACACCTTCATGGTGGGTGAGAACGGTATCGTTTACGAAGCGGACCTTGGCGAAGACAGCCTTGACATCGCTTTTGAGATGCAGGCCTTCGATCCCGATGAACAATGGCAGCCCGTGGAGTTGGAAACCAACTGACCCGCCATTCAGAAATGAGGTAACCCCATGCGATTGAGTGCTCTTTTGTCCGGTGCGGCCATGGCGCTCAGCGCCACGACGGCCGTTTCGCAGGACACTGCCGAGACAATCTATACGGGCGGGCCGATCATAACGGTGGATGACGCGACCCCGCGGGCAGAGGCGGTCGCCGTTGCGGATGGTCGTATCATCGCCGTAGGCGCTCTGGCTGAGATCATGGCCCTACAGACCGACGCCACCGAGATATTCGATCTCGACGGACGCACGATGCTGCCAGGCTTTGTCGACAGTCACGGGCACGTCGCCCTTGGCGGGTTACAGGCGCTGTCCGCGAACCTTCTGGCTCCGCCTGACGGCGCTGTGACCAGCATTGCCGAGTTGCAACAAACACTCCGGGAGTGGGCCGAGGACAATGCAGAGGCGGTCGCGGCGACCGAGCGCATCGTGGGCTTCGGCTACGACCAGTCGCAGCTGGCCGAACTGCGTCCGCCCACGCGGCAGGAACTGGATGCCGTGTCAGAGGATATCCCCGTCTACATCGTCCACCAGTCCGGACATTTCGGCGTTGCGAACTCGAAGGCGCTGGAGATTGCCGGGATCACGGCACAAAGCGAAGATCCACCCGGCGGCATAATTCAGAAGGATGCCGATGGCGAGCCCAATGGCGTTCTGGAAGAGAATGCCCATTTTGTTGCATTGTCTGCCATGCTGGCCAATCTGGGCGAGGAGGGGTTCAAAGCCTTCACGAAGGCAGGCGCGGCGCTTTGGGCGCGGTTTGGCTACACCACCGCGCAAGAAGGCCGGGCAACGCCCGAGGTGGTGGAGATCATCAAGACCGTGGCCGCAGAGGGCGGGTTTGACGTCGATATCGTGACTTATCCGGACGTTCTTGTGAACCGGGAATACATTCTCGAAAACAGCTCGCGCGACTACGTCAACCGGGTGCGCGTGGGCGGGGCCAAACTGACCATCGACGGCTCTCCCCAGGGCTTCACGGCCTGGCGCGACCGACCCTACTATGATCCGGTCGGCAACTTCCCTCCGGGCTATGTGGGCTACCCGGCCGCCAGTACCGAGCAGGTCATGGACGCGCTCGACTGGGCCTTTGCCAACGACATCCAGATCCTGACCCATTCCAACGGCGAGGCGTCCTCGGACCTGCTTCTGGCAGCCATAGGAGCCGCTGCCGAAGCGCACGGTAATGACGATCGGCGCGCGGTGCTGATCCACGGGCAGTTTCTCCGAGAGGACCAGGTGGACGGGCTTAACGCACTGAAGGTCTTTCCCTCTCTCTTCCCGATGCATACCTTTTACTGGGGCGACTGGCACCGCGACCACACGGTCGGCCCGGTGCTTGCCGACAACATTTCACCCACCGGCCGGCTCGTCACGCGCGGGATGCGCTTTGGATCCCACCACGACGCGCCTGTGGCCTTCCCTGACAGCATCCGCGTGCTGGACGCCACGGTCACCCGGCGCTCGCGCTCGGGCGATATCATCGGACCCGCGCAACGGGTGGACGTGATGACCGGGATCAAGGCCATGACGCTCTGGCCCGCCTGGCAACATTTCGAGGACGAGACGAAGGGCAGCATCGAAGTGGGCAAGCTTGCGGACTTCGTGATCCTAACAGGCGATCCGACAGCCATTGATCCTGAAGACATCGACACCCTGCGTGTGGCCGCGACGATCAAGGAGAATGCCGTGATCTACGATGCCGACGAGGGAACCTCGGGCGGCGAGCTGCACCCCGAAAGCTTCCGCACGCTTTTTGCCGGCGGTATCGTGCCGGGCAACGGCCACATGACCCTGCATCTTTTTGACGACCGGCCGCGCGGCATGGCGTCCTTTCTGCCGCTGGTGAACCGTTACAAGGCGCGGCCGCAAAACTGACGCCCGCCGCCCGGTCGTACCTATTGCTGCCCGTGGGGCTTGCAGCGCGCCTAAAAAGCGTCTAAGGCGCGCCCATCACACAGGCAGGGCTTGGGCCGTCCGGGGGAGACATCCCCGTTTGGTCCGCCGGTTGAGGGGTTTCCCTCTGACGCTCTGCCGAGGCGCGAAACCGGAAAGGATATGGATATGGCGCTCCCTGAGTTTTCGTTGCGTCAGCTTCTTGAAGCTGGCGTACATTTCGGTCACCAGACCCAACGCTGGAACCCGCGGATGGCGGAGTACATCTACGGCGAGCGGAACGGAATTCACATTCTCGACCTGACGCAGACCGTCCCGATGCTGGATGCGGCACTGAACGTCGTGCGGGAGACCGTTGCCAAGGGCGGACGGGTTCTGTTTGTCGGCACAAAGCGCCAGGCCCAAAAGCCTGTCGCCGACGCTGCAGAGCGTTGCGCACAATACTACATGAACCACCGCTGGCTGGGCGGCACGCTCACCAACTGGAAGACCGTTTCGAACTCGATCGGGCGCCTTAAAACCATTGACGAGCAGCTTGAGACGGGCGCCGAGGGCATGACCAAGAAAGAACGTCTTGGCCTTGAGCGCGATCAGGCCAAGCTGCAGGCGTCACTCGGCGGTATCCGCGAAATGGGCGGTATCCCGGACCTCCTGTTC
>JBCDED010000053.1:0-27589 GCA_039179985.1 Pseudomonadota bacterium
ACCGCAATAAGAGAAGTCGTAGAAATGCCTGCGTTCCACGCCCTGCAAAATTACCGACAGGCCGATCAAGAAGGGATTTTTGTTTTGGTGTCGCGACAGGCCATTGAGGAGGTCGTTGAAGCCCTTGTGGAATTAGCGGCGCAGGAGGCGAAGGGATGACCACTGCGCCGGGCAAATCATGGGCTGTTGCACCGCTCACAATGGACGAGTGCGCGGTAGCCTTGGGTATGTCCCGGCGATACTTGCAAGACGTGGTGCGCCAGTGTGGGTTATACGAAGCGCGGGGGCGCAAAAAGGTGTTCTATCCCGAACACGTCGAGGGGATCAGGAAATGGCTCGAAAACCGTGGGAGCCCGTCTGGCGCGAAGAACGCCAAGCGTGGTGGACGGACTTCAGGATCGAAGGCAGACGGGTTCGCAGAAGCCTTGGCCTCGCTGACAAAGGCAGCAAGGAACTCGCCCGGCAAGCCGCAAAACTCGTCTACCGGGAAGAGTGGAAAGGTCATCTTGCTGCCCTAGAGCGAACCGAACAAAAGCCGTCCATGCCATTCTGGGAGGCGGCCAAGGGATACGTCGATGCCGGGGGTGAGGCCCGGTTTCTGCCAAAGATAGTCGCCCACTTTGGGCCGGACATGACCATAGATGAAATCGGAGAACCGGAATTGACCGCCGCCGAGTTGGACATATACCCCCACGCAGCGCCAGACACGCGCCGCAGGCAGGTCCGTGTCCCGGTGTCCGCTGTCATCCGTTGGGCAAGAGGCGAGCGCCGCAGGCCGTCCACAGACGTGCGCAGGCTGCGCTGGCTTACCCCAGAAGAGTTTGAACGGATGCTTTCGACCGACCGCGAGACAATCGCCAAGCTGGCCTTTCTGGTTGGCACGGGGTGTCGCCCCGGTGAAATGCTGGCCGCCGAGGTCAAGGACCTGAACCTGTCCACCCGCCAGCTTTGGATTAGCGCGGAAGAGACCGGCGCGGGCAAGACGCCCCTGAGCGCCAGATTTGTGCGCCTACCTCCGAGGTCAATTGAATTGATGGGTGAGCGCCCGGAGGTCGGTAGGCTGTTTCTGACGCCCAAGGGCAAGCCCTACGTGCTGCGCAGGAATGGCGGCGGGCAGATCAAGACCGCCTTTGACAATGCCAAGGCTGCCGCTGGGCTGGGCTCGGACGTGACGCCCTACACCCTGCGCCATACGTGGGCGACATGGTTCTACGCAGCCACCCGCGACTTCGCCGGTCTTATGGATCAGGGTGGATGGGCAAAGGCTGATATGGCCCTGCGATACCGCAAAGTTGCACCCGATGATCTGGCCGAAAGGCTGTCCGAATACGGGTGGGGTTTTGGGCACGATTTGGCCACCAAGAAAACGGCCAACGTTCAACTAATTGAAAAGAAAGGCGGAAACTGAAATGCATTCTCCCTTAGCAGGGGAGCGCCTTCGACCACTCGGCCACGTCTCCGCCGACCGCTCTATCAGGAAGGGCCCGAGAAGGACAAGGGGCGTTTTCGCGGAGCCGCGGCATTGCTCAGGTGTTGAACAGGAAGTGCAGAACATCGCCGTCCTGCACGGTATATCCCTTGCCCTCGGCGCGCATCTTGCCCGCTTCCTTGGCCGCCTGCTCGCCGCCCAGGTCCACGTAGTCGGCATAGGCGATCGTCTCGGCGCGGATGAAGCCTTTCTCGAAATCCCCGTGGATCACGCCCGCGGCCTGCGGGGCGGCGGTGCCCTTGCGAATGGTCCAGGCGCGGGCCTCTTTCGGGCCGGCGGTAAAATAGGTTTCGAGGCTCAGAAGGCCGTAGCCCGCGCGGATCAGCCGGTCGAGACCTGCTTCGTCCAGGCCCATTTCCTCTAGGAACATTTCGGCCTCGTCCGGATCAAGCTGGCTGATCTCTTCCTCGATCCGGGCCGAGATCACCACCTGGGCCGCCCCTTCCGCCTCGGCATGGGCGCGCACCTCTTCCGAGAAGGCATTGCCGTCCGCCGCAGAGGCCTCGTCCACGTTGCAGACGTAAAGCACGGGCTTTGCCGTCAGAAGCTGCAGGGTTTTCCAGGCCCTCAGGTCTTCTTCGGCGACCTCGACCGTGCGCGCCGGGCGGCTGTCTTCCAGCGCGGCGAGCGCGTCTTTCAGCAGCCGCTCCTGCTGGAGCGCCTCCTTGTCGCCGCCGCGCACCTTGCGGGTCAGGCCCTGCAAGCGCTTTTCGATCGACTCCATATCAGCCAGCATCAGTTCGGTCTCGATGGTTTCAGCATCGGCCAGTGGATCGACGCGGCCTTCCACATGGGTGATGTCGCCATCCTCAAAACAGCGCAGCACATGGGCGATGGCGTCGACCTCGCGGATATTGGCCAGAAACTGGTTCCCCAGCCCCTCGCCTTTCGACGCGCCTTTCACCAGCCCCGCGATATCGACGAAGGTCATGCGCGCAGGGATAACCTCTTTCGACGCCGCGATTTCGGCCAGCTTGAAAAGCCGTGCGTCGGGCACGGCCACTTCGCCGACGTTGGGTTCGATGGTGCAGAAGGGAAAGTTCGCCGCCTGCGCCGCAGCAGTTTTGGTCAGCGCGTTGAATAGCGTCGACTTGCCCACGTTCGGCAACCCGACGATGCCCATCTTAAATCCCATTCCGACCCTCCGGCGCCTGTGATCCGCGCTGCTTCTAAGGCCCGCCCCGCAAAGGCGCAAGCACCCGGTCTAATCCTGCCGGTAGCGTCGCTCGCGCCGGTCTTCCCTCGCCTGGAAGATGATCAGCCAGGCCAGGAGGATGAACATCGGATGGGTCAGCCCGGCCGAGAAAATCAAGGCTGGGATCCAGATGACAAAAACCACGACCGCCAGCAGGACGCGACCGGTGAGAAGGATCGCAAGAGGCGGCAGGAAGATCGCGAGGACATAATTCATGGCACCGACATGGGACCGGCGCGCGCGCAGTTCAACGGCGCGCATGGCGACCAGTGGCCACCAGAGGTCGCCGGGGGGCTTGCATCCCCTGCCCGCTTGGGCGACAGACCCAAAGATCAACGCGGGGAGGAAAGCCATGAGCCGGATCGACGCCAAATTTGCCGAGCTGGCGGCGGCGGGTAAGAAAGCCTTTGTGGCCTATATCATGGCGGGCGACCCAGATACGGAGACCTCGCTTCAGGTGATGAAGGGCCTTCCGGGCGCGGGGGTCGATATCATCGAACTGGGTCTGCCCTTTACCGATCCCATGGCCGATGGCCCGACGATCCAGCTGGCGGGGCAGCGCGCGCTTGAGGCCGGCCAAACCTTGCAGAAAACGCTTCACATGGCGCGGGACTTCCGCAACGGCGACGACACCACGCCCATCGTGCTCATGGGCTATTACAACCCCATCTACAGCCGCGGCGTCGACGCGTTTCTCACCGAGGCCGCGGACGCCGGGATCGACGGGCTGATCATCGTGGACCTGCCGCCCGAAGAAGACGACGAGCTTTGCCTGCCCGCCCAGGCTGCTGGTCTCAACTTTATCCGGCTCGCCACGCCGACGACCGATGACAAGCGCCTGCCGCGGGTGATGCAGAATACCTCGGGCTTTGTCTACTACGTCTCGATCACCGGCATCACCGGCGCCGCCAATGCCAGCGCCGTCGACGTGGCGCCGGAAGTCGCGCGCATCCGCGCCGCCGGGGATCTGCCCGTTGTTGTTGGCTTCGGCATCAAGACGCCCGAGGCGGCCGCAGATATTGCCCGCGTCGCCGACGGGGCCGTCGTGGGTTCAGCCATTGTCGAGCGCATCGGCCGCGGCGACGCGCCCTCCGACGTTCTGGCCTTCGTCGCCTCCCTGGCCGAGGGCACCCATTCGGCCTGACGCCATCCGTTCTCGAAAAGAGAATGGTTCGGCCTGATATTTGTATTTCCCTTCCGGGCCGGCCTGCCCCACATCCCTGCAAAGAAGAAACTGGCAGGACCGGGACAGGACATTGGAATTCCTCGCTGACATCGCAACGACCGTTCTGGGGCAATTGCAGAAACCGACACTGGCTTTCCTGATCAGCGGCATGGTGCTGGCGGCGCTCGGCAGCCGCCTGACGGTGCCGGATGCCGTCTACAAGTTTATTGTCATGGTGCTCTTGCTGAAGGTTGGCATGGGTGCGGGGATCTCGCTGCGCGCCGCCGACCTGGCCGAGCTGGCCGTGCCGGCTCTGGCGGCCGCCGGCCTGGGCGTGGGGATCGTGCTTCTTGGCGCGCTGACGCTGGCCCGCCGCCCGGGCATTTCGCATATGGACGGGATGGCGACCGCGGGGCTCTTCGGGGCGGTCTCGGCCTCGACCTTGGCGGCGGGCATGGCGATGCTCGATGCCGAGGGGATCGCCTACGAAGGGTTTATCGGCGCGCTCTATCCCTTCATGGACATTGCCGCCCTTGTCACCGCCATCGTTCTGGCACGGCTGACGGCCGAGCGTCGGGTGGCAACCGGCATCCAAGCCGATGGAACAGCGACATTTTCCTCAGGCAGCGGCGGCTTTGGCCTGGGCGAGGCCGCCCGCAGCGCGGGCATCCGGGACATCCTTGTGGACACCGCGCGCAGCCCGGCCATCTCGGCCCTTCTTCTGGGCCTTGCCATCGGCATCCTCGCACGGCCCGACGCGGTTTACGAAAGCTTTTACCAGACGCTCTTTCACGGGCTGCTGTCGGTTCTTATGCTGACCATGGGCATAGAAGCCTGGTCGCGGCTGTCAGAGCTCAGGAAGGTGGCGCACAGCTATGTGCTCTATGGTCTTGCCGCGCCGGTCGTGCACGGGTTTCTGGGCCTCGGCGCCGGGCTTCTGGTGCACCAGGTCACAGGGTTTTCCCAGGGCGGCGTCGTTCTTCTGGCCGTGCTCGCCGCGTCAAGCTCCGATATCTCCGGCCCGCCCACGCTGCGCGCCGCCTTGCCCGAGGCCAACCCGTCGTCCTACCTCGGCGCCTCGACAGGCCTTGGCACGCCAATGGCCATCCTGACGATCCCGCTCTGGATCGCGCTGGCCGAAACCTTCATGGGAGGCTGACTCCTGCCCGTCCCATAGCGTTGGCGGGCAATCGTTCTATATTCTCGAAAATGGACCGCCTGAACTATCACCATCTGCGCTACTTCCGCGAGGTTGCCCACGAGGGCAATCTGACGCGCGCCTCGGAACGCCTGAACATCTCGCAATCGGCGCTTTCAACCCAGATCAAGCAGCTTGAAGAGCGGATCGGGCACGCGCTTTTTGACCGGCGAGGACGCAGGCTGGCACTGACCGAGGCGGGCCGCCTGACGCTCGACCATGCGGACCGTATCTTTCAGGCGGGCGACGAACTGATCGCAGCGCTCGGTCCCGCAGATGGCGGCGTGCGGCCTTTGAAGGTGGGTGCCATGTCGACCTTGTCGCGGAACTTTCAGCTGCGGTTTCTGCGGCCACTTCTGGACGAGGAAGGCTGCGCCGTGCGCCTCACATCCGCTAGCGGCGCAGAACTTCTGGACCAGTTGCGCGCGCTCACACTTGACGTGGTGCTCTCGACCGAACCGCCGCCGCGCACTTCACATGGCGACCTCGGGGCGCACCGGATCGACGAACAGCCCGTTGGGCTTTACGGCACGGCCCGGCATATGGGGCACGCAACGCTGACCGAAATGCTGCGCGCCGAGCCCGTGGTCCTGCCCACGGAGACACCGATCCGGACCGCTTTTGACAGTCTGGCCATGCGTCTTGGCGTGACGCTGAGGATTGCCGCCGAGGTAGACGACATGGCCATGGTCCGGCTTCTGGCGCGCGACGGCGTGGGGCTGGCCGTGGTTCCGGCGGTGGTCGTGGCGGACGAGCTGGCGCAGGGCAAGCTGCTGGCTGCGCCCTTTGCGCTGGATATTCACGAAAGCTTCTTCGCGATCACGGCCGAACGCCGGTTCCAGCACCCGCTTCTGGCGCGGCTTCTTGGAATGGACGAAGACGCCGGGCAAAGCTAGGCCAGCGCTCGCTGTCCCCGCGGGGACGGTTCATTCATTGAACCTTCTGAAAATATTAGGAAATTCGTGCTACGCGCAGGCGCGAGAGCGTACGGCCACCTGGATTTCATGGCAACACCGGCCGTAGCGATCCAGGGAACCACTTAGACCGATATTGATTCCTTCAGAAATAATTGCTATATTTATTTCCAAGGAAGGTTCACTTTGATGAAACACGTTTCTGAAGCAGTTCATACGCAAAGCGAAGCCGATGGCCTCTTGATCGGTAAGGCTGTTATCCGCGCAGGCCAGTTTCTTGGCCTGAAGCAGGCGGAAGTGGCACAGATCATCGGCCTGAGCGCACCGCAGGTGTCCAAGATCAAGGACGGAAAGGCCCCTGTGACAGGAAAAGCGGCCGAACTTTCGCTCTACCTGATCCGCGTCTTCCGTTCGCTCGATGCCATCACGGGGGGCGACAGCGCGGTGGTCAAAGCCTGGATGCGGAATGACAACGACGCGGTCGGCGAGCCCCCGGCCCGCGCGCTGCAAACGGCGGCCGGGCTTGTTGGTGTCATGACCTACCTGGACGCCGCACGTGCGCCCCTATGAGCCCTACCGCGGCAATGTGTGGCGGGTCATCGAACAGCAATACCGGCCCGCAACCCGCAAACTTGTGGACACCAACGCCGAACAAAGCCGGCTGGAAGACCTGATCGAGGCAAACAAGCCGCCGATGCCCACGGAGTGCCAGCATCTGGACTACCAGTTCGCCGCGCCGTTTCGCTATGGCCCCTACCCCGGATCGTCGCGGTTCCGCCGCACCGGGCGCACGAAAGGCGTCTACTATGCGTCCGAAACCTCGCGCACTGCTGCGGTGGAGACCGCGTGGAACAAGGTCAAGTTCTTCCGGCAGTCCAAAGGCACGCCCTATCCCGCAAACCCGACAGACCACACCGCCGTCCAGGCGGCGATTGCCGTGCCTCTGTCCATCAATCTGATGCATCCCGCCATGGCTGACCCGGCCTGGGAACACCCCTCAGACTACGCGCCGTGCTGCGCCCTCGCAGATGAGGTGCGTGCCGAAGGCTGCGAAGTAATCCGGTACCGCGCGGTCCGCGACCCGGCCGCCGAGGCCAATCTGGCCGTTCTCACCTGCCGCGCCTTTGAACAGCCGCGTCCCATCGGCACGGAAACCTGGCAGATCCTGCTGCAAGGGGGTCTTGTGGTCCTGACCAATGAAACCCTGCGTCAGCAGTATGAGTACGCCATCGGCACCCAAGCGCTGGAAACCTAGCAAGAGGTTTCTCAGCGCCGGCGGGGCCGCCGGCCGATTGGCACGATCTCCAAAGCAGACCGCCCGTGCGATCCCCAGATGACGCGCAACGGTACAAGGAGACAGATCATGTACGCTTTCATCAAGAACCTCTTCATCCCCATGCCGGTCGAGATCGAGGTTGAAAAAGCGGCGACCATTCGGGCGCTGATGTCGGCTCGGTAAACGAGGTCGAACAGCGCCCCCGGGTCTGCGCCGACTGAGCCGGCGGCGCTTGTTGCTATTACCGACTGTCCCTGAGCGGGTCCACGAACGCACGTACCTGTTTCTGCACCGGCGGGATCTCGGCGAAAGGCGCGGGCTCCGGCCGATGGTGCCTTGTAAGTCACGCGCTGCGGTTAGGGGGCGGCGCGGACAGGTTAAGCCGACCGCCTGTCACTCGCCGGCCACGGGCCGCAGGCGGCCGGTCCGCGCCACCCAGCGATCTTCCATCCTCTTGCCGAAAGTGCGGGTCGACAACGACGGCTTTTCGATGATGTGCCAGGATAGGATGGCGCAGATAAGCGTCAGTGCGAACGAGACAATTCCGTTGAGCCAGATGTTGGTCGCCCAGGGAAAGAGCGCCACGACCGCCTGCTGAATGGCAAAGTGATACAGAAAGATCCCGTATGAATAATCACCCAACCGCAGGAACATCGGAACTCGGGGCGTAAGCAGACCGATATAAACTGTCACGTAGGTCAACGGCAGTAAGGCCAGATACCCCCCGCCGGTTTGCGATGTCGCAATGACCGAAACAACGAGGCAAATCCAGAACAGTCTGGCGTCATAGGGAATTGCGCGGCGCAGCCGGAAAAACAGGACACCGCATAGAAAGAACCCGACCAACGCACGGCCCGAGACATGTCTGACCGGCAGATCGCCCTGAAACCAAGAGATCAGAAAGGCGCCCGTCAGCGCCGCCAGCATGGCCCAGGACACCGCTTTGCTGTCATAAATGCGCAGCGCACCGATAATGGAAATCGCGATGTAGCATTCCAGTTCCCACGGCACGGTCCACAACTGAGCGTTCACCATGTTTGGAAAGGGGTTATCCGAGAAAACACCGGGCAATTCGAAGCTGATCAAACCGATGGAATTGAGTAGGTAACGCCAGAAAAGCGGGTCGGTAAAATAGGCGCCCACGGCGAACGATGTCAGCAATGGCCCAAGGATAAGAGCCGACAGAAGAACCTCGACCGCCAGGGCCGGAAAGATCCGGATTGCCCGTAGATAAAGGAAATACCCCACAGTGCGGCACCGTTCGAGACTTCCCGCAACCAAAAAACCGCTGAGCGCAAAGAACATCGGCAAGATCGCCGTGGGCAGCGACTTGATGGCCGATTGCCAGGTTTGCAGGGCGAATTCGGGGCCGTATGACGTGCTTTGCAGATGCCAGACGAAGACGGCGCATGCCAGACCGATGCGTAGAAAGTCGAACCCGCTTGTGCGGCTACCCGTAGCTTGAATGCGGTCGGCGACTGAGTGATGCATGTTGCCCGTCTGAAAGACTTATTTGCTTTGTCTGCGCTGCTCTTGGCGACACAGACTGCACCGGCATTCTGGCTTTATTTGGGCAGTAACTGTTGCGGGCGCCGGGTGGCTGCGCCAAGGCGACACGGGCAGCGCACGCCTTCTGGGCGCAAGCTGTTAGTTTCGCCGGTCGCGCAGGTCGTCCACGAATTTCCGAACCTCTTCCAACACCGGCAGAATGGCCGCGATGCGGTCGGGTGGGATGGCATCGGCGAGTTCGTCGAAAAGCGGTATAAACCGTGCGATTGTCTCATCCCGAAGCGCCTGGCCTTTCGGGGTCAGCCAGACCTGTTTTGACCGTTTGTCGGCGGGGTTCGGGCGGATGTCGACCAGCCCGTGTTTCTCAAGTCCCGCGATCGTATGGGTCATGGTGGTTTTCGGGACCTGAAAGGCCTCGGCCAGTTTCAGGGGAGTCTGGCCATCCTTCACCCGGATCAGGTGGTTCAGGACAGAGAAATGAGGCGCGATCAGCCCGTCCGGCAGCCGCGCCTCAAGAAAGGTCTTTCCGATCTGGTCGATGATCCCGATCTCATTGAAGAGCGCGAAATACGTACCAGTGCGGGTGTCATCCAGGGACAATACGGGTCTCCAAGGGCCAGCGCGGGGACTGACCGACGCTTGGCCCGTACCCCAACCGGCCCAACATTTGCACGGTTCCGCCCCCGGGCGCCAGCATGCTGTGCAGGGCCGCGTAGTGCCCGGCCATCTCGGGGAATTCCTGCAAACCCTGGCTCATGGGCTGGACGCCAATACCAAGCGCCGTGGACGCGAGGTTCAGGCGCACCCAGTCCCGCCCCGCGGCGATCTGCTCGTGACGGCTGTTACCGTGGGTCGTGAGCCAGATATAGGCCATGCCGGTCATGGAAGTGGCCTGCACCATGTCGAGGCCCGATTTGTAGGACACCGACCCGCGGTCCATGGCGCTTTCGCGCGAAAAGAGCCCGGCCAGACGCAGGCTTTCGAACATCGGCCCGCTAAAGTCGAGACCGTCGGGGTTTGCATCAACCTCTTTGTGACCAATGCGGAAAAGATCGACGCTTTCCTTGTAGGTCCGGTCTGTCTCGAACTCGACGATAAAGGCGTCGCGGGTGCGTTCGCGCAGCGCCTGGACCCGGGCGGGATCATTGGTGCTGGCCACGACTGATCCGGAGGTGACGACGGCCTCCAGCGATTTGAGCGCCTCTTCGCTGACGGGACGGTCCAGGTCGTAGGGTTCCTTCAGCGACCGCCGGTGCGGCACCTCAGCGAAAAGCGTGGGCTCCGGGCGACCCTGGCCGGGAACAAAGCGCGCCACGGCCACCGGGCGGCCATCGAGCGCCTCTTCGGGCATGCCTTCGGGGAAAAGGTCAAGCTCCACCGCGTAGCCGTCTTCAGCTGCGGCGAGGGACATGATTTCCAGAAAGCAGCCCAGACCGACGACGATCTGGCGGCTGAAGGGATCGGTATGCGGCAAGAGCCGGTCCTGATCGGCATAGAGCGTCACCTGATCGGGCACGCTGAGGTCCACGATCCAGGGCTGGCGGTTGTGCGGGTTGGGCGCAAGGACAGCGTAGCTGAGCGCCTTGCGGCGCGGCTCGCTATAGCTGCCCGCCGCGGCCCAGGGCGCGGTGGCGGTTTGCGGGCTGCGCGTGATGGCATATCCACCGGCGGCGGTGGCAGCGAGGATCGTTCCGCCGCCCAGGATGGCGAGCGTTTGTCTGCGGGAAAGGGTCATAGCGGGCTCCAGTTTAGTACGATATCGCACTAACTAGTACGAAATCGTACTTTATGCAAGCCCTTTCACCGCATTGCCTTGATGCGGCCCAATTGGTAAGCGCGGAGGGTCAATCCTTGCCAAAAAAGTTCCGCCAATGCCCGTGATTACAGAGATCGCCGACCTCAAGCGCCTCTACCGCCGCCGCGTGCCGAAGATGTTTTATGACTACGCAGAAACGGGAAGCTGGTCGGAACAGACGTTCCGCGAAAACAGCTCGGATTTTGAGAAAATCCGGCTGCGTCAGCGCATTGCCGTGGACATGGCCGGGCGCACCACCGAAAGCCAGATGATCGGCCAGGATGTGGCGATGCCCGTTGGCCTTGCACCGGTGGGACTGACGGGCATGCAGCACGCGGACGGAGAAATCCTGGCGGCCAGAGCGGCAGAGAAATTCGGCGTGCCCTTCACCCTGTCGACCCTGTCGATCTGCTCGATCGAGGATGTCGCCGAGAACACCACAAAGCCCTTCTGGTTTCAGGTCTACACCCTGCGCGACGATGAGTTCATGAAGAACATCATTGACCGCGCCAAGGCGGCCAAGTGCTCGGCCCTGGTGATCACCGTCGACCTGCAGGTGCTGGGGCAACGGCATAAGGACGTCAAGAATGGCCTTTCGGCACCGCCGAAGCTGACCGTCGCCTCCATCGCCGACATGGCGACCAAGGTCCAGTGGGGGCTTGGCATGCTCGGGACCAAGCGCCGCTTTTTCGGCAATGTGGTCGGTCACGCCAAGGGCGTCAGCGATCCCTCGTCACTGGCGTCATGGACGGCGGAAGCCTTCGATCCCAGCCTCGACTGGAAGCGGATCAAGGAACTGCGGTCCATGTGGGACGGACCGGTGATCCTGAAAGGCATTCTCGATGTCGAGGATGCCGAGCACGCGGCGAATGTGGGAGCAGACGCGATCATCGTGTCGAACCACGGCGGGCGGCAGCTCGACGGCGCGCTCAGCTCGATCCGGATGCTGGAAAAGATCGTCGACGCGGTCGGGGACAAAATCGAAGTGCATTTCGACGGCGGCATCCGCTCGGGCCAGGATGTGCTGAAGGCACTCGCCCTTGGCGCAAAGGGCACCTACATCGGCCGGGCCTTCGTCTATGGCCTTGGCGCCATGGGCGAGACGGGTGTTACCGAAGCGCTAAACATCATCCACAAGGAACTGGACACCTCCATGGCGCTCTGCGGGAAACGGGATGTAAAGCACCTAGACCGCGACATCCTGCTGGTGCCTCATGATTTCCATGGCCACTGGTCCTGAAGGTCACTTCGGATAAATCAGGGTCACCACGAACCGCAGCCCCCAATCCTCGGCGCCCGTGTCCGGGGTGTCGGCCCAGTAGCGCGCCCCGAGCGCGAAACTGACCGGTTGCTTGCCGATGGTCACGAGCTTTGACGCCAGCAGGTTGATCGGGATCGACCACTCCTCGGTTTCCCAGTTGTACGAGCTTTCGGAATTGACCGTGAAGGTATAGGCCGTCGGGGTGGTGTAGGCGAAGAACGGCTGCAGGAAGGTCTGGTTCACGTCGGACCGTGCGTCCGTACCCGCCACGGACCACAAGTGATTGGCCAGCGCCCCGTAGGTCAGCGGCCCATCGACCCGCAAGGCGACCGCGGTGGGACCCAGAAGCCATTTCTCTGTGCCCAGCAACTCATCGGTCGCCGTCGGAAGGCCGAAGGCAGGCCCCACCCCCCAGACCCAGCCATTGGCGGTGGGTTCCTTGGGAGAAAAAAACAGGCTTTGCAGGATATCGCCAAGGCCTTCCTGGGATCCCGCGCCGGGAGAGATATCGTCCTGGTATGTCAGCGGTACGATCGTGCGGCTGATGACGTTCCAGTCGGCGTTCAAGCTGATCGGGATGACAGGCTGAACGTTCAGCGTGTACCGTGAGCCTTCGCCTGCAACGCCGATGTTTTCGTCGTAGTTCAACTGCAACGGCAGGCTGATCAGGTCAGCAATAGGGTTGCTGAGTTGCTGTGCGAGTTGGGCCTCCGTTCCCGCCTGGGCGTGCGCCTGGGAGGGGGTTTGGAGCCATGCGGTCAGGGCGGCGGCCAGAGCCGGCGTCAGATGCTTCATAAATGACCTCAACAAAAAACAATCGGGCGCTGCGCTTGGAATCTGCGCGGCCCGCGCTAGTGTGCGCTGCGAACAGGGATCAGGCAAGCGGTGGCCGGTTCGGCGCCGGTTTTCTGCGGCCCCTGGGGAGAAAGGACAACGCGATGCCCGAGGCAAAGGCCACTGGCATGGACGGCCGTATTGGCGTGATCGGCCTTGGTCGCATGGGGCGGGCCATCGCAGGGCGTCTGCTGGCGGGCGGCGCGGAGGTCTCCGGCTGGAACCGAAGCGCGCTTGAGACCGCACCGGTGGAGGTTGCCGCCACGCTTGGCGATCTGGCGGCGCGGTCGGATATCCTGGTGCTTTCGCTTTTTGATGACGCTGCGGTGCGCGATGTGATGGACGCGCTTGTTGCGCTGCCCCTGGAGGGCAAGCTGATCGTCGACACATCGACGGTTTCGCCCGAGGTCTTGATCGGCTTTCGGGGCGCGGTCGAGGCCGCAGGCGCAGACGCGGTCGACGCGCCTATTTCCGGCGGACCCGAGATGGTGGCAGAGGGCACGGCGGGCATTTTCCTTGGCGGAACTGCAACGGCTGCGGCGCGGGCACACCCGATCCTGGGGGCGGTGTCGGGGAACATCGTCCACGCGGGCCCGCTGGGCGCCGGGGCGGCGGCGAAGGTCGTGAACAACATGATGCTTTGCGGCATCTGGCAGACGCTGAAAGAGGCGCTGACCCTGGGTCAGGCGGCATGGCTCGATACCGATACGATGCTGGAGTTTCTGTCGAAAAGCCCGGCGGCGAGCCCGGCCATTCTGTCGCGCATGGATATTCTGAGCGGTCAGGCGGATCGCGTGGGGTTTCCGGTGTCGGGCGCCGTAAAGGACACGTCGCTCTTTCTGAAGGTCGCCGAGACGCTGGGCGTGCCAACGCCTGTTCTGGAGGCCGGGAATGCAAGCTTTCGCGATGCAGCCAACGGTGGCTTTGCAGACCACGATCTGTCGATGATGGTCCGTGCTGCGGTGACGGCACGGGGTGCCCTATGACCGGGCCATCCGAAGGCGGGATCGTTCTGATCCTCGGCAGCGGACCCGCGGCACCCGACTGCGAGACATGGGCGAAGCACCCCTTTGACGAGATTGTCGCGATCAATAATGCCTGGGCCGTGCGGCCGGACTGGAGCTATCTGATCCATCCCGAGGACTTTCCCGCATCAAGGCTGCCGCCCATGTGCGACATCACGCAGACGGTGGTGACAGCGGAAGACTACGTGCCGCTGCAAAACGCCTTTGGCGGGTTCGTTTACGCCGGCGGCACCATGGCCTTTACTGCAGGATACTGGGCGCTGGCCGCCCTGAAACCCAAGGTCCTGGCCTGGTTCGCCTGCGACATGGTTTATCCACGAACCGGCCCCACCCATTTCTACGGCGAAGGGACCGCCGACCCGTTGCGCGAAGACGTCACGTTGCGAAGTCTGGAGGCCAAATCGGCGCGCCTTGCGGTTCTGGCGGCCGAGGCCGGGTGCCACTGCGTGAACCTGTCGGATGCGCCGAGCCGCCTGACCTTTCCACGGGCGCGGCAGGAGGCACTGGTGGAGCTGGCAGAAACCGCGCCGCGCAGCTTCGACCCGGTCAGGCGCACCGCCGCGCTAGAACGGGAGCGCAGGCTTGACTACCACGTGCCCTCGGGACGGTACTGGCTGGAGGCGGACCGCTTTGACGTCGGGGAGATCGACGCGCTCGACCGGCTTTGGTTGGCCGCGGAAGCGGCTGAGCTTCCCGCCAGTTCCGCCGCCTAGCAATTCCCCTTTTCAAGCCGCCGAATCTGACTTATACGCGCGGCTTCACTCGGGCATACACCCTTGGAGGATGCCCGCCTAACAGGAGAAATACCCATGGCTGACAAGATCCCTGATCTTAACGCCGAGGTACGCGCGGGGACAGGCAAGGGGGCCGCCCGCCAAGCACGCCGCGATGGCATGGTACCCGGCATTGTCTACGGCGGCGGCACTGACCCGCTGCCCATCAACATCCCCTTCAACGTGCTTCTGAAGCGCCTCAAAAGCGGCCGCTTCCTGTCGACACTGTTCAATCTTAAGGTTGACGGTCACGACGATGTGCGCGTGATCTGCCGGAATGTGCAGCGCGACGTGGTCAAAGACCTGCCGACGCACCTCGACCTGATGCGCCTGCGCCGTACGACCCGGATCAACCTTTTCATTCCGGTGGAGGTTCTGGGTGAAGAAGAATCGCCCGGCCTGAAGCGCGGTGGCGTTCTGACGCTGGTGCGCCCGGAAGTCGAACTGGTGGTGACCGCGGGCGAAATCCCCGAGAGCATCACGATCGACGTCTCCGAGATGGAGATTGGCGATACCGCGACGATCTCGATGGTCAAGCTGCCTGAAGGCGCAAAGCCGACGATCGACCGCGACTTCGTGATCGCAAACATCTCGGCGCCGTCCGGCCTGAAGTCTTCGGATTCCGAAGACGGCGAAGAGGGCGAAGCCGAAGAAGCCGAAGCGACGGAGGACGCAGAAGAGAGCTAAGGCTCTTGCCAAATCTGCGCGGAGTGGCGGGGCCTTCGGGCCCCGTTTTCATGTGCGCTGGAAGACGACGAGCTGACCGCGGGAGCCTTCGGGCGCGTAGCTGAACCCCTCAGCAAAGAACCAGCGGAAGATCTCGCGGATTGTCGCGCCGCCATAGCGCCCGGCATGAAGCTCCAGGATCACGCTGCGCGTGCAGTCCGGCCAGGCTTCCCCGATCAGAGCGGCCTCGCCGCCTTCGAGATCGATGATGACCAGCGTGGGTTGATGCTTAGTGAGAAACGCGCCGAGCCTAAAGGCTGGCACCCGGCATGCCCCATCGCCCGCGGCAGCGCCAGAGACGACATGCCCTGACCAGAACCCTTGCCCCTTCTGAAAGGCAACCTCACGCGCGGTTTCGCCAGACCCGACAATGGCGCCGTGCAGGACGCGCCCGGCGGCGTATCCGTTGCGGGCAAGGTTGGCCTGCGCTGCGGCGGCCATGTCCGGGTTTGCCTCTAGCCCAAGGACATTCTCCGCACCGACCCGCTCTGCCGCAAGCGTACAGATAAAGCCAGCCCCGGCCCCGAGATCCAGCACACGGTCATCGCCGCGGATATGCGTGTTCATGGCCCGCGCCTCGGCCCGTTCGTACCGACCGCTTCTCAGCGCCCGGCGCACGCCGGGCCCGAGACAGGCGCGCGGGATCTCCAACACGATGCTGCCGATCTGAAAGGTCTCGGTGACGCCCTGTCCGTCTGCCATGGGGCGGCAGCCTAGGGGTGCGGCTAGCCTTCGTAAAGTTCGGCAAACCCGCCGAGATAGCCGTTCCAGGCGAACCAATAGGCGATATGCCCGGCCATGCGCGCGTGGGACAGGCCGCCCGGACCTGTCAGGCTTTCCTCGCCAACGCGCCAGGTCTGACCGTTTGCGTCCTTCAGCGCACCGCCCGCCGCGGCCGAGAACTGCTGCGCATCGCCCCGGGCATAGGCCCGCACGGTCCGGGTTTTTGCATCGCCGATCAGCACCACGGGCAAGCCAGCGACCTCGTCGTTGATCACGCGGCGGTCAATGAACGCCTCAAGCGGCCAGGCCTTCGCCCCGCCCTGGACGCGCAGGCCAAAGACGTAGTCTTTCTGCTTGTGCAGGCGCTGGTCGACCGCCGTGGGGAACATCAGGTCGTCGGACGCAAAGTAGTCGTTGTAGACCACGCCGGAGCCATAGTCGCGGCGATGCCCGGTTTGCAGAGACAAGACCCGCGTGTCCGGATTGTCCTTCCGCCAGGCATCCCACCGGGTGATGACAACCGGGCGCTGCCTGAGCTCGATTCCGCTGTTCCAGAGCGGCCCCATGACCGGTTTGCCGGTGAACTGGTTCCAGAGCGAATGGGTTTCGCGGTCGAACATCAGTTTGTTGGAGCGGTAAAGGAACCCGCTCGAGCCGAAGACGAACGGCGCCGGGCGGCCCGGCAGTTGCGTCTCGAAAAGGATGCCCGAGCCGCAGAGCGTGCAATAGGCCAGCGCCACCGGCACGCCGCCGATAACCTCGTTGAACATCTCGTGCCAGCCCATGATCCTTAGCGGGTAGGCCCGAACGTCGCCGTTGATCGCTACACCAAAGATCAGATCGTCATCTTTCAGGTAGGACGCCGCCTCGGCGGTGACGAGGTTGGGGTTGTCGAGCGAGGGAATACCATCCTTGCGAACACCGCCCCAGGTGATTTCCTCGAGACGGATGTGCATCCGGTCGCGCGCCATGTACTCGGGCTTGAGGAAATTGTCGAAGGCCGGGTCGATCTGCAGCATAAGTTCGCGCTTAAAAAGCGGGTAGCTGGGGTGAGGGGTTACCTCGGGATGCGCTTCCTGCCAAAGCATCCAGTCGAACCAATCGGGCCCAGCCCTGGCCCCGGTGACGTCTTCCAGAGCCGCCACGATGGGCGCCGCTGGCGCGCGGGTGTACCGCAGCGCAAGGATCATGGCGGGCGCCACGTCGGGCCGACCGTGGGCGCTGAGAAGATCGAGCGCCTCGGCGAAGGCCTTTTCCGGTCCGAAAATCAGTGCCCATTGGGCTGCGGCGATATGTTCGTCGCCCTGCGCCAGCAGGCGCCCGGACATGCCCACTGCCGCACCCGCACCGCCCGCCAAGGCGGCCGACAATAGCCTTCGCCTGTCCAGAATCATGACCGCTCTCCCAATCGCTGACCTTGCCCAGGATGCGGCAGGCGCACTTCACATGCACCCGACATATGCGCGAGCGGTCCGCGAGGTCAGGTGAGTTCCTGCACGCTTTCAAAGACTTCTAGATCGGGCGCACCGGCGTACATGTGCTTGTTGCCGCCTGCGCCTTTATGGGCGGCGCGAAACGCCTCGGACCGCGTCCAGTCAACAAACGCCGCCTCGCTGTCCCAGATTGTGTGCGAGGCATAGAGCACGTGGTCGTCCGATGCCGGACCCTTGAGCAGGTGGAACGATTGAAAGCCAGGCACGGCTTTGAGATGGCTGTCACGCGACTTCCAGAGCGCCTCGAACGCCTCGGTTTCGCCGGGCAGCACCCTAAAGCGGTTCATGGTGAGATACACGGGGCCAGACCCTCCTTGTCTTTGGCCAAAACCTAAGCGCCCCGAGGGTACATGCAACCGCTATATCAAATGCTGGGCCAGAAGCGCGTGATCGCCGGGTAAAAGGCTGCTATGCGGTCCGCAAGTTGAAGAAGAATTGGCGGACCCGCACCATGCAGCTTTTCGTCGGACTGGGAAATCCGGGCGCGAAATATGCCATGAACCGGCACAACATCGGTTTCATGGCGGTGGAGCGTATCGCGGACGACCACGGCTTTGGTCCCTGGCGTGCGAAGTTCAACGCCGAGATAAGCGAGGGCCGGCTGGGGTCGGAGAAGATCATCCTCATGAAGCCCATGACCTTCATGAACAACTCTGGGCAGGCCGTTGGCGAGGCGCTCCGATTTTTCAAACTCGACTCCACGGATCTCATGGTGTTCCACGACGAGATCGATCTGGCACCGGGCAAATGCCGCGTGAAGGATGGTGGCGGCCACGCCGGGCACAACGGCCTGCGGTCGCTTCACGCGCATCTCGGGCCACATTACAGCCGCGTGCGCTTGGGCGTCGGGCATCCCGGCCACAAGGATGCGGTGCCGGGATATGTGCTGCGGGATTTTCCCAAAGCCGACCAGACCTGGCTGGACGATGTCCTCCGCGGAGTGTCCGACGGCGCGGCCTTCCTCGCAGAGGGCGACAACGGACGCTTCATGAATTCCGTTGCCTTGCGCACGGCCCCACCCCGGTCGTCGAAAACGCCCGAGCCCCGGGCGACGGACAGGCCGAAGGAACCCGCACCGGAACCTGCCGCCGACCCGGCGCCGCGCACCCCCTTGCAGCGGCTGGTGGACAAGTTCCGCTGATGACCATCGACGTTCCCGCCGTTTTCGATGAGCAGGCAGGGGCTTGCGGGCGCCTTGGGTCGCCCTTCATGGAACAGCTGATGCACCTGATCGGGCACCATCTGACTCCCGGGACACCCGTGGGTGCCCGCGTCTTTGGCTGGCAGCAGGACCCCTCGGCACAGGCCTCGGCGCTGGCGCTGCGCCTTGCGGGGGCATTGCACGCGGTCAGGCTGGGGGGTGACCCGGGCCTAGCGGCGGTCTATCCGCCGAACCGTGTGCGTGACGAGACCTTGTGGGCGGCGGTTGCCAATGCGCTCGACGCGCACGCCGACACGCTCCTCGACTGGCTGAAGAGTGCGCCGCAGACCAACGAGGTGCGGCGCGCGGCTGTGGTGGTGCCGGTCCTGCATGCCCTTGAAAAAGAACATGGGCTGCCGCTGTCCGTGTCAGAGCTGGGCTGTAGCGCCGGGCTGAACCTGCGGGCAGATCAGTTTTGCCTGAAGGCGGGTGATGTGACACTTGGCGATCCTGGCTCTCCTGTCGTGCTTCAGCCGGAATGGCGCGGCCAGTTGCCCGTTGCCGGAGATCCGCAGGTGGCCTCCCGACAAGGTGTCGACCTCAACCCCCTGGACCCGGAAGAAGACGCGCTGCGTATTCTTGCTTACATCTGGCCCGATCAGCCGGAGCGTGTGGCGCGGACGCAGGCGGCGACGGACATCGCAAAACGGACGCCCGCGCGGGTCGACCGCGGCGATGCCATCGCCTGGCTGGAGCGCGAGTTGTCGCAACCGCGCGAGGGCTACACCCACCTGATCTTCCACACCATCGCCTGGCAATACTTTCCGCCCGAAGTACAGGCGCGCGGCGAGGCTGTACTGGCCGCGGCAGGCGCACGGGCGACGCCCTCGACGCCCCTCGCGCGGCTGTCGATGGAGCCGGACGGCGCGTCTGCCTCGGTGCGCCTGACGTGCTGGCCCGGCGGCGCGACTAGAGAAATCGCCCGCGCGGACTACCATGCTCGCTGGGTGGAGTGGTTTGGCACGAAGGAGGCCACAGATGGCTGACGTGGAAACATCGGTGAACGTTCTGGACGGCGCATTGGAAACCTGTTCGCTGGATCCGGTGACAGGTTTTTTTCGCAACGGATGCTGCGACACGGGGCCAATGGATCAGGGCGTCCACACCGTCTGCGCCATTATGACGGACGAATTCCTCGCCCATTCCAAATACTTCGGCAACGACCTGTCCACGCCTCGGCCTGAATACGGCTTTGCGGGATTGAAGGCGGGGGACCGCTGGTGTCTTTGTGCGGGTCGCTTTTTGCAGGCCCACGAAGAGGGTTTCGCGCCGCGCGTGCGCCTTGAAGCCACGCATAAGCGCACGCTTGAAATCGTGCCGCTCGACGTCCTGGAGGCCTACTCGATCGCCGATGCCTAAACAAGCGGGTCGGCCATCAGATCCTCGACGAAATGGCTGACCAGTTGCGCGCGGTTTGACACCCCGGCCTTTCGGTAGATCGCGTTTGTCTGTGCCTTTACGGTGCCTTCCGAGGTATTCCGCAGGCCCGCGATTTCCGCCGTGCTCATCCCCTTGACCACAAAAAGCGCCACATCGCGCTCCGCCTTTGTCAGCCCCCATTCGGCAAAGCGGTCTTCTACGAGCTCCATGAAAGCGCCGGAAGCCGCACGCAGCTGTTCCTGCGCCGCCTTTGCCTCGGCGCGCGCCTTGCGCAGGGCAAGTCCGCCCAAAAGGCCGCCGAGGATCAGGCCGACCGCGGCGGAAATCTCGATGGCCTCATGGACCTGCCAGTCGATGGGACCAAGCGGCAAGCCGAACAAAGTGACGAGAATTTCGCCAACAAAAAAGGTCGCGCAGACAATCTGAACGGCAACTGCAAGCCAGAGGATCAAGGGTCGGGACATTGCAGGTCGTCAGGGCTCAGGCCGGGGGTGATCAATCGTCGTCGTCATCGTCGTCCCCATCGTCATCATCGTCGTCGCGGTCATCGCGGTCGTCCCGGTCGTCGCGGTCAAACCGGTCGTTGTCGTCGTCGTCCCGGGTGCGGCTCGACCGGCCCTCGTCATCGCGGTCTGTCCCGGTCCCATCCTGCCGACCGGCATTGTCGAACGGGTTTGCCAGCCGCACACCCGGTAGTCCGCCACCGTCTTTCTGGCGCCACAGGTCCCGCAGCACCGCGCCCGTTGTCGGGTTGATGACCACCTCGCGGATCAGGTCTTCGCTTTCAGCGCGGAACCGGAGACGTCCAAGAACCGTGCGGTTGACTTCGATATTGTAGAAGCCCTGTCCGCGGAGTTGACGTTCTACCGAAGCCTGCAGGCTGCCGCTTTGGGCGACTGCCCCGCCGCTCAGCGCAAGGGCCAGCACCACTGCAAGTATCCATCGCCCCAAGACGCCCATTGCGATTCTCCGTCAGTGAGGGCGGTACCGCCAAGGCACCGCCCTTCGTCAGCTGCTATCCGGACAGCCATGTAGGGCCTTTGGCCCGATTAGTCATCGTCGTCGTCGCGGTCGTCGCGGTCATCCCAGTCGTCCCGGTCATCCCAATCATCGCGATCATCCCGGTCATCCCGGTCGCCCCGGTCGTCGCGATCGTCCCGATCCTCCCGGTCGTCATACCTGTCGTCGCGGTCATCATCGTCATACCGCTCGTATCTCGCGTCTTCAAAGTCGTCGTAATCGTCGTCATCATCATGGCCCGCACGCCCCCAGGCGTCGCCTTCGAGGATGGACATGACCCGCCCGCTGAACGCGCGGTCCGCACGGCGGACATCCCGCAATTCCTGCCGCAGGATATCGCCGGTCGAGCGGTCGTAGACGACCTGGATTTCCTGATCACCACGGGTGGCGCTTGCGCGGACGCGGCCAAAGCCGCTGGAGATGTCGATATCGGAGAACCCGTTCCGGGCCAGGTCCTGCCGAACGGCTTCGTTGAAGTCGGACGCGAAGGCGGGCGAAGCCATGGCGGCGGCGATCGCGAGGATAAGGGCTTTGCGTTGCATGATGTGCTCCTGTTGCTCTGGCCGCACGAACGCCGTGCGACAGGAGACAGGTTTCGCTCATACGCCGAAAGAAGCCATCAACCGGCGGACTAGTCCAGCCCGCCTAAACCTTCGCTATGCGGCAATAAACCTGAGTTTAGGCGCCATCCATATCGAATCCGAGCGCCCGGGCCACCGTGAAGATGTCCTTGTCGCCTCGCCCGCACATATTCATGCAGATGATATGATCCTTGGGCAGCGTCGGCGCGATCTTCATCACATGGGCCAGAGCATGGCTGGGTTCGAGCGCCGGGATTATCCCCTCAAGCTCGCAGCAGAGCTGAAACGCTTCGAGCGCTTCTTTGTCGGTGACCGACACGTATTCCGCGCGCCCGATATCATGGAGCCAGGCGTGCTCGGGCCCGATGCCCGGGTAGTCGAGGCCCGCGGAAATGGAAAACCCTTCGAGGATCTGGCCGTCGTCGTCCTGCAAAAGATAGGTGCGATTGCCGTGCAAAACGCCCGGGCGCCCACCGGTGAGCGAGGCGCAATGTTCCATCTTGTCATTTACACCCTTGCCGCCGGCCTCGACACCGATGATCCCGACCTCTTTGTCGTCGAGGAAGGGGTAGAAGAGGCCCATGGCGTTGGATCCGCCGCCGATGGCGGCAATGATCGTATCGGGCAAACGACCCTCGGCCGCCTGCATTTGTTCTTTCGCTTCCTTGCCGATGATCGACTGGAAATCGCGGACCATGGCCGGATAGGGGTGCGGACCGGCAACCGTGCCGATGCAGTAGAACGTGTCGCGAACGTTGGTCACCCAGTCCCTGAGTGCGTCGTTCATAGCGTCTTTCAGGGTGCCGCGACCGGACGTGACCGGCACGACCTCGGCGCCAAGCAGCTTCATACGGAAGACATTGGGGGCTTGCCGCTCGACATCATGGGCGCCCATGTAGACAATGCACTTGAGGCCGAACTTGGCGCAGACCGTGGCTGTGGCCACGCCGTGCTGACCTGCCCCGGTTTCCGCAATGATCCGCGTCTTGCCCATTCGGCGCGCCAGGATGATTTGGCCGAGCACGTTGTTGATCTTATGGGCGCCCGTGTGGTTCAGCTCGTCGCGCTTCATGTAGATCTTGGCACCGCCGAGATGATCCGTCAGGCGGTCGGCAAAATAGAGCGGGCTGGGCCGGCCGACGTAGTGGGTCCAGAGATCGTGCATTTCGTCCCAGAAGCTCTGGTCGGTCTTCGCGTGCTCGTACTGGGCCTCAAGGTCGAGGATCAGTGGCATAAGCGTTTCGGAGACGAAACGTCCCCCGAAGTCGCCAAAGCGCCCGTTCTCGTCGGGGCCGGTCTGGTACGAGTTCACTAGATCGTCTGGCATGGCGCATCTCCCTGATTGGGCAGGGATAGCGCCCAGAGCGCGGAGGAACAAGCGGGATCGGCGCGGCGAAACGGCCCGCCCGCCCTGCCCTACATATCGCCACATTTGCACTCTATATAAACCGCAACACTTGGAGCTGGCCCTTGGCACCGACGATAGATGACACACCCGGCATCAGCATCGTTTACGATGGCGAATGCCCGTTTTGCGCAAACTACGTGGGCCTTGCCCGCCTGCGCGACGCCGTGGGACTGGTGCGCCTGATCGACGCGCGCGAACCCTCCCCTGAGGTCGACCGACTGCGCGCCGAAGGCTACGACCTGAACGAAGGCATGGCCATGATCGAGGGTGACCGCATCTATCACGGCGCCGCGTGCCTGACGCGAATGGCGGCCCTGTCCACGCGGTCGGGTGTCTTCAACCGTCTCAACGCCCTTGTCTTCCGGTCGCCCCGGGTGTCAGGCGCGCTCTATCCCTTTCTCAGGGCCGGGCGCAACGCCACCCTTCGGCTGCGCGGCCAGACCCCGATCTGAGCGGTCGGCGCGGCTAGTGGGAGCAGGCCTTGGGCCTGTTGAAATCGACTGGCTTGAACATCAGGAACGACTGCGTCAGCGGACCGGAGGCAAGGTAGGTGTTTGTCCAGCCCGCCGCGGTTTCGACGCGCGCGCCGTTCACTTCAACGATGACATTCAACCCCGGCGTCAGGGCCAGCATCCGGTCGAGTTCGTACCGCACCAGGGCGCTGCCCGGGTAGACGAAGCTCTCATTGAATGCGGCAGAGTTTGAGCCGATGGGAACGACCAGATCCTCCTGATACCCTGCCGCAAAAGGCAGCGTGCCATGGATCAAGTGGTTCGTCTGGCCGCCCTCGGTGTGCAGATTGCTGTACATCGCGATTGAGCTTTCGGTCTTCAGCCCCAGGTAGGGGCTGGCACCGTTGATGAAGAAAAGGATGGGGAGGACCGCCAGAAGCCCCGCTTTTGGCTGAGCCTCGCCCGGTGCCGGACGCACGCAAAGCAGAAGGAAGACGTAGAAGACGATGGCGTAGACCGTGAAAACCCAGGTGAAACTTGCGTGGGTAACCGCCAGCGTCCCTGACCGCCAGAAGCTCACGACTGCAAATGCCGTCAAGAGGCCGAAAATAGCCATCCGGCCCACTGAAAGCGCTGTCTCACGGCTGCCAAAAAGACGTGACAGCCGGTCGAACCCCGTGCTGAGAGCCGCGGCAGGGATAAAAAGCGTATAGAGCACGAGGACGATGGTGGAGAAATCCTTGTAGTAGGCATAGCCGGTCCAGCCGATGATGACGTGGAACGGTACACCGATGGCCATGCCGACGACTTTCCAGCGCGGTACGAACAAAAGCACCATGGCGATGCCCTCGACAATGAAGGTCGCCGCGATGGCGCCGTATTGGCCCAGCCCCCAGTCGGCAAGACCGAAGCCGCCCGCGAGAAGCCCGTAGAGCACCACGGCGCAGCTGACCGCGGGGTCGAGGAAGTCGATGTTGATCTTATGATAGATCCCGTAGAAATACATGATCGCCAAGAGCCAGCGGCCCGGACCGGCAATCGTCAGAAAAAGGTTGTCGCGGTCCTCACTCGCCCGCCCGCGGCGCGCGGCGACCACCAGCGCGGCCACGAGAACGGTGAGACAGAAGAAGAGCGCCGTGATCTGGTTGTTGCTGGCAATCGGCGAAAAGGCCGCGTAGTGGGCGACAAAGGCGCCGGCATTGACCAGAAAAAGCAGGCTGAGGCGCGGCAGTAGGATCTGCAGCGCGCTAAGGGCGACAAGCAGGCTGAGAACTGGCGCCGGCCATCCTCCGCCGCCCAGTTGCAGCGACCAGAACTGGAAAAAGTAGAGGCCTGACAGAAGTGTCAGAAGCCCCAGACGGTCCATTGCCTGCGGCGCAGCGAGGTCGGACAGCGCGCTGCGCGGTGCGGTATGTCCTACGTCTGCCATCTGACCACCAGCCACGGTTATTGTTTCTCGTTGGAAACAATCCCAGAAATGTGGCGAAATTGGAGCGGCGCGCGTGGTATTATTCAGGCAGTGGCGGCGGTTACAAACTCTGCCATCAGGGCGGGATCCTTCAGGCCCGGCATGGCTTCCACGCTGGAGGAGACATCCACCTGGCGGGTACCGGTCAGGCGGAGCGCTTCGGCCACATTGGCAGCCGTCAGGCCGCCTGCCAGCATCCACGGCACCGGCCAGCGCCGGCCCGCAATGAGGCGCCAGTCGAAAGTCAGGCCGTTTCCGCCGGGACGCCCGTCGCCTTTGGGCGGCTTTGTATCGACCAGAAGCAAGTCGGCCACGGCCCCGTAAGTGTCGAGGGCGCCAAGGTCGCTTTCCTCCGCGACCCCAAGGGCCTTCATCACTGGCAGGCCGTACCGCGCCTTGACCTCTGTTACGCGCTCGGGGCTTTCAGCGCCCTGCAGTTGCAGGATGTCGAGCCCGGCAGCCCCGGTGATGTCATCCAGAAGCGCGTTATCCGCATCGACCGTCAGCAGCACCTTGGCGACCCCGGCGGGTACCCCGGCCGCTAGATCCGCGATCCTTTGCACGTCCAGGTGCCGCGGGCTCTTGGGGAAATGGACGAACCCCACGTAGGACGCACCCGCTGACACGGCAGACGCCAAGGTCTCGGGCGTGGTCAGCCCGCATATTTTGACGCGAACGGGGGGCATCGTAGCTATTCGAGAAGGGCGAGGACGTCGTCGGACTGGGACTTGCCCGATGCGCCTTTGAGCTTGGTCACCTCGCGCTCAAGCTTGGCAACTTCACGCTGCGCCTTGCGACCTTCCGCGATATATTTTTGCTCGCGGATGAACTCCCAGAAAAAGCCGATCACCAGGCCCAGGATGACCCCGCCGAAGAAGACGAAGAAAAGGGGCACCTCAATTGTGTCGGTTAGACCGAAGAAGTGGCCCATCTCCTGCGGCAGAATCCGCAGCGAGACGTTGCCGCGATTTGCAAGGGCAATCGTGGCGAGGACGATGGCGACGACGGCCAGAAAGGCGTAGCGGATAAAGCGTATCATGGCACCGGGTTTACTTGCCGTTCAGGCGATCCCGCAAGAGCTTTCCTGTTTTGAAAAACGGAACATGCTTCTCTTCCACGTTGACGGCGGTGCCTGTACGTGGGTTGCGCCCCACGCGGGCGTCGCGCTTTTTGACGGAGAAGGCGCCGAAGCCGCGCAGTTCCACCCGCTGGCCCTGGGCCATGGCGGTGATGATCTCTTCGAAGATGGTATTCACGATCCGCTCCACATCGCGTTGATATAGATGTGGGTTTTCGTCTGCGATTTTCTGAATGAGTTCCGAGCGGATCATAACAGGCGTTCCCCCTCAAGCGGACTGCGCGTGGGTCTTTCAATGGCGACCCGTCACGAAACTATAGTCACAATCCTCTTCCGTGAGAACGATTTCTGATCGCGTCGGGGTGGGATTCTTTGGGCTAAATTGCTGATTAAAGGTGCAAAACCGGCAAGGAAGCCGGAATTCGCCATGCTGCACCGCAGAAAATCACGCCGGCGTGAGGTTGGTCACTGGAACGATTCGGTTGCTGGGCCGCAGATAAAACGCCCCCCATGGCAAAGAAAAAGCCCCGCCGAAGCGGGGCTATTGCGATTTCAAGTGTCTGGGGCTCAGTCGTCGTTTTTGAGCGCTGCACCCAGAATGTCGCCGAGCGACGCGCCGGAGTCCGAAGATCCGTACTGTTCCACGGCTTCTTTCTCTTCGGCGATTTCGCGCGCCTTGATGGACAGACCCAGCCGGCGGCTTTTGGGATCGACGTTTGTCACGCGCACATCCACCTTGTCGCCAACCTGGAAACGCTCGGGGCGCTGTTCGGCCCGGTCGCGGCTGAGGTCGGAGCGACGGATGAAGGACTTCATGCCTTCGTAGGTGACTTCGACGCCGCCATCTTCGATCGCGGTCACCTCGACGGTGATGATCGAGCCGCGCTTCACGCCGCCGGTAGCTTCCACAAAGGGATCGCCGTCCATTGCCTTGATCGACAGGCTGATGCGCTCTTTCTCGACGTCGACCTCGGTGACTTTGGCGCGGACGGTATCGCCCTTGCGGTAGTCGCCGATCACGTCTTCGCCGCGGCCTTCCCAGGTCAGGTCGCTCAGGTGCACCATGCCGTCGATATCGCCGGGCAGACCCACGAAGAGGCCAAACTCGGTGATGTTCTTCACTTCGCCCTCGACATCGCTGCCTTCGGGGTAGTCTTCGGCAAATGCTTCCCACGGGTTGCGCATGGTCTGCTTGAGGCCGAGCGAGACGCGCCGCTTGGCGGTGTCGATCTCGAGCACCATGACCTCAACCTCCTGGGAGGTAGAGACGATCTTGCCCGGGTGAACGTTTTTCTTGGTCCAGGACATCTCGGAGACGTGGACCAGACCTTCGACGCCCGGCTCCAGTTCCACAAAGGCCCCGTAGTCGGTGATGTTCGTGACACGGCCGGTATGGACGGACTCGAGCGGGTATTTGCTTTCCACCGAATCCCACGGATCGTCCTGAAGCTGCTTCATGCCCAGGCTGATGCGGTGGGTTTCCTTGTTGATCTTGATGACCTGCACGCGCACGGTCTCGCCGATCGACAGGATTTCGGATGGGTGGTTGACGCGGCGCCAGGCCATATCCGTGACGTGCAGCAGACCGTCGACACCGCCAAGGTCCACGAAAGCCCCGTATTCGG
>JBCDED010000054.1:0-25136 GCA_039179985.1 Pseudomonadota bacterium
CCGGGTCCCCTGCAGGGAGCAGTGGGCCCGCGCGCTCCGCCGGCCGAGCGTTCACTTGCGGTCCTTCTTTCGGCGCTTGCGCAGCTTGTGTTTGTTCATCTTCTTGCGCTGCGAGGCGACGGGCAGGCGAGGCGCGTGTGCGTCAGCAGCATCCCCGAGGCACGGACAGCGCCACGTCGTACTGGCGCTCGTGACGCGCCGGTGCGGCGCTGCCGCACGTACCCTGTGCTTTTTTATGCTCTGCTTCGCCTCGAGCGCCTCGCCGCCCTCGCCGACGCCAGGCGCGAGCATCGGCGCGGCGGCGATCGCCACCTCCGCAGCCGGCGCAGCAGAGCGCGCAGCGGCAGCGAGCACGGCGAGCGCGGCGAAGCCGTGCGCCGTGACCTGTTCCCGCTGCTGCCCCTCTAGAAACGCCAACATCGCGAGATGCTCTCGCCGCCGCCGCTCCCGCCCCTCCAGCTGCTCCTGCTCCCGCCGGCGCTCCACCGTGATTGCGTCCGCGCAAAGCGCCCGCGCGGGAGCGCCGCCCGCGCTCACATCCGAAAAAGGCCAAACCGGGTCTCCTCAATGGGCGGGATTAGCGCGGCCGTCATCGACAAGGCAAGGACCTCCCGGGTCTTGCGCGGGTCGATCACCCCGTCGTCCCAAAGCCGCGCCGACGCGTAAAGCGGGTGAGACTGCTCTTCAAACATCGCCAGCGTCGGCGCCTTGAAGGCCGCTTCGTCCTCGGCGCTCCAGCTGTCTCCTGCCCGCTCGATGGCATCGCGTTTTACCGTCGCGAGCACATCTGCCGCCTGCGCGCCGCCCATGACCGAGATGCGCGCAGTGGGCCAGCTCCAGAGAAATCGCGGCTGATAGGCGCGCCCGGCCATGCCGTAGTTCCCGGCGCCGAAGGACCCGCCAACGATCATCGTCACCTTGGGCACGGCGGTGGTGGCCACGGCCGTTACCATCTTGGCGCCGTGGCGGGCGATGCCCTCGGTCTCCGCCTTCCGCCCCACCATGAAGCCGGTGATGTTCTGCAGAAACACCAGCGGGATTCGGCGCTGGCTGCACAGCTCGACGAAATGCGCGCCCTTCTGGGCGCTTTCAGAAAAGAGCACGCCATTGTTGGCGACGATCCCCGCGGGCATCCCGTCGATATGGGCAAAGCCGGTGACGAGCGTCTCGCCAAAGCGTGGCTTGAATTCGTCAAATCGCGAGCCGTCCACCACCCGCGCGATCAGCTCGCGGATGTCGTAGGGCGTGCGCAGGTCCGCGGGTACCACCGACAAAAGCTCCTCGGGGTCATAGGCCGGCGCCTCTGGCGCTTCCAGCACCACCGAGGCCTCCTGATGCAGGTTCAGCGCGCCCACGGCGCGGCGCGCCAGCGCCAGCGCATGGGCGTCATCTTCAGCCAGCGTGTCCGCCACGCCCGAGAGCCGCGTGTGCACATCCCCGCCGCCGAGGTCCTCGGCACTCACGACCTCGCCCGTGGCGGCTTTCACCAGTGGTGGTCCGGCGAGAAAGATCGTCCCCTGCTCTTTCACGATGATCGTGACATCGGACATGGCCGGCACATAGGCGCCGCCCGCCGTGCAGGACCCCATCACAACGGCGATCTGTGCGATACCGGCCGCCGACATTTGCGCCTGGTTGTAAAAAATCCGCCCGAAATGATCGCGGTCGGGAAAAACCTCGTCCTGATTGGGCAGGTTCGCGCCGCCGGAGTCGACCAGGTAGATGCAGGGCAGACGGCACTCCGCGGCGATCTCCTGGGCGCGCAGGTGCTTTTTCACCGTCATCGGGAAATAGGTTCCGCCTTTCACGGTGGCATCGTTGCAGACGACCATGACCCAGCAGCCCATGACCTGCCCGACGCCGGCGATCACGCCAGCCGCGGGCGCCGCGCCGTCGTAAAGCCCGTGCGCCGCCGTGGCGCCGATTTCCAGAAATGGGCTGCCGGGGTCGAGAAGCGCGCTCACCCGGTCGCGGGGCAGCATCTTGCCGCGCGACAGATGCCGGTCGCGCGCGCGCGCGCCACCACCCGCCGCCGCGAATGCCGCCGCCTCCGACACCGCGTCCAAGGCCTCAAGATGCGCGGCCCGGTTGGCCTTGGCGGTCTCGCCACCGGGAACAAAGGAACTGGAAAGCTGCATGGCTGCGTCTCTTCGGCAAAACTATTGGGCAGTGCGTTGCGCCAATCGGTCTTCCAGCGCCAGCGCCTGTCGCGCGGTCTGGATCATCTCGCAATTGGCTGATGCCGGTCCGGCCCCCGTGCCACCGCCCCACTGCGTAACCTCGTAAAAACAGGCAGAGTCCCGGAACGCGATCCAGGCGCGCTGCATGTCGCGCAGGGCTGGCGCAGACTTAGGCGCCGCCGACCCGAGTTCCGTAAGCTCCGCATCCGATTGTTCCTCAAGCGCCATGAGCGGCCAGTATGCCGCATTGAGCCGCGCGTCCCAATAGTCGCGCTCGAAGCCAAGGCAAAACGACATGCCCGCCGTCGTATAGCCATCTGGCGTGTCGATGCAGGCCTGCGCGGATTTTCCTACGCAATCCAGGCGCGCGTTGCCTTCAACCCCTAACAAGCAGCTTTCGGTCTCGGCCGGGGAAAACGGCAGATTCTGCGCCGCAGCGGCAGCGGGGACAATGCAGGCCGCAAGAAGAAATAGTCTCATGGGGTTTCTCCAATGGTCCCAATGAACTGCGTCATTCGGGTGCTGCCCTGAGAAGGTTCCGGTAGAGCGCACCTGTCCCCGCCAACTGACACAGACGATAGTCGCGGCGGTCCTCCATGGTGTCGCCGGTCTGGCGCGCGCGGCAATGCTCGGTCAGTTGATCGCGGAAATCGACGACCTGTGCGCGCATAGGCGCCAGGCCTTCTGTCGTTTCGACGGTCTCGTCACTCCAGGCGGTCAGCGCCAGAAGCGCCCGGTCAAGGCAGGCGATCTCCGCAGGCTCCCCAAGATCGCCCGCGGCTTCAACACAATATGTCCGGATTGGCAGAATGCACTCGGCGCCCGTGGACTCGGCACCTAGCCCGGACAGACAGCCATCGATGGCTTCGCGATCAAATTGCTGCGCGGTGGCCGGAACCGCCAGAAATGCCAAAGCAAGTATCCACCTCACCCCATTGTCTCCATCAGTTCGCGGCCCACGAGCATCCGCCGGATTTCAGAGGTGCCCGCACCGATCTCCATCAACTTTGCATCGCGGAAGAGCCGCGCGACGGGAGCATCGTTCATGAAGCCCGCGCCGCCCATGGCCTGCACCGCCTGGTGCGCCTGTTTCATGGCTTCCTCGGAAGCATAGAGCACGCAGGCCGCCGCATCATGTCGGGTGACCTCGCCCCGGTCGCAGGCCTTGGCCACCTCGTAGACATAGGCCCGCGCCGAGTTCATCGCGGTGTACATATCGGCGATCTTACCTTGCATCAGCTGGAACGACCCGATGGGTCTTCCGAACTGCTTGCGTTCGGCGAGATAGGGCATGACCGCATCAAGACAGGCCGCCATGATCCCGGTTCCGATCCCTGCCAGCACCACCCGTTCGTAGTCGAGCCCGGACATCAAGACCCGCACACCGCGTCCTTCTTCGCCAAGGACGTTCTCAAAGGGCACTTCCACATCCTCGAAGACCAGTTCCGCCGTGTTCGAGCCCCGCATCCCGAGCTTGTCGAAATGGGGCGAGGTTGAGAATCCGGTCATGGACTTCTCGATGATGAAGGCCGTGATGCCTTTTGAGCCGGAGTCGGGATCGGTCTTGGCATAGACCACCAGCGTCTCGGCGTCGGGCCCGTTGGTGATCCAGTATTTTGTGCCATTGAGCCGGTAGTGATCGTTGCGCTTTTCCGCGCGGAGCTTCATCGACACCACATCGGATCCCGATCCGGCCTCTGACATCGCCAGCGCCCCCACATGGGCGCCAGAGATCAGTGGCGGCAAATAGGTCGCCTTTTGCGCTTCTGTGCCATTCAGGCGGATCTGATTGACGCAGAGGTTCGAATGCGCCCCGTAGCTCAGCGATATGCTGGCAGACGCGCGCGCGATCTCTTCCACGGCGATGGTATGGGCCAGATACCCCATGCCGGCGCCGCCGTAGGCTTCCTCGACCGTGATGCCCAAGAGCCCCAGCTCGCCCATCTCTTTCCAGAGTTCGGCGGGAAAGACGTTGTCACTGTCGACCTGTGCGGCAAGGGGTTTCACCCGGTCCTGCGCCCAGCGGTGCACCATGTCACGCAGGGCATTCGCTTCGTCGCCGAGGTCGAAGTTCATCGATGCCTGAAACACGCGCTCCTCCCTTATTGAACGCTCGTTCAATTATAGAAAGGCAACACCTGCCGGTCAATCTCCGCGTTTCACAGCCCTACTCTGCGGCCAGGCCCTGGCGCCGCGCCTTGGAGACCTCGTCGCGAATGACCCGGGCGATCAGGACGCAGTCGTCCTTGGTGAAGGTCAGGGGTAGCCGCATGTCGAGGAGCCCGGCCAGCACCCGGTCGGTCCGAGGTAGGGGCGCAGGATGCGCGTACTGCCAGTGATCATAGCGCGAGGTAAAGGCTGCCGGTTCCGCGGCGCCGAACCACTTCAACTCCACCCCGCGCGCCGCGCAGCCCGAAACGACGCCCAGCACGTCATCGGCGCTCCAGCGGGGCAAAAGGAACTGAAAGGACGAGGCGACAGAAGCTTCTTTTTCTGGTCGCATGATCAGCTGCAGGCCTTCTACGTCGCGCAGTCCCTCCTCCATCGCCCGATAAAGCGCGTTCCAGCGCGACGCCTGTGTCGCCAGATCGGCAAGTTGCGGACGCAGGATGGCCGCGCGCAAATTGTCCATGCGGCCCGAGATGTTCGGTGTCGTCAGGCGCAGGTCCTCAAACGCTTCCCTCGGCGGGGCCGCTCTGTGGCTGTCGTAGAGCATGTAAGAGCCTGAAAGCAGGATCGCCCGAGCCATCAGCTTGGGGTCATCGCTGACGATAAAGCCGCCCTCGCCGGAGTTGATGTGTTTATAGGTCTGCGTCGAATAGCACCCCATGATCCCATGGCGCCCCGACGGCGTACCATCCCATGCCGCGCCCATCGTATGTGCGCAGTCCTCGATGACCGTGACACCCGCCCCTTCGCAAAGCGCCATGAGCGCGTCCATGTCGCAGATATGCCCGCGCATATGGGACAAAAGCAGCACCTCGGCACCGCTCGCAGCTATCTGTGTTTCCAGATGCGCAAGGTCGATCGTCAGATCCTCGGTCACCTCGACGAACACGCCCTCGGCGCCAAGGCTCGCAATAGCCCCTGGAACAGGCGCAAGCGTAAAAGCGTTTGACAGCACCTTGTCGCCGGTTCCAACCCCGACCGCCCGCAAAGCCGTGGCCATGGCATAGCCACCAGAGGCGACAGCCAGCGCGTAGCGCGCACCGGTGAAAGCAGCGAATTCCTCTTCCAGAAGCGCTGTCTCTGAAATTTCGCCGTCCACGGTGTTGTAACGGTGCAGGCGGCCATGGCGCAGAACGGCCATGGCGGCATCGATACCGGTTTCCGGGATCGGTTCCTGCTGGGTGAAGGGTCGGTCGAAACGCTCAGTCATGGCAGGACTCTGGGTCTCTCCTCTGCGCCCGTCAATGGGCGAAAAGGTCCGTGCCCGACAGGAAAAAGTCGGAAACAACGCGGACTGGTCCCCTGGGACGGTCCCAGAGTGGAACCATGTCTGACCCAATGGAATTTCTCCGCGCCTTTCACCTTTCGCAAGCACCGGACGCCGCGCGCCACCAGGCCGACCGTCTGTGTCTCGACCTCATCGGCGTGGCCGCGGGGGGCGCCACCACGCGCCTCAGCCACCTGATCCGCGACCATGCCGCGGCCGTGATGCCCGGCACCGCGCCGCTGGCCTTCGACGGGCGGGGCGTCAGCTCGCTTGGTCAGGCGCTGGCGCTTGGAATGACCATCGACGCGCTCGATGGCCACGACGGATACAATCCCGCCAAGGGCCACGTGGGCTGCGGGTTGATTGCGGGTATGCTGGCGCTCTGGCCCGAGGCGGCGGACCAAGGCGGCGCGGCCTTCGCAGAGGCGCTGATCCTGGGCTACGAACTGGGCTCGCGGCTCGCCACCTCGCTTCACGCAAGCGTTTCTGATTATCACACGTCGGGTGCCTGGGTCGCTGTGACGGTCGCGGCGGTCGGCTCGCGGATGCTCGCGCTCTCCGAGGCCGAGACCGCCCATGCGCTTGGTATCGCCGAATACCACGGCCCGCGCAGCCAGATGATGCGCTGCATCGACCATCCGACCATGCTGAAGGATGGGTCCGGCTGGGGCGCCATGTGCGGGGTCTCTGCCGTCTTATTGGCGCGCTCGGGCTTTACCGGCGCCCCCGCCCTGACCTTTGGCGCGCCCGGCGATCACTGGACGGGCCTCGGCACCGACTGGCGCATTCTGCAGCAATACCTCAAACCCTACCCGGTCTGCCGGTGGGCGCAGGCACCAGTCGAGGCAGTGCTGGCATTGCGCACGCGCCACGGCCTGACGGCAGGGGATGTTGCGGCCATTGAGATCGAGAGCTTTCACGAAGCGACACGGCTTGCCACGAACGCCCCGGCCAATACCGAAGAGGCGCAGTATTCCACGTCGTTTCCGGCAGCTGTCGCCATGGTGCGCGGCGCGATCGGCGCGGCGGACGTTCAGGAGGGCGCGCTCGACGATCCGGAGGTCCGGCGGCTGTCCCTGGCCACCACAATGCGCGAACACGACCATGCCAACGCGAACTTCCCCTCGGGGCGTCTGGCGCGCGTTGCCCTGACGCTAACGGACGGCCGCCGGGTAGAAAGCGACTGGGCCTCGCCCCGGTGGGACGCCGAAACGCCTCCGACGGATGCGGAGCTTGAAGAGAAGTTCCGTTCGCTCGCCTCCGTTGCCCTCGGGTCCGAGCAAAGCGCAAGTCTGCGCGCGGCGGTTGCCGCTGCCACCCGGGACGGTCCGGCGGAACTCTTGTCCGTTTTGGGCGACCCTTTAGTGGCGGACGAGCGGGGCAAGGACCGCGCCGAGGTGGTCGAAATGCCGCAAGAGCGCGTCGGGCTCCAACTCTGACACCCGGTCGCCGTCGGGACCGAAGGTAACCAGCACACAGGGCACGCCGGCGCTGCGCGCGGTGTCCCGGTCGGTGATCGTATCGCCAATCAGAACGCTCCGACCCGTGGCGCCGCCCGCGCGCGCCACCGCCTCATGATAGGGCGTCGGGTCGGGCTTGCGCACGGGCAAGGTATCGGCGCCAACGAGCGCCCCGAAGTGTCCCGCCATTCCGAGCCGGTCGACAAGGTCCACGGCCAGCGCTTCTGGTTTATTCGTACAGATCGCCACGCGCGCGCCCGCGGCCATCACCGCTTCCACCGCATCACGCGCGCCAGGATATAGCCGGGTGTGAACATGGATGTTGTCTGCGTAATGATCAAGAAAACGGGGAAACTCGCGTTCAATATCCGTCGGACCGCCATTGCCGAGCCGCGCAAAGCCAAGCCGCAGCATGGCGCGCCCTCCGCGAAAGGCCGTCGCCGCATCTGCGGCAGGGTCCAGCACCGTCCCGTGGCCGAGGTCGACAAAGCAGGCATTGGCAGCTGCGATGAGGTCAGCAGAGGTATCCGCCAGTGTTCCGTCAAGGTCAAAGACCACCGTAAACCCATCCATTCTGTCGCCCTTTGGTCGCGGATATTCGCCAACGCTGTTACCACAGTGACACCCGAAGTGAACGTCGGGGTGCTTGCGACGCCCCCGTTCGCGGTTAAAAGGTTTCGCAACGGGCAAGAGAGGGACAGTGAAATGGGGCCGGCGCTTATCATTCTGGCGGCAGGTCAGGGCACGCGCATGCTGTCTGACCGCGCGAAGGTCCTGCATGAGATTGCCGCTGCCCCGATGCTGCATCACGCCATGGCTTCTGGCAGGCACCTTGGCCCCGCCGACAGCGTCGTGGTCGTGGGTTACGACGGTACGGCAGTGGCGGCCGCGGCTCGGGACTTCGATCCGGAGGTTCAGATCGCCGAACAGGCGCAGCAACTTGGCACCGGCCACGCTGTTCTGCAGGCGGCAGAGGCCCTTCAAGGTTTCGACGGCGACGCGGTGGTTCTCTACGGCGACACGCCCTTCATTCGGGAGACCACGCTGGAGAGCATGGCTGCCGCCCGGGCCGCGGGCACGGATATCGTTGTCCTGGGGTTCGAGGCCGCCGACCCGGCCCGCTACGGGCGGCTGATCACGAACGCCAACGACCTGACCGCCATCGTCGAGTGGAAAGACGCCTCGGAGGCGCAGCGGCAGATCACGCTCTGCAACAGCGGCGTCGTAATGGCAAAGGCGGCGGTGCTGTTTGAACTGCTCGGCGAGGTCGATACGCAAAACGCCAGCGGTGAGGTATATCTGACCGACATCGTGGCCCTTGGCCGGGCAGCGGGCCTGTCCGCCACGGTCGTGCGCTGCGATGAAGCGGAGACCCTGGGCGTAAATTCGCGCGCAGATCTCGCCGTTGCCGAAGCCACTTTTCAGACACGCCGCCGTGCCGAGGCCCTTGCCGATGGCGTGACGCTGGTGGCACCCGAGACGGTGCATTTCGCCTTCGACACGGTGATCGGTCGCGACGCCTTGGTCGAGCCCAATGTCGTTTTCGGACCAGGTGTCACCGTTGAATCCGGCGCCCGCATTCGGGCCTTCAGCCACCTTGAGGGCGCCCACATCTCGGCGGGCGCCATCGTCGGTCCCTACGCCCGCCTGCGCCCCGGCGCAGAGCTGGCGGAAAACACCCGCGTGGGCAACTTCGTGGAGGTGAAGAACGCGGTCGTGGGCGAAGGTGCCAAGATCAATCACCTCAGCTATGTGGGCGACGCACGTGTGGGCAGCGCGGCGAACATCGGCGCAGGCACGATCACCTGCAACTACGACGGTGTTTCGAAACACCGGACCGAGATCGGCGCACGGGCCTTCATTGGGTCCAATACGATGCTCGTCGCCCCCGTTACGGTCGGCGATGAGGCCATGACCGCCTCGGGCAGCGTCATAACAAAGGACGTGCCGGACGGCGCCCTCGCCGTGGCGCGTGGACGGCAGGACACCAAACCGGGCCTTGCGCGGAAATTGTTCGAAAAGCTCAAGGCAGCGAAAGAAAAACGACAGAAGGCGGCAGACTGATGTGCGGAATTGTCGGGGCGCTCTCAGACCACGAAGTGGCGCCCATCCTCGTTGAGGCCCTGAAACGGCTCGAATACCGGGGCTACGACAGCGCCGGAATCGCCACGGTGCAGGACGGACGGCTCGACCGGCGGCGCGCCGTGGGAAAACTTGTGAACCTGTCGGATCTTCTCGTGCATGACCCACTGCCGGGTCGGGCCGGTATCGGCCACACCCGCTGGGCCACCCATGGCGCCCCAACCGTTACCAATGCCCATCCCCACCGCGCAGGCCCCGTTTCTGTCGTGCATAACGGCATAATCGAAAACTACGCCATCCTGCGCGAAGAACTGACCGCCAAGGGCATGTCGCCCGAAACCGATACGGACACCGAAACCGTGGCGCAGCTTGTCGCAAGTTACCTGAGCGACGGGCTCAGCCCCGTTGAGGCCGCCGAAAAGACCCTTGGGCGGCTCGACGGAGCCTATGCGCTTTGCTTCCTCTTTGACGGCGAGGACGACCTGATGATCGCCGCGCGCAAGGGATCGCCGCTGGCCATCGGGCACGGCGACGGGGAGGTCTACGTAGGCTCGGACGCCATCGCGCTGGCGCCCATGACAGACAGGATTACCTACCTTGAAGAAGGGGACTGGGCCGTTCTGACGCGCACTTCGGCGACGATCCGAAACGCCGATGGCCAGCTTGTCAATCGCCAGGCCCAGCGGGTGCGGATCGATACAGCGCTGGCCGACAAGGGCGGGCACAAGCACTTCATGGCGAAAGAGATTGCACAGCAACCCACGGTCGTCGCCGAAGCCGTGGCTCATTACGTCGCCCGCTCGGACGCGCCCGTCGCTCTTCCGGAGCCTGCGGTGGATTTCACAAACGTCTCGCGGGTCACGCTGGTGGCCTGCGGTACGGCCTATCTGGCGTGCCTGACGGCCAAATACTGGCTCGAGCGCCTCGCAGGTCTGCCCGTGGAAGTCGATATCGCCTCGGAATTCCGCTACCGCGAACCGCCTGTGCCCGAGGGCACGCTGGCGGTTTTCGTCAGCCAGTCTGGCGAGACCGCCGACACACTGGCTGCCCTGCGCTATATGCAGGACCGCGCTTTGGCCATCGTCGCCGTCGTGAATGTGCCCGAAAGCTCCATCGCGAGGGAGGCCGACATCATCTGGCCAATCCACGCGGGCCCGGAAATCGGCGTCGCCTCGACGAAAGCTTTCACCTGTATGCTGACCGTTCTCATGGCTGCGACCATCAAGGCGGCCGAAGACCGGGGCACGCTGACGCCCGAGGCGCTCGCTGCCCTGAAAAGCGATCTGTCGCGTCTGCCGGGGCTCCTGCACCATGCGCTGGCGGTCGAGAGCACCATCGAGACGATCTGCGCCGAGCTTTCCAAGGCGCGCGACGTGCTCTTTCTGGGGCGCGGCGCCATGTATCCCATCGCCCTTGAGGGCGCCCTGAAATTGAAGGAAATCAGCTATATCCACGCTGAAGGCTACGCCAGCGGCGAACTGAAGCACGGGCCGATCGCCCTCGTCGATCCGGCGGTTCCGGTGATCGTGATGGCCCCACGTGACCGGCTGCACGACAAAACAGTGTCGAACATGCAAGAGGTTCTGGCGCGCCAGGGGCGTGTCCTGCTTGTCAGTGACCGCGCCGGTGTCGAGGACGCAGGCGATCAGGTTTGGGGCAGCGTGACCATGCCCGAGGTGCCCGACGCCTTGGCGCCGATCGTCTATGCTGTGCCTGCGCAGTTAATCGCCTACTACACCGCGGTCGCGAAGGGGACGGATGTGGATCAGCCACGTAACCTCGCGAAATCGGTCACGGTCGAATAGTCGGCCGGGTCCCATGTGCTGATGCCGGAGTTTGCTGACACCGCACTTGATCAGCTGCGCGCGCGGGCGGATGCCCGGAAAGCCAGCGAAATGGCCGCCTATCACAAGGCGGATCGCATGTATTTTGGTGTGGCCAATCCGGTGATAGATAACCTCTCGCGGGAATGGCGCGCGGAGCTGGACGTGCCGGGCCGAGTGGCTCTGGCCGCTGCGCTCTGGAAAAGCGACATCCATGAAGCGCGCATCGCGGCCGCAAAGCTGCTGACGCAGGCGCGAATCCGGCCTGACACCGCCGTCTGGGAGTTGATCGCCGCTTGGGTCCCGAGTTTCGACGCGTGGGCCGTGGCCGATCATGCCAGCATCGCCGGGCAAAAGCGGCTTGTCGCAGATCCCGCGCGGCTGGATCTGGTGGAATTGTGGACGATATCCGAGCATATGTGGTCAAGGCGCGCGGCGCTTGTGATGACCCTGCCCTCGACCAAGCAGATCCACCCCGGGCCCCCGGAGCTGGACGCGCGCGAGCGCATCCTTGGCTGGGCGGCGACATACACCACGGACCGTAACTGGTTCATCCAGAAAGCCGTCGCCTGGTGGCTGCGCGATCTGTCCAAACGCGATCCTGGTCGGGTGCGCCAGTTTCTCGCGGCACATGGCGCGGCGATGAAACCCTTCGCACGCAAGACGGCAGCTAAGTACCTGACGGACTAACCAAACCGATCGCGCAGCACCCGGCGCATGATCTTGCCCGTGGCTGTCATTGGCATTTCGTCGATGAACTCGATCCGGCGCGGCGCCACATGGGGGCTGACATGGGTCCGGACCCGGTCGGTCAGGATTTCCGAAAGTCCCTCTGGCGCGGCGCCCCTCCGCAACACAACGAAAGCATGAACGACCGAACCGCGTACCGGGTCCGGCGCACCGACGGCCGCCGCCATCACGACATCGGCGTGGGCGGTCAGGCAGTTTTCGATCTCGCTTGGCCCGATCCGGTAACCGGCGCTGGAAATGACATCGTCATCCCGGCCCGCGAACGTGATGTAGCCATCGCCGTCCGCAGTCCCGAGATCGCCGGTCAAAAGCCAGTCCCCCAGAAACTTCTCTGCCGTTTGCTCAGGCTTGTTCCAGTACCGCAGGAAAATCACAGGATCGGGCGCGCGGACGGCGATCTGGCCGAGGGTCCCAGCGGGCTGGACTGCACCGGCGCCGTCGATGACGGCCACCTCGTGCCCGGGCACAGCTTGCCCGATGGTGCCCGGCCGGACCTCCATACTGCCCGTGCAGGAGGCGGTGACAAGATTGCACTCGGTCTGGCCATAGATCTCGTTGATAGGTGCGCCCAGAACGTCCCGCCCCCAGGACAGGAGGTCTGCGCCGAGCGCCTCGCCCCCCGATCCAATTGACCGGATCCCAAGATCTTCGGGCGCCCCGGCCGCGCGCATCAGCTTCAGCGCCGTCGGCGGCAGAAAGAGGTTGCGGACGGAAAACTGCCGGATCAGCGCGTAGGCGGCCGCGGGATCGAACTTGGCAAACCGATGACAGACCTGCGGTACGCCGTAGTAAAGGCAGGGCATGGCCATATCCATGAGCCCCCCGATCCAGGCCCAGTCTGCCGGGGTCCAGCCCATGTCGCCGGGCTGCGGGAACGCTTCATGGTGTACCTCGATCGAGGGAAGATGGCCCAAAAGGAACCGGTGCGCGTGCAAAACGCCCTTGGGCGGCCCCGTGGTGCCCGAGGTATAGATCATAACCGCTGGGTCTTCGGCGGCGGTGTCCGCCGGCGCTGCGATCGGGTCCGTGCGTTCGATGTCTTCCCAGAAGGCCGGACCCAGGTCCGACGGGCCATCCAAGTTGAACACCGTCTTCAGTCGCGGCAGATCCGCGGCCAGGGGAGCGAGTTTTTCAACGCCACTGCCATCCGTGACAATCGCCACTGCGCTGCTGTCGGAAAGGCGGTAGGCCAGCGCGTCGGGCCCGAAAAGCGTGAAAAGCGGCAACGAGACCGCTCCCAGCTTGTGGGCCGCAAAGTGAGAAATCAGCACCGCCGGGTGTTGCGACAAGAGGATCGCCACCCGATCGCCCGACGCGACGCCCCGCGCAGCCAGCGCAGCCGCCAGCCGATCGGATGCCTCTTTCAGGTCACCATAGCGCCAGCGCCGGACGCTGCCGCCCGTGTCAAGGTGGATCACGGCCGTCCGGCCCGGTTCGGCCCGCGCCCAGCTGTCACAACACGCTTCGGCGATGTTGAAGCGCCCTGGCACCTGCCAGCGAAACGCCGCCCGCATGGTCTGCCAGTCGGTCAAGTCTTTGATCAGACGCCGTTCCATCCACCCATCTATGCCGCAAGAGTGCTGCTGATCAACTGGTCGTGCCACCCTTGCAGAGCGCCCTGCCCGCCGCTACCTTCCATCCCATGTCTGCTGCGCCCCTCATCGACCCATTCCAGCGTGCGATCACCTATCTTCGGGTGTCGGTCACGGACCGCTGCGATTTCCGTTGCGTCTATTGCATGTCCGAGAACATGCAGTTCCTCCCTAAAAAGGAGCTTCTGACGCTGGAAGAACTCGACCGCATGTGCAGTGCCTTCGTGCGCCTTGGGGTTGAAAAGCTGCGGATCACCGGCGGGGAACCGCTGGTGCGCAGGAACATCATGGGCTTTTTTCATTCCATGACGCGCCACCTGGATAGTGGGGCGCTGAAGGAACTGACGCTGACAACGAACGGCAGCCAGCTGGAACGTTTTGCCGCCGATTTATATTCGGCGGGCGTGCGTCGGGTGAACGTCTCGCTCGATACGCTCGATGAACAGAAGTTCGCCGACATCACCCGTTGGGGTCGGTTGCCCCAGGTGCTCAACGGCATCGATGCGGCCCAGAAGGCCGGTCTGCGTGTCAAAATAAACGCCGTGGCGCTGAAGGAGTTCAACGAAGAAGAGCTCTTCACAATCACCCGCTGGTGCGCTGAGCGCGACATGGACCTGACCTGGATCGAAGTCATGCCCATGGGCGATATTGGCAATGAAAACAGGCTTGGCCAGTACTGGTCACTAAAAGAACTTCGCGAGACTCTGGCGCAGGAATACACCGTGACCGATCTGGCGCACCGCACCGGCGGCCCGGCGCGCTATGTCCGTCTTGAAGAAACGGGCCAACAGATCGGCTTTATCACGCCGCTGACCCATAATTTCTGCGAAAGCTGCAACCGCGTGCGCCTGACCTGCACAGGTGAGCTTTATATGTGCCTCGGACAGGAAGATATGGCGGACCTGCGGGCGCCCCTGCGCTTGAACCCGACCGATGACGGTGCTGTCGAAGAGGCGATCCGCGCGGCCATCGCGCTGAAGCCCAAGGGCCATGACTTCGACTACTCGCGGCAGGAACTCGGGGGCCAGATGAGCCGCCACATGAGCCACACGGGCGGCTGAGACTACACCGAAGCCCTGAGGCCTCGTCATTCGTTTAGGTGCCGTTCAGCTGACAGCGCGGCCGCCGAGGACAAATTGAGAGCTCAGTGGCAATCTGCGGCTACGTGCAGGTCCTTTTTGAATAGCAAAGGGTTGGATGCTTGGAACCCTGATGACGCCTTTGAACGGCGCGCGGGCGACCACAGGTCGCCCGCTATTCCCTTGTTCAACCCCTAATGGTCACAGTCCCCGAAGACGTGATGTTGATCTCGGCATCCGGTCCCGGCGCTGGCCCGGCTGAGACACAATTTGCCGGCTGTCCGACATGCGGCTGCTCAACACCCTCAAATGTCTCGCGTGGGACTGACGAAAAGAACCGGAAATCAGACACCCGCGGCTCGCCGTCGATAACAAGTGTGTAGTTCTCCAAGACCCTTTCGGCACCCTCGCGCATTGATGGCTGCACAATAAAGCCAGCGCCGCAAAAGAGAATTTGGTCGCCTGACGGTACCAAATTGAAACGTCCGAAGTAGACCGGACCGATCGTTGTAAAGTCGATCGTGTTCCCCTGAAAACTGGCATCAACCGGCACTGTACCCACCACTCTGGTGCTTAATGAGTTGTCAGACGCGCACCCAGCGAGCAGCGCGCTCATGACGGCAAAGGACAAGTACCCAATACCATCTCTCCTTTAGGTATATCCCCGCCAGAGACTCACAGGTTTGTGGCGAATATAAGGAGCGATCGATGTTATTTCATTTCAAAGATAAATCGAGGCGGGACTATCGCTTCGAAAGCACGTCTGCCCGCCTGCGTATTGGATCGGCGTCGCGCCGGAGACTAACCGCCTGGCATCCGACCTTCCACCACCTCGGCGTACCACGAACAGCCAGCCGGGATCGCATCGTCGTTGAAGTTGTATTCCGGGTGATGAACCATTGCCGTGTCGCCGTTGCCCACCAGGATGTAGGCCCCCGGCACGGCATTGGACATGAAGGAAAAGTCCTCACCGCCCATCACCAGCGGCGCGTGGTCCACTGCGCCCGCCACCCGTATGGCTGCCTCGCGGGCATAGTCGGTTTCGGCCTCAGCGTTCACAGTAACAGGATAGTTGCGGTTGTAGTCAACGGTGGCCGTCGCCCCAAAGGCCTCGGCCGTTCGCGTCGCGATCCGCGTCAGATTTTCTTCGGTAAGATCCCGAACGCTTTCGTCGAGCGTGCGCACCGTGCCCTTCAGCGTGACCCGCTGCGGAATGACGTTGAACGCCGTGCTGGACGTCTCGAAACTGGTCACCGAGACCACCACCTGAGCGATCGGGTCCACGTTGCGGCTGGCGATGGACTGAAGCGCGGTAACGATCTGTGCGGCGGTCAGCGTCGGATCGACCGTATCGTGCGGTTTGGCCGCGTGGCCGCCGTGACCCTCTACGATGATCTCGAAAAGGTCCGTTGCGGCAAAGAAGGGTCCGGTCCGTATGGCGAAGGTGCCGGTCTCACGGCCCGGCCAGTTGTGCATTCCGTAGACTTCCTGAATGCCGAAGCGCTCGATCAGCCCGTCTTCGACCATTTCCCGACCGCCGCCGCCGCCTTCTTCAGCGGGTTGGAAAATGACGATCGCGGTACCGTCGAAGTTCCGGGTTTCGGCCAGGTACCGCGCCGCACCAAGCAGCATCGCGGTGTGACCATCATGGCCGCAGGCATGCATGGCGCCAGGGGTTTTGGACGCATAGTCAAGACCCGTGGCTTCGTGGATCGGCAGAGCATCCATATCGGCCCGGAGGCCGACCACCCGGCCCGCCGTATCCCGCTTGCCCCGAATGACACCGACAACTCCGGTGCGCCCTATCCCCGTTACAACGTCGTCGCAGCCGAATTCCTTCAACTTATCGGCGACGAGCGCACTGGTTCGATGCGTGTCAAAAAGGATCTCCGGATTTTCATGGATGTCGCGGCGCCATGCCGTGATGTCGGAATGGAGTTCGGCGAACCGGTTTTTTACGGGCATGGGTTTCCTGTTCTCTCTTCGAACGGAACCGTCCCGTCCGTTAGAGAGATTTAGTGTTCTCCAGGAAGCGTGCCAAGTCCTCGCGCATTCGCTCGAACTGATCGCGTCCAAGGAGTTCGATGAATTCCTTGTCCGTGCGCTTCAGCGCCTCGACGATCCTGTAAAGAAGCGCGACGCCTTCGCTCGTGGGCCGGGCAAGCTTGGCGCGTCCGTCCTCTGCGTCGGGCTCGACAGTCACAAGACCGCGGCGCGAAAGAGTATCCAGATACCGTCCGAACGTCGCAAGATCAATCTTACAGGCATCCGCATAATAGGTCTGACGGCGGCCTGGCTGTTCGACGATCACCCACAACACGGTAGCCAGGGGCGCTGGCAACGTGAATTCAGACAACGGGTCGCGGAGAATACCCTGAATCTGCCGGTAGGCAATCGACAGCATGGATCCGAACGGCATTTCGGTGAAGTCGATGGCTTCTTTCTTCAACACCTGCTCCATCCCTGGTCCCCTCTTGTATTCATTTAGGCATCTTCCCTCAATCGTTCCCCGATGGTGCAAAAATTAAGGTCGCATGCAACCACTCATTGACTGGGAAAGCCGAAAAATTGGACAAAACAGCACAAAAATCCGCCCGTTCAGCCCCAAAAAGGGTCATTTCAGCCGTTCAACGAGCTTTTCCATGAATTTCAGCCCCGCTTCAAATTGTTCGGTTGCGAGGTATTCGTTGGGTTGGTGGGCCTGCGCAATGTCCCCCGGCCCGCATATCACGGCCGAATATCCGCGGTCCTGAAAATGTCCTGCTTCGGTGCCATAGCTCACAACATGGGTGCCGTTGTCCCCTGTGATCCGCCGCGCCGTAGCCTCTGCCAGGCCGTCGGTTTCCGGACGCAGTCCCGGCACATCGAACCGCGGTGTCACCGTGATCCCTGCGTCGGGATGGACGGCAGACATTTCGGCATCGAGGTGCGCAACCTCTTGCTGGAAAGCATCTTTCCAGTCCTCGGGGTTTTCGCCGGGCACAACGCGGAAATCTACGCCGAAGTGACAATCCTTCGCGGTGATGTTGTGTGCCGTGCCGCCAGATATCTGACCCACATGCACCGTGGTCCAGGGCGGCTCAAAAAGGGCAGCCACCTCACCCGGCGTACGGACGCGGTTTTCGGCGTTCATGCGATTGGCCCATTCGATCAGACGCGCGCCCTCCATGATCGCCGACACACCCGTGTGCATCAGCGAGGAATGCACTTCGAAACCACGCATATGGACCATGAAGCCCAGACCCGCCTTGTGGCCTGTGACCGCCTTCATCATCGACGGCTCTCCCACAATCACAGATTGAGCCTTGGGCAAATGTTCCAGCATCCTGTCAATCATCGGCGGGGCGCCAGTGCAGCCGATTTCTTCATCGTAGCTGAGAGCGATCTGTAGGGGCCGCGAGATACCGGCCTCAAGGGCCATGGGAACGGCCGCCAGCGCCAGTGCGTCGAACCCCTTCATATCACAGGTGCCACGGCCGTAAAGCCGTCCGTCGCGCTCGGTCACGGTGAAGGGGTCGGTGTCCCAGTCCTGCCCGTCAATCGGCACCACATCCGTGTGCCCCGACAAAACGATGCCGCCTTCCACCTCGGGGCCCACGCTGGCAAAAAGCGCTGCTTTCGTACCGTCTTCGTTGGGCACCCGGGTCGATTTCACACCAAGGTCATCAAGATACCCCTCAACCCAGTCGATCAGATCAAGGTTGCTGTCTCGGCTGACCGTCGGAAACGCGACCAGCTTGTCAAGAATTGCGCGGGCTGTGGGCGTCTGGGTCAAATCTTGCTCCCCGATGGATAACGCGCATTGTGCGAGACCGTGTCGAGGATAAAATGGTCTGGCGCCACTTCGACATAGTGCGAGGGATCAGGCACATGGCCAACCGGGAAGACCGGTGAAGGAATGGCCTTAAAGCTGACGTCGCCCTGGGTCTTGCGCTGGCGCGGATCCGCGATGGGTACGGCAGACATCAGCGTGCGGGTGTAGTCGTGCCAGGGCTGCTCGAAGACAGATTGGCGCGGCCCGATCTCTACGATCCGGCCCAGATACATCACCGCAACATGGTGGCTGACGCGCTCCACCACGGCCATGTCATGGCTGATGAAGAGCATCGCAATGCCAAGGTCGGCCTGAAGCTCCATCAGCAGGTTCAGGACCTGCGCCTGAACCGACACATCGAGCGCGGAGACCGCTTCGTCCGCAACGATCAGTTTCGGATTGAGCGCGAGCGCGCGGGCGATGGCAATCCGCTGCCGCTGGCCGCCAGACAGTTCGTGCGGAAAGCGACGCATGAAGCTGCGGGGCAGTTCCACCCGGTCAAAAAGTGTCGCGACGCGGTCCAGCAGATCCGGGCCGCGGGCGATGCCGTAGTTCCTGAGCGGCTCCGAAACCTGATCGACGAGCCGCACCTGGGGATTGAGACTGGCAAACGGATCCTGAAAGACCATCTGCATTTCGCGGCGCGCCCGGCGCAGGTCGCGGTCCGAAAGATCAAGGATCTCCGTACCTTCAATGCGGACGCTGCCGGACTGGGGCTCCACAAGGCGCAGGACCGAGCGGCCGGTGGAGGATTTACCGCAGCCTGACTCGCCCACCAGGCTCAGGGTTTCCCCGGCCTTCAGCTTGAAACTGACGTCTTCCACCGCGTGAACATTCGCCACGACGCGCCGCAACAGCCCTTTTCGCACAGGAAAGCGGGTCGTGAGATTGTTCACCTCCAGAAGAACGCGGTGCTCTTCCTCAGCAGTCCGGGCTATCTTCTGGGGCTCCGGCGCGCCCATGATCCGCATGGGTTCGGGGGCCGGTTTGCCGCGCATCTCGCCCAGCTTGGGTACCGCAGCGAGCAGCGCTTTGGTATAATCCTGGCGCGGGTTCTCGAAGATTTCGTAGACGGTCCCCTCTTCCACTTGAAGCCCACGGAACATGACACTCACCCGGTCGGCCATCTGGGCAACGACCGCCATGTCGTGGGTGATGAAGAGAACGGCGGTTCCGTGCTCGCGCTTCAGCCGGTCGATGAGCGCAAGGATTTCCGCCTGGATCGTGACGTCGAGAGCCGTTGTCGGCTCGTCGCAAATCAAGAGTTTCGGTTCGCAGGCCATGGCCATGGCGATCACCACGCGCTGCCGCATGCCGCCCGAAAGCTCGTGGGGGTACTGTTCGATCCGGCGCTCGGGCTCGGGGATACGCACGTCGCGCAGCAACTCCATAGCCCGCGCACGCGCCGCCGAGTCCGACAGGCCCTTGTGAACCTTCAGGCCTTCGGTCAGCTGGCGCCCGACTGTAAACACCGGGTTCAGCGAAGTCATCGGTTCCTGGAAAATCATCCCGATGGCATTGCCGCGGATGGCCCGCATGGTCCTGTCATCGGCCTTCCCGAGATCGACGACCTGACCGTCGGGCAAATCCATGCGCAGCGAACCGCCGGCGATTTCGCCGCCACCGAACTCGACTAGTCGCATCATTGACAGAGCCGATACGGATTTTCCGGACCCGCTTTCGCCAACCACGCAGAGCGTTTCGCCCGGCATGATGCGGAACGACACGTCCTTCACACCGACTACAGTGCCGCCGCTTGTTTCAAATTCCACTCGCAGGTTCTGGACGTCGATCAGCGGATCGGTCGCAGCGGAGTCAAGCATATCGCGCGGTTCCAAAATACGGTTCAGGCTCCGGGCAGAGCAGCCGGCCCGGGTTCGTTCTAGCGTGCCAAGATCGCGGCGGGATGCAAGCAGTTTTCATTCACGAGTACCTGCCGATCGGCAGAGCGCCTGTTTTTCCATCGTTTCATACTCGAAAAAACAAAGGCTTCGCGCCGCACGCTACGGCAGTGCTTGCATTGTGCGCAGCCTTCCCGCGATGATTGCCACATGAATCGCTGCTGCATCGCGACGTCTACGGCATTTCGAAGCACTCGCCCGGGCAAACCTGCCCGCGCGGCGGGCTGCGGCGGTCAACTCATACCGGGTCAAACCCGGTGGGCTCAGTCAAGAGCGCTTCCAACAAGGAGACTACTATGAAGCTTAAGACCCTTTTGATGGGCACCGCTGCTGCGGCCCTCGTCCCGATGGCCGTCCTTGCGGACGGACATGAAGGCGAGCGCGGCCGCGACGGCAACGTCAGTATCATCTACTGGCAGGCCCCTTCGATCCTGAACCCCTATCTTTCGGGCGGCACCAAGGACATCGAATCCGCGTCGATGATCATCGAACCGCTGGCGCGGTACGATGCCGCAGGCAACCTGACGCCCTGGCTGGTGGACGAAGTGCCGACCGTCGCAAACGGCGGTGTTTCCGAGGATCTGACGTCGATCACCTGGAAGATCACACCAGGGATCGTCTGGTCGGATGGCTCGGCCTTCACCTCGGCGGACGTGAAGTTCACCTACGACTACTGCACCCATCCCGAAGGTGGCTGCGCCCAGCTGACCAAGTACGAGAACGTCGAAAGTGTGGAAACGCCGGACGATCTGACTGTTGTGGTCAATTTCGCCAGCCCCACGCCGAACCCTTACGGTCCCTTTGTGGGCGGTGAAGCCCCGATTATCCAGGCCGCTCAGTTCGCCGACTGTCTCGGCGCCAAAGCGCCCGAGTGCACCGAGGCCAACTTCAACCCCATCGGCACCGGTCCGTTCAAGGTCGTGGAATTCCGCACCAACGACGTGATCACCATGGAGGCCAACGAAAACTACCGTGAAGACGGCAAGCCTGCCTTCGCGACCGTGACCTTCAAAGGCGGCGGCGACGCAACCGCGGCTGGCCGCGCCGTGATGGAAACCGGCGAATTCGACTACGCCTGGAACCTTCAGCTGGCGCCCGATGTCATTGCCAAGATGCAGGAAGGCGGCAAGGGCACGCCGATCGCCGGCTTCGGCCCGCTGGTCGAGCGCATCATGCTCAACAACACCAACCCCGACCCCAGCCTTGGGCCCGACGAGCGTGCCGTGGTGAAGCCGCACCCCTTCCTCGGCGATCCTGCCGTCTACAAGGCCATGTCGCTCGCCATCGACCGGCCGCTTCTTGTTGAGGTTGGCTATGGCCAGGCTGGCCGCGTGACCTGCAACTGGGTGCCCGCACCCGATATCTACGCCTCGACCTCGCTGTCGTGCGACACGCAGGACATTGATGCCGCCAACAAGATGCTCGACGATGCCGGCATCGTTGACACCGATGGCGACGGCGTCCGTGAAAAAGACGGTGTACCGCTCAAGATCCTCTACCAGACCTCCACGAACGCCGTGCGCCAGGACTTCCAGGCGCTGATCAAGGAATGGTGGAGCATGATCGGTATCGAAACCGAACTGCGCAACGTTGACGCTTCGGTCTTCTTCGGTGGTGACCCGGGCAGCCCGGACACGTTCCAGAAGTTCTACGCCGACGTCGAGATGTACGCCAACACGTTCAACGGCACCGACCCACAGGCCTATCTCGGCAACCTTCTGTGCGACAAGATCCCGAGCCCCGCGTCGCAGTGGCAGGGCGAGAACATCAGCCGCGCCTGCATCGACGGATATGATGAACTGCACGCGGAACTCAGCCAGACGGCTGATATCGAGAAGCGTGCAGAGATCGCCAAGAAGCTGAACGACATGGCTATCGAGAACGGCGCCATGATTCCGCTGGTGCACCGTGGTCGTATCTCGGCCCATGCCAACAGCCTGGGCGGTGTCGAGCTCAATGTCTGGGACAGCGAACTCTGGAACGTCGCCAACTGGTACCGCATCGGCAACTGATGCCGGCATCTGGGCGCCCCGGGAACTTTCCGGGGCGCCTGCCCTTTCGCCTCTCTTCGACAAAAAGCGTTCTCTCGGGGGCATACGCCTGAATGCTGACCTATACGATCCGACGGCTGATCCTTGCCGTACCGACGCTGCTCTTGATCAGCCTCGTCATCTTCCTGCTTCTCGAACTCGCCCCGGGCGATCCCATGGCGCAGGTGCCGCTGACCGTCCCGGACGAAGTGAAACAGAAAATGCGCGAGGCCCTTGGCCTTGGTCAGCCTGTGCACATCCGGTTCGTCAAATGGCTTTACCAGTTCTTCGTCGTCGAACCGCTGGTCTTCACCGACTGGATGTTCGGCACCGCCTTCGCGGAAGGCCAGCAGCGCGTCATCTCATGGCAATCGCGCAGCCCCGTTATGGACATCGTGGTCGAACGTCTGCCCCAGACGCTCTGGGTTGTCGGCCTTGCCTATGTGGTTGGCGTGCTGATCGCCCTTCCTATCGGCATCATCTCCGCCTACCGGCAGTATTCGGTCTTCGATCAGGCGGGGACCTTCGTTGCTATGATCGGCTTTTCCGTACCGCCCTTCTTTACCGGTGTTCTGGTGATCGTGATCTTCTCGGTGCAACTGGGCTGGCTACCGTCCATCTATGACACAACGCTCAAGGTCACTGACTGGGACAGCTTCAAGCTACAGCTACAGCAGATGATCATGCCGGTGATGGTACTGGCGCTACAGACCACCGCGCAGATCAGCCGTTTCATGCGCGCCTCGATGCTCGATAACCTCGGGCAGGACTACGTGCGCACGGCACGCGCCAAGGGCTTGTCGGAGTGGACGGTCGTGATGGTCCATGTTCTGCGCAACTCGATGATCCCGGTCGTCACCGTCATTGCGCTTGGCATGCCCGCGATCTTCGGCGGCGCTATCATCACCGAACAGGTTTTCAAGGTGAACGGCATCGGCCAGCTTCTGATCACCGCCATTCAGGCCAATGACCTGCCGATGGTGCAGACGCTGACCTTCATTTTCGCGGTGCTCATTGTCGTCTTCAATCTGATTGCCGACATCCTGTACGGCATCCTAGACCCGAGGATCCGCTATGACTGACGTCGCTGAAGTCGCACGCGAGATCGAAAAAGGCGCCTCGCGCAGCCAGTGGTGGGACGTCTGGGCCCAGTTCCGCAGCCACCGCGGTGCGTTCTGGGGCATGGCCTTTCTTGTCTTTATCACGCTTTTTGTGGTCATCGGCCCTTACCTCTGGACCCTCGACCCACAAAAACTCGACATCCGCGCCAAGGACATCCGTCCAATCTACACGGCGATCTGGAATGGCGATGCCAAGGTCGACTGGGGGCATCCGCTGGGCACCGACAACCTTGGCCGCGATACCATGGCCAAGCTTATGGCCGGTGGCGCGGTCAGTATGGCCGTTGGCTGGGTGGCCATGGCGCTCAGCCTGGTCCTTGGCACCGCCATCGGCGTTCTGGCCGGGTTCTTCAAGCGGCTCGACGGGCCTCTGATGCGCCTGACGGATCTTTTTCTGGCCCTGCCGCTCTTGCCACTTCTCTTGGTGATCATGCTTCTCTTCCGGGACACGCTTCGAGCCCAGTTCGGGCCCGAGACCGGCATTTTCATCCTGATCGTCTTTGTCATCGGTATCACGTCGTGGATGCAAACCGCGCGAATTGTGCGGGGCGACGTTCTGGCGCTGAAGGAACGCGAATTCGTCCTCGCGGCACGGTCCATCGGCACCTCACCAGCGGCAATGATCCGGCGGCATCTTTTGCCCAACGTGCTGTCGCCCATCATGGTGTCGGCCACGCTCGGCCTTGCGGCCGCGATCATCACCGAAAGCGCGCTCAGCTTTCTGGGGCTTGGGTTCCCATCGGACTTCCCGACCTGGGGTAAACTGCTGTTCGACAGCGTGGACAGGATGCAATCCTACCCCGAGCGTGTGATCTGGCCGGGGCTTTGCATTTCGCTGACCGTGCTCAGCGTGAACTACATTGGCGACGGGCTGCGCGATGCGCTCGATCCGCGCATTCGGGGCCGCTAGGACCGTGGAAACGACACCGCTCCATCCTCGGTTAGGGGTCGAACTTCACGGCCTCGATCTGCGCGATGTGACGGCAAAGAGCGGTTATCCCGGCCTGCGTGCCCTTTTCGAGACCCATTCAGCACTCTTGATCCGCAATCAGACTCTCACCGACGCAGACCACATGGCCTTCGCGAGTCTCTTTGGCCCGATTGAAGACCGCAAGGCCGACGAGCGCAAAGAGGGCGAGGCCTTCGAGGTCCCGCGCGTCTCAAATGAAACGCCGGGCGGCGTCACGGACGCCGATGACCTCCACAGTCTGAACCTCAAGTCCAACATGCTCTGGCATGCCGACAGCACTTTCATGCCGGCCCCTGCCCTGACCAACATCCTGATTGCGCGGGTGGTCACCAGCGAGGGCGGCAACACGGAATTGGCGAGCAGCCGCGCTGCCTTTGCCGATTTCCCCGAAGATCTCAAGGCGCGCCTGCGCGGCTTGCGGTTCCGCCATCACTACTCCCATTCCCGCGCGCGGATTTCGCCGGAACTGGCTGCGCTGCCCATGTTCCATAAATGGCCCGAACAAAGCTGGCCCGCGGTCTGGAAGAACCCGGTGACAGGGGACGAGGCGCTTTACATTGCTTCCCACGCTTTCGCCGTCGAAGGGCTGGAGGAAAAAGAGGGCCAAGCGCTGATCGACGACCTGACAGAACGCGCAACGGTGCCCGATTACGTCTACAGCCACCGGTGGGCGCCGGGAGACGTCTTGATCTGGGACCAGCGTGCGGTCCTCCATCGGGGAACGCCATGGCCGCCCGATGAGCCCCGGACGTTGACCAGCTTGTGCGTTACGACGACCGAAGCCGACGGGCTGGCCGACATGCGCGCCCGCTGAGCCCGGACCTCACGGGCTTGTAGGTTGCCTCTTCTTTAGCGGGCGGTCTAGCTGCGCTGAAACGAGGTGTAGCCCATGCTCGAC
>JBCDED010000055.1:0-27309 GCA_039179985.1 Pseudomonadota bacterium
CGGCCTTCGCCTGGGAGGGGTATCACTACTGGCGGGACTGGGCGGACTACCTTGGCGCGGCGCCTGCCGAGGATCTGGCCAAGTTCCGCGAGGTGGGCTGCCTCGTCATGAAGACCGACCTCAACGGCCAGCTTCATAAACACATGCACTACAGTGGCGAACTGGATTGTCCGTTCGAAGAGTGGAGCCCGGATCAGATCACCGCGAAACTGCCCATCTACTCGCTCGACAGTTTCACTCCGGCGCGCACCCGCGATGACCCGGCCTTTGGCCAGCCTAACGGTTCCACGCTCTTGGGCGCAGTTTTCTGGCCACATGCGGGCTATGTCACCGATCCCGCCCTGTCGGCCCAGAACCTCGCCGCGGCCGCCGGTCGGCACGGCGCAGAGGTGCGGCTTGGCGCGGAAGTGGTGGAAATTCTCACGGATGGTGGCCGGGTTTCCGGGGTGAAACTCGCCAATGGCGAGGAACTCTACGCGCCCGTGGTCGTTAACGTGGCAGGCCCCGGCTCGGCCCATATAAACGGTCTGGCCGGCGTGCTGGACGATATGACAATCGAAACACGGCCCTTGAAGCAAGAGGTCGTCCATGTGCCCGCGCCCGAAGGCTTCGATTTCGAAGAGAATGGCACCATCGTTAGCGACAGCGATATCTCGCTCTATTGCCGTCCGGAGAAGGGCAATCACATCCTTGTCGGCAGCGAAGACCCGCCCTGCGACGCCCACCAATGGGTGGAAAGCGACAAAGACTACGACCGCGCTTTCACGGATCAGTGGACTGTTCAGGCCATGCGCTACGGCCAGCGGGTGCCCTCGCTGGGCATTCCGCGGCAAACGCGCGGCGTGGTCGATCTTTACGACGCCTCGACCGACTGGATTCCGATTTACGACAAATCTGCTTTGCCAGGGTTCTACATGGCGTGCGGCACCAGCGGCAACCAGTACAAGAACGCGCCCATTGCGGGGCGGATGATGGCTGCGCTGATTGACTACTGTGAGGGCGGGGCGGACCATGACACGTCGCCACTTAACTATACGTTGCCCTACATCGGTCGCGAGATCGACGTGGGCTTTTATTCTCGCCGCCGGACCATCAACGAGGAATCGTCGTTCTCCGTTCTTGGCTAGGATGCCGGTGGGCCCAGGGTGCGGCCTCTTCGATCTGTGCGGCCAGGGACATCAGCAAAGCATCGTCGCCGAACCGCGCGGCAAGGTGAATGCCGATTGGCAGTCCGCCGTCCGAGACGGCCAGCGGCAAAGACACCGCGGGCTGGCCCGTGGCATTGAAGGCCGCGGCAAAGGGCGAGTATGGGTAGATCCCCGTTGGCCCCAGCCGGTAGTCAAGGAAATCGGGGTTCGAATGATCAAAGCGCCCGATCTTTGCGGGTGGCTCGGCAAGGGTCGAGGTGAGCAGGATATCCCAGTCTTCAAAAAAGCCCGCCATCTCGCGCCCGTAGTCGTGAACTGTTTCCACGGCTTCCAGATAGCGCGGCCCGTCAATGCCGCGCGCATGGGCGAGGGCGCCCATGGCCACCGGCTCTAGCTCGCCGTCCTGCAGGGGCCGCCCGCGCGACGCGCATTTCTGGCGGACAGATAGCGCCAGCCCGCAGGCCACGATATCGACCCAGGCCCGCATCATGGCATCTGTCGAGGCCTGAAGCGGGGCGGCAGGTTCCACGGTGTGGCCGAGTGTTTCCAATAGATCACCCGCGGCGCCGACAGCATCGCGGCACTCTGGCGAAATCGCGCCGCCGGTCAGGGTCGTGTCGCACAGGGCGATTTTCAGCCGTGCGGGTCGCCGCGCCAGCGCCGCGTGGTAGCTGCACGCCATGGGCGGGGCGTGGTAAGGCGCGCCCGGGTCCGGGCCTGCAGTGAGATCGAGCAAAAGCGCGGTGTCCCGCAGGCTGCGCGTGAGAAAGCCATCGATCGCCATTCCGGCCCAGCCTTCGCCAGAGTAGGGGCCATCGGGTAGGCGCGCGCGGGTCGGCTTGAAACCCACGAGCCCCGTGCAGGAGGCAGGCACCCGGACCGAGCCGCCGCCGTCGGATCCGTGCGCTGCCGGAACGATACTGGCGGCCACCGCCGCCGCCGCGCCGCCGCTCGATCCGCCAGGTGTATGATCCAGGTTCCACGGGTTGCGCGTGGGACCCCCGTAGACGGCGGCCTCGGTCGCGATGCCAATCCCGCCCTCGGGCGTCGAGGTGCGCCCAAAGATCACCGCGCCGGCCGCCTTCAACCGCGCTACGATGGCACCGTCGGCCGGGTAGCGGGCACCCTGGAAGAGCCGCGACCCGCCGCTGGCCGGATACTCCCGCGATTCTGCGCCTAGGTCTTTGAGAAGAAACGGAAGTCCCCTGAGCGGCCCATCGGGCAGGCCCTCGGCAATGGCGCGCCGGGCCTCAGTCTCGAAGAGCGACACCACCGCATTGATAGCCGGGTTGCGGGTCCGGGTTCGCTCCAGCGCCGCGTCAAGCGCCGCCTCCGGACTGACTGTCCCTTGCGCGATCAGGTTGATCAGGTCCGTGGCATCCAGCGTATCTTCTGTCATGCTCGAAACCTGCGACTTCCGGCGGCAAACTTCCAGCCTCTACGGGGGCTCTGGACCCCGGTGGGGTCGCGCGCTAATCTGTGTCAGAATGACGCATGGGGATGATGGGACCGAATGGCGCTCCACAAGCTGATCTACATCTCGCGGCCGGTGGTCGGTTCGAACGCGGATTGGGACGAAATTCTTGCAGCCAGTGACCGCAACAATGCACGCCTTGATATTACGGGCATGCTGCTTTTTGACGGCGAGCACTATCTGCAGCTTCTGGAAGGTGAGCGGCGCGACGTCAGCGACCTTTTCCTGACCATTGCCGAGGACAAGCGCCACACCCACGTGGAGATCATCACCTCGGCGCCAAGCGAGTTCCGTCTCTTTGGCGGCTGGTCCATGCAGCCATTTTCGGCGTCGGGACTCCACGCGCTCTTGGGGCGGCAAGAGATCAGCCGGATCAGCCTGCGCGACATGGCGGTGGCCGAGATCGAGCGGATTTGTGTCGACTTTTCCGGCCTCAAGGCGGCCATGGGCTAGTAGGCCACGCGGGCAGGCTGGATGGAGACCCCAAGATCACAAAACCCAATTGCGGGCGTCCTTGAGTCCGGCGCGACCCTCGAGCGGATCGCTGGCGGATTCACCTTTACCGAAGGGCCGATCTGGCAACCCTCGGAGAAGTGGCTTTTCTTTTCGGACATCGCTGAAAGCATCCAGTACAGGTGGCGTCCCGGCTTCGGCGTCGAGGTGGCGCGCAGACCGTCTAATCAGGCCAATGGCAACTGCTTTGACCTGTCGGGACATATCGTCAGCTGCGAACATGCTTCGTCGCAACTCGTGCGCCACACCCATGGCGGCAAGCTGATCGAGGTTCTGGCCAGTCACTACGACGGACAGGAACTGAACAGCCCCAACGATGTGATTTGCGACAGCCGGGGGCGGCTCTGGTTCACCGATCCGTCCTTTGGGCGGCAACGGGAAGACCTTGGCGTCCTGCGGGATCAGGCGTTGCCTTTTCAGGCTGTCTTCCGGCTGGACCCCGACGGGACCCTGGCCTGCGTGGCTCGCGATTTCAAACAGCCCAACGGCCTTTGTCTGACGTCGGACGAAGCTCGGCTCTATGTGAACGACAGCTGGGGTCCGACGATCCGTGCCTTCGATGTCGCGCCGGATGGCGGGCTCTCAGGCGGGGCGGTTTGGGCAACGCTTGCGGGGGAGGGCGAGGGCGTGCCGGATGGGATGAAGACGGATCTCGACGGGCGGATCTATTGCAACGGGCCGGGCGGCGTGCATGTCTTTTCGGCGGGAGCCGCGCACCTTGGCGTCATCCGGACGCCGGAGAAATCCACGAATTTCTGTTTCGGCGGCCCAGACCACGGCACGCTATTCATCACGGCCAGTACGTCTGTCTACGCGATCCAGCTTCTCAGCCGGGGCGCGCCGATGCTGCGCGGGGTTGGCGCTTAGCCCGCCTCGTATGTGATGCCGTTGGCACCGCGCGGCCAGACGAAGTGGTTCATCGACCAGGCCACGCCGCGGAAATCCACGCCAAGCGTAACGCCCTCGGGAATGGGCGAGAAATAGGGCGTATAGACCTCAAAAAGCATGATGTGTGCGCCGTCACCCAGCCTCGGCAGCTCGTAATACTGCAGCTGATCGCTGATGAGAGCGTACTTCAGGGCCTCGCCGTTGGGGCACACCGCACAAGGTTCGGCCACGGTTTCTTTGGGTGAAGAAAGGGACCATGTGACGGTATAAAGACCGTCGTTGTGGCTGTAGGTTTTGGCGTCGGGATCCGGCAAGTCATCGGCGTCGAGGGCAAAATCAATGCGGCTGACCCGGATAATCGAGCCCGGAGGGGCCGATGTGAAGGATTCGTAGACCTGCTGCAATTGCACCATTTTGGCGTCTGTCAGCGTCTCATAGCGTGCGACAATGTCCGAGACCGTGTACATCGCCTTGGAAGCGCGGGCGTATTGCAGGTAGGCGTGGAACGTGCCGAAGCCGATGCCAAGAACCATCAGAAGCAGAGGAACGATCAGCACAAATTCGACCGAGATCGTGCCGTCTTCTGACTTGACTGACTTCCGGAGAGAGGTCTTCAGGCGCATCGGAGTATCCAGTCCTGGCTAGTAGGGCTCGTGCAGAAACGCGGTCTTCGTGCGGATCGGGAACCCGCCGCTTTTGTCCAGCGCTATAAGGTTTGACAGACCGAAGTTCGCCAAGAGCGGATCGACGATCGCGCAGATCTTGATCACCACGATTTGCGAGGTATTGCCCGGAGCAAAACCGTCGGCAGGGTTAAATTCTTTCAGTTCCTCTTCTGTCGCCGTCCGGTCGAAGCAGTCGGCCGGCGCAGGATCAACTGTTTCGCCTTCGGACAGAATTTCGGTCGCGACCACCAGGTTCTGAGCACAGTTCGACACAACGCCCACATTCGTGCAGATCTGCTTCTGGAACTCGTCATAGGTGATGCCGGGCAGCTTGCCGAGGCGGACGGCACGCATGGTAACGTCCACGCCGCGCTCGACCATCATATAGCGCGTCATCAGCAGGCCGCCTTCGATCGACGCGAAGATGATCGCGATGAACAGCGGGAAGATGCAGCAGAATTCCACCGTCGAGCTTGCGCTTTCGTCAGCGAACTTTCTCAATCTGTACCAGAACCGCTTACTCATTCCCCTGCCTCAGTTGGTTAGCCGCAGCGTATTAATCTTGGCGGCGATGTCGTCGAAGGCCCGTTCCAGCGTGGCCGAGGTGGCCAGGTACCGGTCGCCCTGATACGTCGCGCAGTAGTCCAGCACGAAAGCTGCCCGGGTATCGTTGGTCGCATCAGAAGCGCTGGCGGGCGCCACGAAGTCCGGATCGTCCAGCCCCGGGATGTTGAAACCGATCGTAAAGACCCGCACCCGGGGCGTGCCGTTTCCGGAGTCGGCCTTCATGTAGCCACAGACGTTCTCAACGTGCTGGAGGGCGGCGCTCTGGTTCCACCGGTTGCGCTGCGCTCCGCGGATGTAACCGTTCTTGTGCTCTCCGTCGAAGTTGATGTTACCGCTACCACCGACAATGTTCATGCGGTCGCGCGAATAGTTCGTGCCGTTGAGGTGAAAGTCAGCGTTCGGCGAGGCCCAGTAGTCGGCAAGACGCCCGTCCTCTCCGATGTGCGAAGTGATGTGGTCGATCACTTCTTGCTTTTCTTCGTTGTTCTCGAAGCCGTCACGGTCTTCCAGGTCGGCCACCGTCCCTTCAAGCAGGCTCGATTTGATGCTGCTGAGGTTGGTGATTTCCCCATCCGTCAGGAACACGATGTATTTCTCGGCACCGGGATCGTCGTAGTTCAGCGGCCAGCCTTTGAAGTTATCTTCAAGACCCTTATCCTTGATAATCTTGGCGGCGGTCGTGCGGGCATTGGGCGAGAGGGCATAAAGCGCCCATTTCATCGCCATATCGATCCCGGTCCCGCCGTACATGGGCAGCGAGTTGATGGCCCCCGTCAGATCATCGGCACTGTTCGAATAGGCGACGATGCCGCCGGCTGCTTCCGGGCAGTTACCCCAGCGAACCATGCCGGTGGACCCTGGAAAGGAGTTGTACATCTTGAACCAGGGCTGGATGGTATAAGCATCCGTCATGCTGATCTTGTCTGCGGCATCCGTGTCGAAGTCGCTGGTCTGGAACTCTGGGCACACCGGAAAGCCCACCAGATCGTTGTCGACCCAGCTGGGCAGCGACGTTGCCGTGAGGTTCATATGCTGCTGGAAGTCGCCCGGGTTCACGGTGCCGGCGAAAGGCACCAGGGTGATCGCGGTCGCGTCCATGGTCTCGGGTGTCAGAATATCATTGATGAAGTTGTTGGCGGCAGTTTGCATGCCGTAGTACTTCTCTTTGCCAGAGGCCTTGTCGTTGCCGTCCATCGACAGCGAAATGTCGAGGACGATGGCAACTTCCACCGACTTGCGCGACTGCGTGGCATTCGAGGCGACGTTGACACCCATGGAAGAAATGCCGAGCAGCTTTAGGAACTGCGTGTTGAACTGGACCTGGGCGGTCGCCTCGATTGTGCGTTCGGCGACAGCTTCGTCGAACCAGGACTTATCGGCCGGAGTGCGCTTAACAGTCACCTTTGGCTTTCCGTTGGTGCTGTCCCATTTGTGCGATTGCACGATGAAATCTTCGACGACCTTCGCCGGATCTTCGTTCTGGCTGAAGGCGGTCGCTGCCAGAAGTCCGCGGTCGAGCGAGTTCTGCAGTTCGGCGCGGTAAAGCTCATGGCGGATGAAATCGACGCCCATGCCCGCTGCCGCGAAGAAGGTCATGAACACGACCACCGAGAAGACCAGCAAGCTGCCTTCTTCTTCCTTGGCAAAATCTTTCGACCGTTTCCTGAGACGGAGCATGGCAGCACACCTTCCCTAAATGGTCGCAACACGACCAAGTGAATCTTAGACAGAAGCAATTTCTTCATTAGGCCGAAGATGATGGCAACTTCGGGGCGGTATTTGTCCTTTTTCATGATGTAATGGCCCCTTGGTGATCCCAGTGTTGCTGATCTGGGGCCTATTTTCGGTGTTGCCCGGGGCTGAAACCCTGTGCATTCACGACGATTCCGACGTCTCCCGGGCCGCCAGACCCCCACAAACGGGCGCGGAATACGAGATCGGCACATGCGCAGATCTGGCGCCGGTAGGCAATCACAGCGAACCAATTTTCGCCTTGGAAAATAGCGCCACGGTGACCTTCGGCACCGCATCGGTACCGCTCTGTTCCAGTAGGTGGAAAATGGCGGAGAGACAGGGATTCGAACCCTGGGTGGGCTTGCACCCACAACGGTTTTCGAGACCGCCCCGTTCGACCACTCCGGCACCTCTCCGCGGTCAGAGTGTCTGGGCGATGCGCATAGCCCGGTCGGTTCGGGCGCGCAAGCCCTTTGGGGTCGGAATTTCGCTGGCGTGTCGCTGGGTTTTGCGGGCCATCTTCGGGCTTGACTTGAGAGGGTCTCCGGCGCATAAGCCCGGCCTCGGGGCGCGTCATGCGCCCTTTGCTTATCAATATGCCCCATGGGGGCGCGCTGTCCGCGGTGCGCATGCCGCAAGAACGCCGGGTGATCCGGGGCCACAGGACGCGGTATACGAAGGAAGAAGCACATGTTCGCGGTTCTGAAAACCGGCGGCAAGCAGTACAAGGTTGAGTCCGGCGACGTCCTCCGCGTCGAAAAGCTTGCGGCAACCCAGGGCGACACTGTCCAGTTCAACGACATCCTGATGGTCGGCGCGACCGTCGGCACCCCACTTGTGGACGGTGCCGCCGTGCAGGCCCAGGTCATCGACCAGATCAAGGGCGACAAGGTCATCCACTTTGTCAAACGCCGCCGGAAGCACTCTTCGCAGCGCACCAAGGGCCACCGCCAGCAGCTGACCCTGCTCCGCATCACCGAGATCCTTGAGAAGGGTGGGGACAAGACCGGCGTGATGGCGGCAATCGGCGCGGGCAGCGCGCCCGCCGAAGTGGCGCCCACCGAAGCTGCACCGAAGGCCGAAAAGCCCAAGGCCGCCAAGAAAGCGGCTCCAAAGCAAAAAGCCAAGGAAGACGCGCCCAAAGCCGAGGCTGCGCCTGCAGCCGCACCCGCCGGGGCCGATGACCTCAAGAAGCTGTCGGGCGTAGGCCCGGCGCTTGAGAAGAAACTGCTCGAAGCCGGCGTTACCAGCTTTGCCCAGATCGCAAGCTGGGGCGAAGCCGAGATCGCCGATTTCGATGAAAAGCTGTCCTTCAAGGGCCGCATCGAACGCGAGGGCTGGGTCGAACAGGCCAAAGCTCTTGTCGCAGAAAAGGAGTAACGACCAATGGCACACAAAAAAGCGGGTGGTTCGTCCCGTAACGGACGCGACAGCGCCGGCCGCCGCCTGGGCGTCAAGCTCTACGGTGGTCAGCACGCCATTCCGGGCAACATCATCGTGCGTCAGCGCGGCACCAAGTGGTGGCCAGGCGAAGGCGTGGGCATGGGCAAGGACCATACAATCTTTGCGACCGCCGAAGGCGCCGTGACCTTCCACAAAGGCCTTAAGGGCCGCACCTTTATCTCGGTGCTCCCAATGGCGGAGGCAGCCGAGTAGCCGACCCGAAAAGGCAAACCAAAGCTTTCAGGGATCGGCGAAATCGCCGGTCCCTTTCTCGTTTCAGGCAAGGGGATGCGGGACCGGCCGGTGGCCCCTGAAGGAAAGTGATTAGAAATCCGGGGTATGTGACCCCACATGTGCCAAACGGCGCATTGTCATGCGGTCAGAGGAGGACTGGCATGAAACACGATGTGATATTGAACCAGCCGGTTATCGAGACCGAGCGCTTCGTTCTGCGGCCCGTGCGCGGCTCGGACGCCGGTCTTCTGGCGCTCTATGCCGGGGACGAACGCGTCGCCCGCATGACGACCAGCATTCCCCATCCGCTGCCGCCCGGGGCGACCGAGGCGTTCATCGCCCGGTCCCAGAACCCTGAGCGCGTGGAAGACGTCTGGATCATGGACGGGTCGGGCCAGGGGCTTTCCGAAGTTCTGGGCGCGATCGCTTTGGAACGGATGGAGGACGGTCAATCGGAAATCGGCTACTGGGTCGCGCCCGCCTTCTGGAACTCCGGAATTGCCAGCATGGCGGTCAAGGCCCTGATCGGCGCCAATCCTCTGGAAAGCAGGACGATCTTTGCGTCGGTCTTTCAGGACAATCCCGGCTCGGCGCAGGTGCTGACCAACACAGGTTTTGCCTATATCGGTAATGCCGAGGCCTATTCGGTCGCGCGCGGCGCAACTGTGCCAACCTGGACCTATCTGCGGCGCATGGACGGCTGATGGTGCCGCCATGCTGCCCTTCGTCGACACCGCGCGCCTGCGGCTGCGTCCATTCCTGGATGGCGAGGCAGGCAGGCTAGCCCAGCTGGCGGGCGCCCCGGCGCTCGCCCGCATGATGGGGTCCGTGCCATTGCCCTTCAGTGCAGAGGCGGCGGCAGAGTGGATGGCGCTTAGGGCCTGGGACAATCCGCCAGGCTTCATGCTGGCGATTTGCGATCCGGCGGACTTGTTGCTGGGTGGTGTGGGCGTCGGTCCGGCGCCCCAGTTCGACTTCGGCTATTTTATCGGAGCCGACTACGCCGGTCGCGGCTACGCGACCGAGGCGGGACAGGCTGTCGTTGCTGAGGTCTTCGCAGGGCGGGATGCGCCCGTTGCGCTGTCGGCGAGTTGTTTTCAAGACAACCTCCCCTCGCGCCGCGTTCTGGAAAAACTCGGCTTTCACTACGCGCGGTCGTCGGTGGGCCGGTCCAAGGCGCGCCTTGAGCCCGGACCCATTTGGCAGTATCGCCTGACGCGCGCAGCCTTTGAGGCCCAACCATGAAATTTCTCGATCTCGCAAAGGTCTACATCCGCTCTGGTGGCGGGGGTGCGGGCTGTGTCAGCTTCCGGCGCGAGAAGTATATCGAATACGGCGGGCCTGATGGCGGCGACGGCGGGCGCGGCGGTGATGTGATTGCCGAAGCAGTCGACGGGCTGAACACGCTCATCGATTTTCGCTATCAGCAGCATTTCTTTGCCAAGAACGGTCAACCCGGCATGGGCAAGCAGCGGACAGGGGCCGATGGCAAGGACGTCTTGCTGCGGGTCCCCGTCGGGACCGAAATCCTTGATGAGGATGAAGACGCGGTGCTGGCGGACCTGACGGCCGTGAACGACCGCTATGTGATTGCCCGGGGCGGCAACGGTGGTTTCGGCAACCTCCACTTCAAAAGCGCCACCAATCAGGCGCCCCGGCGCGCGAATCCAGGGCAGACAGGGGTTGAGCGCACGATCTGGCTGCGGCTGAAGCTCATCGCTGACGCAGGGCTTCTGGGCCTGCCCAATGCGGGGAAATCCACCTTCCTTGCGGCCACCTCGAATGCGCGCCCGAAGATCGCTGACTATCCGTTCACGACGCTTCATCCCAATCTAGGTGTCGTGGGCATCGACGATACAGAGATCGTCATGGCCGATATCCCGGGTCTGATCGAAGGTGCCCACGAAGGCCGGGGGATCGGGGACCGGTTTCTGGGGCACGTGGAACGCTGCAAGGTCCTGCTGCATCTAGTCGACGGCACGTCCGAAACCGTGGCCGAGGACTATGCGACAATCATTGGCGAGCTTGAAGCCTACGGTGGCGATCTGGCTGAAAAGCCCAGGGTCACCGCGCTGAACAAGATCGATGCGCTTAGCGAAAACGAACGCGCCGAGCGGCTTGCGGACCTGCAGGACGCCGTGGGTGGCCCTGTTCTGGCCATGTCGGGCGTCAGCCGGGAAGGTCTGCCAGAGGTCCTGCGCGCCGTGCGCCAGACCATCGAACGCGAGCTCGACGCGGAGGCCGAGGCGGCAGAGGACGCGGGACCATGGCGGCCCTGAGCACCGCACGGCGTATCGTCGTGAAAATCGGGTCCGCCTTGCTTGTGGATCGGGAAACGGGCGCCCTCCGGGGCGACTGGCTGGCGGGGCTTGCGGAAGATGTGGCCGCACTTCGCGCAAAGGGCCGCGATGTCGTTCTGGTGTCTTCGGGCTCTATTGCGCTTGGCCGTGCCACGCTCGGTCTGACGGTCGGCACGCTGCCCCTGGAACGCGCGCAGGCCGCCGCTGCCGTCGGTCAGATCCGGCTGGCCCGCGCCTATGAGGAAGCGCTGGCTCCGCACGGAATCACCACGGCGCAGGTGTTGGTAACACTTGAGGACAGCGCCAACCGCCGCCGTTATCTCAACAGCCGCGCAACGCTGCAAACGCTGCTGGGGCTTGGCGTGGTGCCCATCGTCAACGAAAACGACACGGTGGCCACCGATGAAATCCGCTTTGGCGACAATGACAGACTTGCCGCGCAGATCGCCGTGACCGTGGGGGCCGATTGCCTTGTGCTACTCAGCGACGTGGACGGCTTCTATTCAGCCAACCCGCTGGAAGACCCGACCGCCCGGCGTTTTGACGAAATCAGCGAGATCACCCCCGAGATCGAGGCCATGGCGGGCGACGCAGGGTCAGGGCTGTCAAAAGGCGGGATGAAGACCAAGCTCATGGCGGCAAAGACGGCCACCGGCGCCGGGGCCGCTATGGCGATCACCGAAGGCCGGACCGAAAACCCGCTCTCCGCGCTCGCGGGCGGCGCCCCGGCGACCTGGTTTCTGGCCCAGACCGACCCGCAGGCGGCGCGCAAACGCTGGGTTGCGGCGATGAAACCGCAAGGCACGATCACCATCGACGCCGGTGCGCGCGCTGCGCTGATCGAAGGGAAATCGCTCTTGCCCGCAGGGATCGTGGCCGTCTCGGGCGAGTTCGGGCGCGGCGACCCGGTGGAGATCCGCGGACCTGAAGGGCACCGTCTGGGCCAAGGCCTGACACGCTACACATCAGGCGAGGCCGAGGCTATTCGCGGCCATCGCTCCGGTGACATTGAAACGATCCTGGGCTATCCCGGTCGGGCAGCTCTGATCCACAGGGATGATTTGGCAATATGAAAGACCTCGATGACATTCACGCCGTGATGGTGGATATCGGACGGCGCGCAAAGACCGCCTCAGAGGAACTGGCCTTTGCCCCGACCGCCGCCAAGACCGCCGCGCTTCATGCGGCCGCGGAGGCGATCCGCGCCCGCCAGGACGAAATTATCGCCGCCAATGCAAAGGACATGGAGTTCGGGCGCGAAAGAGGGCTGAGCGGTGCCATGATGGACCGGCTGATGCTCGATCCCGCGCGCATCGGCGGCATGGCGGACGGGCTGCGCTCGGTCGCTGATCAACCGGACCCCGTTGGCGAGGTCATGGAGGAATGGGACCGTCCCACGGGCCTGCACATCCGCCGCGTGCGGACGCCTCTTGGCGTCATTGGGGTTATCTATGAAAGCCGTCCCAACGTGACGGCGGATGCGGGCGCGCTCTGTCTGAAATCCGGAAACGCGGTGATCCTGCGCGGGGGGTCGGAGAGTTTTCATTCCTCGCAGGCTATTCACGCCTGCCTCGTGGATGGACTGAAGGCGGCCGGGCTGCCCGAGGATGCGATCCAGCTAGTTCCCACCCGCGACCGTGCAGCGGTCAGCGAGATGCTGGCTATGACCGACAGCATCGATGTGATCGTGCCCCGCGGTGGAAAGGGCCTCGTCGGGCTGGTGCAGCGCGAGGCGCGGGTGCCGGTTTTCGCCCATCTCGAAGGCATCGTGCACATCTACGTCGACAAGGCGGCCGACCCCGAAAAGGCGCTGAAGGTGGTTTTGAACGCCAAAACGCGCCGGACAGGTATCTGCGGTGCGGCCGAATGCCTGCTGATCCATGAGGATGTGGCCGAAACCATTGGTCAGGGCCTCGTGCGCGCGCTGCTCCAGGCGGGCGTCGACGTTCACGCGGATGGCGCGTTGGCGGAGATCGATGGCACGACACCAGCGACGCCCGAGGACTGGGGCAAGGAGTTCCTCGACATGGTCATCGCGGCCCGCGTGGTGCCTGACATCGACGCCGCAATCCAGCATATCCGCACCTACGGCTCACAGCACACCGATTGCATCCTGACCGAAGACGATGCCGCCGCGACATGGTTCTTCCAGCGCCTCGATAGCGCCATCCTGATGCGCAACGCCTCGACCCAGTTTGCCGACGGCGGCGAGTTCGGGATGGGCGCCGAAATCGGGATCGCCACGGGCAAGATGCACGCGCGCGGACCGGTCGGCACGGCTCAGCTGACCAGCTTCAAATATCTTGTCGAGGGCGACGGGACGACGCGTGCCTGAGGGGCGCTAGAACTCCACGATAATCCGGCTGTTGGACAGGGTCGTGCGGATTGCCCGGTCCATGTCGCGTGCGGCAAGGGAGGCCAGCGCGAAATGCACGCGCGCGGCGCTGATCGCAGAGAGGTCAGGGTCTGCCGCTTCAAGCAGGGTCCAGTGCTCGGCGTCGATCTTGGCCTTCTCGGCGATGCCCGTGATCCGCCAGCTGCCGCCCGCCTCGGTGACGTCGATCGTGCCGCCGAACGGATAGGCGCTTTCAAAGCACATAAGCAACAGGAAGCTCAGCTTTACGGCCTGCCGGGGTTGTTCGCCCACTGCGCGCCACTGGAACTTCAGCCGCGCGCCACGGGTCATGTCCGACAGAACCGACTGGACTTCACTGAAGCCTACGGCCTGCCCGGACTCTGCGGCTCCGAAGGCGATCCGGAAATAGCGCACGCGCGCGTTGGCGTGGCTCACGCTTTCGGCGATCAGAGTCATCTCCGGGCTCGACATGGCGCCGCTCATTTCCAGAAGCTCGACACCGTTTGCGATGGCCCCGAGCGGGCTGATAAGGTCGTGGCAAATTCGCGAGCCGAGCAAGGCAGTCAGATCGCTTTGTGGAGGGATGGTTTTCGTGGATGAAGGCAGAGTCTGTGCAGGAGTCGCTGTGGCCATGATGAACTCGCTATTGGAACCGGGGATGTTTGTGCGTCACCCCATTGAGGAAGACTGGGGCCTTGGGCAGGTCCAGTCGAACGTCGGTGGAAAGATCACGGTGAACTTCGAGCATGCGGGCAAAGTGGTGGTTGATGGATCGCGGGTAGAGCTTGTTTTGGTTCATTCGGATTAGAGTGCCGTGCGGATTGATCAGATCGATAACACAACTTTAAGATGTATGAAAGTGGGTCTGTGCGTGGTTGCAAATAGCAGGGGCGACCCTTACAACACGTCAACTCGGGACAAGGGGCAGGGCACAGAAGGTGAGCGCCGAAAAGGCCAGATTCGAGCTGCGACTCGCCAATACTGATGCCGACAGACTTGCCGCGCAGCGTCTGCGATACCGGGTCTTCGTCGAGGAACTGGGCGCAGACGGCGCGATGGTCGATCATAAAAACCGGCTGGAGCAGGATCGCTTCGATCCGTACTTTGACCACCTGGTGCTTTTTGATGCCGATTGGCCGGGCGATCCCATCGACAGCGCGGTCGGCGTATACCGCCTGATGCGCGACGATCAGGCCAACGAACTCGGTCGGTTTTATTCCGAAGACGAGTACGATCTGACGCGTCTGAAGCAAAGCGGTCGCAAGCTGGTCGAGCTTGGGCGGTCCTGCGTCGATGCGCGGGTGCGCGGCGGCACGGCGATGTTTCACCTTTGGAACGGGCTTGCGGACTATGTCATAGGTCATGACATCGAAGTCATGTTCGGTGTGGCGAGCTTTCACGGGACAGATATCGAGACGCTGAAAGAACCTTTGTCCTATTTGCACCACAACCACCTTGCGCCCGAGGCGATCCGGGTCCGCGTGCAGGATGATCATTTCCAGTCCATGGATCTGATGGCCGCTCAGGACACCAGCCGCCAGCGCGCCATGGTGGCCACACCGGCACTGATCAAGGCTTACCTCAGGCTTGGCGGTTTCGTGGGCGAGGGCGCATTTATCGACTATGACTTTAACACCGTGGATGTCTGTTTGATCATGGATACCGCGCAGATGAGCGCCAAACACAGGGCCTATTACGAAAAGGGCCGCGTGGCGTGACACCGACCTGGCGGTCCGAGGATGAACCGGACCCGGTCAGGATCACGGGCCTCGGCTGGGTGCGCGTCGCGCTGAAGGGCCTGCTCGTTGGGTTGGTTACCTTCGGCGGCCTGGCCCTGATGCTGGTCCTTCGTCTGATCGAGGCGCCGCTTTTTGCGCCCCGCCGCCCGGTCACCCCCTATATCACCGTCGGCGTCTGCAAGGCCGCGCTCTTCGTGATTGGCTTGCGGCACCACATTCTCGGGCGTCCTATGGCCGAAGGCGGCGGTCTGGTGGCGAACCACGGGTCCTGGCTTGACATCTTCACGCTGAATGCCTGCGAGCGGCTTTATTTCGTGTCCAAGGCCGAGGTGGCGGTCTGGCCCGGCATCGGCTGGTTGGCGCGTGCCACGGGCACGGTCTTTATCTCGCGCGACGCGCGCGACGCGGCGAAGCAAAGTGCCATGTTTGAGGAGCGATTGAAGGCTGGCCACCGGCTCTTGTTTTTTCCCGAAGGCACCAGCACCGATGGGCAGCGGGTCTTACCGTTCAAATCGACGCTTTTTGCGGCTTTCTTTTCTCCCGATCTCGGTCCTAACCTTCATGTGCAGCCCATTAGCGTAGTCTATGAGGCGCCGCCTGGGCAGGATCCGCGGTTCTACGGCTGGTGGGGCGACATGGAGTTTGGCGCCCATCTGGCGAAGGTTCTAGCGGCGCCGCGGCAGGGCCGGGTTACCGTGACATTCCATGATCCCGTCAGCGTGGCAGAGGCCGGTGACCGCAAGGCGCTGGCCGTGTCGCTTGAAAACCACGTGCGCTCTGGCTTTGCGGCGAACAAGCCCTAGAGAACAGGTGCCATGAGCGCCCGCAGCGCCGCCAGCGGATCATCGGCAGACCAGATCTCAGTGCCTACCCCAAAAAAATCCGTGAAATCCGCCAGTTCCGCCACGCGCTTAGCCGTCAGGGCGCCCTCGGCCACCACTGGTACTTCGATCACTTCGGACCACCAGTGGAACAAATCGGTTCCGGCGGGCTCCTGGTGACCCAGACCCGAGGCGCCCACGGGGCCGAACGCCACGTAGTCCGCGCCAGCTTCACCCGCTGACATGCCCGCGTGGCGCGAGGTTTCGCAGAAGGCGCCCACGATACGGTCGCCGCCGAGATCCTTGCGCAGCTTGCGAACCGACCGGGCGCCGTCTGTTAGGTGGATCCCGTCAAGGCCGAAGGGTTCGATGAGGGCCGCATGGTCTGAAATGACGATGGCCACGTCGCGTTCGACGCAGATTTCGCGCAGGGTATCGGCGGCGCGACCGATCCTGTCGGCATCGGTGGAGGACATGGACAGGCGCAGGCAGGCCACGTCAACGGCATCAAGAACACTCTTCAGGACATTGGAAAAGCTCAATAAATCGAACTCCGCCGGGGTGATAAGGTAAAGCTGCGCCTGTGGATCGTCGGCCATGGAGCGTCGTCCGTTCGTCTCGTTTTGGCTCTCTTAGCGTGCAAGTCCCGGTTTGACCATGGCATGCCTTGCCCTTGGTTCCGGGCCCCCGTATCTAGCCCCGCAGCAGCCAACAATCCCGGTCCCGCCCATGGCCCAAGCTCCGACCTTTGTTCTGGTGCGCCCGCAGATGGGCGAAAATATCGGCGCCTCGGCGCGCGCGATGTGGAACTTCGGGCTCGACCGGATGCGGATCGTGGCTCCTCGGGACGGCTGGCCGAACCAGCGTGCGGTGGCGCTTGCCTCTGGGGCGGGGCGGCTTCTGGACGCAGCCCAGATCACCGGGACAACCGCCGAAGCGGTGGCGGATGCCCACCACGTCTTTGCGACGACCGCGCGGGACAGGGACCTGACGAAGCCGGTGATGACGCCAGAACGCGCCATGGAGAAGGCGGCAGGCATGATCGCCGAGGGGCAACGCGTGGTGGTTCTTTTCGGTCCTGAACGCGCGGGTCTGGAAAACGACGATATCGCGCTGGCCAACACGATCATCTCGGTCGATGTGAACCCGGCCTTCCCCTCGCTGAATCTCGCCCAGTGCGTTTTGCTCTGCGCCTATGAGTGGCGCCGGCAAACCGGCGAAGCCGAGGCCGAGGCGGTACACCTCGCTGGCACCGAATGGGCGACCCACGAAGAGGTGGAAAAACTGGCCGAGCACTACGAAGACCGGCTGAACACCGCGGGCTTTTTCTTTCCTGACACCAAAGCCGCGGGCATGAAGACGAACCTGCGCAGTCTGTGGTCACGGATGCCGCTCACAAGGGCCGACGTGCAGGTCCTCCACGGTATGATGCGACAGATGGTCCGCTGGAAAGAACGGCGCGACTGACTTGCCGCTCCGGCGCACCGAGCGTAGGTAGGCGAAGGGAATTTTCGGGGGCAATATGGCCGAAAAACGCAAGCTCTTTGAAGACGTTGACGCGGCACCGGCCCAGCCGGTGGCCGCCGCCGGTGGCCTGATTGCCCGCGACACGGCCGCGGCGCGGTTCTGGACGCGCCTCTGGCTCTGCCTGCTCTTCGGGCTTGTTGTGCTGATGATCGCCGTTGGCGGGCTGACCCGTCTGACCGATAGCGGGCTCTCGATCACCGAGTGGGCGCCGGTCACTGGTGCGCTGCCCCCCATGTCCGATGCCGACTGGCAGTCCGAGTTCGAGAAATACCGCCAGATCCCCGAATATCAGTTGCAAAACAAAGGCATGAGCCTTGCCGAGTTCAAGGTCATCTACTGGTGGGAGTGGGGACACCGGCAGCTTGGGCGGGTGATTGGGCTCGTGTGGGCGGTTGGCTTTCTCGTGCTGCTTGTCGCCCGCAAAGTGCCCGCTGGCTGGACGCCGCGGCTTCTGGGCCTCGGCGCCCTTGGCGGTCTGCAAGGGGCCATTGGCTGGTGGATGGTCTCGTCGGGTCTCAGCGGCGAGATGCTGGATGTGGCGAGCTACCGTCTGGCGGTCCATCTGGGACTGGCTTTCATCATCCTCGGGCTCATTGCCTGGTACATCAACCGCCTTGGCCGGGATGCGGCACACCTGCTCAGCGCTCGCCGGGCCGGGGATGCCAAGCTTTTTGGCATGGGCACCGGGCTGATGCATTTTGCCTTTCTGCAGATCCTGATCGGCGCGCTTGTCGCCGGCATCGACGCGGGCCGCAGCTTTACCGACTGGCCGCTCATGGGCGGCGGGATCATCCCCGAACGGGTCTTCGACATGACACCCTGGTGGCGGAACCTATTTGAGAACGCGGGATTCGTGCAGTTCACGCACCGAACCGTGGGCTATCTGTTCCTGATCTATGCAGTGGTTGTCTGGCGCGTCTCGCGCCGGTCGGGCAACTTTGGTACGCGGCGCGCCTTTGACTGGGTTCTCGTGATGACCTTCGGCCAGATCGTCATCGGGATTGGCACCGTGCTATATGCCGCGCCGCTCGAGATCGCCGTTTTCCACCAGCTTGGAGCGGTGGTGCTTTGGGTGCTCGTTCTGCGCGCCCGGTTCCTGGCCCGCTACCCGAAAGATCAATCTGTCAGAGGAGCCGCCGTATGAGCGCCTACCAGTCCTTGATGTCCCACGTGCGCGAAACCACGGCGCTGGCCTCGGTCGCCGGGCGGCTGATGTGGGATCAGGAAACGATGATGCCGCGGGGCGCCGCGGATCAGCGCGCCGAGGAGGTGGCCGCGCTCGACAGCGTGCTCCACGCGCGCCGGACCGACCCGCGCATCGGCGACTGGTTGGCGGCAACGGAAGGCGAGGCGCTGGATACCGTGGGCATGGCGCAGGTTCGTGAGGTGCGCCGCAGTTTCGAGCGCATGTCGAAGGTCCCGGCCGATCTTTCGGCAGAGATCGCCCGCACCACCAGCCTTTCCCAGGGCATCTGGGCCGAGGCGCGCGCGAAGGAAGACGTGGCCGCCTTCCTGCCGACGCTGACAAAAGTTCTGGATCTGAAACGTCAGGAGGCCGCCGCGCTGGCCACTGGCGGTGATCTTTATGACGCGCTCTTACAGGACTATGAGCCTGGCGCGACAGCAGCGGATCTGGCGGCCATGTTCGGCGCCCTGCGTCCGCGCCTTGTGGCCTTGCGCGAAAAAATCCTCGGCACGCCCGCCCCGAAGGCGCTTGAAGGCACATTCGACACCGCCAAACAGCTGGATATCTCGGCCGATCTGGCGCGGGCCTTCGGCTACGACATGAACCATGGGCGCATTGACAAGGCGGTACATCCATTTTCCAGCGGGTCGGGCCATGACGTGCGGATCACCACCCGCACGGCGGAACACGACCCCTTCAACTGCTTTTATTCAACGATTCACGAGGTCGGCCACGCCGCCTATGAACAGGGGATCGATGACAGCTACCTTCTGACACCGCTCGGACAGGGCGTGTCCATGGGGGTCCACGAGAGCCAGAGCCGCATCTACGAAAACCAGCTTGGCCGCGGGCGCGCCTTCACCGGCTGGCTCTACGGGCGCATGCGCGAAAGCTTTGGCGACCTTGGCCTTGGCGGTGCCGATGCATTCTACGCCGCCGTGAACCGCGTGTCGTCGGGTTATATCCGCACCGAAGCCGACGAGGTGCACTACAACCTTCACGTCCTCTTGCGCTTCGATCTCGAACAGGCGCTGATCGCAGGCGATCTGGAGGCGGGCGATCTTGAGACGGCCTGGAACGACCGCTTTGCCGCGGATTTTGGCGTGGCAGTGGACAAGCCCTCGAACGGGGTTCTGCAGGATGTGCACTGGTCCGTCGGTCTCTTTGGCTACTTCCCGACCTATAGCCTTGGCAATGTCTACGCCGGGTGCCTTTACAAGGCGCTGCGGGTGGCGCGGCCCGACTACCGCGACGCGCTGGCCCAAGGCGATGCAAGTGTCGCCACCGGCTGGTTGCGGGTGAATCTGCAACAATACGGCGGCCTGCGCCCGCCGCGTGAAACCATTGAGACTGCCTGCGGATTTGCCCCCAGCGAGGAGCCGCTCCTGGACTACCTCGAAGACAAGTTCGGCGCGCTTTACAATCTCTGAGCGGTCAGGACGCGCTCGGCCCTTTGCCGCAGCGCGGTATCGGGCGGCCGCCGTCGGCATACGCCAGGCACATTACGATCTCGTCGGGAAGGGGGGCGTCCGGCAGGCATAGCGTCATCGTATCGAAATGATCAAAGGACCAGGGATCGTCTTTGTGCCCTAGCGGCAGGTCGATTGCCGTGCCCGGACCGCCCAGCTTCACGTTTGACGGGATCACGGCTTTTCCGCCGCCTGCCGCCGCGCGCATCGGCGCGCCGAGCCTTGGGTGGACCACCGCACCGCCTTGTTCCATGTCACCGCTAACGCCGACGATGGCGGCTTTGCCATAGGAAACGGGCGCGTCTGAAAGCCCGGCCACGGCCTCTGCTGCCAGCCTTTCGCCAAGCTCGGCCCCGATCGCGAACAGGACCGTAAGGTCCTCCTCGAATCGTCCGGCCAGTGGATTGGCGACCACCGCCAGAGCGGCCACGCGACTGATTGGCGGGCAGGGGGTACCGAAAGCGTCCGCAGTTATCATCTCGTGCAGGATCTGGGTTTTCCGGATGGCTGTCATGGGGTATCCTTTCAGGATGCGGTGACCTTCCAGCGCGTGGCCAGATCATCAAGCCCCGCGCGGATAAGGTCCCGCAGGGCCGGCTCGTCCGCATCCTCCAGCCGGGTGAAGTAGAAGCAGCTTTTGCCGTGGCGGTATTTGCCCAGACGGGCAGTGATTTTGGGGAAGGCCGTGTAGCCCGGCAGGATGTAGAGGGTGATCTGACGCTTGGCTACGGCAAAACCCGTGGCCAGCGAGGTGCCCGAATGCCCTGTCGGATAGGTGTAGTCGTACTGCCCGTAGCCGAACATGCGGCCCGACCAGAGCTTGGGCTGGTACCCCGTTACGTCACGAAAGATCCGGTCGAGCGCTTCAGCTTCCGCACGCCGCCTCGGGTCGACCATCCCGGCGATATACGCCTCGGCTTCGGTCACTGGTCCCAGTCGGGCGGGCGCTTTTCCAGAAAGGCGCGGACGCCTTCGCTGGTGTCCTCGCGCATCATGTTCTGAACGATCACGTTGCCGGTGTAGTTGTAGGCGTCCTCCAGGGGCCTGGTGAGCTGCTCGTAAAACGCCGCTTTGCCGATCCGGACAGCCGCACCCAGCTTGCCCGCGACCTTTGCGGCCAGTTCCCTCGTTTGCGCCTCCAGCGCCTCCGGGGCGACCACATGGTTCACAAGGCCAAGGTGCTCGGCCTCTGAAGCGGAAATGAAATCGCCCGTGGTCAGCATCTCGAAGGCCTTCTTTCGCGGGATCGCCCGCGTCAGCGCCACCATGGGTGTCGAGCAGAAAAGGCCGATGTTCACGCCGTTGACGCCAAAGCGCGCATCCTCGGCGGCGACCACCATGTCGCAGGAGGCCGCCAGCTGACAGCCGGCGGCCGTAGCAATGCCGTGGACCTGAGCGATCACCGGCTGGGGCAGGTGGCCAAGGCGCACCATCATGGCCGCACAGGCGTCAAAAAGCGCCTTCAACGCCTCGGCACCGCCGTCCTCGTTCTGGCGCGCTTCGGACAGCTCGCGCAGATCATGGCCCGCGCAGAAGGCTTTGCCGGCGCCCTTAATCACGATCACCCGCTGGTCCGCGTCTTCGGCCAGGGTGTCGAGCGTTGCGGTCAACGCGCCGATCATGGCCCGCGACAGGGCATTCAGTTTCGACGGGTTCGACAGGGTCAGCGTGGTCACCGCGCCGTCGTCCTGCCGCTCCACCAGATTTTCAGTGCTGCCCATTGCCCTCTCCCCCGAACCTGTCAGAAGGTACCGACCCGCAAAGAACTTGGGAAGAGCACAATGGACCTCAAGCTGACCGCCGAAGAACTGGCTGACTTCCTCGACGAGGTGTTCCCGCAGGTGCGCGGCGAATTTGCGATCGAGACGCTGAAACCGGGCAGCGCGGTGGTGCGCCTCAACGTGACCGACCGGCATTTGCGCCCCGGTGGCACGGTGTCGGGGCCGTCGATATTTTCGCTCGCGGACTGCGCGATGTATATGGCGGTTCTGGGCGTAGCCGGGCGCGAGGCGCTGGCGGTCACCACGAATTGCTCCATCGATTTCATGCGCAAACCCGACGCGGGCAGGGATCTTCTGGCCGAGGCGCGGCTCTTGAAGTTCGGACGCGTTCTGGCGGTCGGCGATGTCATGGTCCGGTCCGAGGGCAGCGACGCCATCGTGGCGCGCGCCTCGCTGACCTATTCGCGCCCCCCGGCGGGCTGAAACTGGATTCGAGAATTGGGGTATATTAATACCCAAATCATAATGCGTTGTTTTTGCTATTGTAAAACGCAAAAACCGCACTTGACTGTGGGCGGACCATCGGTAAAACCCCACCGATCCGCAGGCGACTGCGACAGATATTCCTGAACACGCCTCAAGCACAGGGCAAGACAATGAAGACCTACACCGCAACTCCGGCGGATATCGACAAGAAATGGATCCTGATCGACGCCGAGGGCGTGGTTCTGGGCCGCCTTGCCTCGATCATCGCCAACCGCTTGCGCGGCAAGCATAAAGCCACCTTCACGCCGCATATGGACATGGGTGACAACGTCATCGTGATCAACGCCGACAAGGTGCAGCTGACCGGCAACAAGCGCATGAAGCCGAACTACTGGCACACGGGCTACCCGGGCGGCATCAAATCCCGCACCACAGGCCAGATCCTTGAAGGCGCGCACCCCGAGCGCGTGGTCATGCAGGCCGTGAAGCGCATGCTGCCGGGCAACCGCCTGAGCCGCCAGCAGATGACCAACCTGCGCGTCTACGCCGGCGGCGAGCATCCGCACGAGGCGCAGGCGCCCGAAGTGCTGGATGTGAAATCCATGAACTCCAAAAACACGCGGAACTGACCATGGCCGAAGAGATCAAATCGCTCGAAGAGCTGAATCAGGTCGCCGAGGGTACCTCCGCGCCTGAAGAGGTGGTCACCGCCACCTATACCCCTGCCGAACCGCAGCGCGACGAACTTGGCCGCTCCTATGCCACCGGCAAGCGGAAAGACGCAGTCGCCCGCGTGTGGATCAAGCCGGGCTCCGGCAAGGTCACCGTGAACGGCAAGCCCATGAACGAATACTTCGCCCGCCCGGTGCTGCAGATGATCCTCGCGCAGCCCTTCACCGTGGCCGGTGTGGAAGGCGAGTTCGATGTGCAGGCCACCGTCAAGGGCGGCGGTCTGTCCGGCCAGGCCGGTGCGGTCAAGCACGGCATCTCAAAGGCGCTGCAACTCTACGAGCCCAGCCTGCGCCCCGCGCTGAAAGCCGCCGGGTTCCTGACCCGCGACAGCCGTGTGGTGGAACGTAAGAAATTCGGCCGCCGCATGGCCCGGCGCAGCTTCCAGTTCTCCAAGCGCTAACAGACGCGCCAAACGCAGATCAGGGCCGCCCAACCGGGCGGCCTTTTTCGTACCAGCCAGCGCCTGGCGCTCAGCACCACTTGCCGCCGCCCGGCATCCGGTGTCAGATGCATGCCAACGACCACTCGGGGCATCACCGCCAAAAATGACAAGAGCCCGATGAACAGGGACCGCCGCCAGGGACTTCTTCTGATCAGCCCGCCGCTGATCTACGCCCTCGTGATGCTGGCCGCGCCCATCGGGGCGATCCTTGTCATCAGTTTCTGGACACAAAGCGGTCTGACCATGGACCGCACACCCACCTTTGCCAATTACCACGAAGCGTTCACCGACCCCCTTTATGGCCAACTCCTTTTGCGCTCGATCTGGATCGCCGGTGCGGTGACCGTAGCGACAGTGGTCCTGGCCTTTCCGATTGCCTATTACGTCTCGTTCCACGTCCGTCCCGGGCGCAAATCGCTCTGGCTTTTTCTGATTACCATCCCGTTCTGGACCTCGTACCTGATCCGCGTCTTTCTCTGGAAAGTGATCCTGGGCTTCAACGGCGTTCTGAACACATCCCTTCAGGGCCTTGGGATCATTGAAGAACCTCTGACTTTCATCCTCTATAACGCCAATGCCGTGGTGATCACTCTGGCCCATGCCTTTGCGCCTTTTGCGATCCTGCCGATCTTTGTTGCGCTGGAGAAAATCGACCATTCGTTGATCGAGGCGTCGAAAGATCTGGGCGAGAACTCCGTCTCCACCTTCCTGCGCGTGACCCTGCCGCTCGCCATGCCCGGCGTCGTGGCGGCGGCGCTCATTGTCTTTATCCCGACCATTGGCGACTACGTGACACCGCGGCTTGTGGGCGGGCCGAACGGGCTGATGATCGCCAACATGATCCAGACGCAGTTCCTGCGGCTCAACAACATGCCCATGGGCGCAACGCTGGCGATTATCGCCATGGTCAGCGTGACGCTCATTTCGCTGGTCTTCGTGTGGCTCAACCGCCGCTACCTGAGGTCGCGGTCATGAGGGTGGGCTGGCTTGGCATCTACGCGGTGCTCTACCTTGTCTTCCTCTACGCGCCGATCTTTCTGCTGCCGGTCTTCGCCTTCAACGCTTCGACCATCATCGCTTTCCCGCTGTCGGGCTTCACGACCGAGTGGTTCCGGGAACTGACGACCGTGACAGCGCTGCACGATGCTGTGAAGAACAGCCTCTATATCGCTGTTACAACGGCGATAATTTCGACCGTTCTGGGCATCTGCGCCGCCCGTGCATCCACGCGCTACGGCTTTCCTTTCCAGCGGCCGATCATGGGCTTTGTGATGTTGCCGCTGGTCTTGCCAGAGATCATCGTGGCGGTCTCGCTTCTGGTGGTCATCGTGCAGGTCTTCGGGCTTGGGCTGTCATCGCTGACGGTGATCCTGGGCCACGTTTTGATCTGCACGCCCTTTTGCATCGCGATCCTCAACTCAAGCTTCCAGAACCTTGACCAAAGCCTTGAGGAAGCGGCAGTGGATCTGGGCGAAACCCCAGCCTCGGCCTTTCGTCTGATTGTTCTGCCTCTGGTGATGCCGGGGATTATCTCGTCGCTTCTGATTTCCTTCACCATCAGCCTCGACGAGTTCATCATCGCCTTCTTCCTTTCGGGGGTGGAGCCGACCTTGCCGGTCTACATCTGGGGGCAGCTACGGTTTCCGCAAAAACTGCCGGTTATCATGGCTTTGGGAACGATACTTGTTGCTTCGTCGATCTTACTTTTGGTCCTTGCCGAGATCTTCCGGCGGCGTGGCCTGCGCCGCGCTGGTCTGAAAGACACCGGAGGGTTTCTGTGACGCAATCCCTGATATCGCTGAGCGCGGTCGAGAAATACTACGGCGACTACCATGCGCTGCGGGGCATCGACCTGGACATTGGGCCGGGAGAGTTCTTCTCCCTGCTCGGGCCGTCCGGCTGCGGGAAGACCACGCTTCTGCGGACCATCGCCGGCTTTGAGGATCCTTCGTCCGGCAGTCTGCGCATCGACGGGGCAGATATGGCGCGGGTACCGGCGAACCGACGACCGACGAACATGGTCTTTCAGTCCTATGCCATCTTCCCCCATCTCACCGTGGCCGAGAACGTGGGCTTCGGCCTGCGCCGGGCGCCGCAGTCGCGCGAGGAAAAGGCCCGTGCGGTGGAAGAGGCGCTCGATATGGTCGGTCTTAGCGGATATGGCGCGCGGGCGGCGCATGCGCTGTCAGGCGGCCAGCGGCAACGCGTGGCACTGGCTCGTGCTCTGATCCTGAAGCCGAAGGTGCTTCTGCTCGACGAACCTCTCTCTGCGCTCGACAAGAAGTTGCGCGAGCAGATGCAGGGCGAACTGCGGCGGCTGCAACGGCAGGTTGGGATCACCTTCATCCTCGTCACCCATGATCAGGAAGAGGCGCTGATCATGTCCGACCGGATCGCCGTAATGTTCGAAGGACAGATTGCGCAGCTTGATGCGCCCGAGGTGCTCTACCACCGCCCGAAGTCGCGGAAAGTAGCCGATTTCATCGGGATGATGAACTTTCTTCAAGCAAAAGTTGAAACTGGTGATGGAGCAGGCCTGAAGGTAACCACACCGTCCCTGGGCGGTTTCACGGTGCAGGCCGATCAGGCGGTCGGCAATGGTGCGCGAGCGGAACTGGGCCTCAGACCGGAAAGCCTGTCGCTTCTGATCGGAGAGACGGCACCACCAGGAACTCTGACGGCTGCCGGAACGGTCGCAGACCGTGCCTATTACGGCGACATGACCTACTATGACGTGCGTTTTGGTGGGAGCGAGACGATCACGATCTCCATGAAAAACCGCGTGGGCCGCGAGGTACTGGAGATCGGCGCGCCGGTCGAGGCGGTCTGGGATCCACGGTCAGCGCTTCTTTTCCAGGGCGATTAGTTGTCGGGTGGGATAAGCCCGAGACCGCGCAGGTAAATCCCGATCCCGCTTTCCAGCAATTCTTCCGGTGGGAAGGGTGCCTTGGTGCCAGGGGCGCCGCGGGCGAAAAGTTCGACGACACCGTGGCTCATGGCCCAGATATGGGCCGAGAACATCGCTGCGGGCGGCCGTTTGTCTTCGGGGATATGCTCCGACAGTTCCTCTGCCGCGCGTTCCAGCACCCCGTTGGCGCGGTTGGCCGCGAGCGCGAGTTCGGGCGTGTGGTTGACCGAAATACCGCTTTCGAACATCGCCACGTAGTGCCCGGGATACTTGCGTGCGAAGGCCAGGTAGGCGCGGCCCGTGGCCTCAAACGACGCCAGCGCCGACGGCTGGCCCTGCTCATAGGCGTATTCCATGAGATCCGCGAAGATTTCGTAGCCTTGCCGCGCGGCCTCGGCGATCAGATCGGTCCGACCCTCGAAATGGCGATAGACCGCGGCCGGCGTCACGCCCGCGCGCTTGGCCGCCTCAGAAAGCGTAAAGCCTGTCGGACCTTTCTCTTCGATCAGCCCAAGGGCCGCTTCCACTAGGGCTGCGCGCAGGTTGCCGTGGTGATAGCCGCGCTTAGGCATGCCAGATGTCGGGCCCTCCGCAGATGTCGGGGTCTGGCGCGCAAGCGATCTTCTCGACCTTGTTGGCGTAGGGCAGACGGTACAGGACGCTGCGGATAGCGGCGATGCGCGCGCGGCGTTTGTCGTCAGTACGCACGATTGTCCATTCGGCGCCGGCGCGGTGGCTGCGCTCAAAGGTCTCGCGGATTGCGGCCGTGTAGTCGTTCCATTTGGAAAGTCCTTGAACGTCGATTGATGAGAGTTTCCATTGTTTTAGCGGGTCTTTCTCGCGTTCTAGCATACGGCGCAACTGCTCTGCCTGGCCGACGTTCAACCAAAGCTTGAAGAGGTAGACACCGTCATCCACGATCCCGCGCTCGAAGCTGGGAAGCTGGTCGAAAAAAA
>JBCDED010000056.1:0-26343 GCA_039179985.1 Pseudomonadota bacterium
CATCCTTGACGGCACGCACCCTGCCGATCTCACGGTGAAGCGCATCCTCAGAAGACCGGTTCCGCTCAACTGGGCGGCGCAGGAACAGCTCTACGGACACGCGACCTCCTAAGGCGTCATCCCTGTTTTTGCCAAGGGCTTCCCTGTTCTTTGGGGTTTTCTTCCCTGTTCGCGCGGAAGGAATTCCCTGTTCTTCCGAAACAGGGAACTGCACCCTAACCCACTGATATTGCGACGTGGTAGGCGGCCATTTTTGCCAGCAAACCACTCAGAACGATCAGATTCCTTGTTAATTCCCTGTTCTTGGAAAAACGAGCCTAACCGAACCCCCGAAATCGCGCCGCAGAGACAAACACCGAAAACCCGGCCCAGAGCTCATTGAGATGCGGTCTCCATCTAAAGTGACCCACCATAACCTTCGGACGTCCGCGAGAAACGCCGACCGAATTAGGGGCGATAGGAAGGTAGGGAGGTGGGTGGCGGAGAGACAGGGATTCGAACCCTGGAGACGGTTTCCCGCCTACACGCGTTCCAGGCGTGCGCCTTCGACCACTCGGCCACCTCTCCGGTGCGCTCCGCCTTACCCAAAGCCTTCGCGGCTGACAAGGGGATTTGACCCAGGCGCCTCAGTGGGCGAGCAAAAGCGACACGCGGCGGTTCTGGCGGCCCTTCTTCTCGATCTTGCCAAGTTGCACCGGTCCGATCTCGCCGGTGCGGGACACATGGGTACCACCGCAGGGCTGAAGGTCGACCAGATCTTCGCCGTCGCCGATCCGAACGAGCCGGACACGCCCTGCCCCCATGGGCGGTTTGACGGACATGGTTTTGACCAGACCGGGGTTCGCCGCAAGCTCGGCCTCGGTGATCCAGTCCTCTGACACGGCCAGGTCCCGGGCGATCAGCGCGTTGAGTTCCGCCTCAAGCGCGCCTTTGTTCTCCGGCGCTTCGGGCATATCGAAATCAAGCCGCCCCTTGCCCGCAGAGATCGACCCGCCAGTCACGGGTAGCGGGATCACCACCGAAAGAAGATGGAGCGCCGTATGTACGCGCATGTGGTCGAAGCGCTGGTCCCAGGCGAGGGTCTGCATGACCTCGGTGCCGATGGCCGGCAGCGGGGCACCCTCTGCCAGCATCACCCGGCCCGCGGGCGTCGCGCCCTTCAGGGTCGTCACGACCGGGTGCGTCGCGCCACCCCATGCCAGCGCGCCGGCGTCACCGGGCTGGCCGCCGCCTTGCGGGTAGAAAAGCGGCGTGTCCAGGACCACACCGCCGTCCTCATGGGCGAGAACAACGGCCGGTAACGTGCGCAGGTAGGCGTTCTGGCGGTAGAGAAGCGGACCTGTCACGCGGGGTCACCTTCGGCCGGGTCCGCCGGGCCGCGCAGCGCCTCGGGGTTGCGCAGCCAGACGTCGCGCTGTGCAAAGGGTATCTCGATCCCCTCCTCGGCAAAGCGCGCGGCGATGGCGTGGTTGATCTCGGATTTCACGGTCAGCATGTAGTTCACATCCCTCAGGATCGCCCGGATTTCGAAGTCGAGGCTGTCGGCTCCGAACCCCTGAAAGATCACCGCCGGGGGCGGCTGTTTCTGCACCATGGGATTGGCCTCGGCAATTTCCTTCAGGATGCCTTCGACTCGCCGCGTGTCGGTGCCATAGGCCACGCCCACAGGCACAATAACCCGGCCCATGGTGTTGAACCGCGTCCAGTTGGTGACCGTGCCCGACACCAGATCCGCGTTCGGGACAATCACATCGGTGCGGTCGAAGGTCTCGATCCGGGTGGACCGGACGGAAATTTTGCGCACGTACCCCATGTTCGTGCCAACCTCGATCCAGTCACCTTCCGAGATTGGCCGTTCGATCAAAAGGATGATCCCGGACACGAAATTCGATACGATGGTTTGCAGACCAAAACCGATGCCCACCGAGAGCGCCCCGGCGACGATGGCCAGGGAAGACAAATCGAGGCTGGTGGCCGAGATGGCCGCTAGGGCAGCCAGGAATATCCCGACATAGCCAACGCCAGAAACAAGCGCGTTGCGGGCGCCGATGTCCATCCGTGTCTTCGGAAGCACCGTTCCACGAAGCGTGGACTGCAGGATGCGCGTGGCGCCGTAGCCAATCAGAAAGACGATCAAAAGCGTCAGAAGATCTGTCGGCGAAATGCGGCTATCGCCGATCGGGATGCCATTGCTCATGGTGTCCCAAAGCTCGGTCAGATCGGCCACGCGAGCGCCCCAGATCAGCGCAAGCGCCGGCAAAGCGGCGATCACCAGCAGAAGGCCAATGATCGCGGGCAGCAGCCCCTCGCGCGCCTCTTCGCTGCGGGTTGCCCAGGCAAAAAGGTCGCCAATAAAGCGCTGAAGGAGGCGCAGGAAAGCAAAAAGCGCCAGCGTGTTCAGGGCGGGCACCACGATCTGAAGGGCCGCGTAGAGATAGCCCACGGCGGCCGCGACAGGTGCAGCGATACCGATGATGCGTGCCGCGAACGAAAGGAAACGAATGACCCGGGAGCCGATCGTCAGCGGATCGTCCGACGCCGCCTCGACCGCCGCGACATGGAGGCCCAGAAGCCGGCCAAGTCGGAACAGAAAGAAGCTGAGTAGTATGACGATCGGAAAGGCGGTGACCGTGAGCGTCTCAAACGAAAAGCCTTCGACGCTGTTGACCGCCCGGATCAGGAAAGTCAGGCCGATCAGAACCGCGGCAGAGAGCGTGGCGATACGCCCTTCCCTGCGGCGTGCCTCATCCAGAAGCAGAATGTCCTCGCGGTCCATTTCTTTGGGAAAGACCCGGCGGGCGAGCCAGGCAGCAACCAGGATGGCAGCGGCGAAACTGAAGAGCGCATCCGCAACGGGCTGCGTGTGGAATCCTAAAAGGCCGCTCAGCGACAGCGCATTGATCGCCAGGGCCACACCCGCGAGCGGGACCGCGATGCTGAAGAGCGACAGAAGCGGTGAGAGAACACGCGCCGCCCTATCGGGCAACCATTGCCGGACTGCGTGCTCCAGACGCAGACTGAGCGCGCGGCCGCGCAGGATGAACAGAGCGGCCAGCAGGCCCTGCAGGACAATGGCCGGCAAATTGCGCCAGAATTGTGCGCGAATATCGGGGTTGTTGACCGAACTCGCAAACTCTTCGCGCACAAAGACCCAGACGCGTGCATAGTCACGCGCCGCATCGTCCCAGTACCTGGGGTTTATGGGCGCTGGCCCCACGCTGAAGAAGGTTTCGGCCTGGCGTGAGCGAATGCGGTTGTCGATCTGCCGGATCAGTCCGGATGCGCGTGTAAAGGCCTCTTCGGCAGCCAGTTGCGGCGCCCGCAAGGTGACCAATTGCTCGGTGAGCGTTTCGCGGCGCTCTGCGATGTCGGGGGCTTCGGGCGGGTCGCCCTCGGCCGGCGCAGGACCAAGGGCTGCGATCTGCTGATTGACGGTCTCGATCTGTTCGGCATTAACGGACTGCGCATCGCGCATGGTGGTGCGCCAGTCGGCAAGATCCGTGCGCATGGCTTCGAGATCGACGTTCGTCGCATCCGGATCTTCAAGCAGCGCTTCGGCGTCTGTGGCTTTCGCCTCAAAACCGGTGAAATCGGCGCCCGGCTCCGCGTCCTGCGCGATGGCCGGCGCAAGGCAGGCAATCGTAAGGATGACGACAAGCGCAAGGCGCAGTTGGATCATCCTCTTCCGCACGGGCTCAGGCGTCCTCGAAGACCGAGGGCATCGGACGCGGCAGCGCGTCGAGCCAATCGGGTACCGGAAGTCCCTTTTCGCGCAGGAACGCCGGGTTGAAGAGCTTCGACTGGTAGCGCGTGCCATAGTCACAGAGGATCGTCACGATCGTATGGCCCGGACCAAGGTCCCGGGCCATCCGCGCCGCGCCAGCAAGGTTAATGCCCGACGAGCCCCCAAGACACAGCCCTTCCTCCATCAGAAGATCGAAGACGATGGGCAAAGCCTCGTTATCGGGGATGCGGTAGCTGTAGTCCGGGTCCAGCCCTTCAAGGTTGGCCGTGATGCGTCCCTGCCCGATCCCCTCGGTGATCGAACTGCCCACAGCCCCCAGCGCACCTTCGGCGTAGTAGCCGTAAAGCGCCGAGCCTTCGGGATCAGAAAGTCCCATTTTGACGCCCTTGGGCTGCAACGCTTCGGCAACGCCCGCCAGCGTGCCGCCGGACCCGACAGCGCAGACAAAGCCATTCACCTTGCCACCGGTCTGGTCCCAGATCTCGGGGCCGGTCGTTTCCACGTGGGCCCGGCGGTTGGCGATATTGTCGAACTGGTTCGCCCAGATCGCGCCCGCAGGTTCGCTTTCGTTCAATGCGGCAGCCAGCCGGGCCGAGTATTTCACGTAGTTGTTGGGGTTCTTGTAGGGCACCGCAGGAACCTGAACCAGTTCGGCCCCCGCGAGCCGGATCATGTCTTTCTTTTCCTGGCTCTGGGTCTCCGGGATCACGATCACCGTCTTGAACCCCATCGAGGCGCCCACCAGCGCCAGGCCAATCCCAGTGTTTCCCGCCGTGCCTTCGACGATGGTCCCACCCGGTTTCAGGTCACCCTGTGCGATGGCGTCTTTGATGATATAAAGCGCAGCGCGGTCCTTGACCGACTGACCAGGGTTCATGAACTCGGCCTTGCCGAGGATCTCGCAGCCTGTCTCGGCACTCAACTTACGCAGGCGGATAAGGGGGGTGTTGCCGACGGCCGAGGCAAGGTCAGAGTAAATTTGCATGGAGGTCCCCGGTTTGCGCGTGTTCGGTCCGTCTTAGAACCAGCCCGCACGGGGTTCAACCGCCGCCGGGCAAGTTCTGGCGGGCCTCGGCCATCAAGGCGGCGCGGTGCGCCATCAGCCAGTAGCCGATCTGCAAAAGCGGCATGACGTTCGCCTCACCCTCCCGAAGGAAAGCATGGAAACGCTCAAAACTCAGGACGATGGTACGAATATCCTCCCCCTCGTCAGCAAGCCCGCCCCGCCCGTCGGACGCATCGGGCAAATCGCAAAGGCCCACGTAGTTGAAAAAATAGGCCGTGTTCGCACCGGGGCTGGCATATCCGCGCCCGGCATCATGGAGCTTTTTCAGCGTGATCCCGGCCTCCTCGCGTGTCTCGCGAATGGCCGCCTCCTCGGGCGTTTCACCAGCATCGATCAACCCGGCCACAGGTTCGATTAGCCAGGGATAGGCATCGCCGCGCCATGCGGCCCCGACGCGGAACTGCTCGACCAGAAGAACCCTGTCCCGCACGGGATCATAGGGAATACACAGCGCCGCATCGAAGCCGCAGAAGACCGCGCGCTTCAGCACCTCGGACCTACCGCCGTCATAGCGGCGATGGGAGAGTTCCACACCATCAAGACGGAAGAAATCTGCATGCAGGACCGATGCCTTGTGCAGATCAACTTCTGTGCTGGACATCGCCGTGCCAAGCTGTCTCGGCCGCGGCTGCCCGGCGCGCGCCACCGCTTCGGCCCGCGCGAGCATCAGGTGCCGGCGCGCGCCTGCCCATTCCGCGGAATGCTGGCCCATGTACCCCATGACCTCGCGGGCGGCGGTGCGCGTGACCAGTCCGCAGCGCGCCTGCCAGTTGTCGAGCCGCCAGCGCGCTCCCGGCGCATAGGCCCCCTCGGGCGGGAAGTAGACCTCGGCCGCCAGGGGGCCGCCTTCGGTTTCCACCGTCATCGTCGCCAGACGGAAGTCGTGACCGTGCTCGTAGTAGTCGAACCGGGCTTCCTCTTCGGCGGACACACCCCGCATCACCAGCCCCTCGGCAAAGCCGCCTGTTTCGGCAATGATCGTCGGGTGGTCGGCGCCAGAGGCCCAATAGACCGCCCAGCCGTGTAACTTGGCCGGCACAAGGCGCCCATCCGGCACGGCATGTCCCGCCACAATTTCAAGGAGTTCAAGGTCGCAAAGCGTCCCGAAGAAGAAGAGATCGCGCACTGGGCCCTCGCATTCGTCGGTCAGCTATACCGGCGCGACGCCCACTCTGTCACCAGACCGCCGATAAACCCACCCACAAGCAGAGTCCCGATGATCCCCGGGTCTGCGATAGTCTTGCCGTAATCAAAGGCGATCTCAAAGACCGCCACAATGGCTTCGGTCGGGCCATCATACACCCGCTTCATCGACTGCAGGATCATTTCCCGGATCGAGAACAGCAAGAGCCCCCAAAACACAATCGAAACCGACGTCAAGAGGCCCGAGGACAACGAAAACACCGCACCGCCTCCGGCGCGTTTGCCCATGACCAACCACCCGCACCCGACACCAATCAGACCCATCAGTTCTGCAAAAAGCCCCATATCCGTCCCCTCGGGCATGAGCGGGCGGACTTGCTGGGCAGCCACATAGGCGACAATGCCAAAGACAATGGCCGCGATGAGTTTGGAGCCTGTGGGCATGGCTTAAGCCGGTTTAGTTACCGTTATCTGCGTCACGTCACAGATACCGCCCTGAAAGGAACTCGCGCAAGATGTCAGGTAGAAGTTCCACATTTTCCGGAACCGCTCGTCAAAGCCAAGCGCGCTAATTTCGTCCCAACGGTCATTGAAAACCTGATGCCAGCGGCGCAACGTCTGGTCGTAGCTGAGCCCGAATTCCACGGAACCGGCCACGCTCAGGCCCGCCTTCTGCACCTCCTGTACCAGGACCGTCGGGCTGGGCAACATGCCGCCCGGGAAGATGTACTTCTGGATGAAGTCGACACCCTTCCGGTACATCTCCCAACGGCTGTCTTGCACGGTAATTATTTGAAGTGTCGCGTTTTTTCCCGGCTTCAGACGCTCTCGCAATACGTCGAAATACACCGGCCAGTACTTCTCGCCGACGGCTTCGAACATCTCGATGGACGCGATGCCATCATAGGTACCGCGCTCGTCGCGGTAATCCTGCAACCTGATGTCGACCCGGTCAGCCAGACCCTGCCTTTTCATGCGGTCCACCGCAAATGCATGCTGTTCGCGGCTGATGGTAAGCCCTGTGACCCGAAGGCCACGCTCGCGCGCGGCGTATTCCGCAAAGCCGCCCCAGCCACATCCGATCTCCAGCACATGGTCGCCGGGTTGCGCGCCCATCTGGTCCACGAGATGCGCGTATTTCTGTCTTTGCGCGGCCTCGGTGCTTTCCTGACCCGACTGAAACAGCGCCGACGAGTAAGTCATCGTGTCATCAAGCCACTTCGAGTAGAACTCGTTGCCCAGATCGTAGTGGTAGCTGATGTTCTTTTTCGCCTGACTCCGGGAATTGGACCGCAGCCAATGGAGAACCCGTTCATAGGCCCGCACCATCCCCGCGCCGGGATAGCCGTCGTAGACGCGGTCGTTACCAAGGTGGATCAGATCCATCAGAGCCTGCAAATCCGGCGTCTCCCACCAGCCGTCCATATAGGCCTCTGCAAAGCCGATATCGCCATCGCGCACGAGGCGGGCAAAAAGTTCGCTGTTCCGGACGTAAACCTCGGCGACCGGTCCGGGTTCTGGGCCCTCCACACGGAAAATACGGCCATCGGGAAGATGCAGGTCGATCCGTCCGTTCTGAAGATGTTTCAGGATGTCGAAGGCGACGCTGAAGTACTTGGGAAGATTTGACTGCCCGGCAGTCGTCGACAGAATGGTCATGCGTCTCTCTTTGCTCGATCTTTGCGAGAATAGACACCAGCAACCCAGAAAAGAACAGTCCCCGCGCGGCCTTGCATCAGAACCCTCGTGTCTCGTAGGCCGCAAGCGCCCGTTGCCGCCCTTCCCCTGCGGATACGACCGGGGTGGGATATGGATCACTTGGCGAAAGCTGCCACGACCTTGGAATGGCCTCGAAATAGCTGAGCGCCGTGGCGCTCGGCTGCCGCTGGCCCTCGGCGATCCATGCGCTGGTATAGATGGCGTCCGGATCGAACTTCGTCAGCTGGGTCTCGGGGTTGAAAATGCGGAAATAGGGCGTTGCATCGGGACCCGAGCCTGCGGACCACTGCCAGCCCATTGCATTGGAGGCGGGATCCCAGTCGACAAGGCAGTCTTCGAACCAGCGCTTTCCGATCTGCCAGTGGGTCATAAGATGCTTGGTCAGGTAACTTGCCACGATCATGCGGCCACGGTTGTGCATTGTCCCGGTGACGTACATTTCGCGCATCGCAGCATCCACAAAGGGCAGGCCCGTCCGCCCCTGTCGCCAGGCGATCACGGCAGGGGCGGACGCGTCGGTGCCCCAGGGAAAGGCGTCCCATTCCGGGCGCCAGTTTCCGCTAACGATCTGCGGCGTATGATAAATCAGATGATAGGCGAACTCGCGCCAGACGAGTTCTTTCAGAAAGGTCTCGGCCCCCACCTTGCCGGCCTCCAGCGCGCGGCGTCCCGCATGCCAGCAGGTCGCGGGGCCGATCTCGCCCCAGGCAAGGTTCTGAGATAGCAAAGACGTCCCGGGCACAGCGGGGCGATCGCGGTTCGCAACGTAGTCCGCGACCCAGTCAGCGATAAACGTCTCCAACCGCTCCAGCGCCGCCCGTTCACCCAGTTGCAGATGCGGGGCGACGACTGCTGCGCCCCGGTCCATGGGCCTGGCGTAGTCCCAGGTGTCTGGGTCGTCGCTTGCGGGCCAGTCAGGCGGTGCCGGGATGGTGGAAGGTGCACGTTTGGGGACGGGCACATCGGTGTCGCGCACGGCTTTCCAGAACGGCGTATAGACCCGGTAGAAGCCTCCGGTTTTTGTCGCCACCGTCCAGGGTTCGAACAACAGGTTGCCCTTTACGCTCCGTGCTTCAATCCCCGCGAATTTCAGGGCCGACTTTACGGCGGTGTCCCGTGCTACCGCATCCGGATCGAGATCCCGCGTCCAGATCACGCGGCGCGCTCCTGTCTCGGCCATCACATCGCGCAACACCGCCAGCGCCGCCCCGCGCCGGAAGACAAGGCGCGACCCCAGCGCGCCGAGCCGCGCTGCAAACGCCCTCGCTCCTAGCAAAAACCGCCACTTGGGCGCGGCGCCGTAGCGCTCCACCACCTCATCGAAGATGAACAGAGGGATCACCGGCGCCCCGTCGGCAATCGCAGCCGTCAGGGCCGGATTGTCCGCCAGCCGCAAATCCTTGCGGACCCACCAGATGACTGGCTGTTGGTCGCCCACACCCGTTTCCTTGCTCACCCCGGCCCAAAGGCCATCAGATCACGGTATCTAGCGCGGTGATCAGGCGGTCAACTTCGTCCGGCGTGGTGTAGTGCAGGAAGCTCATGCGCAGCACCCCATGGGCGGGGTCGACCCCCATGCCTTCAAGCGCCCGGTGGGCGTAAAAATCGCCGCCGCCCACGAGAACGCCGTGCTCGGCAAGAGGCGCAACCAGGTCTTCTGCCCGTGTCTCGGTGACGACCGCGACGGTCGGGGCACGTTTGCCCGCATCGGACGGGCCCAGCAAGCGTAGGCTGTTTTTTTGGGATACGTAATCCATCAGCGGTTCGAGAAGACGGATCTCCTGGGCCCGCATCAGACCATGAACGAATTCGCCGCGGCCGGTGGCGTCCCGGCCAGCTTTCGTATGATGGTCATAGACGGCGTCCACATAGTCGGCCATCCCAGCACAAGCCGCGACCTGCGCGTGATCGGGTCCGGCGGGGGTAAACCGCTTATGAAGCGTATCGCTATTGAAATAGTGCCCTTGGTTGGGCAGCGCCATGCCAAGGTCTTCGGAGATATACATCACCCCCTGGTGCGGCCCGTAGGTCTTGTAGGCCGAGAAAAGGTAGATATCGGCACCCAGAGACGGGACGTTGGGAAAGCCGTGTGGCGCGTAGGATACGCCGTCGACGCAGACAAAGGCGCCAGCCGCATGGGCCCGGCGGGCGATGTCGGCGACGGCATTGATCTCGCCCACGATGTTCGAACAGTGCGGGAAGCAGACGAGCTGCACCCGGTCATCAAGCAGATCGTCCAGTCCCTGCGGATCAAGATGCCCCGTTTCAGGATCCATGCGCCATTCCCGCACCTCGATGCCGCGCCGCGCCAACCTGCGCCAGGGGCCGGAATTCGCCTCGTGATCCTGATTGGTGACGATAATCGCGCTTTCCGGCTCCAACCAGTCCCCGAAAGCCTGCGCCAGCACATAGGTGTTTTGTGTCGTCGATGGTCCAAAGCTGATCTCATGGGTCGCAACGCCCATGATGCGGGCCATCCGCTCGCGCGCCTCATCCATTTCTTCGCCGCTTGCGCGCGAAGGCTCGTAGGGCGAATAGGGCTGCATTTTCCGCTCTTTGTAGAAGCGATTGAGCCGCCATTGCACGTACCGGCACGCATAGGACCCTCCCGCGTTCTCAAAGAACGCGAGGTCGCGCAGGGATTGTTCCACGAACGCAGGAAACTGCGCTCGCACAAACGCGAGGTCGAGTTGTGGGCCGAGTGGCATTTTTGTCCCTGGTACGCCGCCCATTTTGCGGACGGGCAGCGCGTGTTCCTCCTTATTAGAAGGTTATATGCCGCCGCATACCGTCTTCAAGAAGATGCCCATCTGACGCAGCCCAAAAAGGTTACGAATTAACGTCCACCACGACGCGCCCTTTGACCTTCCCTTTGAGGATATCGGCCCCGAGCGCGGGCAGATCGGCTAGGGTCGCGGGCTGCACCATCGCCTGCAATTTATCCATGGGCAGATCCCTCGCGACCCGCGCCCAGGCCCGCTGACGCGCTTCATAGGGCTGCATCACGCTGTCGATGCCCAGAAGGTTCACGCCACGCAAGAGGAACGGAATGACCGTCGCAGGCAGTCCCGCACCCCCGGCAAGGCCAACCGCCGCGACCGATGCGCCGTATTTCATCTGGCCAAGCACGCGCGCCAGCATCGCACCGCCCACGGCGTCGACACATCCCGCCCAGGTCTCGCTTTCGAGCGGGCGCTTTACCGTTTCGTTGATGTCTTCACGGGCCACGATCTGGCTGGCACCGAGGCCCTTGAGGTAGTCTGCGGTCTCCGGGCGTCCGGTGACGCCGGCCACCTCGTGACCCAGACCTGCTAGGATTGCCACTGCGACGGAGCCGACACCGCCCGCCGCACCGGTCACCAGTACCGGCCCATTGCCCGGGGCCAGTCCGTGATCTTCCAGCGCCATCACCGCCAGCATCGCAGTAAACCCGGCCGTCCCCACGGCCATGGCGTCGCGCGTGGTCAGGCCATCGGGTAGCGGCACCAGCCAGTCGGCTTTCACCCGCGCCTTCTGTGCGTAGCCGCCCCAATGCGCCTCGCCCACCCGCCAGCCGGTCAGCACAACCTTGTCACCGGGGCTATAGCGCGGATCGTCTGAGGCGTCGACAGTGCCGGAAAAGTCGATCCCAGGCACATGGGGGTAATTGCGCACCAGCCCGCCGCCCGGCCCGATGCAAAGCCCGTCCTTGTAGTTCACCGTGGAGTACTCTACCGCGACAGTCACATCGCCCTCGGGCAACTGCGCCTCGTCTAGCTCCTCGATGCTGGCGCTGGTTTTGCCGTCGCCATCCTTTTTCACCAAAAGCGCGCGGAACATGGGAAGTCTCCTAAATCCAGAAAGTTTCGTTGACGGTTGCGGGACGCGTTTCGCCGCCTGGCAGGCGAAGCTGAAGCTCCGTATCCGCGTCCCAGTGACTGAGAAGCACCATGCCGATGCCCACATTGGTGTTGAAATCCGGCGACCAGGCGGCCGAGGTCACCTGCCCCACCTGCTTGGTCCCGGCCATCAACGGCCAGGGGCGGTCACAAACCGGCACCGCCGCACCGCCGATGTCCATGGCGCGGATCTGCTTGACCGGGCCCTCTGTGGCGACGCGAAGCAAAGCGTCCCGTCCGACGCAACCAATCGCCGTCTGCGTGTTGCAAAAGCGGCCGAGCCCGCATTCGTGGGGGGTATTGGCCCGGGTCATGTCATTGCCATAGGACAAAAGCCCGCCCTCGATCCGTTCGATCAGGTTCGGGCAGCCCGCATGCACGTCCAGGTCCTTGCCCGCCTCAAAAAGCGCGTTCCAAAGATGCATCCCTTTGCCGAAGCCTTCGACGTAAATCTCAAATCCGCCCTGTTTTGAGTAACCCGAACGCGCGACGACCATTTGCTGCCCCGCGAAATCGAGAAGGCCAAAGCGGAAAAACCGAATGTCGCGGACGGATTCGTCAAAGACCCGCGCCATCAGATCCTCAGCCAGCGGGCCTTGTACCGCCAATGGCGCCACATCGGGTTCGTCAACCAGAACATCCAGTCGAAAGCCGTAGGCGATCCCTTTGATCCAGAAAAGCAAATCGCTGTCGGCGATGGAAACCCAGAACCGGTCATCGGAGAGTTTCAGCGCCACCGGGTCATTCAGCATCCCCCCGGTCTCGTCGACGATAGGGATGTAGTAGCAGCGCCCGGGTAGCATCCCGCGCAGATCGCGCGGTGTCAGCATCTGCATGAGCCGCCCGGCATCGGGCCCGCGCAACTCCACCTGCCGCTCGACGGCCACATCCCAGACCTGCACGGCGGATTTGAGGTGGCGGTAGTCCTCTTCCACGCCGCGGAAGACCGTGGGCAGCAGCATATGGTTGTACACCGTGTAGGCCTTGACGCCCGCTGCTTCCACGCCGTCGGAAAACGGCGTCCGGCGCAGCCGCCGCGAGTGTGAGATCGCCGCCATTTCAGGCGTCCTCCGGCATGATGAAGAGATCGGTGTCGCCCGTGGCCAGTCCTGCCCCGGTCAGCATCGCGTGGATCTGGCCGCGGTGGTGGGTTTGATGGTTGAAGAAATGCACCACACACAGCGCCAGCGGCTTTGTCACATCCCGCCCCAAAGCCCCCGAATGCCAGCTGAGATCTCCGTCAAGCCTGGCGTCGGTCAGCCCCTCGCTCCAGGCCACGATCCCCGCATCGGCCTTCTCGCGCGCGGCAAAGAACGTCGGCAGGTCGGGTGTGAATTGCGTACTCCCTGGAATGCCCACCTTTGGCGGGGACCATCCATCAAAGCGCGACATCCAGATCGTATCGCCCCAGAGCAAATGGTTGAGCGTGCCGAAGATCGAGCCGAAGAACGCGCCGCGGTCCATCGTCAGATCCTCTGCGGTCAGCCCTTCCATTTCCCGGCCGATCCGGTGGTTCTGCCAGCGCCCGTAGCGCGCCATGGTGCGGCAGTAGTCAGCCGAGATCATTTCTTGCCCGGCCCCGACCAGTCGATGGCGCAGATCTCGCCGGATTTGCCGTCGAAGTCCCAAACACGGCCGTAGTCGCGTACCCGGCTGCGTGTGCCGCGGGCGACGATCACATCGGGGCCCATCCAGTATTTGGTATTTTTTACGATGACCGGATCGCTGGGATCGGCGCCGGTGACCATCTCAAGCTCGCCGTTGATCTTGCGGCCAATGTTGAGCACGCGGCGGGTGCCGTCGCGGATGATCTCCACCGGGGCCCGTTCGGCGCCGATGATGGTGCTCACAAGCTTGGTAAACAGCCCCGTGGTGCCGCCCGCCTGACCCGAAAAGATCTTGAGAATGCCGTTGTAAGCCTTGCCACTGGCCCGTTCGTCCACATAGGCCGCGACGCGCCAGTCTCCCTCGGCCATGCGGCCGGGGATTTCCACCATCAGCCCGACGTTGAGGCCCGATAGGTCCTCACCCTCGAAATGGCCCTCGTCGATGGCGATAGCCATCCAGGCGTGGCAGTGGCCTTCGGTGGGCTTGTGCTTGCCCAGGCTGACGACGCAGGGGCAAAAGACAACGCAGGAGCAGTTGAGAAAAAGCTCGCCCTTGATTGCCCATTCCGTCGGCTCATCGCGGCGGCGGCGCGGGTCCATGCGCTGGTCGATGCGTTGCCAGACCTGGATGCGGTCGGCGGGGGCGCGTGTCTTGGTGTCGGACATCTTGTTTTCCTTAACTCAGGGCGTTGAGGGCCAGGACCGCTCCGGCGGCGACAAGCGCACCGCCCAGCGGGCGCGACAGGGCGCGGCCGATTTGAGGGAGTTTTTCGAGGGTCATTGCCAGCGTGGCGAGCCCCATGAAAAGGATGTTCATCGTGCCGCCCACGAAGGCCAGAAGCATTAGGGCCCAGCAACAGCCAAGGCAGACAATCCCCATCCGAAGCCCCATGCGCCAGGGCCCCTCGGACCAATGGTTCATGAAAAAGGCGAAGGGCGCCATGCAGGCGCTCTGGCAGGCGTCCTTGATGGGCGAAAACTGGTAGAGACCGGCGACAATCAGGATCGCGGCGGTCAGAAGCGGGAAGAGACTGCTGCCATTTGGCGCCAGCAAGCCCGCGGAAGCCAGCGTGACTTGCCCCGCCGCCGCGATGCCGGAAAATCCGGCCCAGACCAGAAGGTATCCGCTGATCAGCTTCCAGAAATCCCCCGGCTCAGCGGCATTGCCCGACATCAGATCACCAAAGGTGCGCAACGCAGGCACCAGCGTTGGCGTCATCATGGCAACCGACATGATCAGCCACATCAAAAGAACCTTGGGCAGACCGGCCACACCAGGGGGCACGGTACAAAGCGCAATCCAGAAATCCGCGCCGTAGACATCGGCAGTGTCAAGAAGATCGGCGGGCAGCGCCATGGCGTAGACCGCAGCCCAGGCCGCGATGACGAGGCCGAAGAACATCAGCCAACGCAAATCAGCGCTTCGGATGCGCATCTCGGCCAGCATCCGCCCCTCCCTGTCATTCGGGCTCTCGACAAACGGACCCCGTCCGCGTTAAATGTCATACAATTCAATGTCTGACAATTGGAAACATGCGAACCGACCTCTCGCCAGAGCGCGACCTTTCGATCCAGATCGCCGAGGCGATCCGGGCTGAAATCATTGCAGGATCTCTGGCCGTCGGATCGCGCCTGCCCTCGGAGGCGGAATTGTCTGACAAATTCAGCGTCTCACGCCCCACGGTCCGCGAAGCGCTAAAACGGCTCGCTGCCCAAAACCTGATCCGCACGCGCCGGGGCGCCAGCGGCGGTGCGTTCGTGAACCGCATCAGTTTTGAAGACGCCTATGAGGGCCAGATCACCACGGCGACCCTGCTTCTCAGCATGAACGACGTGGATATCGAAACCGCATGCGAGGCGCGCTTTACCCTGGAACGAGCCTGCGGCACGCTGGCCGCCGCGCGACGGGAAGAGCATCACCTGGCCCGAATGACGGCCGAGCTGGAGCGGCAGAAGGACGGATCGCTTAGCGGCGAGGCCTTCTGCGCTTCGGACGTTGCCTTTCACCGCGCTCTTGTGGACGGCGCCGGGAACCCGGTTCTCAGCTACCAGCTGGCCGGGGCGGTCGAGGCGATGCAGCCGCTAATGAACATGATCACCGTCAACGCCGTCGACCGCGCGCGCATCACCGCGCTCCACGACCGCATCCTGTCGGCGCTCGAAAACCGCGACGCGGCAGGGCTCGATAGGTCCTTGGCTGATCTGGCTGCCTATACGGTCGATCTTGCTGCCGAGGTCCGTCAGCGGCGCGACGCCCGGCGCGCCAAAGATTCTGCTTGAGTGAAGCCCCGCCTGCCCCTAGCGTCTCGCGCCGGAACGACGAAAAAACCGCCAACAACGCGAGACGCAAATGACCACTCTCACCCGCCTGACAACCGCCTCGGCCATTGCCCTTCTGGCTGGCGCCGCGACCGCTGAAGACAGCGAGCTTCTGGTCTTCGATTACTCCGGTTTCGAAGACCCCGCCTTCCACGCGGCTTACGTGGAAAAGCACGGCACCAGCCCACGCTTCGCCTTTTTCGGCGATGAAGAAGAAGCCTTCCAGAAACTCGTCTCCGGATTCAAATCCGATGTGACGCATATCTGCGCAGGCTCGGTCACAAAATTTGTGGAATCCGGCATCCTGGAACCCTGGGACACCTCGCGGATCGCCTATTGGGCGGATCTCGACAAGAACCTCACCGGCACCGACATCGCCGGCGCCGGCGATGTCTATTTCATTCCAACCGACTTTGGCTCCACCGCCACCGCCTATAACATGAACGAAGTTCCGGCCGAGGACGTGGCGACGCTGAACGTCTTTACCAACCCCAAGTACACGCAGCGCATGACGCTGCCCGACAACGTCGACGACGCCTACGCGCTTGCCTATCTTGCCACCGGCGTAACCGACTGGTCCGATGTAACCGACGCCCAGTTCGACGCGGCCAGCGCCTGGCTGCGCGAGGCGCACCAGCATCTGCGCACCTATTGGACCGACCCGGCGGAACTGGCGCAGCTTCTTGCCACGGGCGAAGTGCTGGTCGGCTGGGCCTGGAACGAAACGCTGCCGACGATGGCAGATGAAGGATTTCCCATCGGATTCGAGCGGGAAGCAAGCGAAGGTTCGTCGCTCTGGCTGTGCGGGTATGTGAACATGAAAGATGCCGAGGGCTCCGAAGACAAGGCCTACGACTACATCAACGCGATGCTTGATCCGCAGTCGACCGACGCGCTGCTCGACTCTGGCTATGGACAAGCCAATGCCACTGCGATGGCGGGCAAGGGTGAAGACGCGCTCGTGGCCTCGGGTCTCGGCGCGATCAGCGTTCCCGTACTGGCGCAGCTGCCGATTTCGATCGAACAGCGCGAACGCCAGTCCGCAGAATTCGAACGCATCAAGGCTGGCTTCTAAGCCTTCTACCTTAAAAGAAAACGCCGCCTACCCGGGCGGCGTTTTTCGTCGCAAACGCACGCGCATGTCGATGTCAGCGACCTCGGTCCGTCATTCCGTGGCGGTTGACGTTGTGGCAGAGCGCGCCGGGTCAGGGTGTGATCTCCGGCTGAAGATCGTAGATCCGCACCTCTTTGCCGGCTGTCAGCGGCCCGACTGCTCCGTCGAAGTCAATGAAATGGCGGGTCCTTGTATGCGCCTCGAAACCCGCCGCGTCATCGTAGATCTCGTAAAGGAAGACCGTGCCGGGACGGTCAGACGCAGTGCAGACATCAAAGCGACTGCAGGCTGGCTCATCGCGCAAGGACAGGGCCGCGTTCCTCCGCACGAGTTCGAGAAACCGGTCGAACGCCCCCTCGACGATCTCAAATTCAACTACCACCACATACATGCCCCGCCCCTCTCTTGGTCCCGGCGGGAGCCTAGGCAGCCAGGGCCGGATTGAAAAGCCTTGAGGCCCTTGTAACGAACGGCGGCGCGCTATCTGCGGAGAATGACCGAGATCCTCAACATTCTGCTGGCGCTTCTCAGCATCGGCTTTGGCGCGTTCGGCTGGCTTGCCCCGCGCTTCACGGCGGGCGTTCTTGACCTGACGCCGGGCGAGACCACCATGGGCCTTTCGGAAATCCGGGCCAGCGTTGGCGCAGTGTTTGTCATCGCAGGCATCGGCGCGGTCCTGATCGCGACGCCGTCCGCCTGGGCCATGCTTGGCATGATCTACCTCGGCGCGGCGGTGGGACGGCTGACCTCCTGCCTTCTCGACCGGCCTGCAACCTCCAAGGCCTGGGTTTACTTTGCGGTGGAACTGTCCATGGCGGCCGCGCTTCTGGCGCTGAACCTCTAGGCCGGGCCCGCGCCGCGGCTCACTCTGCAGGCTCTATCCCACGGGCAGCCAGCCGCAGGTATCTCGCTCCGGCCGCACCCGCGGGTGCCGTGATCTCGGGCAGAACACGGTCAAGATCTTCACGCAAATGGTCAAGCTGCGCCCGCGCAACGCTTTCCCGAGCTTCGGTTTCGTCGAGACGCGCGCGCAGGTCTGCGGTCATCTGGCGAGCCTTGGAAATGCGGTCTTGCAGATCGGCTGCTTCTTGCCAGCGCAGCTCCAGGAGTTCGCGCGCCCGCGCCACCCGTTCGTCCGAATAGATCTGCGCCAGGTCGCGCGCCTCGCTTCCCATCTGTGCCGCCAGTTCCAGAAGCTGTGGCTCTAGACCGGTCAGATCGGGATGTGTCTTGAGAAAAAAATACCTTTCGCGCACGGCGTCGAATTCGCGTTTGAGTTGGAACACGCCTTCGCGGTCAGCCCGGTGCGCCATCCAGAAGGCCCGAGCCACATCTTCCATCCCGATCTGGAAATCCCGGTGCGCCGCCTCAAGCTGTAGCACGCGTTTCAGCGACGGAAGGCTGGCCGCGAGCGCGAGAAAGACCGCCAGGAGACCGACCTGAAATAAGGCCTCCCCGCCTGGCAAAGGGTCGCCCCCGTAACTCAGCGGTACCGAAAGCCAAGGCGCAAGCCCGAAAAGGGCAAGCCCTGTCGCCACGAAAAGCGCAAGCGCGGCCCCGGCGATAAGGATGAAAGTCGTCGTCTGCGCAACGCCCAGCAGACGCAAAGGGTCCAGTCTCAGACCTGGCATTTTCAAAGCCCCCGTGAAAATGATCAGTTCGCAAGAATACGGGAACGCTACACCAAAACCGTGGATGCCGGATCGGTCACAGGCGGCAACAGACTGTTGCCGATGATCGCTAAATCCCGCGCAAGGGCCTTTGCGGTCTTCATTTCTTAAGCCCGCGAGGCTATATAAGACCTGTTCTCCGGAACTATGGACATAAACGCGCTCGTAATAAGCGGATCGGACCCGGGGGCGGTACCCGGCGGCTCCACCAGACACCTTCGTTGGGGGAATTTGGGGCCGAAACAGGATCGACGAACGTCTAAAGGGGTTAGCTTTGTCCCGGTGAGATACCACCGTTATCGGTTCGCAAAAGCATAATTGCCAACGACAATCGTGCTCCGGTTGCTCTGGCCGCTTAATGCGGTTCGAGGAATCGAAATCTTAAGCCCTGGCGCCTAGCCGCGCCAGGCGGGGTTCGCAGGCACCTGGCAACAGAAGCCTGCAATTCACCAAACCGTCAGTTTTTTCGAAACGACCAACCGATCGCGCGGAGAATCTGCGCACCCCCTTCCATAGGCAAACGAATGCCCTATGGTGGGGTCAGCGTATCAGGAAACCTCGATGACCATTGACACGATCGACTATGGATCACTGATGCACCGCGCCATGCGCGGCCTTATTCGGGATGTCCTTGATCAGGTGGCAGAATACGGGCTGCCGGGCGACCATCACTTCTTCATCACCTTCAGCACCAAGCACCCCGGCGTCGAGGTCGCGGAGTGGCTGAGTGAACGCTATCCCGACGAAATGACGGTGGTGATGCAGAACTGGTACGAAGGGCTGGTGGTCACCGATGACGGCTTCGAGGTAACACTGAATTTCGGGGACACGCCAGAACGCCTTTATATCCCCTATGACGCGCTTGAAACGTTCGTCGACCCCTCCGTCGAATTCGGCCTGAGGTTCGAGGCACTGGATCACGGGCCGGAGGATGACACCGAGCGCGAAACGGTGACCGAAGCCCCGATGGCCGAGGACGTGGCGCAAGAGCCGCATCCTGACGCCGAGATTGTCAGCCTCGACAAGTTTCGAAAGTAACGCTCGTCTCTAACTTGCGGCCGACAGACACCTTCGCCCCGATTTGGCCACATTTCCCCGATCAAGGTGGGACGGCGCACAGAACGCGCAGGATCAGACGACGAAGACGACCGGGATGCTCATCCGCGCCCTTACGGCCAAAAAATCCCATGCCACAGGCAAACGCCTGCATATGGCGGATGGTTTCCTGCCGCTTTGCATCTCTCAGGCCGACGCCCAGGACGCTTTTGCCAAGCCGCTCGAAAGGCAACTGGCCGCCCTTGGTATTGGGCATGTGAACGGCTGCGGCACGCGACATATGCCCGGTGATCCGGGTGCCGGTATTGATCTGTTTCTCGCCCTTGTCAGCCCCCATCCGCGTATTCTGAGAACGGTCGGCGGGCTGCTGGAAGAGCTTGATGCGCCCAGCGGATCTGTTTTGCAGTTCGCTGACAGTGGCGCGAGCCATAGCTTTGGCCGGGCCGAACCGCTCGCACTCTATCTTGATCGCGGCTTGGGCAAGCAGCGGCGCCTCGATGTGCTGGAAGCCTGCGTCGATGCCATGGCCGGTGTGGGTCAGTACCACGGGTCGGCGCTGATCGGCTCACAGGCCGTGCTTTACTTCACAGGCGACAACTACAACGAGATGATGAACGCCCTGCGCTTTGTCATGTCACAAGACCCCAACTGCGAGGGAGCCTACGTGCGGCGGAGCGCCTGAGGCCAAACGAAAAAGACCGGCGCGCGACAGGTCCGTCCCGACCGGTGCCGGTGCTGATCGCGCCCTCACCGCCCTGGTTCGCCGCGCCGCCGAAGCGACAAGGGGAATTTAATTCCCGCACTCCTTGAACTGGCTACAATGTCACGCCTCGCATATCGCCTTCAGGGACACCATATTTACCCTGCGTAGGACCTTATGGGTTTTCGACGTCCCGAGGTCATCCCTTGATAGATCCAGATCGGCGCACCTCCAGCAACGATTGCGCCAGGGGCCCAGCCCAAGGATTCGTCATTGCTCCTGAAGGGCCGCGGCGCTAGGTGCAGGTCACGACACGACACGACGAAAGGACCCTGATATGACCGCCACGCGCACTGAATCCGACAGTTTTGGCCCGCTCGAGGTTCCCGCGGACAAGTATTGGGGCGCCCAGACACAGCGCTCGATCCTGAACTTTCCCATCGGCTGGGAAAAGCAGCCCGTGGCCATCGTCCGAGCGCTCGGCGTTATCAAAAAAGCCTGTGCCGAGGCCAACATGGACCGCGGCAAGCTGGACAAGACCCTTGGCGATGCGATCAGCGCCGCCGCCAGCGAAGTGATCGAGGGCAAGCTTGACGACAACTTTCCGCTGGTGGTCTGGCAAACCGGGTCGGGCACCCAGTCGAACATGAACGCCAATGAGGTCATTGCCAACCGGGCGATCGAAATGCTGGGCGGCGTCATCGGATCGAAAGAACCCGTCCACCCCAACGACCATTGCAACATGGGCCAGTCGTCCAACGACACCTTCCCGACCGCCATGCATATTGCCACGGCTATGACCGCACGGGACGTTCTGCTGCCGGGCCTCGGCAAACTGCATGCGGCGCTCGAAGCCAAGGTCGCCGAGTTCGAGGGCATCATCAAGATCGGCCGCACGCACACTATGGACGCCACGCCGCTGACGCTGGCGCAGGAGTTCTCGGGCTACACCCACCAGGTCGCCAAGGGGATCGAGCGTATCGAAACCGCCCTTCACGATATATTCGAACTGGCGCAGGGCGGCACCGCCGTGGGCACCGGTCTGAACTCGCCCATCGGCTGGGGCGAGACGGTGGCCGGCAAGATGGCCGAGATCACCGGCCTGCCCTTCGTTACCGCACCCAACAAATTCGAAGCGCTGGCCGGCCACGACGCCATGGTGGCCATGTCCGGTGCGCTGAAGACGGTCGCCGCGAGCCTCTTCAAGATCGCCAATGACATCCGGCTTCTGGGCTCGGGCCCGCGCTGCGGCCTTGGTGAACTTATGCTGCCGGAAAACGAGCCGGGATCATCGATCATGCCCGGCAAGGTGAACCCCACCCAGAGCGAGGCCCTGACCCAGGTCTGCGCCCATGTGATCGGCAACGATGCCGCCGTGGGCTTTGCCGGCTCGCAGGGGCATTTCGAGCTGAATGTATATAAGCCAATGATGGCCTATAACGTCTTGCAATCCATGCAACTTCTTGGGGACGCCAGCGCCGCTTTCACCGACAACTGCGTTGTCGGGATCAAAGCCAACGAGGACCGCATCGAGGAACTCATGCGCGAAAGCCTGATGCTGGTCACCGCCCTCGCACCGGAAATCGGCTACGACAACGCGACCACCGTGGCGAAAACGGCCCATAAGAACGGAACCACCTTGCGCGAAGAGGCGGTTAATCTCGGTCATGTTGACGAAGAGACATTTGATCGCGTTGTCCGTCCGGAGCATATGACCGGGCCAAAATAGCGCCACAAACATTAAATTTCTATCTTACTGCATTGGCAATGCTATAAAAAAAACCAAAGCGTTCCGCGGAGCCGTGGCAACGCAGACTTTACATGCGCCTTCGGAACGGCAAACCCGGAGCCTTTGGTACTTGTTCCACGGATGCCCTGTAAAAAAACAGGCCGCGACGCTGCGCTGCACTGTTCCGTCACGTCAAACTGCTAGGCTGAGCCCATGTCCGATAGAGTCGTAAACCTCAACCGCCGCCGAAAGGCGGTTCAGAAGGCGAGAAACCGCGCGAAAGCCGATGAGAACGCAGTGAAATTCGGTCGCACCAAGGCTGAAAAAGCCGCGGACAAGGCGGAAAGCGCAGACGTGTCGAAAACTCTCGATGGAGCCAAACGCGAAACATGAGCAAGCGGCCGGTCAAGCACTCGATAACCTTGAAAGGACACCGCACGTCGGTGACCCTTGAGAATGAGTTCTGGCAAGCCTTTCGTGAAATCGCCCGGGGGCGCGGTGTGGGACTGAACGCTCTGGCCGCTGAGATCGACGCCGTGCGCGGGCTCGACTGCGGGCTGGCCTCGGCGATCCGGGTTTTCGTGCTCGAACACTACCGCGCAGCAGCCTCGGACCGGTCGGTCAACGACATGTAGATCCCGTCACGGCTGCGGACTGTCAGATGCGCCACGGGCACGGGCATGCGGCTTTCGTCCAACGTCAGACGGAACGCCCGGCAAATGAGCGCAAGTATGAGCGGACCCTCGACCATTGCAAAGCCCGCGCCCGGACAGATACGCGGCCCAGCGGAGAACGGCAGATACGCGCCCTCCGTGACCGCGCGGTCAAAGCGGTCCGGATCGAAGGCGTCGGGAGCCTCCCAGTGGCGTTCGTGCCGGTGAAGATGCCAGGGCGAAATGACGATCTGCGCGCCCTTTGGCACGCGGCGTTCGCGAAAGACCTCGCGTCGCGATGCCTCGCGCACCATCATCGGGACAGGGGCATAGAGCCGCAGCGTCTCGCGCCACACGTTTCGCGTGAGCGTCAGCCCCGAAATATCAGAAAGACTTGGATTTTCCGGCAGGCCCCGGACCTCTTCAGCGACACGGTCCTGCACCGCAGGATGCATAGCCAGGAGCATCAGGGCCCAGGCCAGCGCGGCGGCACTTGTCTCGTGCCCCGCCAGAAAGAAGATCGCCACCTGATCCAGCATTTCGTCCTCGGAAAACCCCCGGCCCGTCTCCGGATCGCGCGCGGTCATCAAAGCGGTGGCCAGATCGTCCGGCGCGCAGCCCTCGCGAAGGGCGAAGGCCCGTTCCGCAATCAGCGCCAAAAGGGCCATTCGAATCCGCTTTGCCGCCTCGCGCGTGCTTTGTCTGTGGCCCCTTGGCATCCAGCGCGGCAGCGTCAGGACGGCCCCCGCGTTCAAAAGCGGCTGCTGCCGTTGATAGGCGCGGAAGGCCTGAAAAATCTCATCGGCCAGGGGTTCGGTGATCGGGATGCTGAAGAGCGTGCGAAAGATGATATCTGCCGCCACGCGGGACATGGGCGGTTCCACATCCAAAGGTTCGGGCCCCATGGTGCGCAGGCGGGCCAGCATATCGGTGCCGGCCTCAAGCATGGCGGGAAAACTCTTGGCCAGCTTGCCGCGGTCGAAGGCCGGGTCGATCAGGCGGCGCTGCCGCCGCCATGTCTCGCCGTTGGTCAGAAACACCGACTGTCCCAAAAGCGGCCGTAGCCCCTCGGAGATGCGGTCCGATTTCGGAAAATCCTCCGGACGGCGCTTTAGCACCTCTTCCACCAGATCGGGCTCGCCCAGGAGGAACGACCGGAAGAACGGCGTCCGGAACTCTGCCATGCGCGCCCGGTAGAGATGCGCGGGTTGCGCCGACAGGATGTCTTGCCGGAACAGACGAAAGTAACGCCAGAGCGACGCCTGGCGCGGCCGCGACGCAGGCTTCGGCGGGATCATGCGGCGAGCGTCCGGTAGGCCGAGACAGGCGCGCGGATCATCCCCGGCGAGGGCTTTCGGCCGGTATAGCGCGCGCCAAGCGTCAGGGGCCCCGCGGTGATCTGGAAATAGTCATAGTCGCCGGGCCGGTCGAAAGCACAAAGGTACTGGAAATGGATGCGAAAAAAGCGCCAGCGCATCTTTTGCTGGGCCTCCCCTGACAGGGTCTTGCTGAAGGCAGCAGAGATCACCAGGGGACCGTCCCCTTCGCCCACCGGCACACCGCTGACAGCCAGCGGATGGCAAAGCGCAAAGCAACAGCCATCCCCTGGTGCCGTCACATCGACCCAGGCGACGGTGCGCGCGGCCCCAACCGTGGCGAGATCCGCGCGCAATTCATCCGCATCCGGCAAAAAAGACAGCATGGGTACCACATGGCCAAGGGTCAGCAAACTGACCGCTGGCGTGTCCGGCAGCCGGCCCTGCCGGACCAGCCGCGCCAGCACGCTCACCGCCAGATGGGCGCCCGAGGAATGGCCGACAATCAGGATCTCGTCCGCTCCTCGGACCCCGGCCACCCTGTCCGCAAAGGCATCGATGCGGGCGCTGAGCCCCTCGGCATAAGCGCCGCGATCCTTTGCGGAAAAGGCGTAGTCGTGCATCAGGTAGTGGACAAAGAACCGCCCGTCGCGGGCCTTAAAGAGATGGAAAAGACCCCAGGCAACACCAAAGCTGACCAGTGCCGCAAACGGCACCGACACCCCCGCGACCAGCCGGAAGACCAGAAAGGCGATGCCAAGCGCCACCAGCGCCTGCAGGACGAGGCCGCCGACGGGATAGAGCACCGCCAGAAGCGGCCCTTTGCGCAACCGGGCCAGCCGCCAGAGCGCGCCGGTGGAGATATAAATCCAGGCTGTGCGCAGAAGCTGCCCGTAGGTGGCCAGAATCCCGGCGGCCATGCTGGATTTGACGAGATCGGACCAGCCAAGGACATCGACGCGCGCGCTGGTCTCCGCTCCTTCAATGACGCTTGTGGCGGTCCATGCGCCAGGTGTCTCGCCGCCCTGCACGCTCAGCGTGTACCCCGAGATGCCCGCCTGCTGCGCCCCTTCGCTGCGGTAAAGCTCACGGTACCGACGCGCCGGAAACGGATCGTAGCCGGGAATATAGAAGACCTGCCGTCTTCTTACCGGTCGTGCCTGTGCCTGCCCCATGGCTCCGCAGCATAGCGACTGGCGCCGGGCAGAAAAGCGAAAGCGGCGTTAGCCAATAGCCTGCAGGGCCGGGAACTGTTCGAGCAGCCAGAAGGAGAAGGCCGTGAACTGACCCGTGACCATGAAAAGGCCGACGGTCCAGAGAAGAAGGCCCATGATCCGCTCAATCTGCTCCATATGCCGCTTCATCCAAGTCATCACGCCCTTGAGACGCGGAAAGAAGGCCGCGACCAATAGGAAGGGGATACCAAGACCGAGTGCGTAGGCGGCCAAAAGCGTCGTGCCCCGCGTGATCGAGGCTTCGGTCGCCGCAATCGACAGGATCGCGCCGAGGATCGGACCGATGCACGGTGTCCAGCCGAAGGCAAAGGCAAGGCCCAGAACAAAGGCGCCAAAGGCCGATCCGCCCCGGTCCCCGGCATCGAGCCGCGCTTCGCGGTCGAGGAAGGCGAAGCGATAGACGCCAACAAAATGGGCCCCGAACGCCATGACAATCAGGCCCGCGCCCCAGACGAACCACTCCTGATTTGTCAGGAAAAAGCGCCCGAAGGCCGAAGCGGTGAAGCCGAGAAACAAAAAGACCGTCGAAAGCCCAAGGACAAAGAAGATCGCCGGCAGCATGACCTTGCGCCGGCTTTCGCGCTCGTCGCTCATCTCCGACACGCTGATCCCGCCCATATAGGCCAGATAGGGCGGCACAATCGGCAGCACGCAGGGCGACAGGAATGAAATCACACCCGCAGCGAGCGAGATCGCCATGGCGGGCAAGAGGGCCGCGTCGAAGATGTCTATGCCGAACATGTTCCTGGCCTATCGCACGAATGAGGCGGCGTCACGGCAAAGCGCGTCACATTCGCGTGGACAAATTGTAACACGGCGCGTAGCTCAAGCGGTGCAATGGGATGGGACGATGAAGTAGACGCCCGTGGGCTTCTCTGCCCGCTGCCGGTTCTCAAGGCGCGGAAGCGCCTGAAGTCCCTGTCCGGCGGCCAAACCCTGAAGCTGATCGCCGATGATCCGGCCGCTGTGGTCGACGTGCCCCATTTCTGCAACGAAAGCGGCCATGAACTGGTCGGTCAGAGCGACAGCGAGGATGCGCAGGTCTACCTGATCCGCAAATCGGGCTGAGCCCGGAGGGACCCCGGCCCGCGCGCGGGCCGGGTGTCCGTGAGATTACTTGCCCAGATTCCACCAGCCGCGCCGCTTGGGCTTGGACGGCTCTGGGTCGGCCGTTGGGTCTGCGGCCACCGGTTCTGGCGACGGCTCTGGCTCCGGTGCAGGTTCTGCAACGGGCGCCACGGCCTCGCTGACCGCAACTTCCGCGTCGGCCATGGTCGCCTCGGCAACAGGTTCGGGGGCGGCTTCGGCTGGTGCGGGTTCTTCCGCGGCCACTTTGCGTTTGCGCGGGGCGCGCTTGCGCCTGGGCTTTTCTTCGACGGCTTCTGCTGTGTCC
>JBCDED010000057.1:0-26008 GCA_039179985.1 Pseudomonadota bacterium
GTTTGCGGCGCGCATGGTGGGGCCGCCTTAGTGCCAACGAAGGCCGCTGCGCTGCGGTGCGGAAAGTGTTTGGAGAATTCCGCGGTTTCGTGGTTTTCTGCACCAGTGTCTGGTGAGGGTTTTGAGAGGTTTATGATGAAACTTGTTTTGGCGTTTTGTGTTCTGTGGAGCAGCGTGTGTGTTGCAAGCGCGCGTACGATTGTTTTCGGTGACAGTCTCAGCGATGCGGGAAACCTTTTTACCGCCGATCCGTCGCTGGTCCCCAGTCCTCCATACCCGGATGGCCAATTTACCAATGGCAACGTCTGGGCCGCTCAGATTGGATCCGATCTAGCTTCCGGGCTCAACTTTGCCTGGGGCGGCGCGACTGCCTTGCCGGCTGTGGATGGCATTCCGGATCTGACCGTACAGGTGGCCAACTTCATACGTTCAGATGCTAATGCGCCCGGCAGAGCGAACGTGGCGATCTGGATAGGCGCCAACGACCTCTTGGAAGCCTTGGAAAGCGTGGGCTTGGTTTCGGGGGTAAGCGATCCGAAGGACATCGGTATTTCTCCGGGTGCGGTGGATTTGGCTGCCCTGAATTCCACGCTGCTTGAAACGGCTGATGCTGTTGTCATGACCATTGCCGAAGAGGTTCTGACGCTAAGCAGGTTTGCAGAGATCAATCCGAATTTCATAGTCTTTGGCCTTCCCGAACTTGGCAAGACGCCGCTCGTCCGGGCGCTGGGGCCGGAGGTGGCCGTGCTTATGGATGAAGTCACCCGCTACTTCAACGCAGAGCTCCGGGCGGCCGTGGAAGCCGGGGAACTCATTGATATCCCGACGACCTTCTTCGACATCAATGGCGAATTCGAGGAAATCCTGGAGGACCCGAGCGCTTTTGGGATCGAAAATACGACTGAAGCCTGCCTGGTCGCTGCGCCCATCGGTTGCCTTCTCGGCGACCCCGATCCAAACACGTTCCTGTTTTACGACCCGCTCCACCCAAGCGCGCGTGTTCACGAGATTCTCGCGGAAGAGTACCTAAACATCGTTCCGGTCCCAGCGAGCCTGCCGCTGCTTCTGGGCGGCCTGGTTCTTGTGGCAGGGATGCGCATTGGGGTCCGCAAGAAAGACGTCTGAAGCAGGCGCTTCATTTGGCGACGTTGCCTTGGCGGGCTGGTTTCACTGACCCCCGCCGTGGTGCAATTCCAGGTGGCGCTTCATGATGTCAGCACCAAAATCACCATCCTTGTCCCGCCAAACGGTGTGGACATGGTCGTAGGTCAGCTGTGTATTGAGATACTCGTAGAAAAAGCTTCCGTCTTCGATGCGGAAGTAGAGCAGACCGTTGGGCGTGGCATCGCCGGAAAATGCAAAGCTTAGCGTCGCTCTGTCCGGTGCAGTCCCGGTCAGATACCCTGGACGGTAGAGTCCCATGATATCGCCGATTAGCCTGTCGAGGATGTTCTGCTGGTCGGCGGACAGGGCGGTGTAGGCGATGCCTGTTGGCAAATCGCGCCAGTCGTCCCAGGCCTCTTCGGGCCGCAACATGTGCGAGCTGTGGAGGTCATGGGGCGCGCCATCGAAGTTGCCCATGCCTATGGCCTCGACCAGGGCGTTTTCTTCGGGCGATATGCTGACACGCGCGAGACCCCGCTGGTCCTCAGTCATCGACAGGATCAGCATCTTCGCGGCATCTTCCCAGGTTCTCAGCAGCCTTACTCCGCTCAGGCGACCCGTCTGCACAAGGGCGGGCTTGGCTCCGAGAAAACTGGGCGTTACAGACACCCCGTCCGGTGCGACAGCGATGTTCAGCGAGATGTGGTGACCTTCAAAACGCCAAGACCATTCGTCATCCGACGGATCTCCGAAGAATACGATCACGTAGTCGCCCATCCCCCGCGGCCAGGCGTCCGTTTCCGTCCAGACGAGCAGGTTTTCGAGCTGCATGACATTGAGGAGTTTCAGGTAACCCGCTTCGCTGAGCAGGGACCAGAGCAGTTCCTGCGTCAGCGTCATCTGCTCGACATCCATCAGCTTTAGCGGCAGGCCGATACGCTCGGTGGGCCAGAACGTCCACCTCAAAACGTCGTCGGTGTCGACGGGATGCAAAAGCATGTCACGTTTTGAGTACCCGTCCATCACTTCAGACAGGCTTGGCTCGCCACTAACCGAGGCCAGGAGCTGCTGGGCGACATCGACCATGCGCGCGCGTGGGGCGACAATGGTGCCGCGCCCCACATCGAAGATCCCCTGGTCTTGCTGGTCCGCCGCTTCGACGGGAGCTGCGGCGGTGAACGATGCCAGTGTCAGGGTCAAGAACCAGATTTTGAGCACAAGAAAGTTTCCCGTTCCGATTACTGTGTGGTCGCAAGACTAGCCGGCCCGGAAGATTTCAAAAGCCCCGAACAACCAGACAAAGTGCAATTGTTGGACTGATCCGGGGCTTCCGCTGAAAAAAATTAGCAATTCCCAAGACCTGTGAAACTCCTGTGATCCGTACCATGCAGTTTGGAGCAATGACGCGACTCGCTGCTCGGACGACAGGCGGCGCAGCGCACGGTCGCGACGGAAGGTTCGACGACGCGGCGCCTTTTAACGCGTGGAGGTCGCCGGTGACAATCTTTGACAGCCTGCTCCAATCCTTCGTGCTTCTCGCAACGCTGGGCTCTGCGGCAATATTGCTGCGCGCTCGCGGAACGATACGGCCGGAAGAGCAGGCTGTATTTGGCCGTCTGGTTACGGACTTTGCGCTCCCTGCACTCATCTTTCTCAGCATCAGTAGCGAGCCATTTCTGGCCGAACGCCTTTTGCTTGCAGCGCTGATTTTCTGTTCCATCGCCAGCGTGGGTGCAACCGCATGGGTCATAGGTCGGCTCTTCAGACTGGAAAAGCCGGTCCTCGGGGCCGTTATTATGGTGTCGAGCTTCGGCAGTTCCTCTACTCTTGGCTACCTCCTGGTTCTGCAGATCTACGGAAATGATCCTTCCATAATGGGTGCCGTGGTCACGATGGGAGAGATTGGCGTGCATCTGCCAATGTTCACGCTCGGCGTTGCCGTCGCGGTGTATTTCGGGACCCCGACCACCACCGGCCCGGGGCTCTGGGCGGCGGTTCGTCCTTTCTTCTATTCTCCAATTTTTCTGGCAATGGTTCTTGGCGTGGCCGCCTCAAGGCTTCAGGTGTACCTTGACCACTGGGTTCTTAACTTGCTCAACGAATTTCTCGAAGTCGCGGCAAATACGCTTATCTTTCTCGTCGCATTCACACTAGGGCTGATGCTGAGACCGGTTGCGTTTGGGCGGCTCGCCTCGCTTCTTGCTATCGTTGCCTCCCTGAAGCTTGTCCTTGAACCGCTGATTGCCCTCGCCGCTGGGGGGCTGCTGAACATCGAACCGCTTGGGCGCGAGTTGCTTGTCCTGGAGTCCGGCATGCCCGCAAGCATGGTCGCCGGTGTTATTGCGGCGCGCTATGGTTGTGATGGTGCAACGGCATCCACGGTTGTAGTCGCGACCCATCTCCTTTGCCTTGTGACACTCCCGATCATAATGGTCAGCGCTTTCGGGTGAGGGATGCTGATGGCCAGCCCGACCGCGCCCACGATTGATATCCATTGGGCCGGGTCCTAGAAAGCGGATGGACCACTACGCACAGGAGAGACACCGTGACGGCATTCGCAATCGACCCGCCGAAACAGGCCCTGCTGCCGGTCGTAGGGTCCGAAGCGCCGTTCCCGGTCCGCCGCGTCTATTGCATAGGTCGCAACTACGCCGCCCACGCGGTCGAGATGGGTCACGATCCAGACCGCGAGCCACCGTTCTTCTTCCAGAAAAACCCCGATAACCTCGATCCGTCCGGTGAATTTCCGTACCCGGACAATTCTTCGGATGTGCACCACGAGATAGAAATGCTGGTCGCCCTGAAATCAGGCGGCCGAAACATATCGTCGGACGATGCGCTTGATCATGTTTTCGGATATGGTCTTTGCCTCGACATGACGCGGCGTGACCTGCAGGGCGAGATGAAGAAACTCGGTCGACCGTGGGAAATCGGCAAAGCCTTCGAGAAATCCGCACCCTCCGGTCCGATCTTTCCTGTCTCCCAGGTCGCGCATCCGGCCAGTGGCCGGATCGCGCTGAGCGTGAATGGTACGCTTCGCCAGGAAGGCGACCTCAGCCAGATGATCTGGAAAGTGCCCGAAATGATCTCTTATTTATCTGCGTATTTCGAGCTGGCGGCCGGGGATGTCATCCTGTCTGGCACGCCTTCGGGCGTAGGACCAGTGCAGCGCGGTGACGTGCTCTTGGGCGAAATCGACGGGATCGAAAGCCGAAAATTCCGCGTGGTGTAGCGCTGCCTAAGCAACCTTCGTCGGCACGGGGCGGTCCACCAGCGTGCCGTTCTTTGACATCAGGACCGCGAGCGGGCGGGTCGCCTCGAACCGCGCCAGCAGGACCACGAGGATCGCGGTCAACGGAACGGCCAGGAACATGCCCGTGAACCCCCAGAGCGCGCCCCAGACAAAAAGGCAGAAGATGGTGACGAAGAAGCTCAGGTTCAGCGAGCTGCCAGCCATGCGCGGAAAGAGGATGTTGCCGATGGTGAATTGAACGATGCCAAGCGCGATGCAGATCAAAGCAGCGAGCTGAAGGTCCTGGAACTGCACAAGCGCGAAGGCGGTCGGAAGGATGGTGCCGAGGATCGACCCGATCGTCGGGATGAAATTCAAAACGAAGACAAGCACCGCCCAGAACTCGGCGTGCTCCAGCCCGGCCACGCGCATCACCGCGTAACTCAGGATCGCGGTCAGCGCGCTGACCCGCGTCATCACCCAGAGGTAGGTGCTTATTTGGCGGTTGATGTCCGACAGGATCTCCGTGACCTCGGCGCGGCGGGTTTCGTCGGGGTAAAGCGCGTGCATTTTGCGATCGAAGAACACCTGATCGGCCAGAAGGAACAGGACATAAAGGACCACGACGCCGAACTGGTTAAGAAGCGCGAGGAACCCAAGCACGATTTGCTGCATCAGAGGCTCTACCCTGACCACATCAATGGCGCGGTCGATGATGTTTGCGCGGTCCTGTCCCAACAGCTCTGAAAGCCGTGTGATGAAAGGGTCGAGGCTGTTTTGCAGGCTGGCGGCGTTCGGGCCGAAGCTGAGCGCGCTTTGCACACCAGCGTAAACGGCCAGGGTGCTCAGGATCAGGACGATAAAAACGGCCAGGACCGAAGCCACCCACTCATTTGCCTGCAGCCAGGGTATGGGGATCCGCCGAATAGCGCGTGCCAGGCCATTCAGAATGAAGAGCACAATGATGGCTTCGGCGACGGGCACCAGAACGCCAGCGCCCAGTTTGAGACCTGCAAGGATCAGCGCAATAATGACAAAGGCAGCAGCCGTCCGCATGAGCCGGTCGGGGCGCTTGCGGAAATGCGGCACGCGCGCTTGTTCGTCCGGGTCTTTCGTACTTTCGGCGGTGACCATGTGTCCAGAAACACCAGACGCAGGGAAATTTCTACAGCCAATGGATATTTTGCGCGTCTGAGAGGGCTACCGGTCGACGTCAACGTCGGGCGGATCGTCGTAAATCGACCAACCGCATGGGCCGCCTGTTTTCGGCAGTTCCTCTTCCTTCACATGGCGCGCAAGGTAGGCATTCGCAATGAAATAGGCGGTGATCGGCGCTGTCAGGAAGAGAAAGAGGGTAATGAGTAACTCGTGGACGGACACGTGCCCTGTGTCGGCGAAAAAGAAAATCATTGACGCGATAAGCAGCCCGCCGACACCAAGCGTTGTTGCCTTGGTCGGGGCGTGCAGGCGCTGGACGCTGTCCTTGAGCTTGATCAGCCCGTAAGAGCCGACAAATCCGAAGATACCGGCCACGACGAGCGAGAGAGATATCAGGAGTTCGGCGATCACATTCATCGGTCAGCCTCACTCAATAATATCGCCGCGTAAGAGATAGCGGCAATAGGCAACGGTGGAAACGAAGCCCACCATTGCGATAAGCAACGCGGCTTCGAAGTAAATGGCCGTACCCCGCGAGATCCCGTAGAGAACGAGCAGGGCGATCACATTGATGACCATCGTGTCGAGCGCGAGGATGCGGTCGGCGGCATTGGGTCCCCTAGCAATGCGCCAGAGATCGAGAAGCAAGGCCACGCCATAGCAGAGCGCGCAGAAGGTCAGGGCATAGTCTATCAAGGGAAGATCTCCTTGAGGCGGCTTTCGTACCGCGACTTGATGCTGTCGCGGACACTGTCGGGGTCGTCGGTATGAAGGCAGTGAACCAGAATGAACCTGCCGTCGGCGGAAAGGATGGCCGATACTGTACCGGGCGTCATCGTAATCGTACCGGCAAGAACGGTGATCGCCTCGGCGGTTTTCAACTCGATGGGCACTTTGATCCAGTGCGAGTGAATCTCGGGCTCGCGCTTGAAAAGGATGATCATCGCCACTTCGATGTTCGCAAGTACGATGTCCCAGAGCACGACAAGAATATACTCAGCGATCATGAGCGGACGACGCATGACGGGGCGGTTGGGCCAATAGGCGGCGGTGAGAACCGGTATGATGATCGCGAAGACCGTGCCGAGGATCAGGTTGCCAAGGGTGAACGTATTGACCAGAGCGATCCAGACCAGAACCAGCATCAGGCTGAGCAGGGGATGGGGGATCAGGCGCTTGAGCATTCTCTAGCCCTCCACCGGCAGGCCAAGCACGGCCGAGATGTAGCCAGCCCGGTCAAAGAGCTGCAAAGTCGTCGCCTCCAGGTAGTTGGCGACGGTCCCGGCAAAGACAGCCAGAAGCGCCAGAATGGCGATCGTTGCAACGGTCGGCGCAATCTCTGCTGCCGATGCCTGACGCGTGACAGCCACGCCGTCTTCCGGGATGTCCAGCGCGGTCGACTTCCAGAACAGTGTGCTGCCGGCGCGTGCAAAGCCGACGATGGTGAATAGCGAGCCCACCAGAATTGCAGTCCAGACCCACGGGATGACACCGGGATCGCGAAGGGCGTCAAGGACAAGGAGCTTGCCAAGAAATCCGCTGAGCGGCGGCATACCGGCCATAGCAATGGCGGCTGCAAAAAAGAGCGCGGCGAAGAGGCCGTTTTGCACGGTAGGCGGCTGCGCCTTCAGAAGATCGCCGGATCTGCGGGTGACCACGAGATCTGCAAGGAGAAACAGGCAGGCCGTGGCAAAAGTCGAATGGACGAGGTAGTAGAGCGCCGCGGTCGTGGCCAGAGGCGAGAAGGCTGACACAGCCACCAGAAGCGTGCCCATGGAACCGACCACAGAGAAGGCGATCAGCGGCATCAGCCTGCGCGCGCCGAGAACACCCAATGCGCCGATGGCGATTGTGATGATTGCCGCCGGATAAAGCAGGATTGCGCCCACATCCTCGGTGCTGCCCACGCCCGGCCCGAAAGACACGGTATGGACCCGGATGATTGCGTAGGCCCCCACCTTGGTCATGATCGCAAAAAGCGCCGCCACAGGCGCCGGGGCATTGGCGTATGTGCCGGGCAGCCAGAACTGCACCGGAAAAAGGGCGGCTTTCACGGCAAAAACGATGATCAAAAGCATCGATGCGACGCGGACCAGCGATGCTTCTTCTTGCGGGATTTCCGGGATGCGCAGGGCAAGGTCTGCGATGTTCAGCGTGCCGGTCGACGCATAAAGCGTGCCAAGCGCGAAGAGAAAGAGCGTCGATCCGGCAAGGTTCATGACCACGTATTGCAAACCGGCCTGCAGGCGCTCGCGCCCGCCGGAGTGGATCATCAGCCCGTAAGACGCAATGAGCAGGACTTCGAAGAATACGAACAGGTTAAAGATGTCGCCTGTCAGAAATGCGCCGCAGATGCCCATAAGTTGGAACTGAAAAAGCGCGTGGAAATGCAGGCCTCGGTCATCCCATTCGGTTGCTATGGCATGGAGCAGCACGATAAGGGCCAGGATCGCTGTCAAAAGCACCATCAGCGCCGACAGTCGGTCTAGCACCAGCACGATGCCGAAAGGCGCGGGCCAGTTGCCGAGCCTGTAGACATGGGTTTCGCCATCCGCCGCCAGAACAAGGAGGCCGATAGCAACCGCCAACAGAACGGCCGTGCCCGCAAGCGACGCCACGCGCGCCAGCGTGATGTCGTAGCGCATAACAAAGCCGATAATCGGCGCCAGCATCGCAGGCAGGACCACGGGCAGGATGATCCAGTGCATCATGACCGCGGGTCCTCGGCGGGGGCTTCCGCATCTTCATCCGCAACGATGTCGATGCGGTCCTCCTCGGCCTCAAGGAAGGCGCCGAGCGCCAGCATGACCAGAACCGCCGTCATGCCGAACGAGATCACGATCGCTGTCAGCACCAAGGCCTGGGGCAACGGGTCGCTGTAGGTGCCGTCGCCGTATTTCGACAGGGTCGGCGACATGTCGATGGCCAGACGTCCGCTGGAGAAGAGGAAGACGTTCACCGCATAGGACAAAAGCGCAAGGCCCAGGATCACCGGGAAGGTGCGCAGCCTCAGGATCAGATAGACGCCACCGGCGGTCAAAACGGCGATTGCACTTGCGATGATCAGTTCCATCTCAGCGCTCCGCCACGTCTTCGGCGTGTTCGCCAGGGTCATAGTCCATGGGCTCCACGTTCACCGTCTCGCCGGCAAAGCGCGCGATCCGGGACAGGCTGAACAGCATCAGCATCACCGCGCCGAGGACTGTCATGAAGACGCCTAGGTCGAAGAGCATTGCGGTGGCCAGTTCGAACTCTTCGATCGGCGGGATGTGAATGTAGGTATAATCGCTCGTCAGGAAGGGGCGCGCGAAAAGCCAGGATCCCGCGCCCGTGAGACCCGCGATCACCACGCCGAGGCCGATCATCGTATGGTACTCGATCCGCTGGCGTTGCTGGGTCCAGGCAAAGCCCGAGGCCATGTATTGCATCAAAAGCGCGATGGCGACCACGAGGCCGGCCACAAAACCACCCCCCGGCTGGTTATGGCCGCGCAAGAAGATGTAAACGCCCACAAGGATAGCAATCGGCATGACGACGCGGGTGACGACCACCATCATCAGAGGGTGGCGGTCGCTCGACCGGTCGTAGTCATAGACCGTCTGGCGCAGCCGCCGCGCCGCCGGTCCGTCGAGCAACGCGCGCATCAGCGCAAATATCACAAGGCCCGCAATACCAAGCACGATGATCTCGCCATAGGTGTCGTAGCCCCGGAAATCCACGAGGATCACGTTCACCACATTGGTGCCGCCGCCGCCTTCGTAGCTGTTGTCGATATGGAACTGTGAGATCGTGTCGATGTCGCGCATCATGAAGGCGTAAGACAGCCCACCGACGCCGAGACCCGCTGCGCCCGCGATCACCCCGTCCCGCAGCTTGAGCCAGGCCGGGCTTTCCTTCGGCGTGACCTGCGGCATGAAGTGCAGTGCCAGCAACAAAAGCATGATCGTGACGGTTTCCACCGAGATTTGTGTGAGCGCGAGGTCAGGCGCCGAGAGATAGGCGAACACCGCCGAAATCGACAGGCCGATGACCCCGATCAGCACCAGTGCCCGAAACCGGTGATGATGCATGAAGACAACCGATACCGTCGCGACGACCAGCATCAGCCAGCCGACGGCAATAACGACGGGCACCGGCAAGAGATCGCGTGTCGGCGCTGACAGCCCGCTGCTGGAATAGGCGATCCAGGCGAGAAAGACCGAGGCCACGGTGAAGATGGCCAGGTACCGGCTGATCGCGCCGTTGTGGGTCGTCTCGGTGATCCAGCGGCAAGCAGCCACAACCGCCGCGATAAGGTGGTCGAAGATCACCTTGGCGTCCGGGCGCGGCAAAGCGATCCAGATCCGGTCGAGTGGCGCATGAACCGAAAGCAAGACCGCACCACCGATTGTCGCGATCACCGACATCCAGAGGGCCGGTGTCACCCCGTGCCAGATTTTAAGATGCGGATGCAGGTCGGCTCCCGTCACCGCGTTTGCGGCGACCGTGACGATGGCGTCGGCCAGGAATGGGGCGAGGCCGATCACGATGACCATGACGACCAGCAGCGCAGGTGCCGCCCACATTCCAAAAGGCGGATCGTGGGGCGTGTGCGGGTAGTCATCGCGCACGGGGCCAAGGAAGACATGGACAATAAAGCGGAAGGAATAGGCAGCGGAGAGAAGAGCGCCCAGCGTGGCGAAGATGGGCACCAGGTTGTGGCTGCCGAGCCAGTCCGTGTGCGAGGCTTCCTCCAGCATCATCTCTTTCGAGACGAACCCGTTCAAGAGCGGGATGCCCGCCATGGACAGGGCGGCGACCGTCCCGATCAGGAAGGTGATCGGCATGAGGTGCCTGAGGCCCCCAAGGCGCTTGATGTCCCGGGTATGGGTTTCGTGGTCGACGATCCCGGCGGTCATGAAAAGCGCCGCCTTGAATGTCAGATGGTTGATAATGTGAAAGATCGCAGCGACAGCCGCAGCCTCGGTCCCGAAGCCGAGGAGCATCGTTAGAAGACCTAGGTGACTGACAGTCGAGAAGGCCAAAAGGGCCTTGAGGTCATCCTTGAAGAGCGCGATCGCCGCGCCGACGACCATGGTGACAAGACCGGTCGTTGCGACGATGTAGAACCACGCGTCGGTGCCGGCGAGCGCGGGCCACATGCGGGCCATAAGGAAAACGCCCGCCTTCACCATGGTTGCCGAGTGCAGGTAGGCCGAAACCGGGGTCGGCGCGGCCATGGCGTGTGGGAGCCAAAAATGGAACGGGAACTGCGCGGACTTGGTGAACGCGCCAAGCAGGATCAGGATCAGTGCGGGCATGTACCAGTCCGACGCGCGGATCAGGTCTCCCGCCTGAAGAATATCAGTCAGATTGTAGCTGCCCACGATGTTTCCGAGGATCAGCATGCCCCCAATCATGGCAAGACCGCCGGCGCCTGTGACGGTCAGGGCCATGCGAGCGCCCTGCCGGCCTTCGGGCAGATGTTTCCAATAGCCGATCAAAAGAAAGGAAGACAGTGAGGTCAATTCCCAGAAGACCAGCAAAAGCAGTATGTTGTCGGACAGGACGATCCCTAGCATCGCGCCCTGGAAGAGCAGAAGATAGGTGTAGAACTGCCCCATCGGGTCGTCGTTCGAGAGATAGAACCGTGCGTAAAGCGTGATCAGCAACCCCACGCCAAGGATCATCCCGGCAAAGAGCAGTCCCAGCCCATCAAGAAAGAAAGAGGCAGAAAGCCCAAGCTGCGGCAGCCAATCCAGTTCTGCCTGCACCATCTCGCCTTGCATGACGCCGGGGGCCAGGACAAGAAGCATGGTCAGTGCGAGCGCCGTGGGTGTGGCGGTCGCAATCGCACAGGTGGTGCGCCCGGCACGGATCATGAGGCCTGGCACAAGCGCGCCGACAAAGGGCATCAAGGCGATCAGGAGAAGTAGATGGCCCTCGTGGCTCATGTATGGCCCTTGCGTCGTCCTCTAGAAATATTTGGAGAGGGTCATCCCCAAAAGCCTCAGAGCATGTGGTCATGTACAGCGTCAGCGTGTCTGACGCGTAATTGGTCCGAAACACCACACTTCGCGCGTTTCATCAACCATTTTGGGAAGGTTAGGGTCACGCATCGGGTAGGGCCCGGAAAAGATCAGGTCGCCGAATTTCCGGACCGACTGTCCTGCCACCGCCAAGTCGGTGTCTTGGCCCACCGTTGGCATCCCGCCGAATATTGGCGCGCGTCGGCTCTGGGCTCTGGGCTCTGGGCCGGCATCCACCAGCCCCCTGACCTGGCGCTAAGGATTGCGGGGCGCGCGGGGTTTCCAGGCGCGTAGGTCGAAGATGACCTTTCCCGTTGCGGCGACAACGAACACGCACAAGAGCACCTTCGACACCGTTTCCATCGTTCCCTGGATCAGGAGCGCGTGAACCACCGTGCCGACAACGGCGACGGAGACGAGCGCAGAATGCGCTCGCCGGAAGATCCGGGGCGCAAGGTGCAGACGCTTGCGCAGGGCAGCGAGTGCGGCTGCGGCGAAGATCGCCCACATTGCAACGGCACCCCAAACAGAAAACGGCGTAGGCGAGCGAAAAAGCACCACGTCCACCACGTCAGGGGGGCTGGTGATCCAGAGAAACCCTACGTGCAAGACCACGGCCACCACGAGAGCCCCGCCCACCCAGCGGTGAACCCGGCGCCCGCGACCTGTGGGAAGGCCGGGCAGGATGCCCCCTGCAAGAAGCGGCTGCAAGAGCATCAGCGCCAGGCCCACGATTCCGGCAAAGCCGGCTGCGATGTAGACCGGCTGGCGCCAGGCGAGTTGCGGACTGAAAGCCGCGAAGATTAGCGGGACGGCTATGGCACAGACCACGAGCGCCCAGATCGCTGCCGCGCGAAGCCCGCGCAATGCCGTCGCCCCGCGTCCGGTCAGGCCGGCTGCAAAACGAAATGCGCTTCGAGTGTCGTGTCGCTAGCTCGTGGCATGATGGGACGCAGAAAGACCGTCTCGAAGTCGCCGCTGTCATAGGCAAGGTGCGCGTGCGGCTGGCCGAAGGCGGGCACGATCTGCGGCATTTCAAGACGGAAGGCGCCACTGGCATCCGTCAGGGTGGCTCCGTGGCTGCGCGCGTCACGCTCGTGGCCTTCGGTGGTGTGTGCCCAGATCTGAATGCGCTGGCCGGGCAGCGGCGCGCCATCGCCCGCGCGGCGCACGGTGCCAGTCATCCAGAACCCGCCGCCGCCGATGCGGTCGACGATCGGGGCCCCGGGCCTGTAGTTGTTCGATCCGCCGCGCATGGTGCGTGTCGGTGCCAGGCCCTGTGCGCGGGCGGGCACGATCAGTCCGGTAAGCCCGGTGGCAGCCACGGCGCCGGTGGCGGCCAGAAGTGAACGGCGGGAGACGAAGTCGCTGGTCATGTGGAGCTTCCCTGTCATCAAAAAGTAAGTCAACGGCATTGGAACGCCGTATTCCAAAGAGATAGTGTGCCTTCTCCCGATTTCCGAGTTATGCGCTTTGCCGCAGGGGGCCGTTCCCTCACGTGTTCGTGAGTTTTCGGCCAGGCCGCGACCCGTCCTTGAGCGCTAGAAACGGGTGCGGTCGCCGCCCTTAAGCGCCAGAATCTCCCGCGCCTCATCCGGTGTTGCAACCTCCGAGCCGAGGGCCTCGACAATCTCGCGAATCCGCCGGACCTGCTCTGCATTTGAGCTGGCCAGCTTCCCGCGTTGGATGAAAAGGCTGTCTTCCAGCCCGACGCGGACGTTGCCGCCCATCTGACTCGCAGTGGTGGCAAGGGGCATCTGGGCACCGCCCGCGCCGAGAACGGACCAACGGTAATCGTCGCCGAAAAGTCGGTCTGCCGTGCGTTTCATAAAAACCAGGTTGTCCACTTCGGGACCTATGCCGCCCAGGATGCCAAAGATGAACTGAATGAAAACCGGCGCCTTAAAGAGCTCGGTGTCCATGCAAAACTTCAGGTTATAGAGGTGACCGACGTCGTAGCATTCATGCTCGAACTTGATGTCGTGGGGTGCCAGCGTCTCGGCGGCCTCGCGGATATCGCGGAAGGTATTGCGAAAAATGTTGCCATCCGATCCGGCGACATAGTCTTTTTCCCAGTCGAATTTCCAAGTGTCATACCGCTTGGCGAGGGGATGGAAAGAGAAGTTCATTGAGCCCATGTTCATCGAACACATTTCGGGGCTGAAGGTTTTGGCAGGCGTGATGCGGTCCTGGATCGACAGGGTCAGCGAGCCGCCGGTCGAGATGTTAACGACAGCATCAGTGGCCTGCTTGATGCGTGGCAGAAAGGGCGCGAAATCCGCCGGATCGACCGAAGGCGCGCCGTCGTCTGGATTGCGCGCGTGAAGATGCAGGATCGACGCGCCGGCCTCCGCCGCATCGACCGCCTGGTTGGCGATGTCATCGTAGGTATAGGGCAGGGCGTCCGACATTGTGGGCGTGTGGATGGCGCCTGTGACCGCGCATGTGATGATGGTCTTTTGCTTGGCGGCCATGGGTCCGTCCCTGTGTCAGTCTTTGTTCTGGCGCACGCGGTAGCTGAGCGGGAAAAGTTCCAGATCATAGCGGTCGCGGATCAGCCCCCAGACGCCCTTTGGCGCTTTCAGCATGACGACGATGGCCACGAGCCCGAGGATCATCAGGTAGATCGTGCCAAAATCTGCGAGCACTTCGCGCAAGGCAAAGAAGATCAGCGTGCCGATGATAGGCCCTTCCAGCGTGCCAATGCCGCCGATAACGACGATGAAGATCACGAAGGCGGTCCAGTCGTTGACCGAAAAAGCGGCGTCCGGCGAGATGCGTAGTTTTTGCAGAAAGATCAGTCCGCCGATCACCGCGGTGAAGGCGGCGGTGACCACGTAGACCTCAAGCTTCGTACGCCAGATATCGATGCCGAGACCCGAGGCGGCGGTTTCGCTGTCGCGGATGGCAGTCAGGGCGAGGCCACGGCGCGAGCGAAGAAAGCCATAGACGGCGGCGATCACGAGGAAGGCGGCGCCGAGGGCGAGCCAATAGCTGAAGGCCTCCCTCTCGGACCGACCGTCACCCAGTTCTTTGACCACCGCCACGGGCAGGGAGGTGCCGGATCCGCCGCCGAGGACCTGGACTTGCGCGAAACTCAATCGAAAGACCTCGGCAATCACCCAAGTTCCAATCGCGAAATAGGCACCGCGCAGACGGAAGATGAGCGTCGCAATGGGGATAGCGAGGATGGCAGCTAGGACGCCGCCAATAACAATGGCCACCACGGGGTGCAGGCCGCCAAAAACGCTCAGCGCAAACAGCATGTACCCGCCGAAGCCCACGTAGGCCTGCTGGCCAACGGAGACGAGACCGGCGTAGCCCGCCATGAGGTTCCAGAGGCAAGCAAGGGAGAGGTAGAGGTAAATCTCGCCAAGAAGCCGCAGTTCCGCGCGCCCTGCCCACCAGGGCGCTGCGGCAAGAACAAGAAGCGCCAGGATCGCCAGCACCGAAGCGATGCCAGTCGCGCGGGTCGAGCGGGTGACGGTTGGCTGGGTCAATGGTTCACCCTCGGGAAGAGCCCGTTCGGGCGCACGGCAAGGACGATCAGGAAGGCGATGTGTCCGGCGAGGATCTGGAAGCCCGGGTCGATCTTTGCGCCAATGGTTTGAGCCACGCCAAGGATCACACCCCCGGCCAGCGTGCCCCAAAGGTTGCCGAGACCACCGATGATCACCGCTTCAAACCCGAAGATCAGCCGCCCGCCGCCGATCGCCGGATCAAAGCTGGTGCGCATGCCCAGAAGAATGCCGGCAATGGCGGTCACGGCCAGCGCCAGTGCCATGGCCAGCCCAAAGACATGAGCCTTGTTAAGCCCCATGAGCTGCGCGATGTCCTGATTGTCGCTGACCGCGCGGAAGCCCCGGCCAAGGCTTGTCCGGTAGAAGATAAACTGCAGCCCCGCGATCACGGCAACGGCGATGGCAAAGGTCAGAAGCGGCAGGACCCCCACGGCGATACCGCCAAGGTTCAGGCTGGCTGTCTCGATCGGCCCGCCGTTCAGTTTCTGTGGGTCGGCGGTATAGACCTCTAGCAGAACGTTTTGCAGGATCACCGAGAGGCCGAAGGTCACCAGAAGCGGCGGCAGGATGTCCGGCCCGAGCGTCTGGTTAAGAACCCCGCGCTGCAGCGCATAGCCAAGCCCCGCCATCACAGGCATCACAAGAAGAAGTGCCGCGAAGGGATGGACGCCCAGCAACACCGTGGTGCTCAGCCCCATATAGGCGGCCAGGATAATCAGGTCACCGTGGGCAATGTTCACCAGCCGCATGACACCAAAGATCAGCGACAGACCTGCCGCAAAAAGCGCGTAGAGCCCGCCTAGGAGCGTGCCCTGAACAATGGCACCGATCCAGTCGATCATGCGGTGACTCCGAAATAGGCTGCGGTGATTTCGTCCCGGCTGACCGCGTTGGTGGCGCCTTCCAGCGATACGCGGCCTTCCTGCAGACAGAAGACGCGGGATGAAACCGAAAGCGCCTTGCTGATGTCCTGTTCGACGACCAGCGCGGTCATGCCGCCTCCGATGATCCCAGGCAGGGCGTCGTAGATCGTCTTGATGATCACAGGAGCGAGGCCAAGACTGATCTCGTCAAAGAGGATCAGGTCTGGATTCGCCATTAGTGCGCGCCCGATGGCCACCATCTGTTGCTGTCCCCCCGAAAGCGAGGTGGAAGCCTGGCCGCGCCGTTCTTTGAGGATCGGAAAGAGCGCATAGACCTTATCGAGCGACCATGGTCCACTGCGCCCGACCTTGCCGCCCAGTATCAGGTTTTCTTCTACCGAGAGCGACGGGAAGAGCTGCCGACCCTCGGGCACAAGTGCAATCCCTCGGAAGGCCACTTGATCGGCGCGCAGGCCGCCAATGGGCGCGCCTTTGTGCATGATCTGTTCGGGTGTGTTCCGCAAGAGCCCCGAGATGGAGCGCATCAACGTTGTCTTCCCGGCCCCGTTGGCGCCGATGATCGCGATCACCTCGCTTTCGCGGACGTCCATATTCACGCCGTAGAGCGCCTGGAAATCGCCGTAGAAGGCGTCGAGCCCGCGCAATGACAAAAGGGTGTCAGACATCGGGATCGACCCCCAGGTAGATTTCTTTGACCTCGGCGCTTTCCATAATCTCTTTCGGGGCGCCTTCGGCGATCTTCTTGCCGAAATCAATGACCACCAGGCGCCCGACCACCGCAAGAAGCGCATGGACCACATGTTCGATCCAGATGATCGTCGTACCCGCCGCGTGGATGCGTTTGATCGTGTCGATGAGGGCGACACATTCTGCGTCCGTGAGGCCGCCCGCGATTTCGTCAAGCAAAAGAAGCTTGGGCTTTGCCGAGAGTGCCCGGGCGAGTTCCAGCCGCTTGCGTTCCAGCAGGGTGAGCGATCCGGCGCGAACGTTGGCCTTTGGCAAGAGGCCGGTCTCCTCAAGGACCGCAATCGCATGGGCCTCGGCTTCCGCCGCCGGCAGGCCCGCGCCCTGGGTCGCGCCGACGAGCGCGTTTTCAAAAACCGTCATGCCGCCAAAGGGTTGAGGGATCTGAAAGGACCGGGCAATGCCCAGTTTGCAACGCGCGGCAGCCGAGGTTCTGGTGACGTCCTGACCGTCGAATGTGATCTGACCGGCGTCAGGCGGGAGCGTGCCTGTGATCAGGTTGAAAAGAGAAGTCTTGCCCGCCCCATTTGGTCCGAGCACGCCGAGCGCTTCGCCTTCCGCCACGTCGAAACTCGTGGCGTCGGCGACGACGACCGCCCCGAAGGACTTTTTCAAGTCCCGGATGGAGAGGATAGCGGACAAGACCGTTTTCCGTCAGCCAAGCAGTTCCAGAACGCCGCCGATCGGGATTTCGGGCGCGTGCCTGTTGTTGGTGATGACCAGTTCGATCCCGTCATCCGACTTTTGCCACTGGCCAGAGACAAGCGGCGTCTTCGATACGTTGGGCACCGGGCCGTTCGACCAGTTCACCGGGCCAACGATGGTGGCGATATCCGTACCCTTGATCGCTGCTGCAATGGCGTCGGGGTCTTCTAGGTCTTCGGCCCGACCGACCACATCGGCCACGACTTCGAAGAGCGCGTGCTTGAACCCGATGGGCTGGGTCCAGGGGCGCCCGGTGGCCGAAGAATACCCCACGGCCAGGTCGCCGGCCGAAATTCCGGTCAGCGACGAATTGAACGGATGGTTCGGCGACCACCAGATTTCCGTCGTCAGGCCGATACCGCGGTCGCCTAGGGCCTCGATGGCTGAGGGGAAGAGAAGCGCCTTGCCGATAGTTGCGACCCTCGGCTGGAATCCCTGCTGTGCAGCCTGGCTCCAGAACGTGCCGAAATCGGGTGGGATCATCACACCGGTGATAATCTCGCATCCAGCATCCTTGAAGGCGGAAATGTAGTTCGAGAAGTCGTCGGTCAGGGGTTGATACCGGCCCGGATCGGTCAGTTCAAAGCCCTGTTCTGCAAGGGGTTTCGGCAGGCCAAGTTCGGCGTCGCCCCAAGCGTTGCCGTCGGCGTCGTTGGGGAAGAGCCCTCCGACCTTTTTGGCGACACCGCTGTCATCCCAGAGTCCGGTGAAATTGGCGATGATGTCTTCGAGGCCCCAGAAGAAGTGGTAGGTATAGGCAAAGCCCTCGGCCGGGTTGCCGCCGCGTCCGAAGAAATAGGGCTGCCAGGGCGCGTCGGTGGTGACGCATGGAACTTCGTTGATCTCGGCTTGATCGGCCACGGGGTTCGTGGTGTCAGGCGTCGCTGCCGCGGTGATGATATCAACCTCATCGGACAGGATCAGTTCGGCTGCCACTTCCGCTGCGCGGTTGGGGTTCGACTGGCTGTCTTTCTTGATGATCTCGATATTGTAGGTTTTGCCGTTGTTCTCGACACCACCTGCGAAATGCGCACGCAGGCCTTCGAGAATGTAGTCGTCGGCTTCAGCGAACCCGGCAAGCGGACCGGTGGATGGCGTCACGAAACCGACCCGGATGGTGGGTGACTGCGCGTAGGCGCGGGTTTTCGTCAGAATTGCCGGTGCGGCCACGCTGGCGGCAAGTCCGCCCAGAATAAGCCGTCTGTTGGGTCTTGGTGTCATCTCTCTCCTCCCTGAGATCCGATCAGTCGGGCAAAATCGCCTCTAGTTTCTTCAGATGCTCCGCCACGCGGGCTTTTGTCGCGTTGAGATCGTCCTTGTCCCACTCGCGGAACCCGGCACCAGCAGCCATGCCGCTGCGGCCCGTGTCCCTCAGTTTCTGCAAATAAGGCGATGGACTTGCACTGTTGTCCAGATCGAAGAGCACCTGCCGGTGAATATCTTGCGTCAGCTCAATGCCCACGAGGTCGGCGTTTTCAAGCGGGCCAAGCACCGCGAGCCTGCGGCCAAAACTGGCTTTCACCACATCATCGACCGCTTCAGCGGTGCAAATCCCGTTTTCTACAAGTGAAATCGCCTCGCGCCAAAGGGCGTGCTGCAGGCGGTTGCCGATAAACCCGGGCACGTCCTTTTCCACCATGACGGGCGTTTTCCCAGCGGACTTCAGCAGATCGTACATGCGGCTGGCTACACCCGGGTCGGTCCATTCGGTCTTCACAATTTCGACCAAAGGAATCATATGCGGCGGGTTCCACCAGTGGGTGCCGAGCGCGCGGCCCTTTGTCTTCAGGTCCGCCATGATCTTGGAGATCTGGATGACCGACGTGTTGGACGCCAGGATCGCAGACGCGGGCGCATGGGCCTCAATTTCGGCGAAGATCGCCCGCTTCAGGTCCAGCTTCTCGGGAGCGGCCTCAAACACCACATCAGCCGCGCCGACGGCATCTGCCAGAACCGGGGTCGTCGTGATCCGGTTCAGGGTTTCGGCGATCTCTGTGTCGGCCACCCCAAGCAAGGTCAGGCTCTCGGCCACGCGGTTTTCGGCGGTGCCAAGTGCCTCTTCGACAGGGTCGGTTAGCAAAATGGAGTGGCCCGCGCGCGCAAATGTCAGCGCGATCCCATGGCCCATGAGGCCAGCACCGATCACCGCGATAGTTTGGACCATGCTCATGCCTCAGCCCGCCGTGTAGCCGCCATCGGCATAAAGGACGTTGCCGGTGTAGAAATCGGAGGCCCGCGATGACAGAAAAAGCAGCGGTCCCGCCAGATCTTCCGGCTCGCCAAGCCGCCCCTTCGGGACGCGGGTCAGAAAGCCGTCGCGTATATTGGCCGCTTCTTCGGTCTCTGCGAACATCCAGGCGGTCAGTGGAGATCGAAAAACGGTCGGTGCAATGGCATTCACGGTGATCCCCGTCGGACCCAGTTCGCAGCCGAGCGCCTTGGTGATGCCGTCGACGGCCGCCTTCGAGGCGCAATAGGCGGTGTAGCCCGCCGGATGGCCAAGGCGCCCGCGGGCAGACGACATCAGGACGATCTTGCCACCATGCCCTTGTGCCAGCATCTGGCCTGTCGCCGCGCGCGCCATGAGCCAGCTTTGCGTGACATTTGCGTCCATGACGCCCTCGAAGGTCTCGGGCTCCATTTCGCCGATCTTGGCGACCTTATTCATGCCGGATGCCACCACGAGAATGTCGAGCCGCCCGAAGTGGTCGACGGTCTGCTTAAGGATATCGGCGCAAGCTGCCTCGCTGTCCGGGCGCAGGTTGATCTTCAGCGTCTCGTTTGCACATGCCTCGGCCACTTCACTCAACGCCTGTGCATTGCCAGCGGCCAGCGCAACCTTAGAGCCCGCACCGGAGAGGCACCGCGCCGCGACGGCCCCGAAGGCACCGGAAGCACCGGTGACAAGGGCCACTTTGCCCGCGACATCGAAAAAGGCACTTGGGTTGTCGAGGCTCATGGCCTGCCTCCTTCGGGATAGGGGATCACCACCAGTATCTTGCAGACGTGGTTTGACCGGTTCTCGATCTTGCGCACCTCGCCCGGTGCAATTGTGCAACTGTCCATGGGGCCAAGCACGGTGTCGGCGCCATCGATGGTCACCGTCATCTCACCGTCGAGCACGACGTAGACTTTCTCGAAAGGTGTGCTGTCGGGGCCCGCCCCGCCGCCGGGCAGGAACTGCGAAAACCCGATCCACTGGTTTTCAGGCCCGCCATCCTCGAAGCCCTGCAGGCGCAGCCCCGCCACGCCCCAGTGGTTCGGGGCCTCATAGGGCGCGGCATCGGCGAACCGCTTGACCAGCATCAGAAATCCTCGCCCGGCTCGATGCGGTAAGCCTGGCCTTTGTCCATCATGGCCACGAGACGGATGATGCACCCGTCGCCGCGGTCCCAGTTCCACGGGAAAAAGGCGAAGGTGCAGCGCTTTCCGGTGACAGCGTCAAGGTCGCCGCCCACGTTCTCGATGCCGAGGATGCCGTTGGAAAACAGCGTGTTGTGCACCGGTTCCCACTCGGGGAAATCGACCTCCCAGGGCGTGCCGCCCGACCACTCAAGGTACTCTTTTTCAAGGTGCGGTAGGATCGGGCCGTTGCGCTGTGGACCAATCGCTGTGGCCAGTGGGTGATCGTTGGCTTGCGTATCATGGCCGACAACCTTCACGCCCTTCTCGACCATCCAGTCTGCCGCAGATGGCACAAGCCCGGGGCAGTAGGCAAAGTAGTCGCCGTCCTCGTACTTCTTGTGCCAGCCCGTGTTGATAATCAGCACGTCGTTTTTTCGGATCGCGTGGCCGCACGCCTTTTCCAAATCATCGGCGGTGATCTGTTCCCACTTTTCCTTCGGGATCGACACGACGATGCCGGAGCCGAAGAAATGCGGCAGCGGCACCTCGTCGATAAAGGGCGTGCCCTGCACCACATGGGCCGGCGCGTCGATATGCGTGGTGACATGCATCGTCGTGGTAATCGTCTGCGACAGGACACCCGATTTTGCCATGTAGTGTTTGCGCTCGATCTGAACGTCACGGAAATACGGCCAGTTGGGACACTGGAACCCATAACGGTGGCTGAGGTTGTAGAACTCAAGCCCCATATCGTTGTTGGTGTTTTCCTGAAAGTCGATCCCACGGATGGTGACGGTCATCGTGTCCTCCCGAGCCACGCTGAAGTGTTTCGCATAATGGTGCATATGTATTGCAATGTGGTCAAGGATTGATTTGCGGCAGCGACGCACGTAGGCTAGACAGCACTGTCAGGTACAGACAGTCATCCGGTGCGAGCCGCAGTAAACATGCAGGAAAACGCTAAAAATCATGTGATTCAGGTGATCTCGCGGGCCGCAGACATTCTGCGCGCCCTAGGCAGGGATGGTCAGGGACTGAGTCTTGGGCAGATCGCTAAGCAGGTAGAACTGCCCCGTTCTACGGTACAACGCATCATCGCGGCCCTGATCGAAGAGGGCTTTGTGACCGCGGGTGAGCGGGCCGGGGGAATCAGGCTTGGGCCAGAGTTGCACTCGCTCGCAGAGGCAGCGCGTGTGGATATGGCCGAGCGGCTAACGCCCGTGATGAAAGCGATTGCGGAGGAGACCGGTGAGACCGTGGACCTGGCCGTTCTCGATGGCTCACAGATGCTTTTTGTCGATCAGGTTGTTGGCACCCAACGGCTGCGGACCGTCTCGAACATCGGCGAGCGCTTTCCGCTGACCACCACGGCAAACGGCAAAGCAGCCTTGTCGACGCTCCCCGAAGAGGTGGCGGCGCGCCTGATCCTTGCGGAAATGGAGCAGGGGTATCTGAAGCGGCCTTTCGCCGACGTGATTGCCGAGGTGGCTGGTATCCGCGATGGCGCCATCGCCCAGGACGAGGGTGAGCACACCGAAGACATCTCCGCCCAAGGGTTTGCCCTAAGGGACGAAATGGGCCGTGTCTTCGCGGTTTCCGTGCCGGTCCCAACCAGCCGGTACCGTGACAAGCGCGCGGAGATTGAGGCCCAGCTAAAATCGTGGCGGGAGAAACTGGCGGCACGCTAGCGCGCGGCCAGCCCTTGGCTGGGGAACCGGATACGACCCTGGGAACGCCGCACTAGATCGCCTCCTCGGTAAAGCGGGTTGCATCCTTCACGGGCGGCACCGGTCCCCGCATCAGCCAGAATGTCAGCGCGCAGCCGATGGCCGAGGCCGCGGCAGCGAGGAAAACCGCGCTGTCAAAGGCGTTGTCCTGCAGGTCCCGCAATGCTTCGGCGAGCGCTTTTGACGTCCCCGGATCAAGGCCCGACAGGATCTGCTGGATGTCACTCGGCGAGCCGTGGGCCAGCGCGCGGGACAGCTCAGGGCGCGCTGAGGCACCTGCGGGCAGCGCCGCGATTACCTTGGAAAGACCGGCGCGCGTGGTGATGGCCACGGCAAGGCCGCCAAGAACGGCCCCCAGGGTCGCGCCGAAGTAAAGGCAGGTGTTTATCACGCCTGATCCTTGTCCGCTGTGCTGATCGGGCAAAAGCCGCATGCCCAGCCTCGGGAAGAGCGAAAAACAGATGCCGATCCCGCATCCGACGATCACCAGCTTCCACCAAATCTGCCCGTACGCTGTTGTGTTGTCGGTCGTGGCCAGCAGAATGAATCCGATTGCCATGGCGGCCATGCCGATGCAGATGGGCCAGCGGAAGTTGTAGGGCGCGAGAACACGAGGTGCGATGATCGACACAAAGAAAAGGCTGGCGCTGAGCGGCAAGAGCGCAAAGCCTGCCACTATAGGGCTAAAGGCCAAGGCGTCCGGAGACTGGACGAAAATGCTAAAGAAAACAAAGAAACAGAAAAGCGCGAAACCTGTCAGCCCCATGCCCGCCGCCGCCATGACGTAGCGCGGGTGCCGGAAATAGCGCAGCTCGATCAGCGGATCGGTGCTGCGCCGCGCGGTGTAGATCAGCCCGCCGAAGGCCAGGACAGCGATCACCATCGGCCCCAGGGTCATGGCCTTGAGCCAGCCTTGGCTTTCACCGTTGCTAAGCGCGAAGGACAGCGGGCCAAGCAAGAGCAGTATCGCGAGCGCCCCCGGCAGATCGAGCCTGGCGCCCGGCATCTGCGTGTCAGGCACAAGGTGCCTTCGCCGTACGCTCAGCGCCAGGATGAAGGCTATCCCCAGCAGCGCGAGATCGAGCGCGAAAATCCCTCGCCAGTTAAGAAAGTGGGCGAACGCGCCGCCGACAATCGGGCCGAGGCTCATGGCAAGCCCCACGATCGCGCCCCATATGCCCACAACACCGGCGCGCCGCGGTTCGGGCGTGGCCGCCGTCAGCAGCGAAAGGGAGGTGCCGAACAGCGCCGCCGCCCCCGCCCCTTGGGCGCCGCGCCCGGCCAGAAGCGTGACCGGCCCGGTCGCCAACATCACCGCCGTTGAGCCGATCGCGAAGATGACCATGCCCAGAATGAAAATGCCGAGTTTTCCCGAGATATCCCCGAGGCGGCTGAGGACCAGGACCAGCGTGGCGCTGACGACGGTGTAGACCGCCATCACCCACTGAAGCTGAGAGGGCGTCAGATCGAGGTCGGATTTCAGGTTGGGCAGCACGGTCGCCACCGCGGTGGTATTGAAGCCCACTACCATCATGCAGATCGCGGTCAGGACGAGGACGGTCGTCGCCCCTTTGTCATCCGGTTCCTGCGCCGCAGTTACTTCTGCCATCGTGTCCCGTCCTTTTGCCTGCGGCGTCCCGACGGCCATGCTAGCCGCAAAGAAGCGCGCGGGCGAGATGAGTTTGAGGCCTACAGCGCGAGCCGGCAAGCAGGAAGCTTGTACGTCGATGTGGAGAGGGGCGTGACCAGAGAGGTGGTAGGCGTTGGCCCACAATCTCGGCATCTCTTTTCAAGGTACATGCCTTCCCGAAGAGATGCCCGACTGATGAAAGACCAGCCTGCAGGCTCCCATGATCAAGAGCTGATCAAAATTGGCGCACGCGTGATCCGCAGTGCCCGCGCCAAGATGTTCCAGCTTGCCGAGGTTGCCGTCAGCGGCACTCTGTTCCGTGGCATCCTTGCGCCCATCCAACGGCTGCTTGCGCCACCGGTTCCAACATGGGGACATCGGCAACAAAATCCGAACGAAACCGGCTCGACCAGTCTGCCCGCAGGGTGCCGCGCCACACCAAACCCGGATCAATCCGTCCGCCGAGGCCATAGATCATGCTCAGTTCACTCTAAAAAAGGCCAGAACTATGGCACAGCAGGCCTATGAAATTTGATCAGTGAACGTATGGGCTGCAATGGACCGGCTGGCGTTCTACACGGGCGAAGTTGGTTCAAAGATATCGTTGACAGACTAGCTGCCCTGCGAAAGCTCAGGATCCTGGTTCAAGATGGGAAATTCCGCGGACGTGTCCACAAAAGACTATGCAAAGCGCGTCGAACGCCGAATATCCCGCATAGCTGAGAGGACTGAAACCCTTCCGCTCAGCGTGCGCAGCCTGGTTTTGTTTGTGGGTTGGCAGCGTTCCGGCAACAGCTTCGTCGGTCAGGCCCTGAACGCGCATCGTGATGCCTTGATCGCCAATGAGGGCCAGGTCTTCGGGCTATTCGCGGAACGCCCGGATCGTGACTGGGTTTACCGCCACCTATGCGACCTCGACGAAAAACGGGCCGCGTCAGGCTACGACAAAAAGGCGCGCGGCACGGGCCCGGAACAGATTCTCACGATTGAGGGCGCGTGGCAGGGCAAGACGCCGGACCCGATCGCAATCGGTTTCAGCAAAGCGGGTGCGACAGCGCGCACGTTCGCCGAAGATCCTGAACTTTTTGGATCTTTCCTTGCGGAAATGAGACTTGATCCCAAATTTCTTTTTCAAACCCGTCACCCGAGAGAGATGGTGGCTTCAATGATGCGAAGGCGGTTGATCCCGGTTGAACAGGCGGTCGACGAGCTTTGGGAAAGCACAGAACAAGTCTCGGCAGCGCATTCATACCTCGCGCAATCCTACAATACCTTGCTTTATCGCTATGAGGATTTTGTGGACGACGTCGATGTCACCTTGAATAGCCTGTTTTCGTTTCTTGGGCTTCGTTCTGACCCCGCGCTGAATGCTGCGGTCAAAAAGGCTTGCTTCAGCAAACCTGAACGGCCCTCGGAAGGTACCCCCGAGATTCGAGCTTTTGACGATCGAATAGAGGAACTGATCGCGAACTTCGCTGTTTTTGAAGGTTACCGAAGTTCGGATTGATGGCGTCGCCGGACACGACCCGGGGTGCGTTGATACGGATTACAAGTTTGAAGACAAAGATCCGCAGCCGGACTGACGGGACCCCGATGGCGCAGCCACATGTGATGTATGCGTTGCGGTGCTCCCGAGTGAAGGCTGTTCTGGCCTTAGGCCCGACATGGTCGATGCTGGATCAGTCGGGACGACGGCTTCTGTGGTTGGTGGTTGGTAACCCAGCGATGTGTGCGCAAGAACGGTTTTAATTTGCCGTCGCCACCGCCCGATGATCGACCCTCATCCCACCATACTGCTTCAGCCAGCGGTAGTACGTCACCTGGGTTACGCCCAGACGACGGGCGACCTCTCCGGCGCCAACGCCTTCACCCAAAAGGAACTCAGTCTCACTTAGCTTCGAAACGATCTCTTCGGGTTTCTACCGCCTCGCACTTCTCCTTGGAACAAAC
>JBCDED010000058.1:0-25852 GCA_039179985.1 Pseudomonadota bacterium
ACTCCCCTCGGCCGAGGCGGGCGCCTTCAATCACCAGGGTGGAGAGCTGTATGCCGCCTATCAAGAAAGGCTGCGCACCCTGAACGCCGTCGATTTCGGCGATCTTCTCTTGCACATGCTTACGATTTTTCGAGAGCACACGGACGTCTTGGAAAAGTACCAGCGGTGGTTTGCCTATATCCTTGTTGACGAATACCAGGACACCAACGTCGCCCAGTACATGTGGCTGCGATTTCTTGCAGACGGGCACAAGAACATCTGCTGCGTGGGCGATGACGACCAGTCAATCTATGGCTGGCGGGGCGCCGAAGTAGGCAACATCCTGCGATTTGAAAAGGATTTTCCCGGCGCCAAGGTGATCCGTCTGGAACAGAACTATCGCTCGACACCGCACATTCTGGCTGCTGCCTCGGGTGTCATTTCCGCCAACGAAGGGCGCCTTGGCAAGACGCTCTGGACCGAGGCCAGTGACGGCGAGAAACTGCGTCTGATCGGCCATTGGGACGGTGAGGAAGAAGCGCGTTGGATCGGCGACGAGATCGAGGCGGCCCAGCAAGGCACCCGCGGCGTGCGGCCAATGCGGCTCGATGAAATGGCGATTCTCGTGCGTGCCTCCCACCAGATGCGGGCATTCGAGGACCGGTTTCTGTCTATCGGTCTACCCTACCGCGTGATCGGTGGGCCGCGCTTTTACGAGCGGATGGAAATCCGCGATGCCATGGCCTATTTTCGCCTGGCCGTGAGCCCTGATGACGATCTGGCGTTTGAGCGGATCGTCAACACCCCCAAACGCGGCCTTGGCGACAAGGCGCAGGCGACCCTTCAGCAGACCGCCCGCGCCAATGGCGTCAGCCTGTTGGAAGGCGCCCGTATCGCGCTGTCTGCAAAGGACGTGAAGGGGAAAGGGGCGACGGAACTCACTAAGCTTCTCGACGGACTGACGCGCTGGGCCGCGCTGGCCCGCGACCCCGGCCAAAGCCATATCGAACTGGCCGAAGTGATGCTTGAAGAATCCGGCTACACCGAGATGTGGCAAAACGACAAAACGCCAGAAGCGCCGGGTCGGCTCGAAAACCTCAAGGAACTGGTTAAGGCACTGGAGCAGTTCGAGAATCTGCAGGGCTTTCTCGAACATGTGGCGCTGATCATGGACAATGGCTCGGACGATGCTGCCGAAAAAGTGTCGATCATGACACTGCACGCAGCAAAGGGTCTGGAATTTCCTCTGGTCGTCCTGCCCGGTTGGGAAGACGGGCTCTTCCCGTCGCAACGGACCATGGACGAAAGCGGCGTAAAGGGGCTCGAGGAAGAGCGGCGCCTGGCCTATGTGGGCATCACCCGGGCCGAGGAGGTGTGTACGATCTCTTTCACCGCCAATCGCATGGTCTACGGCCAGTGGCAGTCTTCCATGCCCTCGCGCTTTATTGACGAGCTACCCCAAGAGCATGTGGAGGTTCTGACGCCGCCCGGTCTTTACGGCGGTGGCTACGGGGCTGCGGGCATGCCCGGCGCAGGGCGCTCGGGCCTTGAAGAACGCGCAGCCGAGGCCAACGTTTACAACTCGCCCGGATGGCGGCGCCTTCAGGAACGCCAAGGCATGCGCGGGATGAGCCAACCCAAAGAAAGCCGCAATGTGGTCATCGACCTGGACGCCGTGTCGTCCTTTGCCGAAGGCGACAGGGTCTTTCATCAGAAGTTCGGCTACGGGATCGTCTGCGGGATCGAGGGCGACAAGCTCGACATCGAGTTCGACAAGGCCGGCTCAAAGAAAGTGGTCGCTCGATTTGTAACCGCGTCCGGTGACGGGAGCGACGTCCCCTTCTGATATTTGTGGACAACCCTTCTGGCCATACTAGAATGTTAGTTGTTGCGGAGAGGTCAGCGGTGCAATGCCTTGCGCCGGTGGACCGGAGAGTTAGCGAGCCAGGATGCAGGATTTTAGCGGCGTCATAGAAATGAGCGGCTACCGGGAAGCCATGCAGGCGGAAACGGTGTGCGGTTCTTTTGAAGTCGGTGCGCGCCGGATGCGCTTTGCCCCCGGCGAGATCAAAGCGCCCAAATTGCCCTATTGGGGGCTGATCCTCTACCGCTCGCCTGTTCGACTGACCCATGAGATCGGCGGGAAACAGAGCGCCGTGCGCGATGTCATGCCCGGAGATTTCTTCATCCGGCCAGCAAATACGGTTGTTCAGACCTCTTACGAGACAGAAGCTGATATTACTGTCTTCGCCCTGGAAGGTGCCAAGATCGAAAATTACGACGGGCTGGGCGACCGGGCGGACTTTGACGGACTTTCCGCGATAGCCGGCCGCCCGCTGCGCGCGCGCTTAATGTCGAGCCTTGCCGAGCGTCTGGATGAATTGAGCTTTGCACCGTCGCAAAGCGCCGCGTCCGTCTTCGACCCGCTCTATGCCGATACGCTACTGCAGGCCGCTGTGCTTGAGATGGAGCGGCTTGCCAAAGGCGCTCAGGACGCTGAGGCGGCAACAGGGCATCTCATTCCTCCGCAAACTCTGCGCGCCATCGACGATTTCATTGACGAAACCGACGACGCTAGAATTGATCTTGCCGACCTTGCACGCGTTGCGGGCCTGTCGGCTGTGAAATTCGCGCGGAGTTTTCGCGAAACGACCGAAATGACGCCCTATCAATATGTGCTTAAGCGCCGGATCGATCGAGCGCGGACCATGATTGAAACGACGCGCCACTCGCTGGCCGAGATCGCGTTCCGATGCGGATTTGCCTCCCAGAGTCACATGACGGATGTTTTTCGCAACAAGCTCGGTATGACGCCGGGCCATCTCCGAAAAAACTGATCCTGTCCAAGACCTGCCGTCGGCGCAAAAAAAAGCGGCGACGCCAGGGAGGAGGAGAGGCGCCGCCGCTGAAAGCAGAAAACCCAGGGAGGAGGAAGGGTCTTCTGAACTTGGTAGTCGTTACGCGTCGCGCGAGGCTTCGCGTGCGATGCTACGCAGCATCGATTGGTTTAGCCCAAGGTCGTTCAGCTCGCGGTCCGACAGGGACCGCAACTCGTTGAGCGTGGTGCGGTACGCGCGATGGGCGCGCCAGCGTTGGGCGATTGTGCGGGCAAGGCGCGCCGGCGCGTCGGAGAGCCGGGCACCTTCTTGCTTGATGTCGTTAGCGTATGCCATTGCCGTGTTCTTTCGTTTTCTGTTGGCGCTACCACAGCGCCGTTGCCCGCAATATGTGTCCTTTTGCTGCGCCTGCACAATAGCCGCGTTTGCAATGCTGCCATGCAGCAACTGCAATGGTTAATGCGCTGAAAACAAAGGCAAAGTAACCTTACGGCAGCAAAAAAACCTGCTGCGCTTGCAGTCTGCATAAATAAGAGCATCTATTGATGAATAAGAAGGCGAAGGTGAGACGATGACGTTATCGAAAGACACCATTCTGGCGGAGTTATCCAAGGTGGATGCTCCCGGTGGCGGAACGCTTGTGTCGCGGGATGTTGTCAGAGCGGTGACCATTGACGGGGATTCGGCCCGTTTTGTCATCGAGATTCCCGATCCGTCGCAGTCGCCCCTCTGGGAATCGGCGCGCGCAGACGCCGAGGCAGCGGTCAGATCCCTGCCGGGTGTCGGATCGGTGAACGTCGTTTTGACCGCTCACGGGCCCGCGCGCCCCGCCGGCCAACCGTCGGAACCGCCCAGCCTGAAAGTGGGCCGCCATCCCACGCCGCAAGCCGGCCCGCAACCTGTCAGCGGCGTCGACCGTATTATTGCAATCGGGTCCGGCAAGGGCGGGGTGGGCAAGTCCACCGTATCTGCCAACCTTGCCGTAGCGCTTGCAAAGGCCGGGCGCCGCGTGGGTCTGCTCGATGCTGATATATACGGTCCCAGCCAGCCGCGCATGATGGGGGTGAGCAAACGACCTGCATCGCCCGACGGCAAAACGATCCTGCCGCTCACGGCCCATGGCGTTACATTTATGTCGATCGGGCTGATGGTGGACCCGGACAAGGCCGTCGTATGGCGCGGACCCATGCTTATGGGCGCTTTGCAACAGATGCTGGGACAGGTGGCCTGGGGTGAACTGGATATTCTGCTTGTCGACCTGCCGCCAGGCACCGGCGATGTCCAGCTGACGCTATGTCAGCGGACGCACCTAACAGGCGCAATCGTGGTTTCGACCCCGCAGGACGTGGCACTGCTCGATGCGCGAAAGGCGCTGAGCATGTTCGATACACTGAATACGCCGGTTCTGGGGCTCATCGAAAACATGTCTATGTATATCTGCCCCAAGTGCGGGCACGAGGCGCATCTTTTCGGACATGGCGGCGTCCGGGCGGAAGCCGAAAAACTAGGTATCCCCTTCCTAGGAGAGTTGCCGCTGGAGCTCGATGTGCGTCTGTCAGGCGATGCGGGGTCACCGATTGCCCTGCAAGAGGGCGGTGTCGCCCGGGCCTTTGACACTTTGGCAGACCGCCTGATCAAGGGCGGAATGGCCTGAGAATCCCCGACCGGGAAATCGTGGGACACCAAATCTCGGCCCGGCGAATCTGAGTGTTCGCAGGCAATGCGGTGCGAAAATTCGACCAGACCAGGGCGGGTCCGGGGGTAAACTGCGCGTAATCGTCAAAAAATCCGGGAAATCGTGGGAAAAAACTCGCGCATCGAATTCCCGCCTATCTTGGGTTTTGCGACGTAGGAATCACAACATGATGTGCCTTTGACGGTGACTTTGGTTGCCGCATGCTGCGCCTTGCCCCTCTTCTCCCGCGACTTCCCACATTTTTCATTGATTTCCATAAAATCCCATGGCATCCCTTTATCCACGATGAGGACGGGCCAAGGGGCGCATAAGACCCCAAACGCACATCCCCCCAAATAAGTGCAGGTTTCATACAGGCACCCGCTTTCATCGAACGAAGATCCGGCGCGCGGGCGAGCAGACATCCCCCCAGGTGGCGCGCGCAGCCGGGCACCCAGAAATGGGACAGGGCGGCGGATCGGGCAGTGGCAGCAGCCCGATCCGCCGTTGCCTTTCTAGGGCATCGAAATTGCCTGGGGACAGACGAGAGGGCCGCGGGACAGTGGTTCGGAGGTTCAGAGGCGAAAGCCATCACAAGGTGGATGGCAAGGGCAGGGTGTCGATCCCGGCCTCTTTTCGTCGTGTGCTCGAAAAGGGCGACCCCGACTTCACCGACGGCCTCAACCCAAATCTCGTCATCGTCTACGGCGATCACCGCCGCGACTTTCTTGAATGCTATACGATTGACGCCATCGACGAGGTCGACAGCAAGATAGAGGCGCTGCCCCGCGGCTCCATGGAGCGTCGGATGCTCCAGCGTCTCTTCCACGGGCAGTCCTTTCCGACCTCGGTGGACGAGACGGGGCGGCTTGTTCTTCCTGCCAAACTGCGTGCAAAAATTGGTCTTGGGGCCGAGGCCTTCTTCATCGGCGCCGGCGACACCTTCCAGATCTGGAAGCCCGAAACCTATGACTCCGAAGAACTGGCCAAGACCGAAGCCTGGCTCGACGAACTGCCCGAAGACTTCGATCCGCTGATCCTTCTTGATCGTTCCGGAGGCGATTGAGATGGCGGCAGTGGAACCTGGCTTTCCCGATCGTCCTCCCCATATTCCTGTTCTTCTTGAACCGCTTATCCGTGCGGTCGCGCCTGTCAGTGGCACCTGGGTCGATGGCACGCTCGGCGCCGGTGGGTACGCGCGCGGCTTGCTTGAAGCCGGGGCCGAGAAGGTCATCGGCATCGACCGGGATCCATCGGTTTTTCCACTTGCCGAAACATGGGCCGCTCCCTACGCGGCCAAGGTGGAGTTGGTGGAGGACACCTTCGACCGGATGGATACCCACGCAAGCGAAGCCGCGGGCGTGGTGCTGGATCTTGGGGTTTCATCCATGCAGCTCGACCAGGCGGAGCGCGGGTTTTCGTTTTCAAAGGACGGCCCGCTTGACATGCGCATGGGCGAGGGCGGGCGTTCGGCGGGTGATATCGTGGCCGCGGCGGACGAAGGTGACCTCGCGGACATTCTATATAACTACGGGGAAGAGCGTGCTTCGCGCCGGATCGCGCGCGCGATTGTCACGGCACGCGCGGAGGCACCCATCACCCGGACCGGGCGGCTGGCAGATATCATCGCCTCCGTCCTCCCGCGGCCCAAGCCCGGCCAAAGCCACCCGGCGACCCGCAGTTTTCAGGCGCTCCGCATCGCGGTGAACGATGAATTTGGCCAGCTTGTGCGCGGTCTGGAAGCGGCTGAGCGAACGCTGGCCGAAGGTGGCTCGCTGGCCGTCGTCACATTCCATTCCATCGAAGACCGTGTCGTGAAGCGATTTTTTCAAGTGCAATCCGGAAGCGGCGGAAGGGCAAACCGCTACGCCCCTGAAACCGAGACCGAGGCGCCCACCTTTGAGCGTTCTACGCGACAGGCGGTGGGTCCCGACGCAGCCGAACTTGCCTCCAACCCGCGCGCCCGCTCGGCGCGCCTGCGCGTGGGCCGCCGGACTAAAATGCCTGCCCGCCCCGTCGACCGGGCCGCGCTCGGCTTGCCGGATCTCGCTCTGCAAGGAGGGCTTTGACCATGCGGTCCATTCTCTACGTCGCCTGTGCGCTTGGTGTCATGGCGCTGGCCTTTTGGGCCTACCAGCAAAACTATGCCACGCAAGCCGCCCTGCGGGATGTGGAATCCCTGCACGGCCAGATCGGCAACGAACGCGCCAGGCTTGCTATGCTGCGCGCGGAATGGGCCTATCTCAACCGTCCCGAACGCCTGCGCGAACTGGCGTACATGAACTTCGACACCCTCCGGCTTCTTCCATTCACGCCTGACCGGTTCGGCGAAATCGAGGATATTCCCTATCCGATCCTCACGGTGCCAATCGTCAATCCCATCGACCTTGCCGGTTCGGGAGCCACCCAATGACGCGCCGCCCGCTCAGGCCGCTCGCCCGCATCATCGATGCACGCGGCCGCGGGGAAAATCCCGACGCGATCGAGCGCGAGAACATCCGTGCCCGCCACGAAGCCATGCGCGAAACGTCTCGCGCGCGGGCCGAGGGGCGGCTTCTGGTCCTGGGGCTGATGTTTTTTCTGGGCTTTTGCATCGTCGGCATCCGCATGGGCAGCCTGGCCTCCGCCGAGGTGACCGAACCGCGCGCCACGGCGACCACAGCATCCATCCTGTCGGGCCGGGCCGATATCGTCGACCGCAAGGGCCGGATCCTTGCTACGAACATTGCCACGCATTCTCTTTATGCCCAGCCTCCCCGGATGATCGACCGCGAACGCGCGGCGCGGGAACTGGCCAAAATCTTCCCTGATCTCGATGAAGAGCGGCTGGTCAAGGACTTCACGGGCAAGCGCAAATTTGTGTGGGTCCGCAGGACCTTATCGCCGGAACAGATGCAGGACGTACACGATATCGGCGAGCCTGGATTGCAGTTCGGACCACGCGAGTTGCGGCTCTATCCGAACGGGCGCCTGGCCTCCCACGTTCTCGGCGGCGCCACGTTCGGGCGCGAAGGGGTGCATTCGGCCGAAGTCATCGGCGAGGCCGGTGTCGAGCGCAGTTTTGACGATATCCTCCGCAATCCTGCAGGCGGCGGCGCGCCTTTGGAGCTGTCGATTGACCTGTCGGTTCAGGCGGCGGTCGAGCAGGTGCTGTCGGGGGGAATGCGCCTTTTGAACGCGCGCGCCGCTGCGGCGGTGCTGATGGACGTGCAGACCGGCGAGATCCTGTCGATGGCAAGCTACCCCGATTTCGATCCGAACAAGCGCCCGAGTTCCAAAGTAGTTGAAGACCCCGCGGACAATCCGCTTTTCAATCGGGCGGTGCAGGGCGTTTATGAACTCGGATCAACTTTCAAGCCCTTCACCGCAGCCCAGGCCATCGAAGCCGGCCGCGTGGCACCGGGAACGATGATCGACACGAAAGGACCGCTTGTCTGGGGCCGGCACCGAATCCGGGATTATCGCAACTATGGGCCGGAGCTGTCCGTCACCGATGTGATCGTCAAATCCTCCAACATCGGCACGGCCCGCATGGCCGTGGACATCGGTGGGCCAGCGCAGCAGATCTTCCTGAAAAGACTGGGACTTCTGGAGCCAACCGAGGTGGAGCTCGTCGAGGCCGGCTCGGGTCGCCCGCTGATGCCGCGCCGGTGGTCAGAGATTTCGACCATGACGATTTCCTACGGGCACGGTCTGTCCACAAGCCCGCTTCACCTGGCCGCGGGCTATGCCACGCTGGTCAACGGCGGCACCCAGATTAAGCCGACGCTTCTGAAGCAGGAAGGCATTCAACTGGGCGAGCGCATCGTGTCAGTGCGGACGTCGCAAGCGATCCGCACCATGTTGCGGGAGACCGTCAAGCGCGGAACTGCGACCATGGCCGATGTGGAAGGCTACGCCGTGGGCGGCAAGACCGGCACCGCCGACAAACCCGATCGCAAGAACGGCGGTTATCACGACGACAAGGTAATCGCGAACTTCGCCAGCGTCTTTCCTTCCGATGATCCCCGTTACGTGCTGGTGGTGATGCTGGACGAACCGGTTGAGACATCGGGTCTGGAACCTCGACGTACCGGTGGCTGGACCGCTGTGCCGATCTCAGCCGAAATCACGCGTCGCGTCGCACCGCTCCTCGGGCTCCGACCAGACATTGAACCCGGGTCGGGGATTGAGGTATCGCTGAACAACAACTGATTTGGGCAGGGCAAAAGCGGGTGGCAGGGGCAGCAGCAAATACCGGTCGGCGGGCCAGTCTGGCGGCTCTGGGCCTCAGGGCGCGCGATGGCCGCGAATGCGAGGTTACTGGCCTGGCCGTTGACAGCCGCGACGTGAAGCCCGGCTTCCTTTTTGCCGCCTTGCCCGGCTCGCGCCTGCATGGAGCAGAGTTCATCCCCTACGCCCTGCGGATGGAGGCAGGTGCCGTCCTCACCGACCCCGTCGGTCTGGCGCTGGCTGAAGACGCGCTCAGGGGCACCGATATCCCGATTGTCATCGCCGAAGATCCCCGGCAAGCGCTGGCCTTTGCAGCCGCACTCTGGTTCGGGCGCCAGCCGGAAACCATGGTCGCGGTCACGGGGACCAACGGCAAGACCTCGGTCGCCAGCTTCACCCGGCAGATCTGGACAGAGCTTGGGCTCGATGCTGCGAACCTCGGGACAACCGGTGTCGAAGGTGCCTACACCGCGCCCCTTGCCCATACCACGCCGGAACCCATCACGCTGCACCGCATTCTGGCCGCCATGGCCGAGGCGCATGTGACCCACGCCGCCATGGAGGCCTCAAGCCATGGGCTGGAGCAGTCGCGGCTCGACGGCGTGCGGCTCGCCGCGGCAGGGTTTACGAATTTCACCCAGGATCACCTGGATTACCATGAGACATTCGACGCGTATTTCGCGGCTAAGATGCGCCTTTTTGATCAAGTCCTGCCCGAAGACGGCACAGCGGTGGTCAACATCGGCGACCCCAAGGGCCCCGAAGTGGCCGATATCGCGCAGGCGCATGGCTGCGATATCCTAACCGTGGGCCGGTCACCGGGCGCGGCACTGAAGATCACCGCGCAGCGATTTGACGGCACCGGTCAGGATCTGCGGTTTGACTGGCAAGGCACGTCACAGACCGTGCGGCTGAACCTGATTGGCGGGTTTCAGGCCGAGAACGTTCTTGTGGCTGCGGGTCTTGCCATCGCGACGGGCAGCGACCCCGACGGGGTTTTCGACGCGCTGGCGTATTTGCGTACGGTGCGCGGCCGCATGGAACTGGCCGCAACCCGCGCCAATGGGGCGTCTGTGTTTGTCGATTATGCGCACACGCCCGCAGCGCTTGAAACAGCGCTCCGGGCCATGCGACCCCATGTGCTGGGCCGCCTGATCGTCGTCTTCGGGGCGGGCGGCGACCGCGACAGAGGCAAGCGCCCGCTCATGGGCAAAGCAGCCGCGCGGTATGCCGATGTGGCGATCGTGACCGATGACAACCCGCGTTCTGAGGATCCCGCGCTGATCCGGGCCGAGGTCCGCCGGGGCTGTCCCGACGCCGGCGACGTGGGCGACCGGGCCGAGGCGATCCTCCGCGGCGTCGATGCACTCCAGGCCGGGGACACGTTGCTCATTGCGGGCAAGGGGCACGAGACAGGCCAGGCCATTGGCGATGATGTCTTTCCCTTCGACGATATCGAGCAAGCCAGCGTAGCGGTTGCGGCGCTTGACGGAACCCTGTCGTGAGCGCGCTCTGGACATCCGCAGAGGCGGCCGGGGCCACCGGCGGCAGTGCCACAGGCGATTGGTCCGCGCGCGGCGTGTCCATCGACACGCGTACCCTGCGCCCGGGCGATCTTTTTGTGGCGCTGACGGACGTGCGCGACGGCCATGACTTCGTCGCCGACGCTTTGGCCAAGGGCGCCGCGGCCGCAATGGTTTCGCGCCAGCCAGAGGGCGCGCCGGACGACGCGCCGCTTCTCATGGTGGAGGATGTGCTTAAAGGGCTCGTTGCACTGGGGCGCGCCGGACGTGCGCGCGCGAAGGCGCGCGTGGTGGCGGTGACCGGATCGGCGGGAAAAACCTCGACCAAGGAAATGCTGCGCGTTGTTCTGGAACGGCAGGGCAAGACGCATGCGGCCGAAGCCAGCTACAACAACCACTGGGGCGTGCCGCTGACGCTGGCGCGCATGCCCGCCGACACGGAGTATGCCGTGATCGAGATCGGAATGAACCGCCCGGGCGAGATCGCGCCCCTGTCGCGCATGGCCGCGCCCCATGTGGCTGTCGTGACAACCATTGCCGCGGCGCATCTGGAGGCTTTCGATGATTTGGCCGGGATCGCGCGGGAAAAGGCCTCGATTTTCGAAGGGCTGGAGGCAGGCGGAACGGCTGTCGTTAACGCCGATGTGGGGACCGCGCAGGTCCTGCGCGATATCGCCGACCGACACGCCGTCCGCCGGATCGGATTTGGCGAGGCCGAGGGTGCCGACTGGTCAGCCAAACGGATCGCGTTGCACGACGGCGTCACAGCGGTCGAGGCGGAAACGCCTGCCGGACCTTGCCTTTACAAGGTTTCTGCCATGGGCCGCCACTTCGCGCTGAACGCCCTTGCCGCCATGGCCGCCGCGGAGGCACTTGGCGCAGACCCCGCAGTGGCCGCCTGCGATATGGCGCTCTGGACGCCCCCCGCAGGGCGCGGCCAGCGCGAGACGGTGGTGCTCGACGAGGTGGAAGACACGCTGCGGATTGACCTGATCGACGACGCCTTCAACGCAAACCCGGCCTCGCTGGCCGTGGCGCTAGAGGTCTTGGCCGCGACGAACCCCATGGACGGGTTGGGGCGTGTAACCCGCGGTCGCCGTATCGCTATTCTGGGCGACATGCTGGAGCTTGGACCCACCTCCGAAGCGCTCCATGCGGAAATCGCGACCCTGCCATCAGCGGCGCAGGTCGATCTTTTCCATTGCGCCGGACCGCTCATGCGCTGTTTTTACGACACGCTCCCGGCGCATAAGCGCGGGGTCTGGGCCGAGACCGCGGAAGAGCTTGTCGCAACGGCCCGCACGCTCGTGGACGCCGGGGACATTGTGCTTGTCAAAGGGTCCAAGGGCAGCCGCGTCAGCCTAGTTGTCGATGCCATCCGCAAACTCGGGCGCGCACCGGTCGCCACCGCAGGAGAAAGCGCCTAACATGCTCTACTGGCTCACTTTGTTTTCGGATGGGGGCGACGCCTTCAACCTCTTTCGGTACATCACCTTTCGGGCGGGCGGGGCGTTCTTTACGGCACTTGTCTTCGGCTTTCTTTTCGGGCGACCCCTGATAAACCTGCTGAAACGCAAGCAAAAAAAGGGTCAACCTATCCGCGAAGACGGCCCCGAAGGCCATCTGGAGACAAAGGCGGGCATACCAACAATGGGCGGCGTGCTGATCCTCGTCGCGCTGACGGTCGCCACTTTGCTCTGGGCCCGGCTCGACAACCCTTACGTCTGGATTGTCCTTTTTGTCACAGTGTCTTTTGGCCTCGTGGGCTTTGCCGACGACTACGCGAAGGTGTCGAAGAACAATCACAAGGGCGTCTCAGGACGAATACGCCTTGGAATCGGCCTTTTGATCGCAGCACTCGCCGCCGGGTTTGCGGCCTATTTCCATCCGCCGGCGCTGTCGAACCAACTGGCCGTTCCGGTCTTCAAGGACGTGCTGATCAACCTCGGTCTCCTCTTTGTGCCCTTTGCCGTTCTCGTGATCGTCGGATCGGCCAATGCCGTGAACCTGACGGACGGGCTCGACGGGCTGGCGATTATGCCGGTGATGATCGCAGCCGGGACACTTGGGGTCATTGCCTATGCCGTGGGGCGCGTCGACTTCACCCAGTACCTCGATGTCCACTATGTTCCGGGAACGGGTGAGATCCTGATTTTCACCGCGGCCCTTATCGGCGGTGGCCTGGGGTTTTTGTGGTACAACGCCCCGCCAGCAGCGGTCTTTATGGGTGACACCGGCTCGCTCGCGCTTGGCGGAGCCCTGGGGGCAATCGCCGTGGCCACAAAGCATGAGATTGTGTTGGCCATTGTCGGCGGGCTCTTCGTTGTGGAAGCGCTCAGTGTCATTATTCAGGTGGCCTACTTCAAGCGGACCGGGAAACGCGTATTCCTTATGGCACCGATCCACCACCATTTTGAGAAAAAGGGATGGGCCGAGCCTCAGATCGTCATCCGGTTCTGGATTATCAGCCTGATCCTGGCGCTTATCGGCCTAGCAACCCTGAAGGTGCGCTAGAATGGTGCGGCGCGCATTTGTAACAGGCGGCAACCGCGGGATTGGCCGGGCGATTGCCGCCGGGCTATCGGAGGCGGGATGCGATGTCGTGATCGGTATACGGGACATGTCGAGTGCGGATTATCTCAAACAGGCCTTGGGCGTGGAGGTTGTGGCCTGCGACCTTGCCTCCGCCGCTCCCTTGCCGGATGTCACACGCGAAGTAGATATCCTGATCAACAACGCCGGTGTGCTCTACGACGCGCCGCTCTTCAGCGATGCCGCGCGGTTTGTCGAGACGCTGTCGGTGATGGTGGAAGGACCTTACCGGCTGATGCAGGCCGCGCTACCGGGCATGGCCGAAAGAAGCTACGGGCGCATCGTCAATCTCTCGTCCGGCTGGGGCAGTTTCGCCGAGGGGCTGGGTGGGCCCGGTGCCTACGGTGTGGCCAAGGCAGGGCTGAACGCGCTGACGCTTGCGGCCTCCCGCCAGGCCCCGGCAGGCGTCAAGATCAATGCCATGTGCCCCGGCTGGGTCCGAACGCGCATGGGCGGCGCAAGCGCCACGCGCAGCCCGGAAGAAGGGGCTGAGACAGCGATCTGGTTGGCAACCCTGGGCGATGACGGGCCAAACGGCGGCTTTTTTCGCGACCGAAAGCCCGTGCCATGGTAGAGAGCGGCACGCACCGCGTTTTAATATCCGGCTGTTCTGGTGGCGGCAAGTCGACGCTGATCGGCGCCCTGGCCGCCCAGGGTTATCCCACCTTTGCCGAGCCCGGCCGACGGATTGTCCGCAAAGAGCTAGAGTCTGGCGGTACCGCCTTGCCATGGGTGGCTGCCACGCGCTTTGCCGAGCATTGCGCGCGCCGGGCCATGGTAGACTACGATGCTGCCCCGGCAGGGCTGTCTTTTTTTGACCGTTCCTTCCTCGACGCGGCCGCTGGTTTTGAACGTGCTGCGGTGGCCGTGCCCGACTGGCTGGCGCACGCGCTCCGGCAGCGGCGATACGCCCCGGTCGTTTATCTGACGCCCCCCTGGCCGGAAATTTACGAAAGCGACGCCGAGCGCCAGCACGACCTAAAGGAAGCCGAAATCGAGTACCGGCACTTGACCAGCTTCCTCCCAGCGCAGGGCTACGCTGTGCGGCTGCTTCCAAAGCTGCCTGTCGAGGGCCGAGTGAATTGGCTTTTGTCGGATGTGCAAGCCGCAGGCCTGGCCGCATGATCCCTGTCCGTGGATACCGGGGTGCCCGCGTGGCTGTACTGGGGCTTGGCCGTTCGGGCCTTGCCGCCGCGCAAGCGCTGGAGGCGGGCGGCGCCACGGCGCTTTGCTGGGACGACAGCCCCGAAGCGCGGTCGCGGGCGGAGGTGGCGGGCCTCGCACTGCATGATCTCGGACGCGAAGGAGCCTTTGAAGGCATCGCGCTTATGCTGGTGTCGCCGGGCATCCCCCATCTCTACCCCGCACCGAACCCCCATGTGGCCCGGGCAATGGACGCAATGGTGCCGGTTGACAACGACATTGGGCTCTTCTTCCGCTCGCTGGCCACGGAAGCCTGGGACAAGTTCGACGTTATGCCCAAGGTCATCGCGGTGACCGGGTCGAACGGAAAATCTACGACTAGCGCGCTGATCCATCACATTCTTGAAGACGTCGGGCGCACTTCGCAACTGGCAGGCAATATCGGGCGGGGAGCCCTCGACCTCGAACCGCCCCACGACGGCGACGTTATCGTGCTGGAACTGTCGTCCTACCAGACCGAATTGGCGCGCGCGCTCACGCCGGACATTGCTGTTTTCACCAATCTCACACCGGATCACCTGGACCGCCACGGCGGGCTCGGCGGCTATTTTGCGGCCAAGGCGCGGCTCTTTGTGGAAGGCGGTCCCGACCGCGCGATTGTTGGCATCGACGAACCGGAAGGACGGTATCTGGCCAACCGACTTTCGGTTGGAAACGGCGACGACCGTCTGATCCGATTGTCTGTCGCCGAGAAGCTTACGGGCCCGGGCTGGTCCGTCTTTGCGCGCAAGGGTTTTTTGTCAGAGTACCGGAAAAGCCGGCAGGTGGCCTCGGTCGATTTGCGCGCCGCGCAGGGTCTGCCCGGGAGCCACAACCACCAGAACGCCTGCGCCGCCTACGCGGCCACCCGCGCACTTGGTCTGTCCCCGAAGGATATTGAACGCGCGCTCCATAGCTTCGCAGGCCTGCCTCACCGCAGTCAGCTTGTCGCCGAGCGGGGGGGCGTGCGCTACGTCAACGACAGCAAGGCTACCAATGTCGATGCGGCTGAAAAGGCGCTGGCGGCCTTCCCGCGTATTCGCTGGATCGCCGGCGGTCTGGGCAAGGATGGCGGGATATCGGCGCTGGCGGACAGACTGGGCTCTGTCACAAAGGCCTATCTGATTGGCCATTCGGCCCGCGAGTTCGCCCTGCAACTGGGCAGCACACCCCACGAGATCTGCGAATCCATGGACGTGGCCGTGCGCAAGGCCGCGGAAGACGCCGAACCCGGCGATACCGTCCTTCTGGCTCCGGCGGCGGCAAGCTTTGACCAGTACCCCGATTTTGAAGCGCGCGGCGAGGCCTTCATCGACGCCGTGGCGAAACTGCAGGAAGGCGCATAAAATCAAAGGCCCGGCGCCAGTTTTTCTTTCGCTGAGGCGCAGCATGGGCTAGTCTATTGCTCAGACCCGGAAAACGGGCGAACGAGAGGCAGTCAAGAGCGATCCCATGACGGAAATGGTCTATGGCGCGTTGCCAAAGCGTGTCGGTGAGCCGATTTTGCCAAGGTGGTGGCGCACGATTGACAGGTGGTCCCTGTCTTGTGTGCTGCTTCTTTGTGGCGTTGGGTTGCTTATGGGTCTCGCCGCCTCGCCACCACTCGCGGCAAAAAACGGCTTTGAGGCCTTTCACTATGTGACCCGGCAGGCCTTGTTTGGCGCAATCGCCATCGTTGTTATGGTTATCACGTCGATGATGTCGCCTGTTCTCGTGCGCCGCCTGGGCGTGATCGGGTTCATGGCGGCCCTTCTTGCGCTTGTGCTGCTTCCCGTCTTCGGGACCGACTTCGGTAAGGGCGCCACGCGGTGGTATTCGCTGGGCTTTGCCAGCCTGCAGCCTTCGGAATTCCTCAAGCCCGGCTTTGTCATCATGTCGGCTTGGGCCATCGCGGCCTCGAACGAAATCAACGGACCGCCGGGAAAGGCGATTTCGTTTTCGCTGGCGATCCTGATCGTGGCTTTCCTCGCCATCCAGCCCGATTTCGGGCAGGCCAGCCTGATCCTTTTCACCTGGGGCGTGATGTATTTTGTGGCCGGGGCGCCGATGCTTCTTCTCCTTGTGATGGCGGGCTTTGTCGTCGGCGCGGGCGTTCTTGCCTACCAGAACTCCGAGCACTTCGCGCGCCGCATCGACGGTTTTCTCAACCCTGACATCGACCCGACGACCCAGATGGGCTACGCCGCCAATGCCATCCGCGAAGGCGGGTTCTTCGGCGTCGGCGTGGGCGAGGGAGAGGTGAAGTGGTCCTTGCCCGACGCTCATACGGATTTCATTATTGCCGTGGCCGCGGAGGAATACGGCCTCGTCATGGTTCTTTTTGTGATCCTTCTGTTTGCGGTCATCACCGTCCGCTCGCTTATCCGGCTGGTTCAGGAACGTGATCCTTTCGTGCGCCTGGCCGGGGCGGGGCTGGCCTGCAGCTTCGGAATCCAGGCCATGATCAACCTCGGCGTGGCCGCGCGTCTCTTGCCCGCCAAGGGCATGACGTTGCCTTTCGTCAGCTACGGCGGGTCGTCTTTGATTGCGGGTGGCATTGCCATGGGGATGCTACTGGCCTTCACCCGGAAACGGCCCCAGGGGCAGATTTCCGATCTTCTTGGGAACCGCGGGCGGTGACGGTCAAGGCGCCACTCCTTGTTCTGGCCGCGGGCGGCACAGGGGGTCATATGTTCCCCGCACAGGCCCTTGCCGAGGCCAAGCTGGCCAATGGCTGGCGCGTGAAGCTGATGACAGACGCGCGGGGTGCGCGCTACACCGACGGCTTTGCCGAGGCGGTGGAGACCGAAATCGTGTCGGCCGCTACCTTCGCGCGGGGCGGCGTCGCGGCCAAAACGAAGGTCCCCTTCACGCTCGCGCGCGGCATTCTTTCGGCGCGCGCGGCGATGCGGGCGGATCCGCCTGCTGTCGTGGTCGGCTTTGGCGGCTATCCTTCGATCCCGGCACTCGGCGCTGCCCATCTTCTTGGACTGCCGCGTATGATCCATGAGCAAAACGGCGTGCCGGGCCGTGTTAATCGCTTGCTTGCGACGCGGGTCCATGCCTTTGCCTGCGGGACCTGGCCCACGAAACTGCCTGCGGGCGTGGAAGGTATTCACACTGGCACCCCGGTGCGCGCGGCCGTCATGGAGCGGGCCGGGGCGCCCTATGCTCCGCCGGGCAACCAGCGGGTATCGGTGCTTGTGGTGGGTGGCAGCCAGGGCGCGCGGATCCTGTCGGACGTCGTGCCAGGCGCGCTGGCCGCGCTGCCCGACAGTATGAAAGGCCTTCTCCGCATCAGTCATCAGGCCCGGGGCGAGGATGAAGATCGGGTGCGCGCGTTTTACAGTGAGGCGGGATTACAGGCCGAGGTCGCGCCCTTCTTTACGGACCTTCCAGAACGCCTCGCCGACTGTCAGCTGATCATCAGCCGCGCCGGCGCCTCCTCTGTCGCCGATATATCAATCATTGGGCGCCCAGCGATCCTGATCCCCTTTGCGGCGGCCACGGATGACCACCAGACCGCCAATGCGCGGGGTCTCGTTGAAGCAGGCGCAGCGATACTTATCCCCGAGAACCTGCTTGACCCGGCCTCGCTCTCCGAACAAGTGGCCGCGGTCCTCTCGCAACCTGACGCAGCAGCAAAAATGGCCGATGCGGCCCTCTCAAAGGGCGTTATCGACGCAACCGACAGACTGGTGGACATGGTTGTCCACTTAGCCAAGGATAAAAACAAATGATCTACGCCACCAAACTGCCCACCAAACTCGGCTCGATCCATTTCGTCGGCATCGGCGGGATCGGCATGTCGGGCATCGCCGAAGTGCTTCTGAACCTGGGCTACACGGTGCAGGGATCTGATCTGAAGATCTCGAAGATCACGGACAGGCTGGCTGGTCTCGGCGCCGAGATCTTCATAGGGCAAAAACCCGAAAACCTCGACAACGCGGATGTCGTGGTGATCTCTTCGGCGATCAAGCCGGGCAATGCCGAGCTTGACGAGGCGCGGCGGCGCGGGTTGCCGGTGGTGCGCCGGGCCGAGATGCTGGCCGAACTCATGCGCATGAAGTCGAACGTGGCCATCGCGGGGACACATGGCAAAACGACAACCACCACCATGGTAGCCACGCTTCTGGATGCCGGCGGACTCGACCCGACGGTGATCAACGGCGGTATCATCCATGCCTATGGTTCGAACGCGCGGATGGGGCAGGGCGAATGGATGGTGGTCGAGGCCGACGAAAGCGACGGCACCTTCAACCGTCTGCCCGCTACGATTGCCATTGTGACCAACATCGACCCAGAGCATATGGAGCATTGGGGCGACTTCGACACGCTGCGCGACGGCTTTACCCAATTCGTTGAGAATATCCCCTTCTATGGCCTCGCCGTCCTTTGTACGGATCACCCGGAAGTGCAGGCACTTGTGGGGCGCATCACCGACCGCCGGATCGTGACTTTCGGGCTCAACACCCAGGCGGATGTTCGGGCGGTGAACCTGAAGTACGTGCAGGGCGTGGCCCATTTCGATGTGGCACTGCAAACGGACGGAACCGTGATCGAAGGCTGTACGCTGCCGATGCCCGGGGATCACAATGTGTCGAATGCGCTATCCGCCATCGCGGTGGCGCGGCATCTTGGCATGAAAGGTGCCGAAATCCGTGAGGCGCTGGCGAATTTCAAAGGCGTGAACCGCCGCTTTACCAAGGTTGGAATGGTCAATGGCGCCACCGTCATCGATGACTACGGGCATCACCCCGTCGAAATTGCTGCGGTCCTGAAAGCCGCCCGCCAGTCGGGTTCGGGGCGTGTGATCGCCGTACACCAGCCGCACCGCTACACGCGCCTGTCTTCGCTCTTCGATGACTTCTGCACCTGTTTCAATGATGCCGATATTGTCGGGATCACCGAGGTGTTCGCGGCGGGCGAAGATCCCATCGATGGCGCAAGCCGCGACGACCTTGTCGCCGGCCTGGTGCGCCACGGACACCGGGATGCGCGGGCCATCGTTTCGGAAGAACACTTTGCGCAGTTTGTCGCGGCAGAGGCGCGGCCGGGTGACATGATTGTCTGCCTTGGCGCTGGTACAATCTCGGCCTGGGCCAATGCGCTGGAGGGGCGGCTGGCCGCATGACGTCTCAGAAAAGCCTCATAGTTAACGCAAGGTTTGCTTTCTTGCGCGATAAAATGCCGGAACACCGGTTATTTTGGATGCGAGGACCCCGCCGCGCAGTGCCGTCCAAACGCGCACATGGCGCAGCAATCTAGGGACACAACCATGACGCTCTCGGCGATACTGTGTTGCATTTGGGTGATCGCCTCCAGCCTGGTCGCGATGCTGCCCATGCGCCTGCAATATGCGCCGGGCCTTTGCCTTCTGCTCCTTGCGCCGGTTTTGCTTGCGGCGCTGACCTATGACTACGGCGTGCTTGTGGGGGTCCTGGCGACGCTTGGATTTGTCTCGATGTTCCGGCACCCGCTGGCCTTTCTGGCGCGGAAGCTTTGGAGGGCGGGTGATGGGGTGCGCGACGAGACCCAAGGACAGGACAAATGACGCTCTCCCTCGTTCTGGCATGCCTCTGGGCGATTTCCGCGAATGTGATCGCCGTCTTCCCGAGCAAACACCACCACTGGCCCGCGGCTTACGGGCTGATCGCCGTGGGGATCCCGATCCTCGGTTATGTGACCTATGAGAACGGGGCCTTCATCGGACTGCTTGTCCTGGCAGCAGGCATGTCGATCCTGCGGTGGCCTGTCCGGTATCTGTTTCGCTGGATCGGTCGAACCTTTGTGGGGCAGGCGGGCGAGTGATCGCACCGGACGAGAATGCCGTCCGGGGCCGGCTCACGAAGAACCGGGACTTGTCAGACCTAACCTGGTTGCGTGTTGGTGGGCCTGCAGACTGGCTTTTTCAGCCTTCCGACGCCGATGACCTTGCCGAATTCCTCCGCGCGCTCGATCCGGCCGTTCCGGTCTTCCCCTTGGGCGTCGGGTCGAACCTCATCGTACGCGATGGGGGCTTGCGCGCGGTGGTCGTCAGGCTCGGGCGCGGGTTCAATGACATCACTGTCTCCGGTGACCGGGTCACGGCGGGCGCGGCAGCGCTTGACGCCCATGTGGCACGCAAAGCGGCGGACGCGGGGCGCGATCTGACGTTTCTGCGTACGATCCCAGGCTCCATCGGCGGAGCCTTGCGCATGAATGCGGGGTGCTATGGCAGTTATGTGGCCGATGTTTTTGAGAGCGCCCGGGCCGTCACGCGTGTTGGGGCGTTTGTCACCCTCGGGCGGGAGGATATGGGATTTGCCTATCGACAGACGGAATTGCCCGCGGACATGACCGTGATTGAGGCCACCTTCCGGACCGCGGCGGGCGATCCCGCGAACCTCCACGCCCGCATGGACGCGCAGCTTGCCCGACGCGATGAAACCCAACCCACAAAGGACAGAACCGCCGGGTCGACCTTCCGTAATCCGGCCGGGTTTTCCTCCACCGGTAAGGCGGACGACACCCATGATCTCAAAGCTTGGAAGCTGATCGAAGACGCGGGCATGCGAGGGGCCGCAATAGGCGGCGCGCAGATGTCGCCCAAGCATGCCAATTTCCTGGTCAACACAGGTGGCGCCACGGCGAAAGATCTCGAAGAACTGGGCGAGGAAGTGCGAAAAAGGGTTTTCCACACCAGCGGTCTGCGTCTAGAATGGGAGATTATGCGGATAGGTGAACCCGGCGGCGATACGACCGCATAAAACCGGGACGTCTGAGGCACACAAGGCCGGAAAAACCGGCCCCTTAACAGGCACAGAGGCGGGTATGTCGAGCAGGGCAACCCCCACAGTGGCGGTACTTATGGGCGGACCCTCGTCAGAGCGCGAGGTGTCGTTGTCGTCCGGGCGTGAATGCGCGGCTGCCCTGAGGGAAGCAGGATACGAGGTGACCGAGGTCGATGCGGGCCGCGATCTGTTCGCGCGTCTCGACGACCTGCGCCCCGACGTCGCTTTCAATGCGCTGCATGGCCGCTGGGGCGAGGATGGCTGCGTCCAGGGCATGCTCGAATGGCTCGGGCTGCCGTACACCCACTCGGGCGTGCTGAGTTCGGCGCTGGCCATGGACAAGGAAAAGACCAAATCCGTCTACCGGGACCACGGTTTGCCGGTGGTCGAAAGCCTGCTGGCCGCCAGTGTCGATATTGAAGTGATGCATGTGATGCCGCCGCCCTATGTGGTCAAGCCAAATAACGAGGGCTCCAGCGTCGGTATCTACATCGTCCACGCCGATGCCAATGGTCCGCCGAAGCTGGCCGCGGAGTTGCCCGCCCACCTGATGGTCGAAGCCTTTGTCGCCGGCCGCGAACTTACAGTGTCCGTGCGCGATGGGCAGGCAATGACCGTTACCGACATCCTGACCGACGGCTGGTACGACTACCACGCCAAATATGCGCCCGGCGGCTCGCGCCATGTGGTGCCTGCCGAGATCCCGCCGCAGATATTCGACGCCTGCATGGCCTACGCCGAAACGGCACATCGTGCGCTCGGATGCCGGGGCGTCAGCCGCACAGATTTCCGCTGGGATGACACACGCGGCCTCGACGGGCTGATCCTGCTAGAGACCAACACCCAGCCCGGCATGACGCCCACCTCGCTTACGCCCGAGCAGGCGTCTGCCACGGGCATGGATTTTCCGGCGCTGTGTTCCTGGATTGTGCAGGACGCGTCATGCGATCGCTGATGCGCCGCAGTTTGCGACCGGGTCGCGATCCGGCGCCCTCGCGTCTGGCTTACCGGATGCACCGGCTTTGGCTGACGCCGCTCGTTCGGCTCAGTTTCCGCGTGGTTCTGCCCGTGACCGTCGCCTTCCTCGCGGCCACGTATTACCTCAGCAAGCCGGAAACAGTCGAGTTTCTCATGGCCGAATACGCCGAGTTCCGCCGCCAGATCGAAGAGCGCCCGGAGTTTGTGGTCTCGCTTATGGCCATCGACGGCGGATCGATCGAACTGTCGCAGGATATTCGCGAAATCCTTCCAATCGACTTTCCGGTCTCCTCGTTCGACCTTGACCTTGAGGTTATGCGCGAAGCGATTGCCGAGCTCGATGCCGTGGCCTCGGTGAGCGTGCGTATCCGCCCTGGCGGCGTCTTGCAGGTTGAGGTGACCGAGCGCATCGCCGCTGTGGTTTGGCGTGGGCCCCAGGGCGTCGAACTGCTTGACGACGAGGGACGGCGCGTCGGCCCTCTGATCGCGCGGAGCCTACGGCCCGAACTGCCGCTGGTAGCCGGAGAAGGCGCAAACGAGGCGGTGAGCGAAGCGCTGCACCTGCTCGAGGCGGCCAAGCCGATCGCCCATCGGATGCGCGGTCTCGTCCGCGTTGGAGGTCGCAGGTGGGACGTGGTGCTGGATACCGATCAACGCATCCTCCTGCCCGAAGACGCGCCTATCCCAGCACTGGAGAGGGTGATCTCGCTGGCGGAGGTGCGCGACCTGTTTGCGCGCAGTGTCGATGTCATCGACATGCGGCTGCCGCACCGTCCGACCGTCCGGATAAGCGAAAGCGGTCTCGCATTCACTAGCTTTTTCAATGAAATAAAGGCCGGAGTTAACACAGAATGAGCGATCTCTACGAGCACCAACGTGCCATGCGGGCCATGCGGCGGGCAGCGATGCAACGGGGTGTGATCGCCATTCTCGACATCGGGACCTCCAAGATCGCCTGCCTTATCCTGCGCTTCGATGAAACCATCGAAGCGGGCGGTGATGGCGTTGGCGGTCTCGCGGGGCAAGCGCGGTTCCGGGTGATCGGCGCCGCCACGACCCGGTCGCGCGGCGTGCGTTTTGGCGAAATCGACGCCATTCGCGAGACCGAACGCGCAATCCGGACGGCGGTTCAGGCGGCCCAGAAGATGGCCGAGATCCGCGTCGACCACGTGATCGCAACGATCTCGGGCGCAAGGCCGCGGTCTTATGGCCTTGCCGGAGCGCTGGATCTTGAGGCCGATATTGTCAGCGACGGGGACGTCGCCGGCGTACTGGCGGCCTGCGATGTCCCGGATTATGGGGCCGACCGCGACGTGCTGCATGCACAGCCGGTCAATTTTGCCATCGACCATCGCTCCGGTCTTGCGGACCCGCGGGGGCAGATCGGCAATCGCCTGGCAGTGGACATGCACCTTTTGACGGTGGACAGCGCGGTGATCCAGAACGTCATTTATTGCGTCAAACGCTGCGATCTGGAACTCGCCGGCCTCGCGTCCGCGGCCTATGTCTCGGCCGTCTCCAGCCTCGTGGAGGACGAACAGGAACTGGGTGCGGCCTGCATCGATATGGGCGGGGGCACCACCGGCCTCTCGGTATTCCTCAAAAAGCACATGATCTATGCCGACAGTGTGCGCTTGGGTGGCGACCATATCACCCGCGACATCGCCCAGGGTCTGCAGGTCGACTACGCCACCGCTGAGCGGCTAAAGACATTCCACGGCGGCGTGCTGGCCACGGGGCTCGACGACCGCGAGATGATCGAGATTGGCGGCGAAAGCGGCGACTGGGATCGGGACCGTCGGTGTGTAAGCCGGGCCGAACTGATCGGCATCATCCGGCCGAGGGTGGAAGAGATCCTGGAAGACATCCGCGCGGCCCTCGATGCTGCAGGGTTTGAGCATCTGCCAAGTCAGCAGATCGTCCTGACGGGCGGCGCCAGCCAGCTGCCTGGGCTCTCGGAAACCGCGTCGCGAATCCTTGGCAGCGGCGTGCGACTCGGTCGCCCATTGCGTGTTCAGGGCCTCCCACAGGCCGCCACCGGACCGGCTTTCGCTTCGGGCGTCGGGCTCTGCCTTTTCGCGGCACACCCGCAGGACGAGTGGTGGGACTTTGAAATTCCCGCGACGCGAATGGGGCGCCGTCGATTGAGAAAGGCTATAAAATGGTTCAAAGACAATTGGTAGCGACGATATGTTGAGGCGCTACCTAAATGATGCGAGCGCTTTCCGGAGCTCTAGCACATTTTGTGGTGATTTTGCGTTTTTTTCGTGACGAATGACAGCGTCACGCGTATGTTACGTGCCAATTACAAGTGAATATGCCCCTGCCCGGGGGGCCAGCGACAACAGGCGGAACACGATGACATTGACCCTTTCGATGCCCGGCTCCCACGAGGAGCTTAAACCACGCATTACTGTGTTTGGCGTTGGTGGCGCCGGCGGAAACGCGGTCAATAACATGATCGACAAACAACTGGACGGTGTAGAGTTCGTTGTGGCGAACACGGACGCTCAGGCGTTGCAGCAAAGCCGGTCGGACGCACGCATCCAGATGGGTGTAAAGGTGACCGAAGGGCTCGGCGCAGGGGCGCGGCCTGCCGTGGGTGCCGCCGCCGCCGAAGAGACCATTGAGAGCATCGTCGACCACCTGGCAGGGGCACACATGTGCTTCATCACGGCCGGGATGGGCGGCGGTACGGGCAGCGGCGCCGCGCCGATCATTGCTCAGGCCGCCCGTGAACTCGGTGTCCTGACCGTCGGGGTCGTGACGAAACCGTTCCAGTTCGAGGGCGCGAAGCGGATGCGGATCGCCGAAGAGGCCGTCGAGACCCTGCAAAAGGTCGTCGACACGCTGATCATCATCCCGAACCAGAACCTGTTTCGCATCGCCAACGAACGCACCACCTTTACCGAAGCCTTTTCGATGGCCGACGACGTGCTCTATCAAGGTGTCAAAGGCGTGACCGACTTGATGGTGCGCCCAGGTCTGATCAACCTCGACTTCGCCGACGTGCGTGCTGTGATGGACGAGATGGGCAAGGCGATGATGGGCACCGGCGAAGCCGAGGGCGAAGACCGCGCGATCCAGGCCGCCGAGAAGGCAATCGCCAATCCGCTGCTTGATGAGATCAGCCTGCGCGGCGCGCGCGGCGTTCTGATCAACATTACCGGCGGGCACGACCTGACGCTCTTCGAACTCGATGAAGCGGCGAACCGCATCCGCGAAGAGGTCGATCCGGATGCCAACATCATCGTGGGCTCGACGATGGACACCTCCATGGAAAGCGTCATGCGGGTGTCGGTCGTTGCGACCGGGATCGACGTTGTGTCCGGCGAAGCCGATGTGCCCCAGCCGGTGCGGGCCGAAACGGATACGGGTCACACCGGTGCGGTGGCCCCGGAAGCGCAGGTCGCGCCAACTTCTGCTCCGCAAACGGAGCCGGCCATTGCCGCCGCGCCGCAGCCGCGGACCTCCGAGCCGATGCTCTTTGACGACGTAGAGCGGCGCACAGGCATCCGCTCGCGTGATGACGCGCCGGTCTTCACGCGCGCAGCGGAAACTGCGCCCGCTGCCGACGACCTCCCGCCTCCCGCATATCAGCCTGCGCCCGAGCCGCCTGCAGCCCGCGAGGCGGGGACGCCTACACCGGAAGCCATGGCGCGGCTGCAAGCAGCCATCCGCAAGCATCCCGAGCACGCAGGCGATGCCGAGGGGGGCCACGACAAGGCGCGCTTTGGCATCAATTCGCTCATCGGTCGCATGACCGGCCACACGGCGGGCGCTCAGCAACCGGCCGTCCGACAGCAGCCTCCGGTCCAGTCGGTCGCCCCGACAGAAGAGCCGGATCCGGAGCAGGAGCGCATCGAAATCCCGGCGTTTTTGCGGCGCCAAGCGAACTAAGCGTTACACGTTTCCACAATGTTAGAATGCCCGCTTAAGCGGGCATTTTTGTTTCATAATAGATGCTTACGCCGTGCTGCGCCTGCAGTAGGCGGTATTTTGCCTATGCAGAAAGCCGGTGTTTCAAGGCGTTGCAAAGAGTGAATTGTTCCACCGTCATCTAAACGTTACCTGAGGATCAGCCGAGGGGGCTGAAGGTACAAAAGGGGTGAGTCTTTGCAG
>JBCDED010000059.1:0-25592 GCA_039179985.1 Pseudomonadota bacterium
GCGTGAACGACTTTATCATCAAGGCCTGCGCCCTTGCCCTGCAACAGGTGCCAGACGCCAATGCCGTTTGGGCTGGGGACAGGATGCTGAAGCTGAAGCCCTCGGACGTCGCCGTCGCGGTCGCGATCGAAGGCGGACTGTTTACACCTGTGCTCAAGGACGCCGAAGTCAAATCGCTTTCGGCGCTGTCGGCAGAGATGAAGGACCTCGCCACCCGCGCCCGCGACCGCAAACTTGCGCCGCATGAGTATCAGGGCGGCAGCTTTGCCATCTCAAACCTCGGCATGTTCGGCATCGACAACTTCGACGCGGTCATCAACCCGCCCCACGGCGCCATTCTCGCCGTGGGCGCAGGGAAAAAACGTCCGGTTGTGGGCGAAGACGGTGAACTGGCCGTGGCCACAGTGATGTCGGTCACCCTGTCGGTCGATCACCGCGTGATCGACGGCGCGCTTGGCGCCGAACTGTTGCAAGCGATCGTGGACAACCTCGAAAACCCGGTGGCGATGCTGGCCTAAGGCCCCGACTTAAAAAGAAGAAGCCCCGGCACTGCGCCGGGGCTTTCTTGATTCTGCAGCCACTCTTACTCCGCCGCCATCTGCGCAGTGGGAGTCGAGCGCGAAATTTCCCATTCCTCTTCGGTCATGTGCTCGGGAATGTCCTCGAAGAGCGGCGTCGACAGGTAACGCTCACCGGTGTCAGGCAGCATGATCAGCATGGTCGACCCGGCGGGCGCGGTTTCGGCCACCTTCATGCCCACGGCAAATGTGGAGCCCCCGGAGATGCCGGTGAAGATCCCCTCTTCGGCCGCCAGACGCTTGGACCACGCGATGCCGTCGGCGCCCGCGACCGGGATCATCTCGTCATAGTTGCCCTTGTCGATCGCTTCCTGTAGCACCAGCGGAATGAAATTGGGGGTCCAGCCCTGGATCGGATGGGGTGAAAACGCGGGGTGCCCGGCCGCAATGGTGCCATCGTCGTGGCGCTCCTGCGGGGTGCCTGAACTTACCAGAGCGGCGTTGTCTGGTTCGGTCAGCACGATCTTCGTGTCCGGCCGCTCCTTTCGGAGCACGCGGCTGACGCCGGACACCGTCCCACCCGTTCCGTAACCTGTGACGAAGTAGTCGAGTTTTTTCCCCTCGAAATCAGCGACGATTTCCCGGGCCGTGGTCGTTTCGTGAATATCGGCGTTGTCTTTCGTCTCGAATTGCTGTGCCAGGAACCAGCCGTTGGCCCGCGCCAGCTCCTCGGCCTTCTGGTACATCCCGAACCCGCCAAGCGCCCGCGGCGTCAGCACCACTTTGGCCCCCAGAAACCGCATCAGACGGCGGCGTTCAACCGAGAAACTGTCGGCCATGGTAATCACCAACGGATAGCCTTTAGCCGCGCAGACCATGGCCAGCCCGATGCCGGTGTTGCCCGAGGTCGCTTCGACCACCGTTTGCCCTGGCTTCAAGCGCCCGTCCTGCTCCGCCGCTTCGATGATATTCTGGGCCAGCCGGTCTTTGACCGAGGCCGCGGGGTTGAACGCCTCGGCCTTGACATAGACTGTCACGTGATCCGGCGCGATCCGGTTGATCCGGATGCAGGGCGTATCGCCCACCGTATCGAGAACACTATCGTAAAGCTGGCCCCTGCCGCTGGTCTGCCGAATGGACATCCTTAAATCCCCCGAAATGAAAAAGCCGCCCCACGTCGGGACGGCTCATCATAGCAGGTTCCTGTGAAGTTTCAGCCCTCAGGCATCGTGCCGAGGATCTGGTCCATCACCACCGACGGCTGCGGGCACCCGGCCTCGCCCACGATGCGCGCGGGCACGCCCGCGACGGTTGTCTTTGCCGGCACCGCTTCCAGCACCACCGATCCGGCGGCGATGCGGCTGCAGTCGCCCACCTTGATGTTGCCAAGCACCTTCGCGCCCGCACCAATCAGCACGCCGTCGCCGATCTTGGGATGCCGGTCGTCGTCTTCCTTGCCGGTCCCGCCCAATGTCACCGAATGCAGCATGGACACGTTGTTGCCCACCACGGCCGTCTCACCGATCACGATGGAATGGGCGTGATCAATCATGATGCCCTTGCCGATACGCGCATTGGGGTGGATGTCGATCCCGAATATCTCGCTGACGCGCATCTGAACGTGGTAGGCAAGGTCCTGCCCATCGTTGCGCCAGAGCCAGTTGCCGATGCGGTAAGCCTGCAGCGCCTGATAGCCCTTAAAGTAGAGGATCGGCTGCATAAGGCGGTGGCAGGCCGGATCGCGTTCGTAGACCGCCACGAGGTCGGCGCGCGAGGCTTCCAGAAGCGCTGGCTCGTCCGCATAGGCCCGGTCGGCGATTTCTCGCAGGATCTGCTCCGACATCTCCGCCGAGGCCAGTTTCAGCGAAAAGCGGTAACTCAGCGCCTTTTCAAGGCTTTCGTGGTGCAGAATGCCCGAGTGGATCAGACCGCCCAGAAGCGGTTCGTCCCGCACGGCCTGTTCTGCTTCGCCGCGCACCTGGTCCCAGACCGGGTCCATATTCGCCACGCTTGCGTAGGTCTCCGCCATGGGTCATCCTCCGATTTCCGTACGGAACATAACACATAGTGACCCCACCGGAAGTTCAAAGCCCCGCACTGAAACAATTGATGCACAGCGACCCAAGGACCACAGCAGCCCGCCTCAACGCCCTCCTCGATGCGCTTTCCCGGCAGGCAGCGCTAGGCGAGGACTCTCGGAAGACCGTGATGCTGGACCAGCAATCGGTCGGACGGCTCAGCCGGATGGACGCGATGCAACAACAGCAAATGGCCCGCGCGACGGCTGCCCGGCGCGACGCCGAAGCCCGGCGGATCCGCGCGGCCCTCGCCCGGCTGGCGGACGGTGACTACGGCTATTGCACCGATTGCGGCGAGAAGATCGACCCGGCCCGGCTGGAGCGCGATCCGGCTGTGCCGAAGTGTCTCGACTGTATGCGCGGCTAGGCCGCGGGCACGGTCATCGCGAAAAGATGCACCGCCAGCGTCACGCGTCCGCCCGCGAAGGTCCCGCCCTCGGCGGTCAGTTCCAGCGGCGTGTCCGTGTAATAGGCGACCGGGCTCCCGGTCAGCCCCATGGCGAAAGATCCCTCGGCAGTACCAAGGCCCGCGCCGTAGCGGTCGGGGGCGCCCGGCACACCCAGCTGCCAACTCGTCAGAGGTCCGGTCATGGCTTCGGAGACTGCGCCGCTGATCCCGAACACAAGCGTGTTGGCGGGTATGGCTGTCACTGTCGCCGAAACGGCTCCGGGGGCAACGCTGTGATCGATCTCGATCGTCTCGAAACGCGCCGCCGCGCCCGAGGGGCTGACGGTCTGGGCACCCGAAATCCAGTCGCGTCCGTCAAAAAGCGCTCGCGCGCCTTCGTCCAGGATATAGGCCGACCAGCCGCGCCGGGGATCTGCGAAGACCCATCCGCCATTTGAGAAAACGGCAAGCCGCCCGTCCTGCCCGGCCCAAAGCCCCAGCCCGCCCGCCGGCACGGCCCAGGTGTCGCCGTCTGCGGCAGAGGCCGGGGGCGACGTCAGCTGACGCGAACCGAGGGCAAGCTGTGTCAGCCCGTCGAGCCGCACCAGCGCTTCGTTGACAGTGATGTGTTTTTGCGCCTGCGCCGCCTGAACGAGCGGCAAGCCAAGGTTCGAGGTATCAGCCATTGTAGGTTACCTTTGCAAAAGGCCCCGGCCCGAAGGTTTCGGACACCTGGGCAACATGGATTTCAAGTGGCGCGGCGACGCCGTCGGCAAGTTGCTCTGCGGCGGAGTAACTCCAGCCGGGCCCACTCAGCAGCTCTTCGCGCACCACCGACCCGCCCGACAGAACGCGTAGGAGGTACATCTCCGAGGCCTCGCCAAGGGGCACCTCGAACGACTGCCAGGTGTCACCGTCCACCCGCGTTCTGCGCACCCAGCTGACGCCGAGTCCGTCGCTCCCGTCCGGCGCTATCCGCAGATGCACCGGTGCATAGGGCCGCAGCCCGGCGGCCTCGAAGGCGAGCGCGGTCTCCACATAACTTTCGTCATCATAGGGCGCGCTGACAGGGCCGATCCGGTAGGTCCGTTCGAGCCCGCGCAAGGCCAGCGCATGGGGGATCTGCCGCACTGCCGGAGTCAGCAAGACAATCTTGCTGCCTGCGGGCCAGATGTCGGGCACCGCGAACTCGGTGCCCGCTTGCCCCCGCAACCGCCCCGAGAGCGCGTAGGTGTCTTCGCCCACAAGGTCGGCCGTCTCGAACTGGAACACCTCCCAGTTGCTCGCGCTACCGTCGCCGATGGCGGCAAGGTTGGCGCCGTTCAAAAGCGCCTCGCGCGTGGCCGAGGACAGTGTGCCGTTCAGGATCTGCACGGTTACCGCAGGCCCCCGGTCGATCACCGAGGGCGCTCCGCGCGGCAGGTCGGTCAGCGTCTCACCCAGAACCGCCACGCCACCGACCGTCGCGATCTGCGAGAACCCGTTGCCGCTCGCCGACCGGAACACCGCCGCCCCGCCGGGCCAGGGATCGGCCGATACGGCGAGATAGGGCGCATGGGGGACCTCCTCGCCGGTGAGAAGCGGCAGATCGAGAAACAGCGGGTACACCGGCAGATCGGGCGCGAACTCCTCGCCTTCCGGGATATCGTCATCGCTGTCGACAGGTGCATAGACACCCCGCTCGACCCGGGTGGCCTCCACTTGCCGGAAGCTTCCCGTTTCCACCCGGTCAATCCTGTAGCGCCCCGGGGAGAGTCCCTCTTCGGGCAGTTGCACCACATCGCCCGCGCCAAGCCCGGACACCGACGGCGGCAGAGCAAAGCGTACACTGTCCCGCGAAATCCGGGATTCTGTCAGCCAGCGCTCTGAAATCTCCCGCGCTTCCGATCGTGTGAGCACAAGCGGCAGATCCGTCTGGTCCACTGCCCGCGAATGCTCGTCAGGAAAGATCGCTTCCACCGCCTGCACGTCAAAATCGCCGTCCGCTTCCGAAAAGTTCAGGCGAATGCGCCCGGCAATCTCGGCATTGGGCACGCGGATGTGTTCGGTCAGCCCCTCAAGCTCGTCCGACACCGCCAGTGTTTCAGGGTTTATGCCGCCGTCCAGAAGGCCCGAGCGGCTGCGAAAAACCAGAACACCGTTCCGCTCGATCGCGTCGAAACCGTACGCCAGCATCAAGGGTTGAAGCGCGGCTCGGATACTGCCGTTCTGCGCGATGCTGTAGCCGCGCACGAGGCCGTAAAGTTCGGAAACGTCGTAGGTTATCACCCCTGCCCGCTCGCACAGTTCCGCCACGACCGACGCCAGGCTTTGCGCCCCGATCCGGCCGCTGATCCAGTGGCCTCGTTTGTAGTTCGGCCCGTCCGACCAGAGGCTGCCGCGCCGCGGAAATTCCGGGTAAGGCCGCGTGTCCCAGGCCCAGACATGGGCGTTTTCCATATCGACCATGCGGCCGGCATAGGCGGTGGCGTCGGGATTGACCGCCGGGTCATTCCAGACATCGGCCATGGCGCGCAGGTACTGTTGCTGCAAAAAATCGTCCCGCCGTCCGTTCGAATAGCGCGGCAGGCTGCTTTCGGACGACTTCGGATCGAGAAACTTATTGGGCTGGTTCGTGCCGTTGTGGATTGCTGCGCAGCCATACTCGTCGACCCAGGCCGCATCAAACTGTGGGCCGCGCAGACCCTCGGGGTCATGGGCCGAGAAAAGCTGCGCCACCGACCCGTTCGGCCATTCCAGCCGCCGCCGCGTGGCCTGCCAGACGGGCCGCCTGTCAGGCGGGCTGCAGGCCATGATGCCGCTGTCGCCGAAAACCATGACCTCGCGCGCCTGCTCGAAGGTCTCGGCCACCAGTGCCATGCGCCGCGACCGGCCGGGATCGAGGGGGCGTGCCCCCTCGACCTCGGTTCTCACCCATTCCGCACCGGCCCGCGTCTTGCCTGCGCCACGCCCGCCCAGTATGACCCAGGTTTTCCAGTCGCCCCCGGGCGGCCTCTGGTGTGGCAACGCCCAGATCTCGAAAAGATAGGGCAAAGCCGCCAGCGTCTGGTCACTCAGCCCCTCCAGAAACGCAGACTGCCCGGTCTGCGTTTGCGAGAGCAGCCAGTCTGTCAGCGATTTCAGTTCGGGCCCGGGCGAGGTCGAGCCCCCCGCCTGTGGTGCCGCCTTCGAGTGCAAGCCGTTCATCCCGTTTGTGCCTTTCCTTCAACAGAATGCCCGCAAGGTCATCGACCCTGCGCACGCGCGCTTTCAGCTCCGAACTTCGCGGTCCGGGGCCTTCCTCCTGTTCAAGATCCAGTGCGATGTCTTTGACGTCTTCCAGTGCGTTCTGGAACAGGCGCAACGCTTCACCCAGTGCAACATCCGGCGCGCATCCCGCGCCGGTCAGGTTTTCGCCCTTTGTCATGGTCGTCTGCCTCTCTACCTACCGGCGGAGAGATGCCTCTGGCAGCCGCGGGTGCCTCTTCCCGGCCTGCCGCCCCACTTTCCCTAGCGAGGCGATCTTGTACCTAAAAGTGAGTATAAAATCAATAACTCTTCCTTAAGATGTGCATTCCGAAGACGAACCAATGCACAGGAAAAACCCGGTAACCCATTGCTTTAATTTTGCTTTCCTTAAACGATAGACACGGCGCGGACCCACCGCACGGTGCCCCGCTTGCGCCGTCAGTTATCGTTGCGCTCGGCCTCGATGGCCCGCCAGACCGCCACGTTCCTGTTGTGCTCCGCCAGCGTCGTGGCGAAAGCATGGCCCCCCGTCCCGTCGGCTACAAAGAACAGATACTCGGATTGATCGGGGTTCAGCGCCGCCTCGATGCTGGCGCGACCGGGGTTGGCGATGGGCGTCGGCGGCAACCCTTCGATAACATAGGTATTCCAGGGTGTTGCACTGCGCAGCTCAGACTGTCGCAGCCCGCGTCCCAGAACGCCCCGCCCGCGTGTAACGCCGTAGATGACCGTGGGGTCCGTCTGCAGCCGCATGCCCGCACGCAGCCGGTTCGTGAAAACCGCGGAAATCGTGCGCCGCTCTTCGGCCACAGCGGTCTCTTTTTCGATGATCGACGCTAGGATCAGCGCCTCGGTCGCGTCCGCCAGCGGCAGGCCGTCCGCACGCCCCGCCCAGGCCCCCGCCAAAATGGCCTGCTGCCGTCCCTGCATTTCGGCCAGAAGTTCGGTGCGCTCCTCGCCGACGCGCACCTCGTAGCTGTCGGGCGCAAGCGATCCTTCATCGGGCAGGTCCGGCACGTCGCCGCTGAGGAAATCCGCGAGCTTCAGCTCTTCGACCACCTGAAAGCTTGTCACCCCTTCAGCCAGCGTCACCCGGTAGCGCGCGTCATCCTGCGCGCGCGCCTCTGCGTACTCCACCGGCGGCGTGCCTTCGCCGGGATCAAAGCTTGCGATCTCCACGAACTCCAGTGTCACCGGATCCAGTTCCCGCACCTCGATCTCGGCGCGGGCGATACCGACACGGAAGTTAATCTCCGTGCCGCAGGTCGACTGACCGCCGCGTGTCACGATATCGACGATCTCCTGCATCGAGGACTCGGCAGGCACCAGGAAACTGCCAGCCTTCAGACGCTGGGATTTTTCCTCGTAGTCGGCGCCCATGCGAAAGATGAAGTCATGCCGGATCGCGCCCTGCGCTTCAAGATCTTCGGACACCCGCGACATGTTGCTGCCCGACGGCACCTGCAGGCAAATGGGCGCCGACAGCGGCCCGGCGGTCCGGTAGGCGTTCTGGCTCCAGCCGACGAGCCCGCCGATGACCACCAGAATGGCAATGAAAACGGTGAATGCGTTGGAGGCGATGTTGCTCCACATCAGGCTTCGACCCGTCCAAGGACAAGGCTGGCGTTGGTGCCGCCGAAGCCAAAGGAATTCGACAGCGCGCAATTGATCTCGCGCTTCACCGCGGAATTAGGCGCCAGATCCAGCGCCGTCTCCACAGCGGGTGTGTCGAGGTTGATCGTGGGCGGCGCCGTCTGGTCGCGGATCGCGAGGATCGAAAAGATCGCTTCGACCGACCCGGCTGCGCCAAGAAGGTGCCCGATGGCTGACTTGGTACTCGACATGGTCGCCTTGCCCGCCGCATCACCCAGAAGCGTCTCAACGGCGCCAAGCTCGATGGTGTCGGCCATGGTGCTTGTGCCATGGGCGTTGATGTAGTCCACGTCGCCGGCGGAAATCCTTGCCCGGGCAATCGCCGCAGACATCGAGCGTTTGGCCCCGTCGCCATCCTCGGACGGCGCAGTGATGTGGTAGGCGTCGCCCGAAAGCCCGTAACCCAGAACCTCGGCGTAGATCGTAGCCCCGCGCGCCTTGGCGTGTTCGTACTCTTCCAGCACAACGACACCGGCGCCTTCGCCCATGACAAAGCCGTCGCGGTCGGCGTCATAGGGTCGGCTGGCGCGCTCGGGCTCGTTTCCGCGCTTTGTGGAAAGGGCCTTGCAGGCGTTGAACCCGGCAATCCCGATCTCGGAAATCGGGCTCTCGGCGCCGCCTGCGATCATCACATCCGCATCGTCGAACTGGATCAGCCGCGCTGCATCGCCGATGGCATGGGCGCCGGTGGAACAGGCCGTAACAACGGCGTGGTTCGGTCCTTTGAACCCGTAGCGGATGCTGACCTGCCCCGACGCCAGGTTAATCAGGGCCGAGGGGATAAAGAAGGGCGACACGCGCCGGGGCCCGCGTTCTTTCAGCAGGACAGCCGTATCGGCGATGGCGCTGAGGCCCCCGATCCCCGACCCGATCATGACGCCCGTGCGCAGTTTTTCTTCCTCGGTCGGGTCTTCCCAGCCGGCGTCCTTGACCGCCTGGGCGGCCGCCGCCATGCCGAAGAGTATGAAGTCGTCGACTTTCCGCCGCTCTTTCGGTTCCATCCAGTCATCGGGGTTGAACGTGCCGTCGCTGCCGTCGCCAAATGGAATCTCACAGGCGTAGGTCGTAGCCAGATGCCCGGCATCGAAGCGGGAAATGGTTCCGGCGCCCGAGGCTCCGCCGATCAGCCGGGCCCAGCTTTCTTCGACACCCGATGCCAGGGGTGTCACCAATCCAAGGCCTGTCACCACAACTCGACGCATGATCTGCCCCCGCTTCTGTTCGTTTAGGCGCTTTTTTTGACTGCGGCTTACCCATAGCCCCGTTGCAAGTCCGGGGGCAAGTCTCGCCAGTCCAGCGCCCGGCGGCATATCGCTGCCAGGCGGCCTAATGAAAAGCGGCGCCGGATGGGGCGCCGCTCATCGAAATTCCGGTCCGTGCAGGCGTTTAGCCCGCGTCGTTGATGAACTTGACCGCATCGCCGAAGGTCTGGATGGTTTCGGCGGCGTCATCGGGGATTTCGATGCCGAATTCTTCTTCGAAGGCCATGACCAGTTCGACAGTGTCGAGGCTGTCGGCACCAAGATCGTCGATGAACGAAGCGGATTCGGTCACCTTGTCTTCTTCGACGCCCAGATGCTCGACAACAATCTTTTTAACGCGATCAGAGATATCGCTCATGTTCTTTCCTCACAGTTCCCCGGGGCAGACCCGTTTTCGTTCTAAGACCCTGTTCCGGGCCCGCTCCTTCGCCAAAAATGGCGTTTGCGCCGGAGGTGGTCTGAAGCACCCCGGCCAAAATCTGCGCCGCTCTTAGCACACCTTTGCCGTAACGCAAGGGGTGAGCGCCGTAGAAAAAAATGCTGCATTACAGCATCGCCATGCCGCCATTCACGTGCAGAGTGGTCCCCGTCACATAGGCCGCCTCGGCGCTACTTAGATAGAGAGCCGCGGCCGCGATTTCATCGGCTGACCCCATTCTTCCTGCGGGAATCTGCTGCAGAATCTTCTCTTTCTGGTCATCGGTCAGCTTGTCGGTCATCGCCGTTGCAATGAAGCCGGGCGCAACTGCGTTCACGGTGATGCCCCTGCTTGCAACTTCATAGGCGAGGCTCTTTGACATGCCGATCATGCCCGCTTTGGACGCAGCGTAGTTGCCCTGACCGGGGTTGCCTGTGGCCCCCACGACCGAGGAAATATTCACGATCCGGCCCCACCGCGCCTTCATCATCGGGCGCAAGACGCCCCGGCAGAGGCGCATGGTGGAGGTCAGGTTCACTTCCAGAACGCTGGCCCATTCCTCATCCGACATCCGCATGAAAAGATTGTCGCGGGTGATCCCGGCGTTGTTGACCAGAATGTCCACGCTGCCCATGGCCCCGGCGGCGGACTTCGGCAGAGCCTCCACCGCTTCGGCTTCGGACAGATTGCAGGGCAGCACATGGGCGCGGTCGCCCAGCGTTTCTGCCAGCGCATTCAGCGGCTCTTGCCGCGTGCCCGACAGGCCGACGGTGGCACCTGCGCCGTGCAGGGCTGTGGCGATGGCACCGCCGATCCCGCCCGAGGCGCCGGTGATCAGGGCATTCTTTCCCGTTAGGTCAAACATGGGGTCTCCTGGTTCGGTCGTGACCGGTCCGCCCCGCATGCCACGGCGTGCCGACCGATGGCAAGGTTCAGCTCAGGCTCTCCACCGCCGCCCTCACGTCCTGGGCGGTTCCGACGGCCCGGGTGGACAGCGACCGATCGATGCGGCGCACAAGACCGGACAGCGCTTTGCCCGCACCCACTTCCCAGACGTCGGCAACACCCTGCGCCGCCATCCAGAGAACGCTTTCGCGCCAGCGCACGGAGCCCGTTACCTGCTCCACCAGAAGCGCGCGAATAAGCGCCGGGTCGCTCACCGCCTCAGCCCGCACGTTTGAGACGACGGGCACAACCGGGGTGACGATCTCTACCTTGCTCAGTTCTTCGGCCATGGCCTCGGCAGCGGGCTGCATCAGCGCGCAGTGGAACGGCGCGCTGACGGGCAGCGGTACGGCCCTCTTCGCACCGGCCTCCTTGGCGCTCTCCACCGCACGCATCACGGCGTCTCGGTCGCCCGACACCACCACCTGCCCGGGATCGTTGTCATTGGCAGCCGCCAGAACCTGGCCGCCCGCGGAGGCGGCAACAACCGCGCGCACCGCATCAAGATCAAGCCCCAGGATCGCCGCCATGGCCCCGTCGCCCGCGGGGACGGCGGCCTGCATGGCCAGACCCCGGGCGCGCAAGAGCCGCGCCGCATCCTGAAGGCTGATCGCCCCCGTTGCGGCCAGCGCCGAGTACTCTCCCAGCGAATGTCCCGCCGCATAGGAGGCCGACGAAATATCAACGCCTTCGGAATTCAGCGCCGCCATGGCTGCCATCGACGTCGCCATCAGCGCGGGCTGCGCGTTTGCGGTCAGCGTCAGGGTGTCCTGGTCGCCCTCCCAGATCAGCGCCGAGAGCTTTTCGCCAAGCGCCTCGTCGACGGCCTCGAACACCGCTCCAGCCGCGGGATAGGTTTCGGCAAGATCCCGGCCCATCCCGATGGTCTGTGCGCCCTGTCCGGGAAAAACGAACGCCCGCATATTTGCTTCCTTCCTCCGCTCTGCCCGCCCCCTCTAACGTGGAGGGCGCCGGGCCGCAATTCCTTCTCGCCGACGCGCAGGCTCGCACAAAAGGCGTGCAGGTCACGGGAATTGCTGCACCGCACACACCAGCTATGTTGCCCCTCAGCATTACACCGGAGACTTCCATGGCCCTCGCCAATACCTCTTCAAGTTTCGGAAGCGGCGCTCGTGTGTTCCACTGGCTGACCGCTTTCCTGATCATCACCGCCATTCCCCTCGGCCTGATCGCAAACGGTCTGCCTTATGACACCGGCGAAGAGCTGGCCCGCAAGGCGCTGCTGTTCTCCATGCACAAGACCGTGGGGATCGCCGCCTTCTTCATCGGTCTTGCCCGTATCCTCTGGGCGCTCTTCCAGACCCATCCGGCCCCGCTGCATCCTGACCACAAGGCAGAGACCTTTGCGGCAGGCCTGGTGCACTGGCTGCTCTACGTCAGTCTCGTGCTCGTGCCTCTTTCGGGCTGGCTCCACCATGCTGCGACGTCTGGCTTTGCGCCCATCTGGTGGCCCTTCGGCCAGACCCTGCCCTTCGTGCCCGTCAACGATACTCTCGCCCACTTCTTTGCAAGCTGGCACTTCGTCTTCACCAAGGTGCTCGGCGTCGCGCTGCTCTTGCATATCGCGGGCGCCTTAAAGCACCACTTTGTCGACCGCGACGATACGCTGAACCGGATGCTCGGCCGCGCTGAGGCGGGCGCAGAGAACGCGAACCACGGCGGCCGGGGGCCGTTTGTTGCCGCAGCGATCATCTGGGGGGCCGCACTTGCGGGGGGGACGGCGCTCGGACTTGGCTCGGACAAGGCGGCCTTACCCGGCGCGGAACTCGCCCAAGTGCAGAGCGACTGGCAGGTGCAGGATGGGACGATCTCGATCTCGGTCCTGCAACTTGGCAGCGCGGTAGAGGGTACCTTTGCCGACTGGACCGCGATCATTGCCTATGACGAGACGGTCACCGATGGCGCGGCGGGCTCGGTCGATGTCACGATCTCGGTCCCGTCCCTGACCATCGGCTCGGTGACTTCAGATGCCATGAAGCCTGACTTTTTCAATGCTACCGAATTCCCGACGGCCACCTATTCGGGCACTATCCTAACCGAGGGCGGCGCACACCGCGCTGAAGGCACGCTGACACTGAAGGGCGCGGACGTTCCGGTCAACTTTCCCTTCACGCTTGAGATTACGGACGGGCTGGCAACCATGGCGGCCGAGATGACCCTGCAGAGGCTGGATTTCGCTATCGGCGAAAGCTACCCCGACGAATCGAGCCTCGGCTTCCCTGTCACTGTGGCGATCAATCTGACGGCGCAGCTGTCCGAATAAGCGCGCTTCCCGGCGGCAGGTTCAGTCGCCGGGAAACCCCGCACCATTTGAAGTGACCGACAGCGCATACCCTACCGGCAAGTGCGGGCGGACCCATTCCAGAAATGCCGTATTGAACGTCGCCACCTGTAGGGCGCGGTCAGGGTCGTTGCGGATCCAGGTAAACACCTTGGCCGTGCCGGGCGCCTCTCGGTCCGGTTTGAGATAGGCGCACCCGAGATAGCGCCCCGCCTCTGACCGGATGATCCAGGCAAAGGCCTGATCGTTCAGGAACTCGCGCTCGTGGCGCTCAAGGTCCTCCATGTTTTCTTCCAGCGTTAGCCCGGATGGCCAGGGGTTGCCGAAGAGGCCTTGCAGAACACCCGCCGACCCGACCACCACTTCGAAGTCCTCCTGCACATCCTTGGGCGACAGGATCTCCAGCCGGAACGGACCAAAGGCGGCCGATCGCGGGGGCGCCTTTCCGGCGAAATCCGGATGCGGGAGATGGGAGGGGGCGTTCAAAGCGGAACCTCAGCAAGATTGGTTAACGCCAATCCTTACCGGCATTGCCGCGCCAAGCCAATCTAGGCGGGTGCTGAGGCCGGCCGACCGTGCCGCCTTGTGCAAAAAAGAAAGGCCCCGGAAAAACCGGAGCCCTTTGGGAAACAACGCATGGCAAAAAGGCCTAGCCTTCCTGCGCGTCGGCTTGCATGGCTTCGATGGAAATGATGACGTCAACTTCGTCGCTCACGAAGGGAGCAAAGTTGCCCAGGTTGTAGTCGCTGCGGATCAGCGTGGTCGTGGCATCGAAACCGGCCCAGGGCTGTTTGGCCATCGGGTGCTCGTTCACTTGGTTCAGCTTGGCGTCAAGTACGACCGGCTTGGTTACGCCGTTCAGCGTCAGGTCACCGGTGATCAGAGCGGTGTCATCACCGGTCACTTCGATGCCGGTCGAGACAAAGGTCACCAGCTCTTCTTCGCCGGCGCCGAAAAAGTCATCAGCCATGAAGTGATCGAAACGCGCTTCCCAGCCGGTGAACATGCTACGCACGGGAAAGGACACTTCGACGGTCGAGGCCGCAGGGTCGTCCTGGTCGAACATGATCTCGCCTTCAAAGCCCGAGAACATGCCAAAAGTGGTAGAGTAGCCAAGGTGATCGTAACTAAAGACGATCTGCGAGTGGCTGGCGTCTAGTTTGTAGAGGTCGGCTGCCTGGGCCGAGGTGACTGCGGCGGCAGCAAGCGCTGCTGCAAGAGCGAGGGTCTTCATGGGGGTATCCATCCTGAAAATTGGTTTGAATGAGTACCGGATAAATGGCGCCGTCCGGTACAGTCTCAACCCAGAAAGGCCCCACAGTTTCTGTTCAGGAATGCACGATTGAAGCGGGCGCCTGCGCATGAATACAGAAAAAGGCACCCGCAAGCCTTAGGCGGGCGCCCTGAAAGCTTCAGAATGTATGTGGTCAGCCGACAGCGGCAGCCGCGGCGAAATCATCCTGCCGCGCCGTGCGCCCTGTCCGGGACCCCTTATGCGGCGCACCGCCAACGGCAGGGTTGAGCGCCTTCTGGATCACGCCGAGGGCGCCCTCGTCGCCAGAGATCGTCTCGACACCGTCTGGATCTTCCTCGGTCCGCACGCAGAGATGCGCTTCATTTCCGCGCTGGATCACAAAAAGATCCTCGATTTCGCTCAGCGCATAGGTCTCAAGAACCCGTGTGGTGTCACGCCAGCTGCGCACCACCATACGAAGCTCGCCCGCGACGCTGTCAACCTGCAGTTCCATGGCCGTCCCGCGGAGCGCGACCCAAAAGAAAAACGCCGCAAAGCTTGCGCCCACCATGGCAATGCCACCCTCAAAAAGCGTCATTTCTGCGTCAGCAGTGCCGTTCTGAATGAAAAAAATACCCACGGTCGCAAACAGCGTCAGGAACCCAAGGAAGTAGGCGGACCATTCCACCATCGTCGCCCTGCGCCGCAGTTGCGCGCCGGGCCGCACCGAGACGCCGTAAGCTTCCGTCGACACGCGGAAGCCGCCGTCGGCTTCGATCCGACTGATCTCTTCCAGCGTGAAAAATGGCTGTACGCTCATTTGTTTCTGTTCCTGCACTACTGCCTGTTAACTTTTTCTTATATGAGGAAAGTGACCACAATCGGGCAGGCTTGCATCAATTCATAGGCTGTGTATAAGCGGGCGCTCTTTCGCCAGATGCTTAGCACCCGGCGCAGCCTCTCGTGGATGGTTGGCGGAAGCGATGGCCGTCCTTTGAAGTGCGCCCGAGACATATGAGGTTTGCATGCCGCTTTACGAGCATGTTCTGATTGCGCGCCAGGATCTGTCCGGCACGCAGGCTGAGGGGCTGATCGAGCACTTCGGCACGGTTCTTTCCGACAATGGGGGCAAGGTCGTCGACCAGGAGTACTGGGGCGTCAAGACCATGGCCTACAAGATCAACAAGAACCGCAAAGGCCACTACGCCTTTCTGAAGACCGACGCACCGGCAACCGCCGTTCAGGAAATGGAACGCCTGATGCGCCTCCATGATGACGTGATGCGCGTTCTGACCATCAAGGTTGACGAACACGCAGAAGGCCCGTCCATCCAGATGCAAAAGCGTGACGACCGCGAAAGCCGCGGCGATCGCCGGCGTTAAGAAGGAGCTGTAAGCAATGGCCAACAAACCATTTTTCCGCCGCCGCAAGGTCTGTCCTTTCTCGGGTGAGAACGCGCCCAAGATCGACTACAAGGACACCCGGCTTCTGCAGCGCTACATCTCGGAGCGCGGCAAGATCGTGCCGTCCCGGATCACCGCCGTTTCCGCCAAGAAGCAACGCGAGCTGGCCCGGGCCATCAAGCGCGCGCGCTTTCTGGCGCTTCTGCCCTACGCCGTGAAGTAAGGAGAGACCCATGCAAGTCATCCTGCTCGAACGTGTCGCCAAGCTCGGCCAGATGGGCGAGGTTGTCGACGTCAAGCCCGGCTACGCGCGCAACTTCCTGTTGCCGCAGGGCAAGGCGCTGAACGCAACCGACGCTAATATCGCCAAATTCGAGTCTCAGAAGGCGCAGCTTGAGGCGCGCAATCTTGAGACCCGGACAGAGGACGAGTCCCTGGGCGAAAAGCTCGACGGCCAAAAGTTCGTCGTGATTCGCTCGGCCTCCGACGCGGGCTCGCTTTATGGCTCGGTCACCACCCGCGATGCTGCCGACGCGGCGACCGCAGCGGGCTTCACCGTGGACCGAAAGCAAGTAGCGCTGTCGGCGCCGATCAAGGAACTGGGGCTGCATAAGCTGCTTGTCACGCTGCACCCGGAAGTCGAAGTCTCCATCGAACTGAACGTCGCCCGTTCGGAGGAAGAAGCCGAGCTTCAGGCCGCCGGTAAGTCCATTCAGGAACTGGCCGCCGAAGAAGAGGCGCAGGCCGAATTCGAAATCTCCGAACTCTTCGACGACATCGGCGCAGCGCAGCTTGACGAATTCGGCGACGAGGCCCCGGCCGCTGCCGAAGGCACGGACGACGAATCCGGCACGGACGACGAACAGCCGTCCTGACCCTGACATCCGCGTCAGTCACAAGCCGCGCCGCCTGAGGCGCGGCTTTTCTTTTGCGCCCTTAAGACTTTCCTCACCCCGTTCCCTTAGCAATCGCGTTGGGGGCCATGCGAGAGAGTGAAGTCATGAAAGCCGCGTATTTTCTGATCATTGCAGCACTGGTCTCCGGGTGCTCCATGCCGCCGATCACGCGGGATTTTGACCGCAGCACTGTGACGCTGGATACCCTGCCCTTCACGCCCTCGCCAAACGCAGAGACTCAGGCCACGGCATCGTCCATCTGCGGGATTCTGGGCAAGTCTGCGGTTCTGGAAGAGTCGCAAGGTATGGGACTTACCGGGAAACGGCACATTTACCGCTGCCATTAGCACCCCGAACCAGTCGAATGCGCATCCCGCGCCCTTGATTGTCTCCTCAGGAGAAACGCTCGCAAATCATCATGGAAAAATGATCGGTTAAGAGGCGCCGGTCGTGTTATCCTTTTGGCTCAGACGTCTATTTCGGCGTCTGCGTGTTTTAAAAGGTTTGGGGTTTCCCGACATGATATCGAATACCGACAATCATAAACGGCTGAAAAACGATGCGGCGATGGACGCCGGTCTGCTGCGCTTTGGTGTGTTCGCGCTTGCCTGGTGCATCGGCGGAGGCGCGGCCATGATGCTGGGCATCCTGGGCTAAACCGGCCCAACCTGCCAAGAAAAAGGGCCGCGCAAATCGGCGGCCCTGACCTGCGACCTGGGTCGCGGGACTACTCGTCGTCGAGCGCTTCGACGGCTTTTTCCAGATCACCCTTCGAGACTTCCTTTTCACTGACGTCGGCCAGTTCGAAGATGAAGTCGACGACCTTGTCCTCAAAAAGCGGCGCCTGGATCTGCTGACGCATCTGAGGGTTCTGCTGAACGAATTCGAAGAACTGCCGCTCGTGGCCGGGGTACTGACGCGCCTGGTTCATGACCGCCTGAGTCATTTCGGCGTCAGACACCTCGATTTCGTTCTTGCGGCCAAGCTCCGCCAAAAGAAGGCCAAGGCGCACGCGCCGCTCGGCAAGCGACTTGTGCTCATCGGTCGGCTCGATCTCTTCGACGGGCGTCGGCTCGTCAGCGTCCGCGGTCTCTTCCTGGGAGAGCTGTTGAGCAATCTGCCCGGCTTCCGCGTTCACGAGGCTTGGCGGCAGGTCGAACTTGACGATGTCGTCAAGCTGATCAAGCAGCGCCCGCTTCATGACCGCCCGCGAGGCACCGGCGTATTCGCTCACCAGACGCTCTTTGATCTGCTCTTTCAGGGCATCAAGGTCATCGGCGCCGAACTGCTGAGCCAGCGCATCGTCGATCTCGGCGGCCGCTGGCGCTTTGACGGCTTTGACCGTACAGGCAAAGACCGCCTCTTTTCCGGCAAGATGGGCGGCGTTGTAGTCTTCGGGGAAAGTCACGGTCACATTGACCTCTTCCCCGGCCTTGGCGCCCACGAGCTGTTCCTCGAACCCCGGGATGAAACTGTTTGAACCCAGAACCAGCGGATAATCCTCAGCAGACCCGCCTTCAAATTCTTCACCGTCGACCGAGCCCCGGAAGTCGATCAGGACCTGGTCGCCGTCCTTGGCCTTCGATCCCTTGCGGCGATCCTCGAAGTTCTGGGCGTTCTCGGCCAGTTTTCCAAGTGCCTCGTCCACGTCGGAATCCGCTGGCGCGACGGTAAGCTTTTCAAGGCTGATCGTCTTCAGGTCGGGGTCAGGGATTTCCGGGAGTGCCTCGTAGGACATCTCCACTTCGACATCATCGCCTTCTTTCCAGTCCTCGTTGGTCATCTTGACCTCGGGCTGCATGGCCGGGCGGTCGCCACTGTCTTCGAAATGCTGCGACATGGCACCATCGACGGCTTCTTGCATGGCCTCGCCCAGAAGGCGCTGGCCGAATTGCTTTTTCAGGAGCGCCATGGGCACCTTGCCCTTGCGGAAGCCCTTCATTTCCACCTCGGGCTGCGCCTCGGTCAGCTTTTCGGTAACCTTCGCGTCAAGCTCGGCAGCCGTGACGGTGATGGCGTAGCCACGCTTCAATCCGTCGTTAAGCGTCTCGGTGACTTGCATGCATATCCTCACGTCTCGCCGCCGCGACGGGACCCTCCCGCGCGGCCGGTAAAATTCATCGTGGCGCCTTCTATGGGTGGGCGATCAGCGTTGCAAGTCAAAAGCCCGGCAGAAAGCCGCCGAACAACTTTAGACCAGCTTGAACTTTCGGCCCCCAAATCGCCACATTCATGCCGTGTGGCCGCCTGTTTGGCTCCGTTAACTACTTTTCATTGGCTTTACGGTCCTGCGGGAATCTTGGGACCAGCAACACAAGGTGATTGACGTGGGCATTGTCTTGCTTGGAACGCTCTTCGGTTTGCTCGTCGCAACGGCAGTTGCCCTTACCGGGACTGTTGGCGTGTTCGGCTTCGTCGGGCTTTACGTTCTGATCGGCACCCTTACGACCCTGACCCTTGCCACTACGCGCGTCTATCTTTGCCCACCGGTCATGGGCGCCTACGCGCGCATCCGCCACGGCGCCTGACACTCCGCTTTCAGCACATCGAAATCAATGCTTCGCACAGACGGTCGGGCCGGTAGCTGTCACCGGTTTTGCGTGCCAGCCCGGTGACACGCTCCACGGCGACGCCTGTCTGCCTTTCGGTCTTGCGCGCCAAGGCGTCGGACACGGCGGCCCTGTCGCAAAGGACGAGGCTAAGAAGGCTTTCCCGCGCCTCCGGCGTCCCCGTGCCGCGACCCAGAGCGCCAAGGAGCGCCTCAACCTGGTCGGGTAACGCCATACCCACGCATTCAGGGTCCGCGCCAAGCGACGGCACGTAGACTTTCGGCACCTGGCGCGCCGCCACCGCTTGCGCGACGCCGTCAGGCAGCAGGTTGGCGATGACACTGGAATAAAGGCTGCCCGGCGGAAAGCAGATCAAGTCTGCCGCCTCGATGAGCCGCCGGTTGCGCTTGGGCAGCGGCACGTCTTCCGGGGCGATCTCTTTGCGGCCGCGCGCCAGAAAGAGCCGGGCGATTGGCTGGGACAGCGGCGCGGTTTCCTTTCCTGTCAGCCGGGCCTGTCCGATGATGCGTGTGCCGTCGGCAAAATCGGCGCCAATCTGAAGATTGTCATCGACCACCGCGCGCACGGTGCCGAGCACCTCGACCATCTTTGACATCAGGAAGACGGCCGGTTCCAGCGCCGAGCCATTGGCAAAATACCCGCCCGCCAGGATCAGGTTGCCGACGCTGGCGCCGTGCAGGTCGAATTCTTTGGGGCGGCGCGCCTCAAACGCCTCGAGCTGGGTCAGGATCAGCCGCCGCATGGGGTTCGATATGGCGCGCATCAGTGGATGCGCGGCGGTCAGAAGCGTGCGGTACTCAGCCTCGACCGCCTTGGCCGGGCCGTCCTTAGGAAAGCGATAGGAAAAGAGCGCGAAAATATCAGGCTGCCCGAGGACGGTTTCATCGGCCAGCGCCATCAGGCGGCTGCGCAGATCCCCTACGGCGGGCATGTCAAACGCCTTGCGCAGAACTTGTGAACTGCCGCCGGAGTCGAAAGGCGTGATCAGGTGGATAGAGTTCTGTGTATAGGATTTCAGACTGCGCGAGACCTCGTTGAGCGCCGTGCCGCCGCTGAAAAACAGCAGCCGCGGCCCGAAACCTGGCGTCGCACGCGCACTCGCGATCCGCAGATCGTCCGACGGATCGAATTGCCGTGTCACGCTGACCGGTGGCGGCACGATTGTGTCCTTCCCTGTGGCAGGCTAAGCCTTGGACAGACCGCAGGCTCAGCAAAAGGGCGCATTTCGTGGATACCGTGCTTTATCCGATCCGACCAACGGTGCGCGCGCTGATCCGCAAAGACAATTTCGTTCTGGCGCAGGAAAAACACAAAGACGGGATCGGCCGCTACCTTACCCTGCCCGGCGGCAAGCAGGAGGTGGGCGAAACAGCGACGGATGCGCTTGAACGCGAGTGTTTCGAAGAGATCGGCGCGGAGGTGACCGTGGGCGCCCTCATCCATGCCGCCGAGGTCTTTAAGCCCAAGGGCGAAGGCCGCCGGCATCAGGTGGAACTGATTTTCGACTGCACAGTGCTCGCTGATTACACACCCCGGATGGGCGATCACCCGGACCGCTCGCAGATTGGAACGCTCTGGGCCGATACCCGTGAGATGGCCGGGGCTTTCCGACCGGGCTATATGGCGGGGGTGCTGGGCGGTGAAGCCCCGGTCTATCTGGGTGTATTCGATGGTTAAGCTGCCCGAAGCGGTAGAAGAGAACCTGCACTTTCTTTCGGCCGAGATCGAAGGGCAGTTGCGTGCGCTCCATGACTACTTCGAGAGTGCCGACGAAAAGATCGCCGCGCGGCTTCTGACGCGGAGCGGTTACAGCGACAACCTGCGCGCCCGGGTGCAATCGGCCTGCCTGCGCGCCTATGGCCGCAAGCCGGGCAGCAGCAATCGCGGCATGATCCTGCGCAGCGCCGATATGGTGGCGCGGAACCTCGATCTGATCAGCCGGCTCAGCCGCCGCAGCGTGACCCATGCCTCGGGGATCGATCATATGGAGCTCCTGCGCCCGGAGGCCTGTGCCAAGGCCGTGGCCGTGGTTCTGGAAAACACACGCCGCGCCATGCCGGCACTGCAGGCCGGCGACAGCCGCACCGCAACGCGGATCGGGCAGGCAAGCGAGAAGATCGAAGCGCGCTATGACCAGCTTTTTCGGACCTACACCCGCGATATGCGCAAGACAAAGCACACCGAAGATCTGGCGCTCAGCCTGCTGGTGGCGGCCGAGGTCCGGCGCATGGGCGAGGCCCTGCGCGGAATCGGCGAGGCAATTGTTTCGGCCAATATCGGACAGGACGTGACTTTTGAGCGCTTTGCCACTTTGCAGCAGGTACTCGACCCCAAGGGTCGCGGGGGCGCGCGGCTGACGCTGGAACCACTGGCCGAAACGCGCTCGGGCAGCGCGATTTCGGGTGTTCGTTCGAAAGGTGCAAAATCTGACGCCTTTGATGCGGTTTTCAAGGACGGCGATGCAGATAAAGTGAAAGAGGAACGTGCCGGCATGAAGAGCTGGCAGTCGATTTACCCGGGCCTTGCCCCCCGGGTTTTGTCCTACGAGAAGCGCGGCGGGTCTGCGGCGCTCTTGATCGAGCATCTGCCCGGCCAGACCTTCGAGCATCTTCTTTTGGGCCAGGACTCAGACCTCCTGGCCGCGGCGCAGGCCAGGCTGTCAAAAACCCTGCGCGATATCTGGAAGCAGACCCGCTCGGACGACCCCGCGCAGATGGGCGCCATGGCACAGCTGAAATCGCGCCTGCCCGCCGTGACCCGCGTCCATCCAGAGTTCGGCGAAGGCGCTGGTCGCATCGGGACGCTGGATCTGCCTTCCCTCGACACGCTGATCACGCAAGCCGCAGAGCTTGAAGAGGGGCTGCCCGCGCCCTTCTGCGTTTATATCCACGGCGATTTCAACCTCGATAACATCATCTACGATCCCGTCGAGGATCGCATCCATTTCATCGACGTCCACCGCTCGCGCTACCAGGATTTTGTCCAGGACGTTTCGGTCTTCATGGTTTCGGCCTACCGCCTTCAGATCCAGGATGCGGCGACCCGGGCGCGGCTGGCGGATGCGGCGGCGGCCATCCACAAGACGGCCGAGAACTTTGCCCGCCGTCGTCGCGACAAGACCTACCATGCTCGGCTGGCCCTTGGCCTTGCGCGGTCCTTCGCGACCTCGACGCGCTTCGTGCATTACAAATCCCACGCCTGCCGCATGATGCTGCGCGCCCGATTTCTGCTTGAACGACTCTGCGCAATGCCCGAAGGGAAAGCCGACCGCCTGCGCGTGCCCGTAGAGGATCTTTTCCGTGACTGAACTGAAAATCGGTGTCGTCGGAACACCCGGCAAATGGTCCACGGAACACCTGGCTGACTGTCTGGCCCAACGGACCGGATACCGCCGCGTGATCGATATGGGCAAGGTGGCACTGGACCTTGAGCGATCTGCGCTGATGGACGGGGACACGGACCTGTGCCAGCTTGACGGCCTGGTAGTGAAGAAGATTTCCGAGGTCTACAGTCCCGCCGCGCTCGACCGGCTCGATATGTTGCGCTTTGCCGAGGCGCGCGGCGTCCGCGTTTTCAGCCCCACAGAACCTGTTCTGCGGCTCATCGACCGGCTGTCCTGCACGGTGACGCTGGCGGCCAGCGACATCCCCATGCCGCCAACTGTGGTGACCGAAAATCCCGAGATGGCCGAAGCCACCGTGCGGCGGTTCGGGGTGGCGGTTCTAAAGCCGCTCTATTCCACCAAAGCGCGTGGCATGACGCTTCTCGAAGGGGCGGCGGACGACCTTGCGGACCAGATCGCCGCCTATCGGGCCGAGCACCCGGTGATCTACATTCAGAAGAAGGCCGATCTGTCGGGCAAGGATCTGGGCATGGTGTTTCTCGGCGGGCAGTATATCTGCACCTACGCCCGCGTCTCGCAAACCGGCGCCTGGAACACCACGATCAACAGCGGCGGGAAGTACGAGGCGTTTGCAGCCGACGACGACCTAATTTCCCTGGCCACCCGTGCGCAGGCGCCGTTTGGACTGACCTTTACCACCGTCGATGTGGCGCTGACGCCGGGCGGACCCATTGTGTTCGAGGTCAGCGCCTTCGGCGGCTTCCGAGGCGCCAAGGAGGGCGCGGGAGTGGATGCAGCGGCACTGCTTGCAGACCATGTTGTCGGGGCGCTGAGCCCATGAACGTCGCCGATGTCCTGGCGGGATTCGACCTTGGCGCCCTTGACGGTGCGGCGCCCTTCACCGTTGCCAGCGGCCCTTTCGCGGTGGAGTTGCGAGCGCGGGAGCCGCTGCGGTCGGATCTGATTGCCTATTTCGGGACTGCGGTCACGGACAGCGCCGCGACAGACGTCGTCCATGTGCTGGACGGCCAGACCCTGCCGGACGGGATAGCCTTGCGCGACTGGGCGCGGGAGCCCGGCAAGACGGGCCGCAAGGACGCAATACTTGATCTGGCTGACGGTCGGCTGATCGGCAAGGTCCGCACGGGTGTCGGTTTTCTCGAAGCCCCGGGCTGGCATCTGGCCTTCGGGCCGGTTCGCGATCACACCAATCAGGTGATCAATTTCGTCAACACGCAGCTTCTCAATCAGGCGCAACGCGCGGGCTGGACCATGGGCCATGCAGCCGCCGTCTCTGATGGCCGCCGGACGCTGGCGATCTCGGGGCTGTCGGGCGGCGGCAAATCCACCAGCATGCTGCGGATGATGGACCTGCCGGGCACACGGTTTGTCACGAACGACCGGCTCTTGTTTCGCCCCGTTGCGGGCGGAACGGAAGCACTCGGGATCCCCAAACAGCCGCGCATCAACCCCGGTACGATCCTGGGCAATCGACGACTGCACAAGATGCTGCCCCCCGCCCGGCTGGACGCGCTCCGGGCCATGGCCGACGGGGCGCTTTGGCATCTGGAGGAAAAACACGACCTGATGGTGGCCGAGGTCTACGGACCAGACCGCGTCGCTTACGCTGCGCCGCTGACGCACTACTGGGTCCTGAACTGGAGCCGGGACGCCAGCGCACCCGCGGAAGTTGCGGAAGTCAACCTGACCGCCCGCACCGATCTTCTGGACGGGATCATGAAACCGCGCGGGCCGTTTTACTTTTCCGAAGACGGGACCTTTGATACCGAAGAGTCCTCGCCTGACCCCGCCGCCTACCTCACAGCGTTGCAAAATGTCGCTGTGTTCGAGGTCACGGGCGCGGTGGATTTTGATGCACTGGCAGCCGAAGGTGCGGCTCTTTTCGGAGCGCCAGGGTGACACGGGCCATCGCCGCGCTCGTGCGCCACGGAGACTACGCGCAGGCCAAGGGCGTGCCGAGCGCGCAGCAACCCTACCCGCTGACCGAAACCGGCCTGCAGCAGGCCACGGACTGCGGCAGCCAACTGGCAGCGCTGGCGGCGTCGCTGGGGCGCCCTCTGGCGCCCGTGATCCACTGTTCTCGGCAACTGAGGGCCTGGCAAACGGCCTCGCGCATTGCCGAGGTCCTTAGCCCCGGTCATGTGCTCTTGGAAACCTCCGATCTGTCCGAACGCCGAATGGGCAGCGCCGCCAATCTGACCGTGGCCGAGATCGAGGCGGCCCTTGCTGCCGATCCCCGGTTCCCTGCCCCGCCCGAGGGCTGGAAAGCCGATCGCAACTACCGCCTGCCCTATGAAGGGGCCGAGTCCATGGTGGACGCAGGGCGGCGTGTGGCGGACTGGATAGATGCGACGGTTTCGCAGGACCCTGCGAAGGCAGGTTTTATCATCGTCTTTGTCGGCCATGGCGCGGCCTTCCGGCACGCCGCTTGCGAGCTTGGCGCGCTGGAAGCGCCCGAGGTCGCAAAACTCAGCATGCATCACGCGCGACCTGTGTTATTGGAACGTCAGGCACCGGGTCGCTGGCAGAAGATCGCGGGCGACTGGAAACAACGCAGCGCGCGGGACAGCGCGACGGACTGAGGAGCGAGCCATGGGGGATCGGGCACCAAGCGAGGCCTTCGGACTACTTCCGACAATCTACGACGATCGCGCGGAATTAGGCAGCCTTGCGGGCGAATGCGAAGACTGGGCCGTCGACGCGCCCCATTCGGGCCACCGCACCGGAGAACGCTGCGGCGATATGCACCTAAGCCTCCGCCGCGCCGCCGAACACGGCGGATGGGTCTGGCCATCGCGACCCGTGGTCTTCGTCTCGGACCCCCATGCCGACGCGGAAGGCTTTCTGCGTTCGCTGGTGGCCGCTGGTGTCATCCGGCGCAGTGTCGTTAATACCCACGGCTTCGAACTGACCACCTTTGGCCGCAGCGCGCGGATCGTGGTGGGCGGGGATTGCCTGGACAAGGGACCAAGCAACCTTGATCTGCTCGATGTGCTGAACACGCTGATCAAGACCGGCGCCGACGTGCACCTTCTGGCGGGAAATCACGACCTGCGTCTGCACCTCGCCGTGGTGGGCCTGAGCGGCCCCCGCACCGCTCTCACGGAACACCTCTTTGTCCGCATGGGACGGAAGATCGTGCCGCTTTTGCGGGAAGTACGCGACCGGTATCTGGCCCACGCCGACCGCAAGTGCTGGCTAAGCGAAAAGGACGCCCGTGCGCGCATTTTCCCCTCGGACAAATGGGCCAAGAAATTCCCCAAGGCCGCCGCCGCCAGCATGCCACAGGCAACCATCGAGAAAGAGGTTGCCAAGCTTGCAAAGAAGTCCGCC
>JBCDED010000060.1:0-25229 GCA_039179985.1 Pseudomonadota bacterium
CCCGGCACGTCTCTGACGCGATGGCGCCCCGGGGAATATCCCCGGGGCGTTTTCGTTAGTTGGAAAGGCTTTCCGCAAGGCGCATAAGCTGAACCGCCTCGGTCCGGTAGCCAAAGGGATCGTCCCCGCGCGCGGATGTGGCCAGGGCGACGGCCGCGCCGAAATCCCAACCGCCCAGGTAGCTGTCATCCCTCAGAAGCTGACCGAAGCCGGCGATGGCGGCCGCGAACCGTGCGTCCTCATCTGCGGGCGCGACGGCGTTCGGCACAAGGGTTTCCAGCAACTCGCTGCTGTCTTCACCGGGCGTTTTGTACCTCAGCCGGACAAGGGCCAGCATTTCGGTGTCGCCCGACACTGTGGCAGCCGCGCCGAAGCGTAGCGGATCGTTGAGCACCGCCGGGGAGCCTGTCGGCGTGACTTCATAAAGCGCGGTCACGGAATGTCCGGCCCCGATCTCGCCCGCGTCCTTCTTGTCGTTGTTGAAGTCCTCGCGGTTCAAAGCCCGGGTTTCATACCCGATCAGGCGATACTCGGCGACGGCGGCGGGGTTGAACTCCACCTGGATCTTCACATCACTGGCAATCGGAAAAAGTGCGCCGCTCAGCTGATCGACAAGGGTTTTGCGCGCTTCGTTCAGCGTGTCGATGTAAGCCGCCTGGCCGTTGCCGTTCTGTGCAAGCGCCTGCATCGTCGCGTCATCGAGATTGCCGCGCCCAAACCCAAGCACCGTCAGGAAGACGCCCGCATCACGCTTTTCAGCCACGAAGTCCTTCAGGGCCTCGGGGTCGGATAGCCCGACATTGAAGTCGCCGTCGGTGGCCAGGAGGATGCGCGAGACGTCGCCGTCGCTTTGCATCTCCTCGGCCAAAGCGTAAGCCTTTTCCAGCCCTGCCTCGCCCGCCGTACTTCCGCCTGCGGCAAGCCCGTCGATTGCGGTGAGAATGGTGGTGCGTTCCGAGGCAGCGGTGGGCTCCAGTGCCACACCCGCCTCGCCCGCATAGGAAACGATCGCGATCTGATCCTCGGGCCGCAACTGCCCAAGCATCAGTCGAAAGGACTGCTTCAGCAGGTCCAGCTTGTTGGGCGCCTGCATCGAGCCCGAGGTATCGACCAGCAGCACCAGGTTCAGAGGCGGACGGTTTTCGGTGGCGGGCATCGTGCCCTGCAGGCCGATGCGCATCAGCCGGGTATCCGCGTTCCACGGGGTCTCGAAGACCGCCACACTGGTGGTGAACGGGACGGTGCTGCCAGGCTCCGGTGTCGGATAGGTGTAAGGGAAATAGTTGATCATTTCCTCTATGCGCACGGCCTCTTTGGGGGGCAGCTGGCCAGCGGTCAGCGAATTGCGAATGACTGAATAAGACGCGGTGTCCACGTCTGCAGAGAAGGTCGAAACCGGGTCCTCGACCGCGATCTTCAGCGGATTGGGATCGGCGTTGGCAAAAGCTTCCTCATCCGTTTGACCGATGACAACGGCCGAGGCGGAGGGGCTGGGCGCAATGGACGGCATGTCCGTTGCGACCATGGCGGGCGCTGCCTGCCTTGCCCGCAACGAAGCCTCGGCGGCGGGGCGGACTGCTTGTTCCATAACCGGTGTCGTAGGCGCCACCGCATCGAACTGCGCCTCTTCCAAGCGTCCGAAGTCCCGCAACCCTCCGGGCCCGTCGCCCATGGGCAAGACGACGAAGAGACCGACGGCCACAAGCGCCGTCGAGGCGGCCAGCCCGCCGCGTGTGGTTAGTGCGTTCAGCATTCTTGATACTCCATGTCCAATTCGTCCGGCCAATCCAGGCCGGTCAGACATGGGACGCAGCGCTGCGGCGTTTTCTTGGAGCGCGTCGAAATTTTCCAAGGCCGCACCAAGCTGAGCGCGGCGCTTCCCGGGGTTTGGAGCAGGCGTCGCGTCGCGGAGCGCTGCCATCATGTCGTCGCTCAGATCATCTTTTGGCTCGGTCATATCGCGCCCTCCCGGCGGGCAATCTCGGCCAGCCGTTTTTTAACTTCGGACATCCGCCAGGCCACCGTGCCCGGCGAAACGCCAAGGACTTCTGCTGCCTCCGCCTGGCTGAGGTCGCCTTCTGTCAAGAGTGCCACCGTGTCCCGCAACTCGGGCGGTAGGGCCGCCATGGCCTCTGCCAGCCACTTTTGCCGGTCGGCGCTGTCCGCTTCGGCCGCCTTGCGCGTCAGCTCATAGGCTCCCCATCCTTGATGGGCTTTGCTGCGCGTCGCCGCCCGGCGCCTGCGGTCATGTGCGGCGTTCATGACAACACGGTAGAGCCATGTCGAAAACCGCGCCTCACGGCGGTAGCCTGCCAACTTTCCCGGCAGCGCCATGAGCACGTCTTGCGTCAAGTCTTCAGCCTCCGGGAGCGTGCCGCTCATCCGGAAAGCCAGCCGGAAGACGCGGTCATAGTGCCGCTCGGCCAAAACGCCAAACGCCGTCCTGTCCCCTCCGCCGGCTGCTGCTGCCAGTGCCTCGTCCGAGCTTTCCATACGCATCACACTGGGTTGGACGCGCCTGCCCCGTCAATTCTTGGTGGCGAGGGTAAATTTTTTGCCACCTGCGGCGACGCGTCCGGACTGCGGTTCGCGGGGCGTTTCCAAGCTGCCGCTTTGCATCAGAGGGCCCGGGACGAAATGAAAAACCGCCGCGACTCGGGGCCGCGGCGGTTCGTGCTGGTGAAAGCCCGGATTAAAGCTTGCCGATCGAGAACAGCATGGTCTCGCCCGAGTGATCGTCGACACCGTCGTTGTCGGTCGAGATCCAGGCCGTGCCGTCCGACAGGATTGCGAGGCCCTCCACCTTGTCGAGCACGTAGCCTCCGGTGGAGGTCAGGTCCGGCAGAAGATCACGGACGAGTTCCTTGGAGACAACGGGCAGGTCGCCGCCCAGGGCCGCCGGGACCATTTCAGAGGCAGGGATGCGGTAGACCTTCTTGGTCACGGCAGCCGACCCGATCTGGTTGTCCCGCTCGATGACGTAGACGTAATCACCGAAGGCGGTGATTTCCGAAAGCCCGACCCAACCGGTCTCCGGCTCGGCCTTCTGATAGCGCACCGCACCCCAGTCTCCGGTTTCGGTGTTGTAGGCCACGAGCTTGACGTGGTTGTCCGGGTCATCGCCCCATTCGCGCTGTACAGCCATCCAAAGCGTATCGCCGACCTTCGTGATCCCCTCGAACCCGAAGCGGCGTTCGACGGCCATCAGTTCCGGCGGCAGTCCGACCTCGCTCTTGATCTCGCCATCGGCGCCAATGTGATACAGCGCATGGGGGATCACGCGGTCCGTGCGGCCCTCGGAGGCCACCCAGAAGCCGCCTTCGCCATCCAGCGTGATGCCTTCCATGTCGATCTTCTGAGCCGGGTTGCCGGCGCGGGTGGCAGGCAGGGCGTTTGTGATCTGGGCAGGTGTCTGGCTGACGTCGACGGTGAAGATCGTCGGCTGGTGGCCGTAGAAGCTGTCGTTGACAAAGTAGATGGTGCTGCCCTCGCCCGCGACCATGCCCGAGTTGGCACCCCAGCCGACAATCTCATCCATGCCGGCGCTGGTCAGATGCGGGTAGCTGGCAGGACCCTCGGCATATTCGTAGATCATCACATGGGCGCGCGCCGCGCCGTTTTCGAGGCCGTCCACCTCGTTGGCCGAGATCAGCAGGTTACGTTCCGGGATCGTCACGTAGCCTTCCGGTCCGATGCCCGATGGCAGCATCTGCTTCAGGACGGGGTTCGCCAGATCGCTGACGTCGTAGACGCCAACGATCGAACCGCGCTCGGAGCCGACAAAGACCATGGGAATACCGCCGAAGATGTCAAAGGTCACGCTTTCAGGCTCAACGCCTTTTGCGTCCGACCGGCGGTCGGGGTAGTGGCCGATCTGGATCATCGCGTGTTCAAAACTGGGGCCGCTTTCATAGACAACGGTGCCGTCCTTGTTGAAAATGGTCCAGCCCCGCGACCCGCCGTCCATGTCGCCCTCGTTGGCGGTGGCGAAGTGGTCGTCGTCGATCCAGGCAACCGCATCGGGTTCGCGCAAGCGTCCGGGCTGGCTGTCGGTGAGCAGAATGGCCGCCCGTTCGTCCACGGTGTCAATGCCGTCCAGATCGACGCCTCCTGCGGAGAAATCGCTGACGATCGTGCCGTCACGGGCCACGACGACCATGTGGTTGTTTTCCTGTAGCGTCACGACAGTTTCACCGAGGCTGTTGATCGAGACGTATTCGGGCTCGGGGTCTTCGGGAGACACACCGGCGCGGCCGGTCAGATCAACGGTCTTTAGCGTGTCGCACAGGGCGGTGTTATCTGCCAGGTCGATCATGGTCAGGAATCCGGCGGGCATCTGTCCGGTGCGGCCGTCGCCAAGGTCTTCGTCGCGTTCATTTTCTATGGCGATCGCGATGAATCCGCCACCGGCATCGGCGCCGATGCTGTCGGGCTGGCCGCCGAGATCACAGCTCGCGACTTCGCTTTTGGTGTCGAGGTCGATCACGGCAAGGCTGCCCGACGGCTCTGTATAGCTTTCGGATGTATTGATGCCCACGTAGGCGCGTCTTCCAACAACGGCGACCGAGGTCGGTTCGCCGCTCAGGGCGATATTGCCGAGCGGCTTGGGGTTGGCCGGGTCGGTGATGTCGATCAGGCCAAGTGCTTCGAGTGGGCTGTCTGTATAGACCAGCGTATTGCCATCTGCGGTGGCCGAAATGATCTCGGGAGAGGTCTCGCGCGAGGTGTCTTCGCCCTCGGCCATGTTCAAAACGACCGGGAAGGAAGCGATCCGGTTGAAATTCATTTCGGCGGTGGCCGCGCCGGCCGAAAGTGCCAGCGCAGATGCGCAGGCAAGCAAACGTGCGTTCATTGGGGATCCCCTTTGGTTCCAGTACAGGGGAATTGACCGGCGAATGCGACGTACGTGTAACGTATTTGATTCGGGTTTATGAAATGGCCGCGACCAACCGGTCGAACATGTTTTCTTGCCCAAACGGAAAAGGCCTGCCGCACAACGCGGCAGGCCCCTACCAGCAATAACCCTTTACTCACACACTCGCTTTCGGGAGTCCCACTCAAAAACTCCCTCTGCGCAACACATACGCGACCAGGACGATAGAAGCACCGTTCGTCCGTCGGTCAGGTGACTGGGGGGGTCACCGAACACGAAAGCGTTCACCACTGTCCTCGCACCAAGGACCACGATTAACGCTGCACAGATCGTCTGGGATACAACTGTCTCGCGACCCGGCTGATCAAGGTCATCGAAACCTGCACATGCACCCCAAAACCAAAGCCTTTATGGCACGGGCGGCGTGAGCAGACTGTGAAACACTTCACACAAACATCAAAAAAGATCGGCCGCCGCCAAATCTTCCAGTGCTTCGCGGTCATGGATCTGAATATCTCTGCGGCTGCGCGACACGATCCCCAGCTTGCTCCATTCCGACAGGGTCTTTGACACCGCCTCGCGCGTCGCCCCCACGAAGTCTGCCAAGTAGGCCTGGGACATTGTCAGATGTTCAAGAACGTCGTCGCCGTCCTGCGTTAAGTGTAGGATCTTGCGGGCGAGCCGTGTCGAGAGCGCCAAAAAGACCTGATCGCCGATCTGGTTACTCATCGAGCGCATGCGTTGCCCGGCCAGTTTAATCATGTCTTGGGCCAGTCGCGGGCTTTCTGAAATGGCAGCCACCACATCGGAGTTCTTCAGGCGCCGCAGCGTGGTGGGTTCGATGGCGATGATAGTCGCGGTGCGCGGGCCAGGATCGAAAAGCGCAATCTCTCCAAAAAGGGCCCCGGGCTTCATCACGTCGAGGACGAGGCGCCGCCCGTCCGACGAAAGAACGCTCGTTTCAAGCGATCCGGAGATGACCGCAAAGACCGCGTCCCCTGGATCATCTTTCTCGAACAGGGTTTCCTTGGGCTTAAGCCGCACTTCTTTTGACAGCTCTTCCAACAAGTCCAACAACTCGGGCGAGGCGTCCGACAGGAAACCCGTTTTCGGTAGCATCCTCTTCCTCCCGTTGACATGGGGCCATCCGCGAGTGTGCCCGAAGCGCCGACGGGCGTGCAAGTCACGCCACTGGGACCGGCGGTTGCGTGCCTAGACCGACATGCAGATGTACTTGAGTTCGAGATACTCGTCGATCCCGTGGTGGCTGCCCTCGCGCCCCAGTCCCGACTGTTTGATCCCGCCAAAGGGCGCGACCTCGGTCGAAATGATTCCGGTGTTCACGCCGACCATTCCGTATTCCAGCTCTTCTGCAACCCGGTACACACGCGAAAGATCCTTAGCGTAGAAATAAGCCGCAAGGCCAAAGATGGTGTCGTTGGCCATGCCGATCACCTCATCCACGGTGTCGAAGCGAAAAAGCGGGGCGAGGGGTCCGAAGGTTTCCTCCCGCGCAACCTTCATCTCCTGCGTAACGCCGGTCATCACCGTGGGCTCGAAATGGGTGCCGCCGAGCTCGCTTCGCCGCCCGCCCACCATGACCCGCGCGCCTCTAGCTTCGGCGTCGGCCAAATGATCCTCGACTTTGGCGACCGCGGCGTCGTTGATCAGCGGACCAATCGCCACGCTCTCGTCAAAACCGTCACCGACTGTCAGCGTCTTGGCCGCTTCGGTCAACTTTTCAGCAAAGGCATCGTAGACCCCGCTTTGCACGTAGATTCGATTGGCGCACACGCATGTCTGGCCCGCGTTGCGGTACTTTGAGATCATGGCGCCTTCGACGGCCGCGTCGATGTCGGCATCATCGAACACGATGAACGGCGCGTTGCCGCCCAGTTCCATTGAACATTTCTGCACCTGATCCGCCGCCTGACGTAGCAGGATACGGCCCGTCTCGGTGGATCCGGTAAAAGTGATTTTCCGGATTGCCGGGTTTTCGGTGAACTCCTTCCCAATAGCAGGGGCGTCGAGCGAGGGCAGGATCGAAAAGATGCCCTTGGGCAGCCCCGCACGATCCGCAAGCACGCCAAGCGCGAGCGCCGAAAGTGGTGTGTCCTCGGCAGGTTTTGAGATGAATGCGCAGCCTGCGGCCAGCGCCGGGCCCGCCTTCCGCGTGATCATGGCATTGGGGAAATTCCAAGGCGTGATCGACGCGACGACGCCAACTGGCTGCTTGATAACGGTGAGGCGCTTGTCGGGCTGGTGTCCCGGCACGGTCTCGCCGTAGATCCGCTTGGCCTCTTCTGCGAAGAACTCGACAAAGGAGGCGCCGTAAAGGATCTCTCCCTTTGCCTCGGCCAGCGGCTTACCCATTTCGGCGGTCAGAATACGGCCCAGGTCGTCGGCATGTACGACCATCAGATCGTGCCATTTGCGCAGGATGTTGGACCGGTCCTTCGCGGTTCGCGCCGCCCAGTCTTTTTGCGCGGGCACGGCTGCGGCAATGGCACGAGCCACCTCGGCGCGTGTCAGATCGGGCACTTCGGCGATCACATCGCCGCGTGCGGGGTTTATGACGGGAAAGCGGGCGCTGTTATCAGCCGCCGCCCAGTCCCCGGCCAGATATGCATCGGTGGCCAGAAGGTCGGGATCGTCGAGCATGGCCCGAAGGTCGGTGGGAGAATCGAGCATGGCAGGAACCTCTGGCTTGGGATAAGAGCACTCCAGCCGTACCCAGACCACCGGATCTACACAACCCATGTCGCTCGATCTCGACTATGCCAACCGGGATTTCATCCCTGACGCCGAAAGCTATCCGCCCGCCTGGGCTGAGGCCGCGTCAGAGTTTCGCGAGGTCGAACATGCGATCGGGCGGGCTCGATTGAACCTTTCCTATGGCGCACATGAGCGGCATGTGTTCGATCTGTTTCTGCCGGCTGGCCGACCGGCCGGGCTCTTTGTTTTTGTGCACGGCGGCTATTGGCGGCTCTTTGATTGCAAGGCCTGGTCCCATTTCGCCGCCGGTGTGCAGGCCCGCTCCTGGGCCGTGGCGATGCCGTCTTACCGCCTGGCCCCGGAGGTCCGGATCAGCGATATCACGCGCGATGTTGCAGAGGCCGTCTCCGCCGCTGCGGCCAGGGTGCAGGGGCCCATTGTGCTGGCAGGGCACTCGGCAGGCGGACACCTGGTGGCACGAATGCTTAACGCCGATGTTGACCTGCCGGGCGAGGTTGCAGAGCGGATCATCCGTGTGGTGCCAATTTCGCCGGTCTCGGACCTGCGCCCTTTGATGGGCACGGCCATGAACGCCGATTTCCGGTTAACCGAAGAGGCCGCCACCGCAGAAAGTCCCGCGCACTTGCCACAGGCCCGCCGGGCGGAAGTGACTGTTTGGGTCGGGGCAGAGGAACGGCCCGCTTTCCTTGATCAGGCGCGGTGGCAGGCCGAGAACTGGCGCGTCACCCTGCGCCATGCGCCGGGCCGGCACCACTTCGACATTCTGGATCTCTTGCAGGAACCGGGCAGCGCCCTGACGCGGGCCTGTGTCGGTTAGCCGTAGGTGTCGCGCCAGGTGGTCAACGTGTCCCCGGGTGCGGCTTCAGCTTCGTAGACGCCCCGGGCGACGGCGCGCGCCACGCAGACGGCCGCCGCATGGCAGAGGCGGACAAGGTCGTAGTCCGGCGAACGCATTTCGCGCGCACCTGTCGCAGCGGTAAAGATCAAATCCCCGTCAAGCGGCGTGTGCGCCGGAACAATGGCACGTGCGATCCCGTCATGGGCCGCGATGGCAAGGCGCTGCGCTTGCGCGGGCGTCAGGCGCGCATCCGTCGCGACGATTCCGAGCGTGGTGTTCTGGATGCCATTGCCCTTGGGCGTGGCCTCTTCCTCCGGCGCGAAATTGGCCGCCGCGCCGCGCCCGCCGAACTCTGCGCCGAACTCGAACGGCGCCGCCCAGAACCGGCCGTCAGCGTCCGAAATCACCGAGCCGTGCGGGTTGACCGCCACGAGCGCGCCCACGGTAAGGCCGTTGCCAAGAACAAGCGAACTTGAGCCGATCCCGCCTTTCAGGTCGCGCGCCGACAGGCCGTAGCCCGCGCCCGCGCTGCCAAGCGTGATGTCGCCCGACCGGGCGGCATATGCGGCGCGTCCGAGGGCAGGGTAAGGATTGACCTCCCAGGACTTGTCACCACCGTTCGCCAGGTCGAATAGGATCGCGCCGGGGACAATCGGCACTTTTGCTGCGCGCGTCGGAAAGCCGCGCCCGTCGGCACGCAGGGCGTCGGTGACGCCGCTGGCGGCATCGAGACCATAGACAGATCCGCCGGACAGGACGAGCGAATCCACATGCTCCACGGTCTTGTCGGGGTCCAGCAGGTCCGTTTCCCGCGTACCCGGCGCGCCGCCCATCACGTGAACGGCGGCAGTGAACGGCGCATCACCAACCAAAGCCGTCACACCGGACCTGACGGCAACGTCATGGGCTTGCCCAACGGTTAGGCCGGTGACATCGGTGATCAGGTTGCGCTTCCCGGGGTGCATTGGCGGCCTCGTTCCCTAGCCTGACCGGGATAGGCTGTTTTTTGGGGGGCCTCAACGGCAAGATGGTAGCCAGAGACGCTGTCGTGCGCCTAAAAGGAACCGTGACCGCCAGCGGAGGATCGGACCAGTGTGGGTATATGTGAAATGGACGTTCAGGATTTTGGTCTTGGCCTTCATCGTGGCCTTCCTGCACTACACGCTACCTCACCACAGCATTGTCCGGATCGTCGGGACTGAGAACAAGCGGGTGAACGTTGGCTGGAACATTATCTTTTATGATGGCCGGATGCGCAATGCGCAGGGCGATCTGGTTGGAACCGACATCTGGTTCATCAACACCGTAAGGCCAAACGGGAAATCACTGGTCTTTCGGAACGAAGATACCAACTGGTGGCCGCCTTACCTGAAATTTAATTCGGCCGATTTGCAAACAGAGGCCACCGATCTTGTTTCGACCGCCGATAGTCCCCGCTGGGTTGCGGTGACCTATTATGGATGGCGCTCGAACCTTATGTCGATCTACCCCAACGCGGTCCGGCTGCGCGAGGTGGATAGCCCGGACCAGCGGATCATCCCCTGGTTCAATATCGTCTTCATCATTGTCCTGATCGCGCTTGCGCGCGCCATTCAGGTGCGCGTGCGGCGCTGGTGGAACCGGCGGTTCGGATCAGAGGCCTGAAGCCCCTAGCCTTCGCCGTAGGGCACCCAGATGTTCTTGACCTCGGTCGCGGCCTCCAGAAAGGCGCGGCCTTCCCCGTCCGGGCTCTGCCAGTCACGACCGTGTCCGTTGTTGACCCATGTGCGCTTGAGGTTCAGGGCGCTTTCCCGCTCGATGGTGGCTGAGAGATCCGATGAGGAAAAACTCCAGACTGCATCAAGGTCCATGTGTCCGGCCATGGGTGCGGCCAGTTCTGAGTGGCTGCCGGTCAGGATGTTCACGACCCCGGCGGGCACATCCGAGGTTTCCAGGACCTGAACGAAATCCGTCGCCGACAGTGGGAAAGGCTCCGAGGCGACCAGAACGCAGGCGTTCCCCATGGCCATGGCCGGGGCCATGGCGGAGACCAGCCCCAGAAGCGGCGCGTCGTCCGGGCAGAAAGCGCCGATGGTCCCAACGGGTTCTTTCATAGCCAGGGCAACGCCACGCATCGGCACGCCGTGTACCTGCCCGTCGAACTTGTCTGCCCAGGCGGCGTAGGTGAAAAGACGGCGGCCTGAGGCCTCGACCTCGGACATGGCCTTCGCGGCTGAAGCCCCCGTTTGCGCCCTCACACGGTCGGCGAACTCTCCCGCCCGGGCCAAGAGATTTTCGGCCATAAAGTAGAGAATCTGCGCCCTGAGGTGTCCGGTGGTGTTGCCCCATTTGCCGGCGGAACCGCGCGCAGCCTCCACGGCGTTGCGCAGGTCTTTGCGGTTCGCAAGGCTTGAATGACCGAGAAGCGCGCCTTTGGGGCCGTAAACGGACCGGGAATATCCACCGTCCGGGCGCGCCTGCTTCCCACCGATATAGAGCTTTGCAGTTCGGTCGATGGCGTCCAAGGGGCTGCCGTCGCCGTCAAAAGCCGCCAACGGCTTTCGAAGCTTGGCGGTGGTTTTGGGCCGGGTGTAGGCGTTCAGCCCTTCCCAGCCGCCTTCGCGTCCAAACCCGCTTTCTCGCAGCCCGCCGAAGCCTGCGGCGGCGTCAAACAGGTTCGTGGCGTTCACCCAGACCACGCCCGCGGCCATCTTCGGCGCGACGTCGAGCGCCAGGTTTATGTTCTCGGTCCAGAGCGTGGCGGCAAGTCCGAAACGGGTATTGTTGGCCAGGGCCACCGCCTCGGCAGGGGTGCGGAATGTGGTGCCGACCAGCACGGGGCCGAAAATTTCCTCCTGCATCAGGCGCGCAGCGGGGCTGAGGCCGGTGATCAGTGTCGGCGGGTAGTAGCAGCCCCCGGCGGGCAGTGCGGTCGGCGGCTGATAAAGCGTGCCCTCAGCTGCGCCCGCTTCGACCATCTCGGTCATGGACTTCAACTGCACCGGATCGACCACCGCGCCCACGTCGATGCACTTGTCCAGCGGGTCACCGATGCGAAGCTTGTCCATGCGCGCCCTCAGCCTGGCGTAAAACCGGTCAGCGATGCCTTCCTGCACGATCAGACGGCTGCCCGCGCAACAGACCTGCCCCTGATTGAACCAGATCGCGTCGACAAGGCCCTCTATGGCGCTGTCGACATCGGCGTCGTCGAAAACGATGTAAGGGGACTTTCCGCCAAGCTCGAGCGTCAGCGCCTTGCCCGATCCGGCGGTGGCGCGTCGGATGATGCGGCCAACCTCAGTCGAGCCGGTGAAGGCGATCTTGTCGATGCCCTCGTGCGCGGTGATCATCTCGCCCACGCGCCCGTCCCCGGTGACAATGTTGACAACGCCGGGCGGCACGCCGGCCTCACTGCAGATTTCGGCAAAAAGAAGCGCTGACAATGAGGTGTATTCGGCCGGCTTCAGCACCACAGTGTTGCCCATGGCCAGCGCCGGCGCGACTTTCCAGGCAAGCATTAGAAGCGGGAAGTTCCATGGAATGATCTGGCCGCAGACGCCAAGGCGCGCGCGGTGCGGCAGTTCGCTTTCCATGAGCTGCGCCATCCCTGCGTGGTGGTAGAAGTGGCGCTGGCAGAGCGGGACGTCGATATCGCGGCTTTCGCGGATCGGCTTGCCGTTGTCGAGCGTCTCGAGCACAGCAAAAAGGCGCGATTGCTTTTGCAGGATGCGCGCGAGGGCATAGAGCACGCGCGCCCTGGCGTGGCCCCCGGCGGCGACCCAGGGGCCTTGCGCCTTGCGCGCCGCAACCACGGCGGCGTCCACGTCTTTCGCGGTCGCCTGGCTGATGCGTGCGAGCCTGTCGCCATTGGCGGGGTTCCTCGTTTCAAAGCCCTTGGCGGGTTTGGTGAAGGCGCCACCGATGAAATGGCCGAACTTGCGGCCATGGCCGTCGAGCCAGGCCATGGCCTCTTTGCTGCTTTCGGGGGCCGGACCGTAGTCCATGGTCTCGAAGATTTCCTTGACGGTCATGGTCTATCCCATCGCGTGGCGGTTGGCGGCCGAGTAGTGCCCGGTGACATGGTGTTCAAGTTGCCGCTCGATATCGCCCAGAAGCGAAGAGGCGCCAAAGCGGAAAAGGTCAGGCTCCAGCCAGCGGTCGCCCAGCTCTTCCTTGATCAGCGCAAGGTAGGTCAGCGCGTCCTTGGCTTTCGAGATGCCGCCAGCCGGCTTGTAGCCAACGTGCGTGCCCGTCCGGTCATAGAAGTCGCGGATCGCGCGGATCATCACCAGGCTGACGGGTAGCGTCGCGTTCACGCTTTCCTTGCCCGTGGAGGTCTTGATGAAATCAGCGCCCGCCATCATGCAGACTAGGCTGGCCCGGCCCACATTGCGAAGGCTGCCCAGCTCGCCCGTGGCGAGGATCGCTTTGACATGGGCCTCGCCGCACGCCTCGCGAAAGGCGCGCATTTCGTCGTAGAGCGCCTGCCAGTTGCCGGTCAGCGCGTGCCTGCGCGAGATGACGATGTCGATCTCTTCGGCCCCGTCTTCGACGCTCTCGCCGATCTCGGCAATACGCAGAGGCAGGGGCGAAAGACCCGCTGGAAATCCGGTGGAAACTGCTGCGACAGGAATGCCCGAGCCCTTCAGCGCCGCAACTGCGGTGGCAACCATCTCATGGTAGACACAGACGGCGCCCGTGGTGATGCCATCCACTCCGAGAGCCGCGAGAATATCGTGGCGCACGGGGTTGCGCGCCTTGGCGCAAAGCCGCCTGACCCTGCCTTCGGTGTCGTCGCCAGACAGGGTGGTCAGGTCGATCAGGGTGATCGCCTTCAAAAGCCAGGCCGCCTGATAGTCCTTCTTGACCGACCGCCGACCGGGCAGCGAGGCGGCGCGCCGTTCGATCGCTGACGTATTGGCCTGGACCGAGGCCACCCAATCGAGATCTAGGTCCATCCCAGGGTTCCGGGTTTCGTGCACCTGGGGCAATTGCGATGTGGGTGGGCTGGCGGTTTTCGTGGCGGACTGGGTCACGGGGCGCGGTCCTTTCCGAGGTGTTCCCAGTCAATCGCATGGGCGCGCGCGGCGCGCAAGCAGGCGGCGGACGAGCTGTGACGACGTCAGCGGCTTTTCATTCAAAGGACACGGCGGTAGACCGAGCCATCACAACACCGGATATCGCCATGGCCTTTGACCGCTCACTTAGGATCGCCCCGTCCATTCTTTCGGCGGATTTCGCCAATTTCGGGCAAGAGTGTCAGGCCATCGAGGCGCAGGGCGCTGAGTGGGTGCATGTGGACGTGATGGATGGGCATTTCGTCCCGAACATCACCTTCGGTCCCGCGATGTGTGCTGCCCTGCGTCCGCACATTAAGACGGTGATGGACGTCCACCTGATGATCTCACCCGTCGACCCCTATATCGAGGCCTTTGCCGACGCGGGTGCCGACTACCTGACCGCCCATGTGGAGGCGGGCCCGCACCTGCACCGCACGTTACAGGCGATCAAGGGCGCCGGTGTGAAGGCCGGTGTCGCGATCAACCCGGCGACGCCTGCAGAGGCGCTCGACTATGTGCTCGACACAGTGGACCTAGTCTGCGTTATGGGGGTCAATCCGGGCTTTGGCGGCCAGACCTTCGTTGGCAGCCAGCTGGAGAAGATCCGCACCATCCGGGCGATGATTGGTGACCGCCCGGTTCACATCGAACTCGATGGCGGCGTGTCCCTGAAAACTGCCGCAGCCATCCACGCCGCCGGCGCGAATATCCTCATTGCGGGCTCGGCGATCTTCAAGGGCGGATCGATCTCCGCCCCAGAAGCCTACGGTGCCAATATCCGCGCGTTGCTCGACGCCGCTCAGTCGTAAGACAAGTCGCGCGCCTTGCCGCGGAAAACTGTATACGCGAGTGCGGTGTACGCGAGGATTGTAGGCAGCACGAAAAGCGTGCCTACAAAGATGATGATCAGGCTTTCGGGCGCACTCGCCGCTTCGTAGATCGTCAGCTTTTCCGGCACCACGAAAGGGTAGAACGAGTAGGCCATACCGAAGAACGCCAGCACGAAGAGTGCGACCGCGGCAATAAACGGCCGTGCGGCCCCTTTGTCATCCGGTGCAGGTAGCGTCTTCAGGGTGCGGTGCAGGTACCAAAGCAGCGCCAGTGACAGGATAGGCAGCGGTGCGAGGTAGATGACGGCGGGGAAGTCGAACCATTTTTCAAAGTGCCGGATGCTCACAAAGGGTGTGGCGAGTGAGACCGAGCCAAGACCCAGAACCACGCCCCAGATGCCGCCCCTGGCCCAGGCAACGGCCTTTTTCTGCAGGGCGCCTTCGGTCTTCAGGATCAACCAAGTCGCCCCGATAAAGCTGTAGCCGACAGTCAGGAAAACGGCGCAAAGTAACGCAAAGGCGATGTTTGGCCAGGTCCAGTCGAGGCCCATAATGTAGAGGCCCAGCATGAACCCCTGTGCCAGCGAGGTCATAAGAGAGCCTGCGAAAAACGCGCCATTCCAGATCGGCTTTTGCGGGCTGGGCGCTTTCGCGCGGAACTCAAACGCCACGCCGCGCAGGATGAGGCCCACAAGCATTATGGCGACGGGCAGGTAGAGCGCGGTCAGGATATCACCGTGGGCCGCCGGGAAAGCCACAAGCAAGATACCGATGGCAAGCACCAGCCAAGTTTCATTGGCGTCCCAAAAGGGGCCGATTGAGGCGACCATCCTGTCTTTCTCGGCCTCCTCGGCCAGCGGAACCAGCAACCCGACGCCTAGGTCGAACCCATCGAGTGCCACGTAGATCAGGATCGACAGGCCCATCATCGCGGCGAAGGCGAATGGTAGCCAGATGGCGGGGTCTCCGAACAGGGTCATCAAGGTATCTACTCCGCAGGAACCGTTGCCGAGGGCGAGGCTCTGACCGGTCCGGTGCTTTCACCCCTCGCCGCTTTCCGAGCCAGATAGACGACCACTGCGATATAGGCGGTCAAGAGCACGGCATAGACGGTGAGGTAGGTCAGCAGGGTGCCCAGAACCATGGGTGCGGGCACGTCGGCGACGGCCGCCTCGGTGGACAGGACACCGTGGACAAGCCAGGGCTGACGGCCGATTTCCGTGGTGTACCAGCCGGCGAGCGTGGCCACCCAGCCCGACAGCGCCATAGGAACCAGAAGATAGAGCAGTGGCTTTGGTAGCCCGTCGACACCCCGTCTGCGGCGCGCCATGGCCGCCACGCCGAACCAGCTGAGCGCCAGCATCGCAAGACCCGTGCCCACCATGATCCGGAAGCTGAAGAAGACCGGTACCACGGGCGGGTGCAGAACCTCGCCGTCGGCGGTAACGAAATCGTTCAGACCCGGCACTTCGCCGTGAAGCGAATGGGTGAGGATCAGCGAGGCGCCATTGGGAACGGCAATCTCGAACCGGTTCTCGCGCGTCTCTTCATCCGGGATGGCAAAGAGCACCAGAGGCACGTTGCCCTGTGTTTCCCAATTGGCTTCCATTGCCGCGACTTTTTGGGGTTGGTATTCGAGGGTGTTGAGGCCGTGTTTGTCGCCGATCAGGATCTGCACCGGGATCAGTACGGCCCCAAGGACAAGGCCGAAGCCGAGTGTTGCCCGCGCGCCCTCGCTTTTGTCGCCCAGAAGACGTCGAAGCGCGGAGACACCGGCGACAAGAAAGGCGACGGTCAGCCCAGAGGACAACAAAACGTGCGTCAGGCGGTAGGGCATCGACGGGTTGAAGATGATTTCCATCCAGTCTGTGGCAAAGGCCACGCCCTCACGCATCTCGAAGCCCGCAGGCGTGTGCATCCAGCTGTTCAGCACAATGATCCAGAAGGCGGACATGGTCGTCCCGAAGGCCACGAGGAAGGTCGCGGTCGTGTGCAGCCAGCTGGGCACCCGTGAGGCGCCAAATAGCATGATCCCAAGGAACACCGCCTCAAGGAAGAAGGCGGTCATAACCTCATAGGCCAGGAGCGGCCCGGCAATATTCCCAACGGTTTCCATAAAGCCCGGCCAGTTGGTGCCGAACTGGAACGACATGGTGATACCGCTCACCACGCCCATGGCAAAACTAAGGGCGAAGATTTTGACCCAGAAGCGGTAGGCCTCCATCCACTTCTCGTCGCCGGTCCACTGAAAGCGCAGTTTGAAGAACAACAGCACCCAGCCAAGCGCGATGGTGATCGTGGGAAAGAGGATGTGGAAGGAGATATTGGCGCCAAACTGGATGCGCGATAAAAGGAGCGTGTCCATAACTCAGGCCTTTTCCTTTTGTTTCAGCGACACAAGCTGTGCTGTTCCCGAAACCAGCTTGCCGAGCGTCTTGCCCATCTTCATCAGCTGTATCAGGCGTTCCGTTTCCAGGCGGTCAAGATCGGAATAGAAATCGGTGAGGCTCTCGATCAGTCCGCGCATCTCCGAAATGCGGCCCTGTGCATAGCTGCCGGCAGAATCAGGGGCGCGCAATTCAAGCTCGCGCAGTTTCGAAAGTGTGGGGTCGATCTCGCGTTTCTTGCGCTCCGCGACCAACGTGCGAACGATGGCCCACATGTCTTCTGGTGTGGTGAAGTAATCTCGCCTGTCGTCTGGCTTACGCGAGGTGCGCAAGAGGTTCCAGGATTGCAGTTCCTTCAGACCCATGGAGACGTTTGACCGTGATATTGACAGGGCCTCCACGATCTCGTCGGCACAGAGCGGCTCTTCGCTGATGAAGAGCAGGGCGTAGATCTGTCCGACAGTGCGATTGATCCCCCAGCGAGAACCCATTTCGCCGAAGTGCTGCACGAATTCGTAAGTGAGGTCAGAGGTCTGCATTGATTCCGAATTTTCAGGATATTCTGAAAATTTAGATAGCAGGTTCGCGCCAACAGTAAACCGGATGCGCTGCGACAGGGCAGCGCAGTAGTTTTAGGTAAACCGGATCTGCGTGATCTGCCGGTAAGTGTCCGACGAGGCGGTCAGGATACTAGGAAATTCCGGGTTGTTTAGCGCATCAGGCCAGCCTTGCGCCTCAAGCGCAACACCGGCAAAGGGCCCGTAGTCCTCGCCGGTATGTCCCAGGTGCGGCGCCGTTTGCAGGCGCGTGGCCGTGTAGACTTGCAGCCCCGGTTCGGTCGTTTCGAGCGTCAGCGTCGGGCCACCGGGCGCCTGGAGGACCGCCGCTTGCCTCAAGGGGCCGCGCGCGCCCGACAGGCAGTAGTTGTTGTCAATGCCGTCCATGCGCGCCGGGTCCAGCGGCGTGGGCTTGCGCAGATCGAACGGCGTGCCCGCCAAAGTCGCCGGGCGTTCCGGGAGGCTGAGCGCATCCGTCGGCAAATAACGCTCCGCCCGCACCTCAAGGCGGTGTTGCGCAGTTTCCTTGCGTCCGTCGAGCGTCCAGTAGCTGTGGTTGGCGAAGTTAAACGCCGTCAGGCTATCGGTTGTCGCGGTGATCTCTAGTGACAGCGTCGCGGGCGCTTCCACGGCGAAGAGCGCTTCGATGTGTCGATGACCGGGCAGCCCAGCGGCGAGATGTTCCAGCTCGAGGGCAAGGTTCACATAGTCGACGCCATGGTCTTTTACCGTCCAAAGCCGCGCGTGTGTCCCGCCTGTGCCGGAATGGAGCGTGGTGACCCCGCCTTCATTGGCTTCCAGCGGATAGACTGTGCCGCCAATCGTTGCCGACGCCCCGCCGACGCGGTTGGCAACCGGCCCGACGATGGCCCCAAAAAACGCCATAGGGCCGAGGTACGGAGGCAGGTCCGGCGCGCCGAGCGTCAAACTGTGCAAAAAACCCGCAAGCCGAACGTCCTGAAGGATCGCACCAAGGCTCAGCACCGTTGCCGACAGATCTCCCGCCGTGATTGTCACGGCCTGTACCTCCTGGCCGCCGGGCAGGGTTCCGAAGCGGCGGATCAACCCAGCGGCTCCCAAACGACGCCGGCAGCCGGTATCTCGCGGCCTTCAAACCGCACCGCTTCGGTGCCGTAGTTGAAGAGAAAGCGGTGGTCGCCTGTCTGCCGCTGCCGGAGCGCTCCGGGCATCGCGGTGACGCTGATGTCAGCCTCGGCACAGAGCGACAGGAGGATCCGGTCGAGCAGCTGGTCATCGGGCCAGCCGCCGAGGTAGTGGAGGCCACCGTTCCGCACCAGAAGCGGCGCGCCCCCTGTTAGCGCCAGTGCGGGCTGTGCCGCGCCTTCAAGATGTTCGAGCCAGCGGATAACTTCGCCACCCCCGTCCACCGGCGCGGGCAGCCCTGGCGGCAGGCTTTCGACGCGACTGACGGCAATGTCGAGGCCAGGCAGGTTCGGCGGCATCGGCACCGGGATCGACATCTCCGTGGTCTTCGCATTGCTGCGCGGCCCGATCAGAGCCAGGCCGCCGAAGTCCGCCAGCACCCGCAGCATTCCGTCGCCCATGGTCGCAAGGCCAGGGGCAAGGATCAGTTTGCGACCTTCCAGCCCGCTGCCATCCGCTGGCACGATATCCACGTTCAGCCCAAGCCGTCTCAGCCCGCGGTAGCAAGCAAAAATCAGTTCGAAATAGTCGAAATCGGCACCCTGCGGCTGAACCTCCCAGGTCCATTGGGACGGGTAGTCGAAAACCAGAGCCACCTCCGCCCGGGGCGCGCTGACCAGGGGCGCCTCTGGCAATTCCTCGGCCACCGCGCGCGCCTCAAAAAGGCCCTGGGCCGGTTCAGCGTCCACACGCAAGAGCCCGGCATGTTGTTGCTCCTGCGCAAAGGGCGCCTGGCGCCATCGGAAAAAGCACACGGTCTCCGCGCCATGGGCAAAAGCCTCCCATGCCCAGAGGCGCACCATGCCGGGAAGGGGCGCCGGGTTCCAGGGCGCCCAGTTCACCGGTCCGGGTTGTTGTTCCATGATCCACCAGCGCCCGCGCCCTACGGCGCGGTAGAGATCGTGGTGGAAGGCCTGAAAATCCGGGTGACCCTGCCGGGCAAAGGCCAATTTCTCTGCCTTTGTGACGCCACTGCGGTCGATCAGAAAACCCAGCGGGTAGCTGTCCCAGCTGGCCACATCCAGATCGGCACCGACGTCAAAATGGTCGAACTCCGTGATGCGGCCCATGTAATTGTGGATCAGCGGTGCGTCGGTGAAGCCGCGCAGGATATCCGCCTGCGCCTTATTGAAGGCCACCACCTGGTCCGACGCAAACCGCCGGAAGGCCATTACATGTGCCGGGTTGGGCTCGGTGACTGTCAGGCTTGGCAGGCCGATACCCTCGAAACTGGCATACTCCATGGACCAGAAGACGTTGCCCCAGGCCCGGTTGAGTGCTTCAGGCGATTGATACCGCTGCGCGCACCAGTCACGAAAAGCGGCCAGCGCCGCCTGCGAGTAGCTGAGCGTTGTGTCGTGACAGCCGTACTCATTGTCCGTCTGCCAGGCGGCAACATGCGGGTTCCTGCCATAGCGCTCGCCCAGGAGACGCACAATGCGGCGGCATTCCTCCAGATAGCCGCGGTGTGAAAAGCAGTAGTGCCGCCGTGATCCGAACCCCAGTGTCCGGCCCTCGGCGTCAACAGGCAGCATGTCGGGGTGCTTGTCCAGCATCCAGCGCGGCGGGGTGGCGGTGGGCGTGCCCATGATTACTTGCAACCCGGCCGCGCCGAGCACGTCGATGGCCCGGTCGAGCCAGTCCCAGTCAAATTGGCCCGGCGTTGGTTCGATCCGGGACCAGGCGAATTCACCGATCCGGACCCACGATAGGCCTGCGTCCGCCATCATGGCGGCGTCGGTCGCCCAGCGGTCTTCGGGCCAGTGTTCTGGGTAGTAGCAGACCCCAAGCGTGCGCTTCACAGGATCACCTGAAACTCAGGAATGCCCCTCGCCACGCTTTCGGCAAAGAAGGTCTTGCCCGCACCCGGTTCCGCGGCCAGCGCCGCGTCGGTCATGGTCTGCGTGGCGGATGTGCAAAAGAGCGTCGTCATGTCTTTGCCGCCGAAGGCCGGGCATGTCGTCTGAGAAGCGCCCATTTCGACCGCGCGCAGGAAGGCGCCATCCGGTCCGTAGGCCGCAACGCGCGAGCCGCCGTACTGGGCGTTCCAGAGGTTGCCGTCAGCATCCAGCACGGCGCCATCGGGCAGCCAGCCGTCCGCGGCCGGATTGCAGAAAACAGTGGGATCGCCCGTCGGCCAGCCGTCCTTGTCGAGCGGCATCTTCAAGATCCGGCCGTCATGGGTGTCAGTGAAAAATCCGTGGCTGCCATCTGGCGCAAAGCACAGCGCATTCGGCACGTCGATCCCGGTGAAAATTGTCCGCACCTCGCCCCGGTAGTAGCGGTAAAAGCTGCCCGCTGCTTTCTCGTGATCCTTACCCATCGTGCCGATCCAGAACCCGCCATGCGCGTCGGCCCGCCCGTCGTTCGAGCGTGTGACAGGGTTATCGGCTTCAAGTGCGCAGATTTCTTCATGCGCGCCGGTCGTGATGTCAAAAAGGTGCAGCGCCCGTTCCGACCCGATGAGCAGCCGGTCTTCGTCCACCCAGGCGAGGGCCGAGATGATGACGGGGAAATCCCACTGGTCGCCGCCGCTGCGCAAGAGGCGCTTGTTGTGAACATCGCACCAGAAAAGCTCCTGGCGTTTGGGGTGCCAGTGCAGCCCTTCGCCCAGCCAGCACGCCCGATCGTCAAAAATTCTTGCTTTCATGCCGCCACCGTATCGTAGGCCGCCACCATCTTGACGGCCCTTTCCCCGACCTCTTCAGCCGATATGCCAGGCTTATAGAGCGCCGATCCGATCCCGAAGCCGTTGGCGCCTGCGGCCAGCCAGTCTGCAAAGTTCGCAGGGCCAACACCGCCTACCATGTAGATTGAGGTTTCGGCGGGCAGCACCGCGCGGATCGCTTTCAGCCCCTCGGTGCCCATGAGGAAGGAAGGAAAGACTTTCAGCGCATCGGCTCCCGCATCAAGCGCAGCGAAGCACTCGGTTGGAGTGAGCACGCCCGGATAGCTCTGCATCCCTAGGTCTTTCGTTGCTTCGATGACCTTGGTGTTGCAATTGGGAGAGACGACAAGCCGGCCACCCACGCGGGCGACTTCCGACACGTCTTCTGTGGTCAGAACCGTGCCCGCGCCAATCTGTGCGCTGGTTTCGAAAGCCTCTACAATCGCGGCGATGCTGTCGAAGGGCTTGGGCGAATTCAATGGCACTTCGATGCGGTCGATACCCGCCGTGATAAGCGCGCCCGCCACGCCGACGGCCTCGGAAGGCTCGATGCCGCGCAGGATTGCTACGAGGGGCCGTGTCATTGGGTCGTCTCCTTGAGGGCCCGGTGCGCGGCGGCAAGCCCGGCCAGTGTCATCCGTTCGGCGTCTGCCACCGTCGCGGCGACGCCCTGTGCGGCCAATGCTGCGCCATAAGCTTCGGCCAGCGCGTCCGCGCCAAGGATCGCCACCTGTTGGCCCAGCCAATAGGGGCGCGCGGCCGCCAGTTCGGCCCCGATCAGGTAGCCCGAAAGCTCTGCCCGGGACACAGACGGGTTCTGCCCGTCGAGGAGGTGCCGTGCCCGAATACCAAAAAGCGCCCCAGCCAGGCCTTCCGGGCGCGACAGCGTGTCGGACAGGGCGCTCAGAAAGGCGTTTTTGTCCCAGCCGTCTCCGCCAGTGGAATGCTTTAGCACACTGTGACCCGAAAGGCATGCGAACAGCTCGCCAGTCATGAAGGTCTTGAAGCTCACGACCTCACCCGCCGAGACATGGGCCCATTTCGTGTGGGTGCCGGGCAGGCACATGATCCCGTCGAACTCCTTGTTCAGCGCCAGAAAGCCCGCGATCTGGGTTTCCTCGCCGCGCATGACGTCTGCCGGCGCGGTTTGCCTTAGGCCCGGCACAACATGCACGGACAGGCGGCCGTCGGACATGGGCGCGCGGATAAGGTCCGGGCCGAGAGGTTCGGACGGGACCGGAACATAGGGCGCTTCGACCCAGCCCTGCCGCGAGCCGACCATACCACAGGCGACTGCGGTCAAGTGCCGCTCGCCCAGAAGTGGCTCGACGAGCGACAGGAGCGCAAGCTCAAAGGCATCGCGGGCAAGTTTGCCCATTCCGGCCTCGGACGCGCCCTTCCAGAGCACGGTGTCAGAGGCCGACAGCGCCCAGACCCGCAGATGGCTGGTGCCCCAGTCAACAGCCAGCCAGTCGGCTTTGATATCGGCAGGCGAACTCATCCGGTGACAACGACGCCGCCATCAATCACCAGCGACTGACCGGTCATCATTTTCGATGTATCCGAGGCCAGAAAGAGCGTTCCACCAACGATATCCTCGGGCGCGAGCGTATCTTTCAGGCATTGGCGGTCGAGATGAGCGGCGAGCTCCTCGGGCGTCACCCAAAGGTCTTTCTGCTTGTCGGTCAGCACCCACCCGGGGGCCAGGGCGTTCACGCGGATGCGACCGGGTCCCAGTTCCCGCGCCAGACTGCGCGTCATGCCGTTGATGCCCGAATTCGAGGTCGTATAGATCGGATAGCCTGCGTTTCCCATCATGTAGGATATTGAGCTGAAATTGATGATCGACCCGCCGCCCGCCGCCTTCATTCCCGGTGCAACGGCCTGGCAGGCGAAGAAATAGGCCTTGAGGTTGATTGCGATCATCCAGTCCCAGAACTCTTCGTCCGCCTCGTGCAGGCCGTGCCGTTTGTCGTTGGCGGCGTTGTTCACGAGCACCCTGACGGGTCCGTTGACCCCGGCCGCCTCTTCCAGCCGCGACTTCAGCAGCGCCGTATCTGTGATGTCGCAGGACATGTAGTACGGCCTCGTGCCGGTGGCGGCCTCCATTTCGTCCACGAAGGCGCTGGCGTCGGACCGCTGGACAAAGGCGACCTTGGCCCCTTGCCGCAAGAAGCCCTCGGTCAGCGCCGCGCCGATGCCGGACCCGCCGCCGGTAATAAAGACCGAGACGCCATTGAGGTCTGGGTAGATGGGGAGTTCCACCATCACGCTGCCTTTCTTGGCCGGGCCCAGTCGGGAATCCAGTCGCCATGGGCGGCCAGAAGATCGGTGATCAGCGCCCGGATCTGGCGCAAATCAAGTTCGGCCGCCGTATGCGGGTCCATCATGGCGGCATGGTAGATGTGTTCCACATCCTCATCGAGGAGCGCCCGCACGGTCAGTTCCTGCACGTTGATCTGCGTCCTCATCAACGCCACAAGTTGCGGCGGGATATCGTCGACGACGGTCGGAGACACACCGTTTGCGTCGACCAGACAGGGCGTTTCCACGGCTGCGCCTGTGGGCAGTTGCGGGGTCTGCCCCCGGTTCGGCAGGTTGCCGTAGATGGTATAGGGCGCGTTGGTCAGGATGGCGTTCATGAGTTCCGCGGCAAACTCGCGGCTTTTGCCCACCTCGATGCGGTCAGCGGTCCGGTAAGCGTCGGCCTGTGCCGACCATTTAGACATCTGCTCTTCACAGCGTTTGGGGTATTCGTCGAGCGGGATGCCGAAGTCCGCGATCAGGTCGTCGCGTCCGTCCTTGATGAACCACGGCACGTATTCCGCCAAATGCTCGGAGCTTTCGGTGCAGAAATAGCCAAGCTGGTCCATCACTTCGTAGCGCACGCGGTTCGGGCAGCGCAACTGATGGAACGGGGGCTTCGGCAAACGGCCCGCGCGGTACCCTTCGCGCAAGAGCGGATAGAGGTCTCGGCCGTTGTGGCTGGCTTCCAGGAAGAAGGCCACATGGTTCACGCCCGCCACGCGGTAGCGGATTTCGTCCTGCGGCAGGTCAAGGTCATGAGCGAACTCTTCCACCGTGTTCTGCACGCTGTGGCAAAGCCCCACCTGCTTGATGCGCGGGTAGCGCTCGGCGAGCGCCCATGTGTTGATGGCCATCGGATTGACGTACTGCAGGAGCGTGGCATCCGGGCAAAGCTCGGCCATGTCCGCGGCCACTTTCCACAGATGCGGCACGGTGCGCAAACCGCGCATAACACCACCCACGCCGAGCGTGTCGGCGATGGTCTGGCGCAGGCCGTACGTCCGGGGAATGTCGAAATCAATCACGGTCGAAGGCCGGTACCCGCCGATCTGGAAGGCGGTCACAACAAAATCGGCGCCGTCGAGCGCCTCGCGCTGGTCGAGCGTGGTTTCGATCCGGGCAAGCACGCCAAGCGAGGCAACCAGTTTCTTCGCGACGAGCGCGCTTTCGGCAAGCCGGGTTTTGTCGATGTCCATCAGCGTGATGGTGGCATCGGCCATGGCAGGGAACTGAAGCGCGTCCCCCACGATGTTCTTCGTGAAGATCGTGGAACCCGCGCCGATAAAGGCGAGTTTGACTGGCATAAGAGACCTACTTGACGGCGCCGAGGGTCAGCCCGGCGATAAAGTGTTTCTGCATCAGGAAGAACATGGCGACAGGTGGCAGGGCGGCAACGATGCTGCCTGCGCTCATCAGGTGATAGGCGGCCCGGTACTGGGCGTTGAAACTCGTGATCCCGGCGGTAACCGGCTGGCTTTCGACCCCTTGCGTCAGTACGACTGCCCAGAAGTAATCGTTCCAGATGAAGGTGAAGATCAGCACCGAAAGCGCCGCGATGGCGGGTTTCATCAGCGGTAGCACGACGAACCAGAAGATCCGCCATTCGGCCACGCCTTCGACCCGGGCCGCTTCGATCAGCGGGAAGGGCAGGGCGCGGATGAAGTTACGCATAAATAGCGTGCAGAACCCGGTCTGGAAGGCGATGTGAAACAGGACAAGACCCAGCTTTGTGTTATACAGACCCATGCTGAGCGTGAGGTCGCGCACGGGCACCATGAGGATCTGGAAGGGCACGAAGTTGCCCGCGACGAACATGAAAAAGATCCAAAG
>JBCDED010000061.1:0-24630 GCA_039179985.1 Pseudomonadota bacterium
CATCCGTGCCCCCGACAAAAGATCAGGGGCTACAAAATCTGCGTGCCGGCCGTCCGTCGCAACCAGATCGGGAATCTGCACTACGGTCATGCCGGCGGATTTGGCGGCCCGCGCGCCATGGTCGGAGTCCTCAAACGCCAGGCAGTTGGCCGGGTCAAACCCTAGCCGGCGTGCGGCCTCTACATAGACATCGGGCGCAGGTTTGGCGCGGGGCACCAGGTCAAAACCGACGACGGTCTCGAAGTAGCGGTCCAGGCCCGAGGTTTTCAGGCGGCCTGTGGCCTGATGGGTTGAACTGTTGGTCGCAATGGCTTTCGGGTGGTCGGAGTCATGGAGATGCGCCAAAAGATCATGCGCCCCGTCCTTTGCAGGAATCCCTTCGGCGATCATGCGGTCGAAGGCCCCGTACCACGCGGCCTCCAGCTCGGCTTCCGTGATCGCATGGTCCGCAAGACCCACGAGTTTGCGCAGCGAGCCGGGTCTGTCGATGCCAACGACGCTGAGAAAGGCTGTCTCATCCAGCGGCAGCCCGATGTCGGCGGACGCAAGAACGCCTGCTTCCATGGTCATCCGCTCGGTATCGAGCAAGAGCCCGTCCATGTCGAAAACGATCGCGTCGAATGTCATGCCTGCTCCCTTTCCCTGGGGCGACATCTAGCCCCTATAGCGAGATACGGAAACGGGCAAAACCATCCGGACCGTCACCCGCTGGTTCGATTGTCACGCCCTTCACGTCACCGATATAGTCTTTCGCCTTCGGGCCCGTCTCAAAAAGGACCGTTGTGCCCGGCAGGGACTTGAACGTCCAGTTCGCATCCGCCGAAGGGTTGATGGTGCCCTGCTCGACGATATAGCGCACGATCACGTCGCGGTTCGTGTCCGGTGCTTCAAAGACGATTGTGTCGCCCTTGGCACCAGGGAAATCGCCGCCGCCGCTGGCGCGGTAGTTGTTGGTGGCGATGATAAATTCCATACCGTCGGTCACCGGCTGACCGTTGAAGGTCAGGCCCACGATCCGGCTGGCATCCGGGTTCACCTCTTCGCCTTTGGGCGCGAACCGCGAGGGTTGCGAGAGGTCGATTTCATACTGAACGCCGTCGATCACATCGAAGTTGTAGCTGGGAAAATCGGGGTTCAGGAGCGGCTGGTCGGCTTTGCCGGGTTCCACCTGATTGAACATGCCCGCAGAGCGTTCGAGCCAGCCCCTTAGTTCGGCACCGGTGACTTTCACGGCGCGCACGGTGTTGGGATAGAGGTAAAGGTCGCTGACGTTTTTGATGGCGACATCGCCTGCCGGCACATCGGTGTAATACTCCGGCCCGCCGCGCCCGCCGGCCTTGAAGGGAGCTGCGGCGGAGAGGATCGGCAGACCCTCGAATGCGGTCCCTTTCATCATCTCAGAGACATACCACTTCTGCGCAATCGACACGATCTGCACCGACGGGTCATCGGCGACAAGCGCAAAGTAACTGTGGAGCGGTGCCGAGGTCTTGCCGACGGCACGCCGGACATAGGCCAGCGTTTCCGCGTGCTCTGTAGCGACACTGTCGAGCACCGCTTGATCGTCCCCGACAAGCGGCGTGATCGAACGGTCTTCGTTGCGTTTTGAGATCGGTCGCGCTGCCGTCTCGAAGCCCACGACCTTCCAGTCGCCGCCCGAGGTTTCAAGCATCAGGTCGATGAGACCCAGATGCGAGCCCCAGAAGCCGCCCATAGTGGCTGGCTTTCCGTGGATCGTTCCGGCGGCAGCATCGACCGCGGCGAAGCCGTCGTAGGTCGCACTGGGGAACACGAGGTGGCTGTGGCCGGTCAGGATCGCATCGATCCCCTCGATGGCGGCCAGGGGCACGCTAGCGTTCTCCATCCCCTCTGTTTCATCGGCCGATCCGATCCCCGAGTGCGACAGCGCGATGATCACATCGGCGCCTTCTTCTTTCATCTGGGGCACATAGGCGCGGGCGGTCTCCAGAATGTCTCGGGCCGCCACGTTGCCTTCCAGGTGACGCCGGTCCCAGTTCATGATCTGCGGCGGGACAAAGCCGATGAGGCCGATCCTGATGTCATGGGTGCCACCGGCGCCGTCTGTCACCGTGCGGCTGAGGATCGCATAGGGTGCCACCAGCGTTTTGTCGGCGCGCGGCGTCCCGCCAAGTTCGGTCGCCACATTTGCCGAAAGCACCGGGAAATCAGCGCCCGCGAGCGACTTCATCAGGAAGTCTAGCCCGTAGTTGAACTCGTGGTTCCCAAGCGCCGAAGCATCGAAGCCCACGGCGTTCATGGCCTGAATGATCGGGTGCATGTCGCCGTCCTTCATGCCCCGCTCGTAGGCGATGTAGTCGCCCATGGGGTTGCCCTGCAGGAAGTCGCCGTTGTCGAGCAGCAGGCTGTTCGTCGCCTCGCTGCGGATCTCGTCAACGATGGCGGCAGTGCGCGACAGACCCACGGTGTCACGCGGGCGGTCGGCGTAATAGTCGTAAGGGTAGACGTGGACATGGAGGTCGGTCGTTTCCATCAGACGCAGATGGACCTGATTGGCCGCTGCCCGGGCCGAGAATGGATGCAGTGCGATCAGCGACGCCCCCGCAGCGGTGCCCGCCAGAAAAGAGCGGCGGCTGAATTCGGTTCCGAAACGACGTGCCATGGCGAATACCCCTTTTGCCCCTTTGGAAATTTCAGCCAATGGCTATGGGATATCCATGACAATGGCGTGACGGTTAGCCCAGACCTAGCACGGCCTATGCGGGTCGTCAGCACATCTTGCGCTTTCGCGCGGGCTCGCCCATGCAAGGGGCCATGAAGGATGCGGAATCGGTCACCTTTGGCGGCTCCGGGCTCGACCGCCGGTCGGACCTTAGAAACGACGCTGCGGCGCTCGCCGGGCTGGCGTCCCGTGCCGATGCGCGGCATCTGCCGGTTTGGCGTGGCAAAGCGCTGGTCGCTGGCATGGCGCGGGACAGGCTCGGCTTTGTGTCAGCGGGGGCAGAAGTCCTGCAGTACGGTATCGTACCGCCGGTCTTTCTGGGCGAGGACAATGGCGCTCCGTGGTTCGCCCATGACATTTCCGCCTGGGAACCGGAAGACACCGATCTGTCCAGTCTTGGCGCCTTTCTCGACCCGTCCGAACAGCATTACCCCGGCTTGCCGGAAGACGAGCGCTTTTCGGAGTTGCGCGCTGTGATGACTCGTCTGTCGGCGCGAGATGCGGAACTGGCGGCTACGGCCAAGGCGGTGCTTGGCTGGCACACGACGCACCGGTTTTGCGCCCGTTGCGGCGCGCCTTCGGAGATCACGCAGGGCGGCTGGCAGCGCACCTGCCCAGCCTGCGGCGCTCATCACTTTCCGCGTACCGACCCGGTGGTCATCATGCTGATCACCCATGGCAATTCCGTTCTGGTGGGCCGTTCGCCCGGTTGGCCCGAGGGTATGTTTTCGCTGCTCGCGGGCTTTGTGGAGCCAGGTGAAACCATCGAAGCGGCCGTGCGGCGGGAGACCTTTGAGGAAGCGGGCGTGCACGTGGGTGAGGTGACGTACCTGTCGAGCCAGCCATGGCCCTTCCCGGCATCGCTGATGTTTGGGTGCTGGGGCCGGGCGATCAGTACGGACCTGACGCTTGATCCCGTAGAGATCGAAGACGCCCGCTGGGTCAGCCGCGAATACATGCTGGAGGTCATGGCCGGACGCTCGGGCAGCATGAAGGCGGCACGAAAAGGGGCCATTGCCCGCTTTCTGATCGATCGCTGGCTCGCCGACAGGCTGGACTGATGCACCCCGGGCTCGTCGGTGCGCGCGTATGAGGCTCGAAGCCCGCACGGATCTTGCCTTGCCGGTCGCGGACGCCTTCGCCGCCGCGACGGACTTCACGGCTCTGGAAACGGCAGCCCGGGCACGCGGAATTCCCGTATCGCGGCTCGACACCCTGCCGGACATGGGGCCGGGGATGGTCTGGAACGCCGAGCCAACGGTGCGGGGTCGCCCGCGCCGTGTGACCCTGACCCTTGGGCAGGCCGAGCCGCCCGAGCGGCTGAACGTGGAGGTGTCCGGGAAGACCATGCGCGCGGACTGTCGGGTTGAATTCGTAGCGCTGGCCGCCGGTCGCAGCCGCATCCTGCTTTCCGTCGACATCCGCGCGCGCAGCTTCTCAGGACGTGCGGCGCTTTTGGCGATGACGGTTTTGCGAGGACGGCTGGGAAAGCGTCTGAAACGCCGGCTCGACGCCTTTGGCAAGGCGCTTCAGAACGGGCCCTAGTGGCGGTTGATGTGTGCGGGATAGACGCCAAGCAACGAGACGTAATCGGTGAAATAGTCCAGTTCTTCCAAAGCCAGGCGCACGTTGCGGTCGTCGGGATGCCCTTCAATATCCGAATAGAACTGCGTGGCCGTGAACTGCCCGCCGACCATGTAGCTTTCCAGCTTTGTCATGTTCACGCCGTTGGTGGCAAACCCGCCCATGGCTTTGTAGAGCGCCGCAGGGATGTTGCGGACGCGGAAGACGAAAGAGGTCATCATCGGACCGTCCCCGCGGCGCTGGAGATTGGGCTCGCGCGACATCAACAAAAACCGTGTGGTGTTGTTCTGCTGGTCCTCGATATGGCGCGCCAGGACTGTCAGCCCGTAGATATCCGCCGCCAGTTCCGAGGCGAGCGCTGCGGCATGCTTTTCGCCGCGCGCGGCAATGTCCCGCGCGGCGCGGGCGTTATCGGGGCTGACGCGCCCATCAATCCCATGTTCCTTCAGAAACCCCGCGCATTGCGGCAAAAGCACAAGATGCGAATGCGCTTCGGTCACGTCAGACAGTCTGGCGCCGGGAACCCCCAGCAGGTTGATGTGGACGCGGACAAAGGCCTCGTCGACGATATGCAGACCGCTTTCCGGCAAGAGCCTGTGAATGTCCGCGACCCGGCCATAGGTTGTGTTTTCCACCGGCAGCATGGCCAGTTCCGCCTCGCCCTTGCGCACGGCCTCAATTGCATCTTCGAAGGTCCGGCACGGCAGGGGGTCTAGGTCCGGGCGGGCGTCATGGCAGGCCTGATGCGAATAGGCCCCCGGTTCGCCCTGAAACGCAATCTTTCCCGCCATGTCCTCCCCCGGGCTTTTTCGCCCTCAAAAGGGCGTTTCGTCGCGCCTCTACACCTTGCGGTTCCTATGCGGAAGGGCATAAGAACGCTCCGGAAGCCTAGACGACGGATAGAGACATGTTCGACACAATGACAGCCACCAAAATCACGGGTGCGCTCTGCGGTAGTTTGCTGGTGTTTCTTCTGGGGGGATGGGTTGCAGAGATCATCTACCACTCCGGTGGCCACGGCGATTATCACGAACAGGCCTGGACGATACCCACCGATGAGGTACCGGCCGAAGAGGTGGAGGAAGTCGACTTCAGCGAAGTAATGGCCAGCGCCGATGCTAGCAAAGGCGAACGCGTTTATGGCAAGTGCCGCGCCTGCCACAAGCTTGAGGACGGCGCCAACGGCACCGGCCCGCACCTTTACGCGGTGGTGAACCGCGTGGTCGAAGCGGCCGCGGGTTACGGTTACTCCGGCGCGCTGGCGTCGGCCACGGACGCCTGGACGCCTGATGCGCTGAACGAGTTTCTTCTGAACCCCAAGGGCTATGCGCCTGGTACCTCTATGAGCTTTACAGGGCTTCCCAAGATCGAAGACCGGGCCAACCTGATTGCCTACCTTGAAACGATCGGCAACTGATCAAAGCTGTACGACCAGTGACCAAAGTCGCCCAATCGGGCGGCTTTTTCATTTTCACCCTGCCTCAAGCGCCGATCACCCTATGTTGAACGCAGTATCGGCTTGAACACCCGGCGATGGCGAAACTACCTTCTGCTCAAAGGGCAGGAATATGAACTGTGGAGGGATCATGGAAGAACGCCCAAGGGTGACTGCGCGCGCAGTCGAACGTGACAGAGGCGTCTCGTCTCTCTGGTCGGTGCTGCCGCTTTCGGCAATCGTTCTTGCCGCGTCGGCGCTGGTCGCCAAAGGGCAGGACGATCTGATCGTTTCCCACGGTATCTCGACTTTCGGCGAGTTGAAGTACCCCGCGGACTTCCCCCATCTCGAATACGTCAATGCCGACGCTCCGAAGGGCGGCGAGATGTCGATCTGGGCTTTCGGTGCCTACGACTCGATGAACCCCTACTCCACCAAGGGCCGGGCGGAACGTCTGGCCTCGGTGCAGTACGAAACCGTTCTGGTGGGCACGGCAGACGAAATTGGCGCGTCTTACTGCCTTCTTTGCGAGACGCTCGAATACCCAGAGGACCGGTCCTACGTCATCTTCAACCTGCGCCCCGAAGCACGGTTTTCCGATGGCAGTCCGCTGACCGCAGAAGATGTCGCCTTTTCCTACGAGCTTTTCCGAGAAAAGGGCCTGCCAAGTTTCCGTGCACAGTTGACCCGTCAGGTGGAAAGCGCCGAAGTGCTTGGGCCACACCGCATCAAGTACACTTTCAAGGAAGGCATCCCAACGCGGGATTTACCCGATCTTGTGGGTGGGCTCGCGGTTTTCTCGAAAGCGCACTATGAGGCCAACGGCCTTGATATGGAAGAAAGCTCTCTTGAGCCTTTCCTCGGATCGTCACCCTATGTGCTCGACAAGCTCGATGTGGGCCAGTCGTCGGTCTATGCGCGCAACCCCGACTACTGGGGCTGGGATCTGCCGATAAACCAGGGCCGCCACAACTTCGACCGGCTGCGCCTGGAATACTATGCCGACTACAACGCCGCATTCGAAGGCTTCAAAGGCGGCACATACACCTTCCGCAACGAAGCCTCGTCAAAAATCTGGGCAACGGGGTATGATTTCCCGGCCGTTGGGTCAGGCTTCGTAAAGAAAGTAGAACTGCCCTCAGGCGCCAAAGCTACCGGTCAGGCGTTTCTCTTCAACCTGCGACGTGAGAAATTCCAGGACCCGCGTGTGCGTGAAGCAATCGGTCTGATGTTCAATTACGAATGGTCGAACGAGACGCTGTTTTACGGCCTTTATGACCGCGTGAACAGCTTCTGGGACAACTACGAAATGGCCGCAACCGGGCTTCCGACCGATGATGAGCTTGAGGTTCTCGAACCTCTGGCTGACATCCTGCCTGCTGGCGTGCTGGACGGCGAGCCGGTGATGGCCTCGGTCTCGAACCCCGAACGTCAGCTTGATCGCCGCAACCTGCGCCGCGCGGCAGCGCTCCTCGACGAGGCGGGTTGGGACGTGGGTGACGACGGGATGCGCCGAAAGAATGGTCAGACCCTGAGTGTGGAATTCCTGAACGACAGCCAGACCTTCGACCGGGTGATCAACCCCTATGTCGAGAACCTCAAGCGTCTTGGCATCGATGCCGTTCACAACCGCATCGACAATGCCCAGATGGAAGCGCGCGAACGCCCGCCGGAGTATGATTTTGACATCGTCACGGGTTTCGCCTCCACCGGCTATCTGCCGGGGTCCGAACTGAACCAGTACTATGGTTCGCAAACGGCAAACGAATCCGTGTTCAACAAGATGGGCCTGCAGTCCGAGGCCGTGGACCGGCTGATTTCCATCGTGGAAGGCGCGGAATCGAAGGATGAACTGATCGTTTCGGTCAAGGCGCTTGACCGCGTGTTGCGCGCCGAACGCTTCTGGGTGCCCCAGTGGAACAAGAACAGCCACACGGTCGCGTACTACGATATGTACGGACACCCCGAAGTTCTGCCGCCCTATTCGCTCGGAAACCTCGATTTCTGGTGGTACAACGCCGAGAAAGCCGAGGCTTTGAAGGCCGCTGGCGCACTGCGATAAACTGACGGACGGCAGCCATGGGGGCCTATATTGTCCGGCGGCTGTTGCTGATCGTTCCCACGCTTCTCGGGATCATGGTCATCAACTTCACGCTGACCCAGTTCGTACCCGGCGGGCCGGTCGAGCAGATCCTTGCGCAGCTTGAGGGCGGCGGCGATGTTTTCGAAAACATCGCCGGGGGCGGCGATGCCGGCGCGTCAGAAGACGGGATCGGCGGCGGCGACCAGACCTACGCCGGAGCGCGAGGGCTGCCGCCCGAGTTCATCGCCGAGTTAGAGGCGCAATTCGGTTTCGACCGCCCTGCTTATGTGCGCTTTCTCGACATGATGTGGAGCTATCTGCGCTTCGATTTCGGAGAAAGCTATTTCCGCTCGACGTCTGTGGTCGACCTCGTGCTGGAAAAGATGCCGGTGTCGATCACGCTGGGGCTCTGGTCGACGCTGATCGCCTACCTTGTCTCTATCCCGCTTGGGATCCGCAAGGCGGTTAAGGACGGCAGTGCCTTTGACAGCTGGACCTCGGGCGTAATCATCGTCGGCTATGCGATCCCCGGCTTTCTATTTGCCATCCTGCTCATCGTGCTCTTTGCCGGGGGGTCCTATTGGCAGATCTTCCCTCTGCGCGGCCTGACCTCGGATAACTTTGACGAACTGTCCTTGTTCGGGAAAATCGGCGACTACCTCTGGCACATCACTCTGCCGGTTCTCGCGTCGTCGATTTCGGGCTTTGCGACGCTGACACTGCTGACCAAGAACAGCTTTCTCGACGAGATCAAGAAGCAATACGTGGTGACGGCCAAGGCAAAGGGTCTGAGCGAGGGGCGCGTGCTTTACGGGCACGTCTTCCGCAACGCAATGCTGATCGTCATCGCCGGTTTTCCGGCGCTCTTTATTGGAATCTTCTTCGGGGGCTCGATCATCATCGAGACGATCTTCTCGCTCGACGGGCTTGGGCGCCTTGGGTTTGAGGCCGCCGTCGCGCGGGACTATCCTGTTGTTTTCGGCACGCTGTACTTTTTCGGGCTGATCGGCCTGCTGGTCGGAATCCTGTCTGACCTGATGTATGTGATCGTCGATCCCAGGATCGACTTTGAGCGGCGGGGGGCCTGACACAGTGGCCTTGTCCCCCCTCAACCAGCGGCGTTGGCGCAATTTCCGCCGCAACGGTCGCGCATTCTGGTCGCTGATCGTCTTTTCGGTGCTCTTTGGGCTGTCGCTCTGCGCCGAGTTCATTGCCAACGACAAACCGATCGCGGTCAGCTACCGCGGTGAGCTCTACTTCCCGATCTTCAACTTCTACCCAGAGACCGCCTTTGGCGGCGACTTTCGGACCGAGGCTGTTTATCGCGATGTTGAGGTGCGCTGCCTGATACAAACCGGCGGTCTGGAAGACTGCTTTGACGACCCCGAAGGCATGATCGAAGAGGCAAAGGCCGGCACCATCGCGAACCCGGATTTCGACAAGGGCTGGATGCTCTGGCCGCCCGTGCCCTACAGCTATGACACGATCAATGACATCCAGGGCACGGCGCCTTCGGCCCCCGACGCGCAGCATGTGCTGGGCACCGATGACACCGCGCGCGATGTGCTGGCGCGGGTGATCTACGGGTTCCGGCTGTCGATCCTCTTTACGCTGGTGGTGACCATCTGCGCGTCGATCGTCGGCATAGCCGCAGGTGCGGTGCAGGGCTATTTCGGAGGCTGGACGGACCTGATTTTCCAGAGATTTATCGAGATCTGGACCTCCTCGCCGTCACTTTATATCATCATCATCCTTTTCGCGATCCTTGGGCGAAGTTTCTGGCTGCTGGTCTTTGTCACGGTCCTCTTCGGCTGGCCCGCCCTTGTGGGCGTTGTCCGGGCCGAGTTCCTCAGGGCGCGCAACTTTGAGTATGTCCGCGCGGCGCAGGCGCTTGGGGTGTCGAGCGGCACAATCATGTTCCGTCATATCCTGCCCAATGCCATGGTGGCCACGCTGACGCTTTTGCCCTTCATCATAACCGGCACTATCGCGACACTCGCCAGTCTCGACTTTCTCGGCTTCGGGCTTCCGTCCTCGGCGCCCTCGTTGGGGGAACTGACCCTGCAGGCCAAGCAGAACCTGCAGGCGCCCTGGTTGGGCTTTACCGCGTTTTTCACCTTCGCGATCATGCTATCGCTTCTGGTCTTCATCTTCGAAGGCGTGCGGGACGCCTTCGATCCCAGAAAGACCTTCCAATGAGCGCGGTTCTCGACGTGCGCGACCTCACAGTGGACTTTCGTCAGGATGGCGCACTGCACCGGGCGGTGCGCGGCGTGTCCTTCACCGTCGGCAAGGGCGAAACCGTAGCGCTGGTGGGCGAGTCCGGGTCCGGAAAGTCGGTCACGGCGCTCAGTTCCACTGCACTTTTGCCCGACAGCGCAGAGGTAGGCGGATCAGTCCGGTACAACGGCGAAGAGATGATCGGCGCCAGCGAGGATTTGCTGCGCAAGGTGCGCGGAAACGATATCTCCTACATCTTCCAGGAGCCCATGACTTCGCTCAACCCGTTGCACACCCTCGAAAAGCAGTTGGGTGAGTCGCTGTTGTTGCACCAGGGGCTGACGGGCGAGGCTGCGCGCGCGCGAATTCTCGACCTTCTAACCAAGGTGGGCATCCGCGACCCCGAAACCCGGCTCGGCGCCTATCCGCACCAGTTGTCCGGCGGGCAGAGGCAGCGCGTGATGATTGCCATGGCGCTCGCGAACGGGCCGGAACTCCTGATCGCGGATGAGCCGACAACGGCGCTGGACGTGACAATTCAGGCGCAGATCCTCGATCTTCTGGCAGAGCTTAAGGCTGCTGAAGGCATGAGCCTTTTGTTTATTACCCATGACCTCGGGATCGTCCGTAAGATCGCCGACCGTGTCTGCGTGATGAAAGATGGCGAGATCGTCGAAACAGGTCCGACGGCGGAGATTTTCAACGCGCCGCAGCATCCCTACACACAAATGCTGCTGGCCGCAGAAGCCACAGGCGGGCCCGGCCCGGTGCCAGCGGATGCAAAAGAGATCGTGCGCACCGATGATCTGCGCATCTGGTTTCCGATCACCAGGGGCCTTTTACGTCGCACGGTGGGATACGTGAAAGCGGTCAACGCCGCCAGCATATCGGTCCGAGAAGGCGAAACGCTGGGCGTCGTGGGCGAATCCGGCTCGGGCAAGACCACGCTGGCGCTGGCCATCATGCGCCTGATTTCGTCCGAAGGTCCGGTCTGGTATGCGGGCGACGATATTCAGGGACGGTCGATCAAGGCGCTGCGGCCCCTGCGTCGGCATATGCAAATCGTCTTCCAGGATCCCTTCGGTTCTCTCAGCCCGCGCATGACCGTGGAAGAGATCATTGCCGAAGGTCTGACCATCCACGAGGTCGACCCGGGCCGCGACCGCCGCGAAATGGTCGCCGAAATCATGGAAGAAGTGGGCCTCGACCCCGCCACCATGCACCGCTACCCCCATGAGTTTTCCGGCGGTCAGCGGCAGCGGATCGCCATCGCGCGTGCCATGATCCTGCGCCCGCGTCTTGTGGTACTGGACGAACCGACTTCGGCGCTGGACATGACTGTGCAGGTGCAGATCGTGGAACTATTACGCGAGCTTCAGGCCCGGCACCGGCTGGCCTATCTTTTCATCAGCCATGACCTAAAGGTCGTCCGCGCGCTCAGCCACAAGGTGATCGTGATGCGTCAGGGAGATGTGGTGGAAGCCGGGGACGGCGCCCAGATTTTCGAGGCACCGAAGACGGCTTATACTCGCGAGCTTCTGGCGGCGGCCTTCGACATGAAGGCGGGCGCGGCCTAAACCCTAGAACGCGGCGCTGTGACGTGCGGCGGCGTAGGCATCGAAACGCGAGGCAATGACACGGGCCAGCGGCTGACCTTCGGGCTTGATCCGAAAGCCGGTTCTGTCGACCAGGACGACCGGGCGAAACTCGGCCTCTACAGCTGAAAAACGCGCCGACAGATCTTCTTCCGTCACGCCGCACTCTCTAGCAAGTGCCGCGAAATTGACGGCGAAATCGCACATGATCCGTTCGATGATATGCGCCCTTAACATGTCTTCGCCCTGAAACGCGTGACCGCGCAGGGTGGCAAAGCGCCCATCCTGCAGCGCCTTGGCATATTCCGACGTGCCCGTGGCGTTTTGCGAGTAGCCTTGCGGAAAGCGTGAAATGGAAGAAGCGCCGATCCCCAAAAGCACGTCTGCGGTGTCGTCGGTGTAGCCCTGGAAATTTCGCCTTAAGCGACGCTCCTTGAGGGCCCGGGCGAGCCCGTCTGCGGGCCGCGCGAAGTGGTCGATCCCGACCTGCGTGTATCCATCCCAGGTAAAAAGCCGTTGCGCCGTTTCGAAAAGGGCAAGCCGGTCTTCAGGACGGGGCAGGCTGTCTGTCGGGATCATCTGCTGCCGCCGCGCCATCCAGGGCACATGGGCGTAGCCGTAAAGCGCAATGCGGTCGGGGCTAAGAGACAAGAGCTTCTGGACACTTTCGGTCAGGCGGGCCCGGGTCTGGTGTGGCAGACCGTAAACCATGTCAGCATTCAGGCTGTCGATGCCGCGTGCCCGCAGGGCCGCCACCACATCGCGCGTAAGATCAAACGGCTGGTCCCTGCCAATGGTCGCCTGGATCGTCGGGTCGAAATCCTGGATGCCGATAGACGCCCGGGTCATGCCCGCCTCGGCCAGCGCATCGAGCCGTGCATCGTCAATTTCCGCCGGATCGACCTCGACCGAGAACTCTGCATGATCCGATAGCGGAACCACGTCGAGAATCGCCCTGGTCAGCCAGCCTATCTGGTCGGGTGTCAAAATCGTGGGGGTTCCGCCGCCCCAATGCAGGCGCGACAGTGTGACGCCTTCGGCCATATGCGCGCGGATCAGGTCCAGTTCCTGCTTCAGCGTATCAAGATATCCCGGAACCGGTGCGCCGGTTTTTGTCCCCTGCGTGCGACAGGCGCAGAACCAGCAAAGACGGCGACAGAAGGGGATATGCACGTAAAATGAGATTTCAGACCTGGCCGGGATCGCGGAAATCCAGGCCGCCTGTGACCTGTCTCCGATGCGGTCGCTGAACTGCGGCGCGGTCGGGTAACTGGTGTAGCGGGGCACGCGGGCGTTAAAGAGCCCCATGCGGGAAAGTTGCGTCAGCCTGTCCATTGCCATAGCATCTAAGCAAGCTCCGCAGCTTTCATTGACACAGATCAACTGAGAACGTCACCGATGACGATTTCGATGGACTTCCGTCCGGGCCCCCTAGGCGATCAGGACTGCCGGGACTGCCCGATCCGCCACCGGGCCGTTTGCGCCCGCTGCGAGGCGGACGAACTGGCACAACTCGAAGACATCAAGTTCTACCGGACCTTCGAGGCCGGCCAGCGCATCGCCTGGGCCGGGGACCGCATGGAGTTCGTGGCCTCGGTGATCAGCGGTGTCGCTTCGCTGAGCCAGACGATGGAAGACGGCCGCACCCAGATGGTTGGGTTGCTCTTGCCGTCAGATTTCCTCGGGCGCCCCGGGCGCGAGATCGCCCCTTTCGATATCGTTGCCACCACGGACCTCATGGTTTGCTGTTTCCGCCGCAAGCCATTCGAAGCGCTCCTGGAGGCGACACCACACATCGGCCAACGGCTCTTGGAAATGACGCTGGACGAACTTGATGCCGCGCGCGAATGGATGTTGCTTCTCGGGCGCAAGACCGCCCGCGAAAAGATTGCCAGTCTTCTGGCGATCATCGCCCGACGCAACGCATCGTTACAGCAGCAAAGCATGGACAACGGGTTGAGTTTCGATCTGCCGCTGACGCGTGAGGCGATGGCTGACTACCTTGGGCTGACGCTCGAAACCGTCAGCCGTCAGATGTCCACGCTGAAGCGTGCGGACGTGATTGAGCTGTCCGGCAAGCGGACAATCCGCATCCCAGACGTGCATGCATTGATGGCCGAAACCGGCGACGATGCCGATGGCGGCGTCCTGGCCTAGGCGCTAGTGCGCCATAAAGACCGGCACATGCGCCACCTTTAGCATGTCCCGTGTCGCTCCGCCGAGGATGGACTCCCTGAACCGCGAGTGCCCGTAAGCGCCCATCACAACCAGATCCGCATCCTGATCACTGGTGTGCCTGCAAAGCACGTCTGCAATGCGCGGCATGGTCTTTGCCATCACGGAAACCTCTGTCCGGATACCATGGCGCGCGAGCAACTGGCAGAGCGGTCCACCCGGATCAGAGCGCTCGGGTCCATGCGGCGGCGGATCGATTACCGCAATCGACACAGTCTCGGCGCGCTTAAGAAGGGGCATGGCAAATCGGATGGTCCGAAGCGCCTCCGCCCCGCCGTTCCAGGCGATGACGACGGATTTTGGATCGGCGGGCGGGGCAGCGCCGTCCGGCAGCACGAGCACGGGGCAGGCCGCATCGAAAAGCACGCCTTCCAGAATGCTTTCTTTTTCATATCCGACGTCGTCGCCATAGGGTTTGCCGAGGACCGCCACATCCGCGTAGCGCGCGCGCAGCCCGGGTGCCGCACCTGCAACGCCGATTGGGCTGACCATGGCTTCGGTGCTCCACAGAACACCGGTGCGCCCGAGCAACGCTCCGACATCCGTCTCCAGGGCCTCGGCCTCGGTTTCGGCCTGGTGGCGCAATTCGAGACTGACGGCGGCGCTGACCCCGGCCGCGTAGTAGCCGGTTTCCGTGCGGTCGAGACCCAGGCAGATCGCGTCGAGGTGGGCGCCCAGAGAACCGCAAAGCGCAGCGCTTCCTTCCAGAATACCGCGATCTTGGTCCAGATCGGTCACGACCGTCACGACTGATTTGAAGGACATCTGCGCTCTCCCTCTTTTTTGCAGGTCTGCTCCAAGGATGGCGGCGTTGGGTCGCAGGCGCGTTGACCGAGCGCAAACCATTGGGGCGAAAACCTTGACCCAGATCAAAGAGAAGCGGCGTCCCGCCGGTGCATAGCAGGACAGAGAAAACCTGTGCCCGGGACCGATCCTGTGGGCGTGGGACGGAGGGAACCTGTATGGCCGACTACTTCAAACTGGTTGCACTGGGGCTCATGGCGCTCTTTGCCGCGATCGCGGCGAACTACGCGCGCGACGCGGCCTACATGGTGCATGCAATTCTTATCATGCTTCTCTCGGCGGGCATGTTTCTCTGGGTGCTCAGGGGTATCGGCGAGGACAAGCCGGTCTACGACACATCGGGATACATGGATGATGTGATCCGCTACGGCGTGATCGCCACGGCCTTCTGGGGTGTCGTCGGATTTCTGGCAGGGACGTTCATCGCCTTCCAGCTTGCCTTTCCGGCCCTCAACTTTGAGTGGGGCCAGCCATACACGAACTTCGGGCGCCTGCGGCCTTTACATACTTCGGCGGTGATCTTCGCCTTTGGCGGCAACGCTTTGATCGCGTCATCCTTCTACATCGTCCAGCGCACCTCGGCTGCGCGGCTTTGGGGCGGCAACCTCGCATGGTTCGTCTTCTGGGGGTACCAGCTCTTTATCGTGCTGGCGGCCACGGGCTATCTTCTGGGGGGCACGCAGTCAAAGGAATACGCCGAGCCCGAGTGGTACGTCGACATCTGGCTGACCATCGTCTGGGTCGCTTACCTCGCAGTCTTCGTGGGCACACTGGTGCGCCGGAAAGAGCCCCATATCTACGTGGCCAACTGGTTCCTGCTCAGTTTCATCATAACCGTGGCCATGCTGCATGTGGTCAACAACCTGGCGATCCCGGTGTCGTTCTTCGGAAGCCGCTCGGTGCAGGTCTTTGCGGGCGTTCAGGACGCCATGACCCAGTGGTGGTACGGGCACAACGCGGTCGGCTTTTTCCTGACCGCCGGGTTCCTCGGCATGATGTATTACTTCGTGCCCAAGCAGGCCGAGCGCCCGGTCTACAGCTATAAGTTGTCCATCATCCACTTCTGGGCGCTGATCTTCCTCTACATCTGGGCCGGTCCGCACCATCTTCATTACACCGCGCTCCCGGACTGGGCGTCCACGCTTGGGATGGTCTTCTCGATCATTCTGTGGATGCCCAGTTGGGGCGGGATGATCAACGGCCTGATGACACTGTCGGGGGCATGGGACAAGCTGAGAACCGACCCGATCATCCGTATGATGGTGGTTTCCATAGGCTTCTATGGCATGTCGACCTTCGAGGGGCCGATGATGTCGATCCGGGCCGTGAATTCGCTGAGCCACTACACCGACTGGACCATCGGGCACGTGCACTCTGGTGCTTTAGGCTGGAACGGCATGATCACTTTCGGTGCGCTCTACTTTCTTGTTCCGCGTCTCTGGGGCCGGGCCCAGCTTTACAGCCTACCCGCGGTGAACTGGCACTTCTGGCTCGCCACGATCGGCATCGTTCTCTACGCCGCCTCAATGTGGGTCACCGGGATCATGGAAGGCCTGATGTGGCGAGAGGTCGACGCGCAGGGTTTCCTCGTGAATTCCTTTGCCGACACCGTTGCCGCCAAGTTCCCGATGTACGTGGTCCGCGCGCTCGGCGGTGTCCTCTACCTGATCGGCGGCATCATCATGTGCTGGAACATCTGGATGACCATCACCCGGGGCGAAGCCAAGGCCGAAGCCCCGGCGGCCATGGCACCAGCGGAATAAGGAGCGCGTCCAATGGCCATTCTCGACAAACACAAGGTCCTCGAGAAGAACGTCACGCTTCTTCTCATCTTCAGCTTCCTCGTCGTCACCGTCGGCGGGCTGGTGCAGATCACTCCGCTCTTCTACCTCGAAAACACCATCGAAGATGTGGAAGGGATGCGGCCCTACAGCCCGCTGGAGCTGACCGGGCGCGAGATCTACATCCGTGAAGGCTGCTATGTCTGCCATAGCCAGATGATCCGCCCCATGCGAGACGAGGTCGAGCGCTACGGGCACTATTCGCTGGCGGCGGAATCAAAATACGACCATCCGTTCCAGTGGGGATCAAAGCGGACCGGCCCCGACCTCGCACGCGTCGGCGGGCGCTACTCAGATGATTGGCATGTCCAGCACTTCCGCGACCCGCAGTCCGTGGTGCCGGAATCTGTGATGCCGAAATACGCCTTTCTCGAACGGACGCTGATCCGTCCCCATCACATTGAGGATCTGATGCGCACGCACCGCTTTGTCGGCGTGCCTTATACCGACGAGATGATCGAGAACGCCGTGGCCGACTTCATGGTCCAGGTCGATCCCGACGGCGACTGGGACGCGCTTGTCGAGCGCTACCCCCGCGCCCAAGTCCGCAATTTCGATGGCCAGCCAGGCATTTCAGAGGCGGACGCACTGATCTCTTACATGCAGATGTTGGGGACACTGGTTGATTTCTCGACCTTCACCCCTGACACGAGCCGGTAGGAGGGAACGATGGAAACCTATTCCTTTCTCCGGGAACTCGCCGACAGCTGGGGGCTCTTGGTCCTCTTTCTCTTCTTCATCGGTGTCGTGATTTGGGTGTTCCGGCCTTCGGGCCGCGCCAAGTACGACGACGCCGCCCAAATCCCCTTTCGCCACGAGAAAACTCCGGCTGACGACGACGATGCCAAGAAGGAGAACGGGCAATGACCGACAAGCCCGATGACCATGAAATCGAAACCACCGGCCATAGCTGGGACGGGATCAAAGAATACAACAACCCATTGCCTCGCTGGTGGCTTTGGACCTTCTACGCGACCATCGTCTGGGGGGTGATCTACACGATCGCGTATCCTGCCTGGCCACTGATCCGTCAGGCCACGCCGGGCGTCATGGGCTTTTCCACCCGCGCCCAGGTGGCCGAGGACATCGCCGCCAGGGAAGAGGCTAACGCCGCACTGACCACGCGTCTGGCCGAGGTCGAGCTGGTCGCTCTGGCCGACGACCCGGAACTGCAAGGCTACGCTGTGTCCGCGGGTGCCGCGGTTTTCCGCACGAATTGTTCCCAGTGCCACGGTTCGGGCGCCGCCGGTGTGCAGGCGTCAGGCTATCCGAACCTTCTTGACGATGCCTGGCTCTGGGGCGGCGGGATCGACGAGATCGCCTATACCGTCCGGCATGGCATCAGGAACGAACAATCTCCGGACAGTCATTGGTCGCAGATGCCGGCCTATGGCGAGATCCTGAGCGATGAAGAGATCGACAACGTCGTCAACTACGTTCTGACCATGTCGGGCCAGGGCGAGCTGGCGGATGCGACAAAGGCCGAGGCCGGGTCCGAAATCTTCCTCGATCAGTGCTCGGCCTGCCACGGCGAGGAAGGGATGGGTGACCCGACCCAGGGCGCACCCAACCTGACCGATGCCATCTGGCTCTACGGCGGCGATCCCGAAACCTTGCTTGAAACCGTCGCCTACGCCCGTTTCGGTATCATGCCCGCCTGGTCGTCGGAGTATCGCGGGGCCGCTGGCCTAGACGACGCCGAGATTAATGCGGTGGCCGCCTACGTCCATCAGCTGGGTGGAGGCGAATAGCGAATTCGGGGCCTCAGAGCCCCGGATGAAGCACCGGCACGCCACGAACTGTTCGCGCGTTTCCTCGCGGCGTGCCGGTGCAAATTCATCCTTCTGCTTGAAATGGTCAAAGGGCCGGGCCAAGCACGCGCCATGCGCGCTCTCAAGGATCATCTCATTCTGATCGTGGGCTCCGTCTTCATGGCGGGGCCGTTGGTCTGGGTGCTAGGTGGTGCAGTCTTCGATGGAGGGGCCTGGCAAGCGCTTGCGCGGCGGGACGACCTGGACCTTGCCAGAATGACCCGCGTGTCGCTGGTTGCGGCGGGCGGGATTGCGGCGCTAACCACGGGCGTGGCCTTTCTTGCCGCCTATGCGCTCGTATTCCTCAAAAGCGCGATCGCGCGCGCGGTTTTCTGGGCGACGCTCGCCACGCTCTATTTTCCCATCGAGGCCCGCATGCTGCCGACCTTTGACGTGATCAGCACGCTCGGCCTGGTGAACCGGCTAGGCGGCCTCATTTTGCCGGTGCTTCCCATGGCCCTCGGCACACTCGTCTTTCGCCAGCATTTCCGGAGCTTTCCGGGCGACGTGATCGAGGCAGCGCGCCTTGACGGGGCGGGTCCCTTGAAGGTTCTGGTCGACATCGTGTTGCCCCTGTCGGCTGCCCCCATTGCCGCCGTCTTCGTCCTGAGTTTCATGATCGGCTGGAACCAGTACCTCTGGCCCATCCTGGCCGCACTGGACGGATCCACGGCGACGCTTGTCCGTGCGCTTGGGCAGGTTGGTGGGGACGGCGCGCGGGCGCTGGCGGTTCTTGCCTCGATGCCGCCGCTCATTTGTGGTGTCCTTGCCCTGTGGCTGGGGCTGAGGATCACAGTCCCGCGCTAGGCGCCGCGACACTATGACTGCGCCCGTCCTTTGACCTAGGTCAATGAGGGCGTACGATCGCCCGCTTATCGTGCCTTTTGCGAACAGAGACTTTCCCTTGTGTGGACGCACCGATGAGTTCTTCGGACAATCCGTCGCTCTATGCTGCCCGCGAACCGATCTTCCCGCGTCGGGTGAGCGGTCCGTTCCGCCGTCTGAAATGGTGGATTATGGCGGTGACGTTGGGCATCTACTATCTGACGCCATGGATCCGCTGGGACCGCGGGCCGAACCTGCCGGACCAGGCCGTATTGGTGGACCTTGCCGGGCGGCGGTTTTTCTTTTTCTGGATCGAGATCTGGCCCCACGAGTTTTACTTCGTGGCCGGTCTTCTGATCATGGCTGGGCTCGGGCTCTTTCTCTTTACCTCGGCGCTTGGGCGGGTCTGGTGCGGCTATGCCTGTCCGCAGACCGTCTGGACCGATCTCTTTATCCTCACGGAACGCTGGATCGACGGCGACCGGAACGCCCGCGTCCGGCTTTGGAACGAAAAGTGGAACTTCCGCAAGGTGCGGCTGCGCGCGGTGAAATACGCGATCTGGCTCTTCATCGGGCTAGCAACTGGCGGCGCTTGGGTTTTCTATTTCACCGATGCGCCGACGCTGTTGCGCGATCTTCTGACCTTCTCAGCCCACCCGGTGGCCTATACCACCATCGCCATCCTGACCTTCACGACAGTAATGTTCGGCGGCATCGCGCGAGAGCAGGTCTGCATCTACATGTGCCCCTGGCCTCGTATCCAGGCGGCGATGATGGACGAAGACACAATCACCGTGGCCTACCGCGACTGGCGCGGCGAACCGCGCGGCAAGCACCGCAAGGCCGAAGGCGCCGAAGAGCTTGGCGACTGCATCGATTGCAATGCCTGCGTCGCGGTCTGCCCCATGGGCATCGACATCCGCAACGGCCAGCAGATGGAGTGCATTACCTGTGCGCTGTGTATCGACGCCTGCGATGACGTGATGGCGAAGATCGGCAAGGATCGCGGGCTGATCGATTACCTCGCCCTGACCGACGAAGAGGCAGAGCGCGCCGGGGCCAAGCCGCGGCCTATCTGGCAGCATGTCCTGCGTCCGCGCACGATCCTTTACACGTCGCTCTGGAGTCTCGTTGGTATCGGTCTGGTTTTTGCGCTCTTTGTTCGGCCCGACATCGATCTGACCGTCGCCCCGGTCCGCAATCCAATCTTCGTGACCCTGTCCGACGGGTCCATCCGCAACGCCTATGACGTGCGCCTGCGCAACAAGCACGGCGAAGACCGCCCTTTCCGTGTGACGATCAAGGGCGATCCGTCACTGCGCGTCAGCCTAGAAGGCACGCCCTACGAGACGGTGAGCGTTCCGGCGGACACCACGATGCTGCAGCGGGTCTACGTCACGGCCCCCGGCGGGTCCGACCCCAGCCGGACCGAGCGCGTGGATCTGCGGTTCTGGGTCAGGATTTGTCGAATGGCGAGCGCGCTTACAAAGACAGCACATTCAACGGGCAAGGAGGATGACATGGGCGAACTGACGGGCCGCAAGGTCTTTGCCATCACAGCGATCGCTTTCGGGATCATCATCACCGTCAACGTGACTCTGGCCGTACAGGCCGTCCGGACGTTCCCCGGTCTCGAAGTGGCCAACTCTTACGTGGCGAGCCAACGCTTCGACACGGACCGCGCGGCGCAAGAGGCGCTCGGCTGGACGGCGGATGCCGGGTATGAGGGCGGCACGCTGACGCTGGTTATCCGTGACAAAGGGGGGCGCGCCGTCGATGTCGACGCGCTGGAAGCCACCATTGGCCGACCGACCCATGTGCGCGACGATGATCGCCCCGCGTTTGATCGCCGCGGCGGCGTCTACGCCGCCAGCGTGGATCTTGGCGCAGGGCTTTGGGTGCTGAGGTTCTCGGCAGCGGCCCCGGACGGGACACAGTTCCGCCAGCATCTGTCTTTTGAGGTCAAGGGTTAGGCCAGTGGCGTCCGACGCCACCGCCCCAATGGTCGCGGCCTGTCCGGGCTGCGTTGCGGCGCCCGCGGCAGTGCCGGTGGATGACCTGCTCCCGGCGGACGGCACCGTTACGCTTTCGCTGCCGCGCATTCACTGCGCCGCCTGCATCTCGGGCGTGGAGCGCGTGCTTGAGGCGGATCCGGTGGTCACATCCGCCCGTGTGAACCTGACGCAAAAGCGCGTGCAGGTGGCAACGGACGGCGCGGCGGATACTGAGGCGCTGATCAGGCGACTGGCCGGCGCGGGCTTTGAGGCGCATGAACTCGACTCGGCTGTTTTGGTCTCCGGCGCGTCGGACCCGGTTGGTCGCGATCTCTTGATGCGTCTGGCCGTGGCGGGCTTTGCCATGATGAACATCATGCTTTTGTCGGTGGCCGTCTGGTCTGGCGCCGAGGACGCGACGCGCGATCTCTTCCACTGGATCTCCGCCGCCATCGCGCTGCCGACCATTGCCTTTTCCGCGCAGCCGTTTTTCCGCAGCGCCTGGAGTTCCCTGCGTCTGGGGCGGCTCAATATGGACGTGCCGATTTCGCTGGCGATCCTGCTGGCCCCCGCTTTGTCGCTTTACGAGACCATGCAGTCAGGTCCCCACGCCTATTTCGACGCGGCGGTCTCGCTGACCTTCTTCCTGCTCGGGGGACGCTACCTTGACCACCGCACACGGGCCGCGGCCCGGTCGGCGGCCGAGGAACTGGCGGCGCTGGAAGTACCGCGCGCCACCAAGATCGTGGGCGGCGTCGAGACGGTGGTTCCCGTGGAAACGCTGGCTAAGGGCGATCTCGTTCTGCTGCGGCCCGGCGCACGCTGTCCTGTCGACGGTGTTGTCGCCAGCGGTGCCAGCGAGCTTGATCGCTCGTTTCTGACAGGCGAGGCGCTGCCTCTGGCCGTCGCGGCAGGGCAGGACATCAGCGCAGGAGATATCAACCTCACCGGTCCCCTGACGGTGGAGGTCTCCGCTGCCGGGGCGAACACCACCCTGCGGCGAATGGCGGATCTTGTTGCTGTGGCCGAGCGCGCCCGGGGCCGCTACACCTCGCTAGCGGACCGTGCCGCGCAGGCCTATGCGCCGGGCGTACACCTTCTGGCGCTTTTTGCCTTTCTGGGCTGGCTTTGGGTGTCGGACGGCGATGTGCGTTTGGCGCTCAACATTGCCGTGGCAGTTCTGATCATCACCTGCCCCTGCGCCCTCGGCCTTGCGGTTCCGGCGGTGATGACAGCGGCGACCGGGCGGCTTTTCCGGCGGGGTTTTCTGGTGAAAGACGGCACGGCGCTGGAACGGCTGGCCTTGGTCGACACGGTGGTTTTCGACAAGACCGGGACCCTGACGCGCGGTGTGCCGGAGTTTGGCGATCTTTCGGCCCACGACGCCGAGACGCTGTCGGTGGCGGCCGGCCTTTCGGCCATCTCGTCGCATCCGGCGGCCCGCACCCTGAGTGCGACGTTAGTTGATCGGGGCGTTGCCCCGGCGCCGCTTGAGGGCGCGCGTGAGGTGCCCGGCTATGGCGTTGAGGCATACTGGAGCGGCATGGTCGTCCGCCTTGGTCGCGCTGGATGGGCGGGATGCGAGGACGCGACTGACACCGTTGGTGGCGCCGCTACATGGCTTAGCCTTGGTGGTCGTGTCGTTGCTTTCCCCTTCGCCGATGCCCTGCGCGACGGCGCCGCCGAAAGCGTGGCGGCGCTGACAGCGCTTAGGATCGACGTTCGGCTTTTGTCAGGCGACCGTCCGGCGCCGGTGGCCGATGTGGCCGGCCGCCTTGGCATAGGTGCCTGGGAGGCCGGTCTTCTGCCTCAGGAAAAGGCCGACCGGATCGCCGCGTTGCGGGCGTCAGGGCACGCTGTCGCCATGGTGGGCGACGGGCTGAACGATACGGTTGCGCTGGCCTCTGCTGACGTCAGCCTTTCCCCGGCAAGCGCGCTCGATGCGGCGCGGGTGGCATCGGATATCATCATTCTCGGCAATGACCTTGGCGCGCTTGGCGATGTGGTCCGAACGGCGCGCGCCGCGCGCAGTCGAATCCGCGAGAACTTCGCACTGGCGACCGCTTACAATGTCGTTGCCGTGCCCGTTGCGCTCCTTGGGTTTGCAACGCCGCTCGCGGCGGCCATCGCCATGTCGACATCGTCGGTGACCGTGTCACTCAATGCGCTCAGGCTAAGGTAGGGGAGGGACGATGGACGTTCTTGTCTGGCTTATCCCGGTTTCGCTCTTTCTGGGCGGCCTTGGTCTGGCGGCGTTTTTCTGGGCGCTGCGCACCAAGCAGTTCGATGATCCCGAGGGCGACGCGCGCCGCATCCTGCGCGACGACTACGACGACAAGCCGAAAGAGTAGGGTGTTTCGCCTGCCAGAACGGTCAGGACGGGCCGATCTCTTGGCAATCCATCTCGCGGGCTTTCAGACGGCGGCAGGCCAGGGCAGCGGCGTCTGCGGTCATGCCGACGAAATTGGCGTCATAACTGCCAGATTTCTGCACAACTTTCCGCAGCGCGGTGTCCAGCGTCCCGAGTTCGGTGAGCGCGGTTTGCAGGAGCACGCGTTCGGCCTGATCCCGGGTGCCGTAGCTGCCCACGTAAATGCCGTAGTGGCGCGAGCCCGAGGTAGAAATCCGCGAAACGACCTGCGGACGTGGCGCGGGGGCGATCGCGTTGGAAGGGCTCAGCGTCGTGGGGTCCACGGGGTCGCGCGGGCGCGCAGCAGGGACGAAGGCTAGCGTCGCACCGACCAATGCGGGATCCGCCGAGGCAAGATCGACGGGCGCCTGCGGCGTTTCTTCTGCGGCGACCTCTGCCACAACAGGTGGCACCTCAGGCGCCGGCGCGCCGGGCCGGGGTTGTGGGCGCATGGTGCCTTCGGTTGCGGCCGTGACCATGACGTCCGGGATGACCGGTGCCTCTGCCGCCTCTGCGGTTTCGCCTTCGGGCAGCGCGGCGGCGGCCACAATGTCGGCGGCGTTCTCTGTCACCGCGGACGCCGCCGCGGCGACATTGAGCGCATCAAGAATGCTGTCATCCATTGCGATCAGCAGATCTTCCGAAGCAGGCGCAACGACCGTTGGACGAGGCAAGGGTCGCGGACTGCGTTTCACGGCAGTGCTGACGCGGACGATCTTTTCGCTCACCTCGGCCACATAGGCCGGGCGGCGCGGTTTGCGGACGGAGGCGCGGCTTGGCGCGCGTTTGAAGCCAAGGTCCATCAGCTCTGCGACTTTCGCATTCCGCGTGGCAGTGGATCGTCCGCCAAAGACGGTTGTGATGATCCGTTCCTGTCCGCGTTCGGCAGAGGCCACAAGGTTAAACCCCGCCGCGCGGGTGTATCCTGTTTTGATGCCGTCGGCGCCTCTATAGGCGCCCAGAAAGCGCCGGTTTGTGTTGGCTACCTGCTTGATACCCGCATCGGTCGTCCGGCGGGAGAAGAGGTTGTAGTAGTCGGGATAGTCGTAGAACACGTGGCGCCCGAGAATCGTCATGTCGCGCGCGGTCGAA
>JBCDED010000062.1:0-24149 GCA_039179985.1 Pseudomonadota bacterium
GACAACTTGGGCTGGTTCTCCTGAATGGAGGCCAGTGCCTTCGAAACGAACATTTGTACGTACTGTGGTCTGCAAAGACTCACCCCTTTTGTTCCACCGTCATCTAAACGTTACCTGAGGATCAGCCGAGGGGGCTGAAGGTACAAAAGGGGTGAGTCTTTGCAGACCACAGTACGTACAAATGTTCGTTTCGAAGGCACTGGCCTCCATTCAGGAGAACCAGCCCAAGTTGTCGTGCGCCCGGCCCCTGCAGACCATGGCATCTGGTTTCGCCGCGTCGATGTTGAGCCCGCCGACGGCTTCATCCCGGCTTCCTGGGAAGCGGTTCAGAAATCGCCGCTCTGCACCCTGATCGCCAACGAGGCGGGCGTCAGCGTTTCCACAATCGAACATCTGATGGCGGCGCTCGCCGGTTGCGGCGTGCACAACGCGCTGATCGAAATCGACGGCCCGGAAGTCCCTGCGATGGACGGAAGCTCGGCGCTTTTCGTGCAGGGAATCCTGAAAGCAGGCCTTACGCGCCTGAGCGCTCCCCTGACGGCGATTGAGGTTCTGAAACCCGTCGAGGTGCGCGCGGGCGACGCCTATGCACGGCTTGAGCCGGAAAACCATCTCTGGATCGACTTCTCGATAGATTTCGAGGATGCGGCCATCGGCCACCAGGAGAAGTCCCTGGATCTCGCGAACGGAACTTTTGTTCACGAGCTTTGCGACAGCCGCACCTTCTGCCGTCAGGCCGATGTCGATACCATGCAGGCCAACGGCCTGGCTCTGGGCGGTGCCCCCGGCAAGAACGCCGTCGTCTTTGATGGCGACCAGGTGATGAGCCCGGGTGGCCTGCGCCATGCCGACGAACCTGTGCGCCACAAGATGCTGGACGCTCTTGGTGACCTCGCGCTGGCCGGTCGACCCCTGCTTGCGCGTTACACGGGCGTTCGCGCCGGTCACGCCATGACGAACGGCTTGTTGCGCGCGCTCTTTGCGGACCCGACGGCCTACCGCGTTGTGACCTGCGATGACCGCCTGGCCGAGCATATGCCAGGTGTGGGCGTCAGCCAGGCCGACCTGGCCACGGTGGCGCTGCAATAACTCTCAGAAAACAGCGTTCTCGGTCTTCCGGCCTCCGGGACGGTCTGCTAACTATTGGCAAGCCGCGCCTGCGGTTTGGACGAACGAAGGATGCCTGAAAGCGATGTGGGGTAAGTGTCGCCGTCTCCGGCACGCGATGTGTTTTGTTTCGGTAGTGGGCCTTGCGGCCTGTGGTGGCGGTGGCGATGAAGTCCTGCGCCTTGAGAACACGCCCCCGCAAGACATTTACGCGCAGGCCGAGTTCGAACTTTCCAGAAACAATGCGGACCGTGCCGCTAACCTCTTTGGCGAGGTCGAGCGCCTTTACCCCTATTCCGACTGGGCCAAGCGCGCCCTGATCATGCAGGCCTTCGCCTACCACCAGGACGGTGACTACGAAAACAGCCGCGCGACCGCGCAGCGGTACATTGATTTCTACCCTGCCGACGAGGACGCGGCCTATGCCCAGTATCTCTTGGCCTTGTCCTACTATGACCAGATCGACGATGTGGGCCGCGACCAGGGCCTAACGTTTTCGGCACTCCAGTCGCTCCGCACGGTGATCGAGATCTATCCGGAAAGCGAATACGCCAACCCGTCGCTGCTGAAGTTTGATCTGGCCTTTGACCATCTGGCGGGCAAAGAGATGGAGGTCGGGCGATACTACCTTAAGCGCGGCCATTATATGGCGGGGATCAACCGGTTCCGGGTGGTTGTCGAAGATTTCCAAACCACCAGCCACACACCCGAAGCTCTGCACAGGCTGGTGGAGTCCTACCTTTCCATCGGCCTAGTTGAGGAAGCGCAGACCGCCGGGGCGATCCTTGGCTTCAATTATCAGGGCACGGAATGGTACGAAGACAGCTACGCGCTTCTGACCGGCGTCGGCCTCGATGCGCGCCCGCGCGGCGATAACTGGCTGAGCGCGATATACCGCCAGTCCGTGAAGGGCGAATGGCTGTAAGGGCGCGCCCCGCAGAAACGATGGCCTCGCAATGCTACTGAGCCTTGATGTCCGGGACATGCTAATCATCGACCGGCTGTCGCTGGAGTTTCAGCCGGGTCTGAACGTTCTGACCGGGGAAACCGGGGCAGGAAAATCGATCCTGCTTGATGCGCTTGGGTTTGTTCTGGGCTGGCGAGGCCGGGCCGATCTGGTGCGGGCGGGTGCGAATACCGGCGAAGTGTCGGCGGCGTTCTGGCTGAGCGAAGAGCATCCGGCGCGCGCCGTCTTGGAAGAGGCTGAATTGCCCGTCGGTGATGAGTTGATCCTCCGCCGGACGGCAACCAGGGAAGGCCGCAAAACAGCGCGCGTGAACGATGTGCGCGTCTCAGGCGAAGTGCTGCGGCGGCTTTCCGACAGTCTTCTCGAACTCCATGGCCAGCATGATGATCGGGGGCTTTTGAACCCGCGCGGGCACCGGACGCTGCTCGATGACTACGCCGGGGCAGGGAAGGCGCTTGCCACCTGCCGCGCGGCCTGGGGCGCGCGCGGGAAGGCAATGAAGGACCTTGAAGCGCTGGAGGCCCGGCTGGCGGCCCTGGCTGAAGAGGAAGATTTTCTGCGCCACGCCGCCGAAGAGATCAAACGGCTTGCGCCCGAGATTGGCGAGGATGAGACGCTCGATGCACGGCGCCGGCTGATGCAAGCCGGTGAACGGTTGCAAGGCGGCGTCGCCAAGGCGGGTGAGGCCATCGGACCGGGCGGAGCGGAGGCTCTTGTGGTCGATGCGGTACGTTGGCTGGAAGAGGCAGCAACCGATCTCGGCGGCGAGACCACTGAAGCCCTGGAAGCCTTGTCGCGGGCGTTGACCGAAATCGGCGAAGGGCAAGGGGCTGTCGCGCGCCTGCTCGACAAGGTGACCTTTGATCCGAGCGAGTTGGAGCACGTTGAGGAACGGCTCTTTGCGCTCCGGGCGCTGGCCCGGAAACACGGGGTCCCGGCGGACGATCTGGCGGCTTTCGGTGAGACCCTGCGCGCGCGCCTCGATGAGCTTGAAAGCGGCGTCACCGGTGTGGAGGCCGCGCGCGCCGCACTCGCAGGGGCGGAGGCGGACTATGTCAAAGCGGCGGAGGCCCTGAGCGCGAAACGCAAGAAAGCTGCCACCGCGCTTGATACTGCGATGGCTAAGGAACTGGCGCCCCTGAAGCTGGAACGCGCGGTCTTTGAAACCCAATTGGGCGAGAGCGAGGCAAGTGCCGAAGGCACGGACAGGGTGCAGTTCACGGTGGCCACGAACCCCGGCGCACCCTCCGGCCCGCTGGACCGCATTGCCTCGGGCGGGGAACTTTCGCGTTTTCTTCTCGCACTCAAGGTCTGTCTGACGGGCGGCGCCAGCGGCCAGACCCTGATCTTCGACGAAATCGACCGCGGCGTCGGCGGTGCCACGGCGGATGCGGTCGGGCGCCGGCTTGCTGCGCTGGCCGAAGGTGGTCAGGTGCTGGTGGTGACCCATTCGCCCCAGGTCGCGGCCCGCGGCGGGTACCATTGGCGGGTGGCCAAGGCCGTTGAGAACGACAGGACCCTGTCGAAAGTCGTGGCGCTGGATGCGGACGCCCGGGTGGACGAGATCGCGCGCATGCTCGCGGGCGACAAGATCACGGAGGAGGCGCGCGGCGCGGCGCGGGCACTGCTCGCCGGCTGATAGCCGCGTCAGTTGCTGCGGACGACTTTTCCAGGGTTGAGCAGCCCCGAAGGATCGAGCGCGGCTTTGATCTGACCCATCACGCCCCAAGCCGCCCCATGCTCGCGGTCCATATATCCTAGCTTGCCTGAGCCGACGCCGTGCTCGCCGGTGATTGTTCCGCCCAGCCGGAGCGCCCGGTCCGCAAGGCGCTCGGAGACACCAAGCGCCTTTGAAAGCTCCGCCGGATCGTCCGGATCGACCAAAAGGATGGCGTGGAAGTTCCCGTCACCCACATGTCCCAAAATGGGACCGGTCATGTCCGATGCGTCGATATCGGCCCGGGTTTCACTAACGGCCTCGGCCAGCCGCGATATGGGCACCGAGATGTCCGTCACCACGGCGCGGGCCCCGGGCCTCAGGCCAAGGCACGCGTAGTAGGCATTGTGCCGCATCGCCCAAAGCCGGTTGCGGTCTTCCGTTTTGGACGACCAGGCAAAGCCACTGCCGCCAAAGTCTTCCACAAGAGCGCCGAGGCGGGCGGCGTCTTCGGCGACAGAGGCTTCGGTTCCGTGAAACTCGACCATCAGATGCGGGCTGACAGGCATGGAGGCATCGGCATAGGCGTTAAAGGCGGCTGCGGTCGCGGCATCCACGAACTCGATCCGCGCCATGGGAATGCCCATCTGCACGCTGGCTATGACCGTCTCAACGGCCTCGGCGACGCTGGGAAAGGCGCAGACCGCGGCGCCGATTTCTTCTGGCTGGCCATAGAGGCGCAGCGTTATCTCGGTGATGAGCCCCAGGGTGCCCTCGGAGCCCACGAAAAGCCCGGTTAGGTCATAGCCTGCCGCGCTTTTGCGGGCCCGCGTGCCGGTGCGAATGATGCGCCCGTCGGCAAGCACGACTTCCAGAGCCATGACGTTGTCGCGCATGGTGCCGTAGCGCACGGTGGTGGTTCCGCTTGCACGTGTCCCCGCCATGCCGCCAAGCGCGGCATTGGCGCCGGGGTCGACGGGAAAGAAAAGCCCCGTGTGCCGCAATTCGGTATTCAACTCTTCCCGCGTAAGACCCGGCTGCACGGTGCAGTCCATATCCTCTGTATTGACCGCAAGGAGTTTGTTCATCCGCTGAAAATCAACGCAAAGCCCGCCGCGCGCAGCCAGTGAATGCCCTTCCAGCGATGTACCTGTTCCCCAGGGCACGACCGGGCAACCCTCGGCGGCGCAGATCTGCACGATGCGCACGACCTCTTCGGTCGTTTCGGGGTAGGCCACGGCGTCAGGCGGCGTCAGTGGGAAATAAGTCTCGCTCCGGCCATGATTTTCCAGATCGGACTTGGAGAGGCTCAGCCGTTCGCCTAAGACGGATTTGAGGGCCTCAATGGCCGTGGGGATCGTCATTCCTGGCGTCCTTTCGCGGTTTGCGACGCCCGTTGGAGCCTAGGTCATGCGGGCGATCTGGGGAAGCCTTCGGTCGGGCCTGCGCAGTGCTTGGTGGCGATCGATATGCGCGCCCTTCTCAAAGAGCAGATCGACGAGGTCGTCCAGGCCTGCTCGGAAGGCTGGATGCTGCTTAAGCACCGCGGCCCTGGTCAGATCCAATTCTGGTTTATCGCCCTTGGTCTTGGCATCGTCGCGGGCCTGATTGCCGTCGGCTTTCGCAAGGCGGTCTCCAGCCTGCAGACGTTCTTTTATGGCGCCGACGATGTGACGCTGGCAACCGTGGCGGATGCCCTGCCGTGGTGGTGGATCTTGCTTCTGCCCATAGCAGGCGGGCTTGTCGTGGGCGTTATCCTCCACATTTTTACGCCCGACGCGAAGGTCCGCAGCGTTGCCGAAGTGATCGAAGGCGCGGCGCTGAACAACGGGCGCGTGGAAAAACGCGCGGGCCTTGCTTCGGCAGCAGCCTCCATGATCACGCTTTCGACCGGTGGCTCGACGGGCCGCGAGGGGCCCGTGGTGCACCTTGCCGGTGTCGCATCAACCTGGGTGTCGCAGAGGATCGCCGCCGACGGAATCACCGGGCGTGACCTTTTGGGATGCGCCGTCGCGGCCGCCGTCAGCGCGTCGTTCAACGCGCCCATTGCCGGGGCGCTCTTTGCGCTTGAGGTCATCCTGAGGCACTTCGCGGTCCATGCGTTTGCGCCCATCGTTATTGCATCGGTCGCAGGTACGGTGATCAGCCGGGCGTTCTTCGGGGATGTGACCGAGTTCGAACTGCCCAATATGTCGTCGCTACAGTTTTACCAGGAACTGCCCGCCTTTCTGCTTCTTGGTATCGTGAGCGGACTGGTCGCGGCGATCCTCATGCGCTCGATCTTTTTTGCCGATAACATGGGCAGTAAGGCCCAGGCCGCCGTGGGCCTTCCGCGCTGGCTGCGCCCCGCCTTTGCCGGAGCGCTTCTTGGCCTGATTGCCATCCAGTTCCCGCATATCATCGGCGTCGGTTATGAAACCACAACGCGGGCGTTGCAGGGCGGGCTTCTCTTCCACGAAGCGGTTGTCTTCACAATCGTTAAATGTCTCGCGGTGGCCATCACCATGGCGGGCCGCATGGGCGGCGGAATCTTCTCCCCTTCGCTGATGGTGGGGGCCCTCACGGGCCTTGCCTTCGGGATCATCGCGACCGGTTTCTTCCCCGAAGTATCCGGTAGCGAAACGCTCTACGCTCTGGCGGGGATGGGCGCGGTATCGGCGGCGGTACTGGGATCGCCAATTTCGACCACGCTGATTGTATTTGAGCTGACCGGCGACTGGCAGGCGGGTCTGGCGGTGATGGTCGCGGTGTCGCTGTCAACGGCGATTGCCAGCCGTCTCGTCGACCGGTCATTCTTCCTGACGCAGCTGGAGCGCAGGGGCGTTCATCTGGCCGCCGGCCCACAGGCTTATCTGTTGGGCATGTTCCGTGTCGCGGGCGTCATGCGTCCTGTGGGGAACCCTGACGCCGCGCCCGAGAAAGACTGCCTCGCCCTGATCGAACAGGGCGTTTACCTCGACCAGCATGCAACGCTCGAAGCTGCGATGCCCGCCTTCGAGAAATCGGCCGCGACCTTCATTCCCGTGGTGCGGATGAATGCTGAAACCGGGCAGCCCGAGCTGCGCGGCGCGCTGTTCCATGTGGATGCGCTGAAGGCCTATAACCGAGCGCTTGCCGCGACGGCGGCCGAAGAGCACTCGTAGCGCTCAGAGCTGCTCCACCGCCACCTTGTCCGTGTAGAAGGCAATATGATCCTTGATCTCGGCCACGGCATCGAACGGGTCTTGGTAGGACCAGGCCGTGTTTTCCATGTCGCCGCTCTTTGCCACGATGGAAAAATAGCTGGCCTGGCCTTTGTGCGGACAGCGCGTGCTATGCTCGGTCGGCTCCAGAAACGCCATGGCGATGTCCCCGCGGGGAAAGTAGATTACCGGCGGGTAGTCGCCTTCGCTCAGCTCAAGCGCGTTGGTGCTTTCTCCCAGTACGGCGCCCGCGGCGCGGACCACCCAGGTTCCGGGGGCTTTGCGAATTTTGATGTGGTCGGCCATGGAAGGTCTCCTGCGGGATTGGGGAAACCTATAGATCGTCGATGACGGCCCGATGTCAAATGGGTTGGCAGGCGTCTTTCACCCAGGCCTGCGCCGCATCCGACAACCGCGCGCCTATGAGACGGGGAATTTCCGCATGATAGGCATCGAGCCAGGCGCGTTCCTCGCCGCTCAGAAGCGTGACATCGATCAGCCTGCGGTCAATCGGCACCCAGGTCAGCGTGGTAAAACACAGCTGCTCGCGGTCGTCGCCACCGGGGAGTTCTGGAGCGTGCTCCACCACGATTAGGTTTTCGATCCGTATGCCGAAGGCACCTTCTTTGTAGTAGCCCGGTTCGTTTGACAGGATCATACCGGGTTCCAGTGGCACCTCTGAAATCCGCGCCAGCCGCTGCGGTCCCTCGTGCACATTAAGAAAGACCCCTACACCATGGCCCGTCCCATGGTCGTAGTCGCGCCCGTCCATCCACAGCGGGGCCCGCGCCAGAGCGTCTAGGTCGCGCCCGGCCAGTCCCTTGGGCCAGCGCGCCCGGCTGATGGCAATCATGCCTTGCAGAACGCGCGTGAACGCCCGCTTCTCGTCTACGCCCGGCGGACCAATGGCGATGGTCCGCGTGATATCGGTGGTGCCGTCGACGTACTGACCACCGGAATCGACCAAAAGCAGCGTTCCCGGCTCCACCGGCGCATTCGTCTCTTCTGTCACACGGTAATGTACGATGGCGCCGTGGGCTCCCGCGCCAGAGATCGTGTCGAATGAGATATCCTGCAGTGCATTCGTCGCACGGCGGAACCCTTCGAGCGCCTTCACGACCTCGATCTCTGTGAGCCCGCCGTCGGGCGCCTCGCGTTCAAGCCATGTTAGAAACTCCACCATGGCCGCGGCATCCCTCAAATGCGCCTCGCGGGTCGATGCGATTTCCACCGGGTTCTTCCGCGCTTTGGGCAGGATGCAGGGGTCGGCACCCCAGGCGACTTCGATCCCCGCGCCTTCCAGGAGTTCCTTCAGCGCGTAGGGCGCGGTCGACCGGTCAACCCGCACGGGTCCCGCCAGGGCCGCGAGCGAGGGCACGAAATCTGCAGGGTCGTGGACGGTCACATCATCGTCCAGCGTGACCTCGGCCAGTTTGCGTGAATCGACATAAAGATCGACCACCCCCGAGGTATGCAGCACCGCAAAGGCCTGGACCACAGGGTTTCGTGGAATGTCGGTTCCGCGGATATTCAGAAGCCATGAAATCGAGTCCGGCAGTGTCAGGACCGCGGCGCTCTGCTCTGCTTCGGCAAGGGTTTTTCCAAGGCGATGGCGCTTCGATGCCGAGCTTTCGCCGGCCAGATCGTCAGGTTGACTATGTGCCTTGCCGAGGGCCGGTTCCGGCTGATCGTCCCAGATCGCATCCACGAGGTTTTCGCCCGAGCGGAGGGTGACACCCCGTGGTTCAAGACGGTCACGCAGCTTCTCGACCTCGGCGCTGGTGTGCAGCCAGGGGTCGATGGCAAGAAATTGTCCGTCTTCCAGACGGTCGGCCAGCCAGTCGGCGGCCGTGGTTTTGGGCCAGCCGACTGGAGTGAAATGCGCAAGGTCGACCTGCTCGCGCACTTGCAGTGTATAGCGACCGTCGACGAACACACCGGCTTCGCCCTGCAGGATCGCGGCGAACCCCGCTGAGCCGGTGAAGCCCGTCAACCAGGCCAGCCGCTCGTCGCGCGGGCTGACATATTCGCCCATATGCGCGTCAGACCGCGGGACAAGAAAGGCGTCGACGCCGGCTTTGGCCATCTTTTCCCTGAGCGCTTGTAACCTGGCCGGACCCTGCTCTGGCGATGAGGTGGTATCGAAACTCTGAAACATCAGCTTGCCCGCGCGATCCCGGAAAAGCGCGCCTTTGCCCGGGGATCGGAGTCAAAGAGCGACGCAAGTTGCTCCGTCATTGCACCTGCCAGTTGCTCCACATCGGTAATTGTCACGGCGTGCTGGTAGTAGCGGGTCACGTCGTGGCCGATGCCGATGGCGATCAATTCTACCGCCCGGCGCCGTTCGACCATGGCGATCACGTCGCGCAGGTGTTTTTCAAGGTAGTTCGCCGTATTGACCGACAAGGTGCTGTCATCGACCGGCGCACCGTCGGAAATGACCATGAGGATCTTCCGCGCCTCGGGCCGATGGATCATCCGGCGGTGCGCCCATTCCAAGGCCTCGCCGTCGATGTTCTCCTTCAGAAGCCCCTCTTTCATCATCAGGCCCAGGTTCGGGCGGACCCGGCGCCAGGGCGCGTCGGCGGATTTGTAGATGATGTGGCGCAGGTCGTTCAGGCGGCCCGGCTGCTGCGGTCTGCCGTCCGCCAGCCACTTTTCACGGCTCTGGCCGCCCTTCCAGGCCCGGGTGGTGAAGCCAAGAATTTCTACTTTCACTTGGCAGCGTTCCAGCGTCCGCGCGAGCACGTCGGCGCAGATGGCTGCGATCGAGATCGGCCGGCCCCGCATTGATCCCGAGTTGTCCAGAAGAAGCGTGACCACCGTATCGCGGAACTCGGTGTCTTTTTCGATCTTGAAACTCAACGGTGTCGTGGGGTTCGCTACAACCCGTGCCAGTCGCCCCGCATCGAGGATGCCTTCCTCGCGGTCAAACTCCCAGGACCGGTTTTGCTGCGCCTGCAGGCGGCGCTGCAGTTTGTTGGCCAGCCGACCGACCGCCCCTTTCAAAGGGTCGAGTTGCTGGTCAAGGTAGGCGCGCAGGCGTTCCAGTTCAGCGGGCTCAGACAGGTCTTCTGCGCGAATTTCCTCATCGAATTCAGAGAGATATACCTCGTAGTTCGGGTCTGCCTCCGAGATTGGCTGGGGCGGTGGCGGCTCGAGCGGCGCCTCGCCATCAGGCATCTCGGTTTCGTCCCCGGCCTCCACATCGGCCATGTCGTCCATCGAGACCTGGGCTTCGGAGGCGTCCTGGGTATCTTCTTGTGTCTGGTCTGGCGCCGCCTCCACATCGTCGGAAGAGGCCTCTTCTTCCGAGCCCTGGCTGTCGGGGTTTTCGGGACTGTCCTCGGCCTCGTCGCTGCTCTCTTCCTCGTCCGTGGCGTCGGGGTCGTCCCCCAGCTGATCGCCGTAGCCAAGGTCATCGATGATCTGCCGAGCAAGCCGCGCGAAGGCCGCCTGGTCATCGAGGTTGGTCTCGAGCGTGTCCAGCGAGGCGCCCGCCTGGTCCAGAATATGCTCTTGCCAGAGCTCCATCACGTTCTGCGCGCCCTTAGGCAGCGGGCGCCCCGTCGCAAGGTGCCGCATCAGATAGCCCGTGGCCACAGCGAGTGGCGCATCAGCGGCCGAGGTGATCTGATCATATCCCCGCCGAGAGGCTTCTGCGCCGATTTTGGCGTCTATATTCGTCGCAGTGCCGGGCATATGGCGCGCGCCCATGGCGTCGCAGCGCGCGGTTTCCATGGCTTCATAAAGATCGCGCGCCATCTGGCCCTGTGGCTCGTATTTCGTGTGGGTGGCGGTGTCATGAAACTTGTGCCGCATGGCATAGGCATCGGCGGTGCCGCGCGCCAGCAGCACCTCTTCCTTGGTCATGCGGCGGCTCACCTGGGGCAGCCGCATGCTGTCGGGGGTCATTCCTGGCGGGTCAACGGAATAGGTCACGCCGAGTTCAGGGTCATCTGCGAGCACCCGCGTGGCTTCGGCGAGCGCCTTTTTGAACGGTTCGGCGGGGTTTTCCGGAGTGCTCATTGCGGGACCTGCCTGCTTTGGTGCGGGCCTTTTGCGTCAGATCGGGCCGCTGTCACACGCGGCCGTTGCGGATTGGGGAGATCAGCGGCGCCGCTCACCCCAAAGCCATGCCGGCGGCGCTTTCGGGAAGTTCCTCGTCGAAGCAGCGCTGGTAGAACTCCGCAACGGTCTGGCGCTCTAGTTCGTCGCATTTGTTGAGGAAGGTCAGCCGGAAGGCATACCCGATGTTACGGAAGATTTCGGCGTTCTGAGCCCAGGCGATGACAGTCCGGGGGCTCATGACCGTCGACAGATCGCCGGCCATAAATGCCGTCCGGGTCAGGTCAGCCACGGTCACCATGTGGTTGATCGTCTGCCGGCCCTTTTCGGTGTTGTAGTGCGGGCATTTGGCCAGAACGATGGCTGCCTCGGCATCGTGGCTAAGGTAGTTCAGCGTCGCAACCAGTGACCAGCGGTCCATCTGGCCCTGATTGATCTGCTGGGTGCCGTGGTAGAGCCCGGTCGTATCGCCAAGGCCGACCGTGTTCGCGGTCGCGAAGAGGCGGAAATAGGGGTGCGGGGTGATCACTTCGTTCTGATCGAGCAGCGTCAGTTTGCCGTCGACCTCAAGCACCCGCTGGATGACGAACATCACGTCCGCGCGGCCGGCGTCGTATTCGTCAAAGACAATCGCGGTGGGGTTCCGGAGCGCCCAGGGCAGGATGCCTTCGTGAAACTCGGTGACCTGCTTGCCGTCGCGGAGTTTGATAGCGTCTTTGCCGATGAGGTCGATCCGGCTGATGTGGCTGTCAAGATTGACGCGGACGCAGGGCCAGTTCAGCCGCGCGGCCACCTGTTCGATGTGCGTGGATTTTCCTGTGCCATGGTAGCCCTGGATCATCACCCTGCGGTTATGCGAGAACCCCGCGAGAATCGCGAGTGTCGTGTCGGGGTCGAACTTGTAGGTCGTGTCGAGATCCGGGACACGCTCCGAGCGCTCGGCGAACCCCTTTACATTCATGTCGGAATCTATCCCGAAGACTTCTCTGACCGAGAGCTCCTCGGTGGGTTTCGCCGCCACATCCATCGACCCGTCCGCCATTTCAATGTCCTCTCAGTTGCGCCTTCGGCGCACCACCGGCCTGACGTGCAACATATTCCGGCGAAGGGCAAGGGGAAGGGAACACGCAAGCGCGGGGCGACCCGGAAAGCGCCGCGGGGACGGGCAAGCGCTCCGGGCGGTGGGCTCTCTGCCCGCGTTTTGAGCGCAAGTGCCGTGCCGCACTTTTCCTCGGCGCGCCAGCCGTGATGGGTCGGCGCCTAGGCCGCCGTTGTCAGATCCTCCGGCGCGCTCTCCATGGTTGAAGAAGACTGCGGCGTTGTTCGGAAGGTGCCAACGAGTTCCCGCATAACACGGGCCGCTTCCTGCATCTGCTCGGCGGTTGTTCGGCTTTGATGCGACAGGCTGGCATTGTCTTGGGTGATCACGTCAAGCTGGCTCAGCGCCGTGGTCACCTCCTGGACGCCGATAGCCTGTTCTTTGCTGCTCTCGCTGAGTTCATTGAGCGGCTGCAGCATGGACCGGACCTCATCCACCGTTAGTTTGAGCGTTTCACCGGTCTGCTCCACAAGTCCCACGCCTTTGGCCACCTGCTTGGCGCTTTCCTCGACAAGCTGCTTGATATCCTGTGAGGCGTCCGCGGACCGCTGGGCCAGTGCACGCACTTCGGTCGCGACGACTGCAAAACCTTTGCCAGCCTCACCCGCGCGGGCTGCCTCGACCGAGGCGTTCACCGCCAGAAGATTGGTTTGGAAAGCCAGACCTTCCATGACTTCGACGATTTCGCCGATCCGCGCGGAAGCATCTTTGATGTCTGACATGGCGGTTACGGCGGCATCCACCACCTCGCCGGCGGCCTCGGCGCGCGCCGACGCACTCGACGCGCCGTCGCTGACGGACCGGGCGTTGTCGGCGTTCAGTTTCGCCGAGGTCGAGAATTCTTCCATGGCGGCCGAGCTTTCTTCCAGCGAAGCAGCCTGCTTTTCGGTTGACCGGGCCAGGGCTTCACTGTCCTGCGTCATGGTGGCGGCCTCGTTCCATACACCGTCGGATTTCGAGGAAATATCGGACAGTATGGACGTCAACTGTTCAAGCGTGGCATTCACATTTGTCTGCAACTCGCCAAAGAGGCCCAGGAATTCGCCCCGCATCCGGTGGGTGAGGTCGCCACCGGCCAGGTGTTCCATAATGTCAGCAGTTTCTTGCAAACCGCTTTCGACATTGCCCATGAGTGTGTTGAGACCTTCCGCCAGCGACACCAGTTCTGCATCATCGAAGTTCGCCGATACGCGGGTTGAGAAATCTCCGCGGGAAGCCGCATCAACCACCCGTCCGACAGACTCGCTGAGATCGCGCATCATGGCCTGACGCTGTTGTTTGGCCTCTTCGCGGCGTTCCTGTTCTTCGGCCTCGCGGCGGGCGACGTCTTCTTTCTCACGCCGCTGCATCTGAAGATCCGCTTCCTTTTTTTCCGCTTCTAGGCGCCGTGCTTCACGGGCGTTGTCGCGGAAGACGATCATGGCGCGGGCCATCCGGCCAAGCTCATGGCTTTCTTCTGCCCCGGCGATGTCTACCTCCAGATCGCCGTCCGCGAGTTGCGACATACCGGACACCTGCTCTTCGATAGAGTTAGAAATGTCGCGGCCGATACGGCGCGAGAATACAAAGGCGCAGAAGATCGCCAGGGCAGAACCGACCGCAAGCGTCAGCATGGTCCATGTGATAAGCGTGCGCCCATGATCGGCCATCACGTCCTGGTTTGCCACAATCGCTTCCAGCACCTCTTCGGCATCTTTTTGCAACTTTGGCCCCACCTGATCCATGCGAAACCGCTCGGCACTAAGGGCGGTGATCGTTTCCTGCACAACCTGCACCTGCGCGCGCATGGCTTCCATGTCTGACTTTGCTGTGCGGGCCACATCGATGCGCTCTGGGTCGACACTGCGGGCCATAACCGTGGACAGGGCCCCGCTCGCCGTGGCCAGCGCATCGTCGAAACTGGCATAGTCTTCTGGCAGGTTGGTCAGAAGAAAACGCTCAAAATACGTCTGCGCATAGAGAATGCTGGCTTGCGCCTGACCTGCGTGGAATAGGGTGATCGGGTCGACGTCTTCGAGGCCCATTTCCATCAGCCGCTGGAGCCCCTCAACTGGCGCGGCGGTCAGAGACTCGAACGTAGTGACGTTTTCCTCGCGCTGCTTTTGAAAGGTGCTCATCGCCCGGAATGCTGTCTGATAGCTGCCGACGTCTCTGTTCATCTTGTCGAAGGCGGTTCGCAGGTCTTCGTTGTCGACAGCCTGCAACAGCTGCTCTTCCATCTCAAAAATTTCAGCGATCTTGGCCTCAACCTCGGCAATGGACGCTTCGTTGGAGGTGACCCGGTACTTCAGCGCGCCCATCCGCATCTCGTAGAGATGTTCGGTGATGTCGCCAATCAGGACTGTCTGAGCCGCGGTATCCTTAAAGCCCTCGAAAGACCGGGCCAGTTGCCAGGTCGCCAAGAGAGCCACTGACGCAACCGCGCCGAGGACACCGATATTGATCCACCCAAGCGCGCCAATTCGCCGAGAGATACCCCAGGACTGCATTTGCCAACTCCGCTTCGTTCGAGTTCCGATGCGGGTCTCATTGACGACAAGCTCTTACGGTGCCGTTAACTGCCGAGATTTTATTTCAGTGCCAATAACTGCGGCTCAGTCGCGAAAGTTGCGGCTCTCTTTGATCTGGTCCCAGGCCCAGACAACCTCTTGCAGGCGTTCTTCATCTTCCCGAGCGCCACCGTTCATGTCTGGGTGCAGATCCTTGACCAAGCTCTTGTATTGTTTTCGAATTTCGGGTTTCGTCCAGTGGTCTTTGGCCTCAAGGATATCGAGCGCACGACGCTCGGTCGGGGGAAGGCGCCTGGTGCCGGTAATCGACTTTCCGGGATTGCGTGTGGCGTTCTCTCCCAAGACCTGATGCGGGTCGTCGACCCCGAGCCGGGCCCAGGCCCGTTGTTCTTCGGAATTTCCAAAGGGCTTGGTTTCCCGTCCCCAGACCCGGTCGCTTTCCATCTGTGCGTCGTAGTCTTCCTGGGACGAGCCGCCGAAGAAATTCCACTTCAGATTGTACTCGCGCACATGATCCTTGCAGAACCAAAGGTACTCATCCAGCGTGTCAGGCGATTTCGGCGCCCGGTAAATGCCGCGCTCCTGGCAGCCGGGATAGTCGCAAACACGCTGAGACGTTTCAAAGGCGCCCGACATGCCCCGGCGCCCGCGCGAACGCTTCTTCTTGTCCGCTGAAACCGAGAGATTGAAACCGAAGGGGTCGCTCTTGTCCATGAAACACCTTTCCGAGTCGGACAATGGAGTTTAGTAGTTTCCCCCCGAAGAGGAAGAGGTCGCGGAGCAAAAAATGGGTGTTGCCGAGGAAATGCGCGAACGGTTGCAAACCGCGTTCGAGCCGACTCACCTGACGATCGAGGACGAAAGCGAACGCCACCGCGGGCACGCCGGATATCAGGAGGGTGGCGAGAGTCACTGGCGGGTTGGGCTGCGGTCAGAAGTCTTTCGTGACATGAGCCGGATCGAACGGCATCGCGCCGTTCATGCTGCGCTTGGCCCTGACCTTGTGGGCCGCATCCATGCGCTGGCACTGAAGCTCGATGTCCCCGAAGAGGCGGCTTAGGACGTCTTACGCTCGACGGTATCACTGAGGCCGTGGTCGACGAAATGGCGACCTGCAGGCCGAAAGGTGCCCCTGTGAACCTTGCCGCCAATAGCTTCGATGGGTGAGGGGCGGCGTGGCAGCATGTCTTCCGAGCGTTCGGCCGCCTTTGCCTTGACGCTTTGCATGCGGCTGCGGGCCTTTTTGACCAGTTCTGTTTCGGTCACGCGGGTTGGCATCACATGGGGCGCTGCCACCCCGTTTGACCGATTTGGCTTGTGATCGGGCATGGCGTCCGGCGCGGGCAGCAGGGCCGCCACGCGTGTTTTCTGACGCCGAAAGACGAGAATATGCCTGTCCTCGGAACGCCGACCGATCCAGCCATATCGCTGGCCGGGAATAAATTCCGAGCGCTGGAATTCCCAACCCTCGTTGGAATACTCGTTCACCAGAGCGGCCATCACCGTTTCCGGGGTCTCCACGCGTCGCCGGAGGCTCCAACTGCGCGATGCCACCGGCGGCGCCGGGACGATGCGATACTCGTACATTACACACCCCTGCACCGTGTACAGGCTGACCTTAGAGGACGGTGCGGAGTTCCACCAAAGCATTTGAGGCAAAATTGCGGCAAAACTCTGGTGACGATTGGGCAACAGTCCGTTCGGTGCCGGGAACGATCTACGCTGGGCCGCCTACCCGTCTGAATTCAAAATACTTTTTCGCGGACCCGGATTCTCAGCCAAGGCCACCAAACCCGAAGATCCTGTGCAAAGAGCGGTTTGCAGCCCCAATCCTGCCACATTTTCAGATGCGTCAAAGCCTAGAATGCGCCGGCTTTGGCGCTGCTGCGGCAACAGACGGAACCGGTTTTCAGAGGCCTGCGCCGCGCAGTTCCTCGAGAGCTTGCCGATCAACTGCTGCTTTCAGCCCGGGTCTGCGTCGAAGGGGAGGCTTGCGAAGTGACGCACGTCCGAGCTCGGGACGTGATCTCCGAATTCCTCGCGGAAGAAGTCCCAGGCGTCCTCCTCGCGGCCGTCGGGAAAAATGCACACACCGTACTCTCCCTTCGCGCCAGAGCGGATCTGGTAGTCACCGCCCATGTTGACGCAAAAGACCGCTGCTGGGTTTGGCGCGCCGGTGTGCGTGTTCACCTCGCCCTCGTCGGTGGTGTGGTTCTCTGCAGGCCAGACCAGTTCCTGGGCGGCGGCCGGCGCCATGGGCATCGCGGCGTGCAGCAGACCTGAGACACTTTGCGCCTGCGCCGCCCATGGCACCAGCGCGAGGACCCCCGCTGCGAGGATCAAACGAGGGGGTATGGGCAATCTCCTGGTGCGTAAAATGCATACGCAGTCTGCCGCAAACCTCGCGCGTGCCGGGTGAGGTCTAGGGTCGCAGGCCCGGCTCAGCCGCTGAGCTTTTTAGCTACGATCTCGTTTACGGCCTTGGGGTTGGCCTTGCCGCCCGTGGCTTTCATCACCTGACCCACGAACCAGCCGGCAAGTTTGGGGTTTACCTTTGCCTTCTCCACCTGTTCGGGGTTTTCGGCGATGATCCGGTCGACCTCGGCCTCAATGGCGCCGGTGTCGGTGACCTGTTTCATGCCGCGCGCCTCGACGATCTCTGCCGGGTCGCCGCCTTCGGTGTAGACAATCTCGAAAAGGTCCTTGGCGATCTTGCCCGAGATATCGCCTTTCGAGATCAGATCGATGATCCCGCCCAGTTGCGCCGGGGTGACCGGGCTTTCGGTGATCCCGTGGTCTTCTTTCTTGAGACGCCCGAAAAGCTCGTTGATGACCCAGTTCGCGGCCATCTTGCCGTCGCGTCCTTCGGCCACCTGCTCAAAATAGCTGGCAGCCTCCACCTCGGCGGTCAGAACGCTGGCGTCGTAGTCGGTCAGACCGAAGCCTTCCATGAACCGCGCTTTCTTGGCGTCCGGCAGTTCAGGAAGGGACGCGGCAATATCATCTACCCAGCCTTGTTCGATTTCCAGCGGCAGAAGGTCGGGGTCGGGGAAGTAGCGGTAATCATGGGCCTCTTCCTTCGAGCGCATGGACCGTGTCTCGCCCTTGTCGGGGTCGTAGAGCCGCGTTTCCTGATCTACGGTGCCGCCGTCTTCGACGATGGCGATCTGCCGGCGCGCCTCATATTCGATGGCCGCCTGGATGAACCGCATGGAGTTCATATTCTTGATCTCGCAGCGGGTGCCGAGATGGGCGAAGTCCTGCGTTTCCTGGTAGCGTTCATAGTCACCCGGACGACAGACCGAGACGTTCACGTCCGCGCGCAGGTTTCCGTTCTGCATGTTGCCGTCGCAGGTCCCAAGGTACCGCAGGATCTGCCGCAGCTTGACGATATAGGCGGCGGCCTCTTCCGGCCCGCGAATATCGGGGCGGCTGACGATCTCCATCAGGGCGACGCCCGTGCGGTTGAGATCGACAAAGGACATATGTGGGTCCATGTCATGGATGGATTTCCCCGCGTCCTGTTCCAGGTGGATCCGTTCGATCCGCACGTGGCGGGCCACACCCGGACCCATCTCCACGATGACTTCGCCTTCGCCAACGATCGGGTGGTAAAGCTGGCTGATCTGATAACCCTGGGGCAGGTCAGGGTAGAAGTAGTTCTTGCGGTCAAAGGCGGAGCGGAGGTTGATTTCGGCCTTCAGGCCCAGACCGGTGCGGACGGCTTGTTCAACGCAGAATTCGTTGATCACTGGCAGCATGCCCGGCATGGCGGCGTCTACGAAGGCGACATTGGCGTTGGGTTCGGCCCCGAACGCCGTCGAAGCGCCGGAGAAGAGCTTGGCGTTCGACGACACCTGGGCGTGCACCTCCATCCCGATGACCAGTTCCCAGTCCTGGCGCGCTCCGGCGATGACTTTGGGTTTCGGGGCTTCGAAGGTCAGGTCCAGCATGGGGTCGCTCCGGCGGAAAATGGATCGGTGGCTTTCCTAGTGGACCACGGGTGGCGGGGCAAGGCTTGGCGGGCGCTTGCCGACGCGGGTCCGCAAAACCGGCAAAGACTTGCAAGATGAATGCGGTTTCGGTTTTCTCGCTTGGGTGGGCGGTGGCAGATTTGCGTGTGGAGGAAGATATGTCCATGACATGGGGCCGTGGTCTTGCGGCGACAGGGGCTTTCGCGGTGCTTTTCGGCTGTACCGAAATCGTAGAGCGCGCGGCGCCAGAGATCGCGCCGGCCGATCCGCCGGCGGCCCGCTGGGATCATCACCCCAACGGCGAAGAATGGACAGGCACGGTCGTTTCCACCCTGTCGACCCACGGGGCGCCGCTGGTGCAGGTCGTGCCCCAGGATATGGACAGGTGGTGCCCGGCCTATGCCACGGCCAGCGAAGACCAGCGAAAGGCGTTCTGGGTGGGCCTGTTGTCGTCGCTTGCCAAACACGAGAGCACATGGCAGCCAACCGTGTCCGGCGGGAACGGACGGTGGCACGGGCTCTTGCAGATCAGTCCGGGCACAGCCCGCGGCTACGGCTGTGCGGCCCGGTCTGCTGAAACGCTAAAAGACGGCTCGGCCAACCTCAGCTGCGGCATCCGGATCATGGCCTCGACTGTGCCGCGCGACGGCGTGATCTCGGCAGGAGGCGGCGGCGTCGCGGCGGACTGGGGCCCGTTCCACCAAAGCCGCAAGCGCGAGGATATGCGCCAGTGGGTGTCGAACCAGAGCTATTGCCAACTGCCTGCGGGGGCCGGTTAGTCCGGCCAGCTTACGCCGCTAGACCCACGAGGGCCGGCGCGTCGCGCGCACTAAAGACACCGACTGTGCGGCGTCGCCAAGGCGGAGCGTTGCACGCTTCAGAAACTCCGTGGCCTCGTCGGACTTCGCCGGCAGCGCATTGGGAGAAATCTGCTCGCCGACGGTAATGCGGAAGGGCTGACGGTCCTTGTTCAGGGTCTCGTGGAACAGCGTGATGTCCCGCAGCGTCGGGTGGATCTTGTCGAAAAGATAAAACAGCACCGAGTTCCGGGCGCGGATGTTGATCGGGATCACCGGCAGCCGGTACTTGCGCGCCAGCATCGCCGCCGAGGTCATCCACTCGCGTTCATGGAGTTGCAGGCCGCGCCGTTTGGCCAGCCGCCCCGAGGGGAAGATCACCCCGAGCCGTCCTTCGGACACGGCCTGACGGGTGTAGGCCATGGTTTCGCGGGTTTTGCCATGAGTCCGCTTTTCGGGACGCCACTCAACGGGCGCGATCATCGAGTGCATCTGCGGCAGCACGCGCAGGATGTCGACGTTGGCATAAAAGAACAGATCGGGCCGGAAGGGACGCAGGACGGCATCCATAATGATTCCGTCAGCAATTCCGGTGGGATGGTTCGCCACGATCAGCGCGGGTCCGTGGCTGGGCACATTTGCGAGGCCCGAGACACTCACATCCATTGCAAGCCGTTTGGCCATCTCGGTCATGATCCGGTCCGACGGTAGCTCCCGCAACACCTCGCCCAGGGCGATGGTCTTGTTGTAGCCGAGCATACGGTTCAAGGCCCGGCGTGCGGGAGGTGTCCAGAGGTCTTCCCGAAAGAGCCATGGCGCACGTTCGGCAATCAGCGGATCGAGTCGGTCTTGCATGGACGCCTCATGCTTCAGGAATGCAACAGCGGCGTGACGCTATTTGTCTAGTCTACCAAATTCGCGGGCCAGGGGCGACCCGTTGCCTAAAGGTGCCGGACTTCGATGCCTTCTGCAAGTAAAGCGTTTTCAAGCGTCTGTCCGGGCGGCAAGGCTTCGCCGGGCACCGCCAGCTGCTCGCCCCGTGGCAGATGCAAATTTACGTCATCATGACCGTCGGACCACTTCTCGATGGTCACATGGGTGATTTCGTCAAGCGCGATATCGATCTCCCTGGCGCCATGGAAGGCTTTCAAACGGCCGCCATGGATGGACAACCCTGCTCTGGGATTGGCCACGAGCGCCCAGATGACGCCGATCGTCGCCGCGCACCAGAAAAGCCAGATGTACCAGGGTGCCTTGGTGGCGGCGGCGAGAACGAAAAGGACGATGCAAACCGTGGCCGCGACAAGAGGCGCCGTCCGGCGCGCCTGGGTTGAATAGTCAACAAGCGGCTCCATTGTGGCTGTATGTGCCGAAACTATGGCTTTTCCGTGGCGAAACGCCAGAAGTTCCACTGCGGGTTACGCAAAAAATCCACGTGACACCGGAACCCGGCGTTCGGCCAGAACGTGCTCGATGGCCCGGCCACGCGGTACGCAGTCGAGGGGCACCCGCAGCGGCGGGCCGTCCCGAACGTCCAGTGTGATTTTCTGTGAAAGATCAAAACCTAGCCGCAGCCTGGCTTTGGTCACGTCGCCAAGTGGCACTTCGACGATGTCTTGCGTGCCCGAGCGCCAGCCGATCACTGCGTCATCGACCCACAGGACTGCGCTGTGATCCCGGCGCATGTCATTGAGGGCGGGCAGGGTCAGCAGGGCGAGCGGCACAACGATCCAGAGAGCCGCGTCGAAAGCCAAGCGCATGACGACAAGACCCACCAGCACTGCGATCACAGCGGCCACTGACAGCGGTGCGCGGGCGCGGTGCCGGTATTCAAAAGGCGTGCTCACCCCAGGAGGCGCGTGACCATCTCGGTCGTGTCACGGGACAGATCCTGCGTGCCAAGGATACGCTTAAGTTCGTCCCGCATCATTGCCTGCCGGTCCGCGTCGTACCGGGCCCAAGACTCAAATACCGTGCTCATGCGCGCCGTCGTCTGCGGATTGACCGGGTCGAGCCGGATCAACCAGTCGGCAACCAGCCGGTAGCCCGCACCGGTTGGGTCGTGGAAACCGGCGGCGTTCATGGCCAGCGCGCCAATTGTCGCGCGGAACCTGTTGGGGTTCTTCCAGGTGAAATCGGCGTGGTTGGTGAGCCTTCGGGCAACGCTCACGGCGGCCTCAGGCGCGGCCTGAGAGACCTGAAGGGCGAACCATTTGTCGGTCACGAGACGGTCGTCGCGCCATTGGTCGTAGAATGCTGCGAGCGCTCCGTCCCCGTTGCCAATCTGCAAAAGACAGGACAGCGCGCCAAGCTGCATCGTCATGTTGCTTGCGGCCGCGTAAGCCGCCTCGGCGGCCTTGCCGCCGTCCGTGCGGCTGATGAGGCTGAGCGCCGCGAGGCCGAGCGCCCGCTTGCCCGATTGCTCGGCATCGGGCGCATAGGGCGCCGAGACCTGCATATCCGCGTAAAGGCCGGGTAGGGCATCCTGCAGATGCTGGGCGAGCATCTGGTTGATGGTCTCGGTCCCCTGCCAGATGGCCACGGGATCGGGTGTGACGCCGCCGGAAAAAAGCGTCTGTGCCATGTCGTCCTGCCCTGGCAGCCGCAGAGCGAGCGCCCGGAACGCGGGGTCGAGTTCCTGATCCTGAAGCAATCGTGCCAGCGCGTCGAGCCAGCCGCGCGAGGGCGCCTTGTCTTCGGTGATCAGCGCGGTTAGCTGGTCCTTGGCCAGGGCCCGCCCCGCTTCCCAGCGGTTAAACGGGTCCGTGTCGTGCGCAAGCAGGAAGATACGCGCGTCCTCGGAGACATCACGTTCCAGAATCACCGGTGCGGAGAAGCCCCGCAGGAGCGAAGGTACCGGTTTCGCCGTCAGCCCGCCGAACGTGAAACTCTGCTCGGTTTCCGTCATCTCCAGCGTCGAGGTCGGACCTACTTCATCGCCGCCCGGGTTCAAAAGCCCGACGTCGATCGGGATGACCTGCGGACCCTTGTCGGGCTGGCCCGGTGTTGGATCGGTCTTTTGCGTGAAGGTCAGTGTATAGGTCCCGTCTGCCCAGTCCTCGGCCACCGTCAACTTCGGCGTTCCGGCCTGGGCGTACCAGCGTTTGAATTGGGTCAGATCGCGCCCGGTGCTGTCTTCGAAGACCTTCAGCCAGTCCTCGATCGTCGCGGCCTCGCCATCGTGCCGTTCGAAATAGAGATCAAGCGCGCGGGAATAGGCCGCATCCCCCACAAGACGCTTGAGCATCCCGATCACCTCGGCGCCCTTCTCGTAGACGGTTGCGGTGTAGAAGTTGTTGATCTCGACAAAGCTCTCGGGCCGGACCGGGTGCGCGAGGGGGCCGGCGTCCTCGCGAAACTGCCGGCCCCGCAGCATGACCACATCGTCGATCCGCTTGACCGAAGCCGAACGCATATCAGCCGAAAACTGCTGGTCGCGGAACACGGTCAACCCTTCTTTAAGGCAGAGTTGAAACCAGTCCCGGCAGGTAATCCGGTTTCCGGTCCAGTTGTGAAAGTATTCATGGGCGACGATACTCTCGATCCGCTCGAAATTCCCGTCGGTGGCCGTCTCCGGGCTGGCCAGAACAGCCGAGGAATTGAAGATGTTCAGCCCCTTGTTCTCCATCGCGCCCATGTTGAAGTCATCGACCGCGACGATGTTGAAGATGTCGAGGTCGTATTCGCGCCCGTAGGTCTCCTCGTCCCATGTCATTGAGCGTTTGAGCGCGTCCATGGCAAAGGCGCATTTGCCTTCGTCGGGGCCCGGACGAACCCAGATATTCAACTCGACATCCTTGCCGGAGCGTGTGGTGAACCGATCGGGAAACGCCGTGAGATCGCCGGCCACGAGCGCAAAAAGGTAGGCCGGTTTAGGCCAGGGATCGTACCATTCCGCCCAGCCGGGTCCGCTGTCGCCGCGGTTGCCGTTTGACAGAAGGACAGGCAGATCCCCCTCGATGCGCACCTTGAAGGGTGCCATCACGTCCGGCCTGTCGGGATAAAAGGTAATCTTGCGAAAGCCTTCGGCCTCGCACTGGGTACAATACATGCCATTTGACATGTAGAGCCCTTCTAGAGCGGTGTTTCCCGCCGGGTCGATCTCGATCTCCGCTTCCCAGATAAAGGGCGCATCCGGCACCGCGCAGGTAAGGCCCGTCTCGGTCAGTTCCGGAGATACGGGCGCCCCGTTGATCCTCGCCCAGATCAGCGAGAGCTCCTCGCCGTGCAAAAAAAAGCTTCCGTGAGCCTTGGCGTTGGGCCGGAATGCGATGCGGCTGATGACGCGGGTGCTGGAGGGTGCCAGGCGAAACGTCAGGTGCACGCTGTCTACAAGATACGCCGGGGCCCGGTAGTCCTTCAGAAAGATCGTCTGGGGGGGTGCATCTCGCATGGTCTCTCCTGCCCTTGGGTGCCCTAGGTGTAGCCGATGGGTCCGCGCGGGCAAGGCCGGGCCGCCTCTCAGATTGGCCAAAATTGGTCAAAAAATATTACCAATGGGATTGCAAGAGTGCCGCGCCGCCGCTAAGGCTGCCCGCCAACTGGATGCGGTCGTATGCGCGTTGGAGGACTGAGATGGCCATGGCGATGGAAAAGACGGGATTGCAGGTTGCACCGGAACTGGTGGATTTTATCGAGACCGAAGCGCTGCCCGGCACAGGACGGGACGCAGATGATTTCTGGAATGCGCTGGCCACCCTGGCCCATGACTTTTCTATTTTTTTAGGAAACTCGCTCACGCGGAAGTGGGTGGAAGCTGCGTCAGATGTTCAGAACAAAATGACTGGA
>JBCDED010000063.1:0-23576 GCA_039179985.1 Pseudomonadota bacterium
CCCGAGACTAATGCTCGGTACTCTGGAGCCCCTCGATACCAATGCTCGGGGGCTCTGAGCCCAAGCCTGGCCCCTGAGACCAAACTCTGGGTCCCATGGGGCCAATTCTCGTGCCTCGCCCATAAGTCCCCTCGACTATTGATATCGAGGGGGGGTGATGTAGCTGTGAACCTCTTTTGCGCCATTCTGCACCAACACCTCCGCCGCTTTGCAGAGCGTGCCGGCGGTGTCGCAGATGTCATCCACAATAATGCACGTCTTGTCCTTGATATCGCCGATCACCGTCATCTCGGCCACTTCGCCGGGTTTCTCGCGGCGCTTGTCGACGATGGCGAGGGCGCAGCCGATCCGCTGTGCAAGTTCCCGCGCCCGGGCCACACCGCCGACGTCCGGACTGACAACGGTCACCTTATCGAGACGGCCGCGAAACTTGTGTTCGATATCCAGGGCGAAGACAGGGGCTGCGTAAAGGTTGTCCACAGGTATGTCGAAGAACCCCTGGATCTGGGCCGCATGCAAATCCATCGTGAGGACCCGTTCAATTCCGGCGCTGACCATCATGTTCGCCACCATCTTGGCGGTAATGGGCGTGCGTGCCTTCGTGCGGCGATCCTGCCGGGCGTAGCCAAAATAGGGGATGACCGCCGTGATCCGCGCCGCGGACGACCGCCGCAGCGCGTCGGTCATGATCAGGAGTTCCATCAGGTTGTCGTTCGCCGGGTTCGACGTGGACTGGACGATGAACATATCCTCGCCGCGCACGTTCTCGAAGACCTCGACAAAGATCTCGGCGTCGTTGAAGCGCTCTACCCGCGCGTCCACAAGGCCGGTACTGACCCCGCGGTGGATGGACATGCGGCGGGTGATGGCTTGCGCCAGCGACCGGTTGGCATTCCCAGAAATGAGCTTGGGTTCCTGATTGCGGGCCATCGGCGGCGGACCTCTCTGTAGCGGCAGCGATTCGGGTCGTTGACACCACCTAACACGCCCCCTAGGTGACGCGAAACGTCTAGCGGTTAAGGAAATGTCACATGGCCCATATCGACTACTACTTTGCAACAATTTCGCCCAATACCTACCTCGCTGGACTTCGCTTTGAAGAGGTGGCAAAGAAGCATGGCTGCACCGTGACCTACAAACCGCTGGATATTATGGGTCTTTTCGCGCGCACCGGTGGCACCCCGCCGGGCCAGCGCCACGTGTCACGGCAGGAGTACCGGTTACAGGAATTGCGTCGCAACGCCGCCAAGGCTGGCTTGCCCATCAATCTGAAACCGGCGCATTGGCCAACCAATCCGGCCCCCAGTTCCTATGCTGTCATCGCCGCGCAAGAGGCGGGTGGCGGCGATCTCGGCGAGTTGGTCTTTTCGTTGACCCGGGCGTCCTGGGCGGAAGAAAAAGACATTGCGCAGGACGATGTGATCCGCGCGTGCCTGTCGTCGGCGGGGTTCGATCCAACCCTTGCGGACAGCGGCCTGCTGACCGGCGCCGAAACCTATACCAAGAACCTCGAAGACGCCGTGAACGCCGGCGTGTTCGGCGCACCGTTCTACGTGACCGATGGCGATGAACGCTTCTGGGGCCAGGACCGGATCGCCGACCTCGACGCGCATCTGTCCGGCAAGCTCTAATGCCCTCAGAGATACGCGCGGGGTACCGCACGTATTGGGACGAAGAAGGCGAAGGCGCCCGTTGGGCCTTGCTCATACACCCGTCACTGGCGTCCTCTCGCATCTGGACGGGCGTCAGAGACAGGGTGACCCTGCGAACTATTGCCTTTGACCAGCCCGGGCACGGGCAGAGCGCGCCGTGGGATCGCAAGGGCGATTTTCACGATCAAGCAACAGCCGTCGCGGCAAGTTTCCTGACCGCAGACCCCGTGGACCTTGTTGGCCATTCCTTCGGCGCAACCATCGCGTTGCGTCTAGCGCTGGAGCATCCAAAGGTCGTCCGATCGCTGACTCTGATCGAGCCCGTGCTTTTCATCGCGGCAAAGAGGGCCGGCGACCCGGAATTCGACCGGCACATGGAGCGTATGGAGGGCTTTGATGCGGCTCTGGCACTGGGTGACTACGCACGAGCCGCGCGCACGTTCGACGCGGTCTGGGGCTCGGGCGCGCCGTGGGAGACACTGCCAGAGGCTGTTCGGGCCAAACTGGTGTCGCGCATTCCTCTTATTGCCGCGGGGGAGCCTGTTTTGCTCCACGATACACGAGGCCTGCTGGATGCAGGGCGGCTGGAGAGGCTGTCTTGCCCGGTCCACTTCCTGCGCGGAGACGCCTCTCCGCCGATCATTGCCGCGATCCATGCAGCCCTGCGTGCGCGGCTGGCCCAAAGCGATGAGGCGGTCATCCCGGGCGCCGCGCATATGCTGACAGCGACGCACCCGCAGGAAACCGCGGCAAAACTGAACGCCTGGCTCGGCGGCTAAGCCAGAAGCTCCAGGAATTGCGCGACCTCTTCCTCCCGCGTGGCCCAGTTGGTCACAAGGCGGCAGGGGACCGGATCGTCGTCCGACCCGCCAGCAAGACCTTCGAGCGTCATATAGTATTGCGCCCCGGCCTCCACCGCGCGCCGGTGGGCCCCTCGCGGCAGTTCTGCAAAGGCCATGTTCGCCTTGGGATCGTAGAGCACCGTCGCGTGATCAAGCGCCCGGAGGCCGTCAATCAATTGGGAGCCGCGCGCGTTCGCGGAGGCCGCCATGTCCAGCCACAGCCCACCTGACAGGTAAGCCGCCATCTGCGCCGAGAGGTATCTGTGCTTTGACCAAAGGTGCGCACCGCGCTTGCGCCTAAGCTCGAATTCCCAGGCGTGGCCGGGATCGAAGAACACCACCGCCTCCACGGCCATGCAGCCGTTCTTGGTCCCGCCGAAGCTGACGGCATCGACCCCGCTTTTCCACGTCATTTCCGCTGCGGTACAGCCAAGCGCCACCTGCGCATTGGCAAAACGCGCGCCGTCCATGTGCACGGGTAGCCCGAAGTCTTTCGCGGCGCCGGTAAGTGCGGCGAGCTCCTCCAGGGTGTGAACGCCGCCTTTCTCTGTCACTTGTGTGATCGAAACCGGACCGCGCTGCGCGCTGTGAACGCCCAGAACCTCCTTGTGGCCGATGGCCGCGCGCAGCTTCGCAGGATCCATCTTGGCGCCTGGGCCATCGACGAGGGTCAGTTTCGCACCGCCCATGTAGAATTCAGGGGCGTTGCACTCGTCCTCTTCGATATGGGCTTCGGCGTGGCAGAAAACGGTTTGCCAGGGCTCGCCAAGGGTCGAAAGGATTAGTGAATTCGCTGCCGTTCCGGTTGCGACCAGATAGACCGCCGCGTCCGGCGCCTCGAAGACTTCGCGCACCTGCGCGCGTGCGTCGTCCATCAGAGTGTCGTTGCCATAGGGCATCGCGTAGCCACCATTGCCGCTCACAACGGCCTCCATGATCTTCGGATGGGCCGGGCCTGTGTTGTCTGAGCCAAAGTTCATGGATCTTCCTCGATGATGTAATCTTCCCAGTCCTCTTCGGGGACCTCGAATTCCGGGACGGTCCAACCGCGCACCGAAATACCCGCCGCATGGACGCTTTCGGGTGTGCCAGAGATCAACGGGTGCCAATCATAAAGCGCCTTCCCCTGCCAGAGCAGTTTGTAGGCGCAAGTGGCGGGCAGCCAGTAGGCGATATCAGCAATCGTCTTGGGCGTCAGATGGATGCACTCCGGGACAAGTTCCTTGCGAATGCTGTACTGCCCGCAACGGCACGTGTCGTTGTCGAGCAGGCGGCAGGCCACGCGGGTCAGCGCCACCTCGCCCGTATCGGGGTCTTCGAGTTTGTTAAGGCAGCATCGCCCGCACCCATCGCACAGCGCCTCCCACTCTTTGGGTGTCAGGTTCTTCAGCGGCACACGTTCCCAAAACGCCTCTCGCAGCCCGGCACGGTCGATCGGGTCGCTCACGCCTCCAGCTCGCTCAGGATGGCGCGTGCCGCCGCGCAGTCGGCGTCCATTTGCGCGATCAGATCTTCAAGCGTTTCAAATTTTGCCTCCGGCCGCAGGAAATCCACCAACGCTACGGACAGGTCCGCGCCGTAGAGATCCCCCTTGAAGTCGAAGATGAAGGTCTCAAGGTTTGGGACCTCCCCGCCGAACTGCGGTCTGACGCCAAGGGAGGCCGCGCCACGGTAACTGCCCCGGTGATCGCCCGAAAGGATGTCCACCTTCACCGCGTAGACGCCGAAACGGGGCAGATGCAGGCCGCTGAGCGACATATTGGCCGTGGGATAGCCCAGTTCGCGGCCCCGCTGGTCGCCGCGCACGACGGTGCCCTCGATCCGATGCCAGTGGCCCAGCATCGCGGCGGCATCGCGCGGTCGACCGGCGCCAAGGGCGGCGCGGATGTTTGATGACGAAACCTCGCCTAGCGGGCCCTCCACAAGCTCGGCAATCGTTACTTCGAACCCGTGGGAGGGACCAAGCGCCTTAAGAGTGTCGGCATCTCCAGCGCGTCCTTTTCCAAAACGGAAGTCCGTTCCGACTACCACGTGCCGCAGGCCCAGTCCGTCCGACAGCACCTCGCGCACGAAATCCTCCGCCGAGAGACCCGCAAGCGCGGTTGTAAAACTAAGTTCGTAAAGACAGTCGACGCCCACCTTTTCCAGCCTGTGGGCGCGCGCCTCGGCGCGCATCAGGCGGAAAGGCGGTGCGTCGGGGGCGAAAAACTCGCGTGGGTGCGGCTCGAAGGTGACTACTCCAAGGGGGCAGCCAAGCCGCGCGGCGCCGTCGCGCGCCACGTCGATCACGGCCTGGTGGCCCAGATGGACACCATCGAAATTGCCGATAGCGGCGCTGGCGCCGCGGTCTTCAGGGGTAGCAAAGCGAAAGTCGCGCAGGATCCTCATGGCCTTCGGTTAGCCTTGGCGGACCCGGCGCGCAAGGCGCCAATGCGTCAGTCGAATTTCGAGGAGGGCGCCAGCACCTGTGCCTCGCCACGCAGGACCTTGGTGTCGCCCACGCTGCATTCGGTTGCAAGCGACACGCGGCGGCGGCCGTGGTCGATGTCGGTCACGGTCACTTCGGCGCGCACCTGGTCACCAGGGCGAACGGGAGCCAGGAACTTGAGGTTCTGGCCCAGGTAAACCGTGCCATGGCCGGGCAGCTGTTCGCCAATGACGGCGCTGATCAGCCCCGCGGTCAGCATCCCGTGGGCAATGCGGCCCTCAAAAATCGTGTCCCGGGCGTAATCGTCATCCAGATGGACAGGGTTGTGATCGGTAGAGACCTCGGCAAAGAGCGCGATATCGCGATCCGTGATCGTTTTTGTCAGGTGGCGCGACATGCCGATTTCCAGCTCTTCGATGGTGATCGTCCCGCGAGGGGCGTTACCTGTGGTCTGAACATCAAGCATCTGTCGTCCAATCCTGATTTAGGCGAGCAATAAAAACACACTAGACAGCACTCGCGCGTAACTTAATTACTTCGCGAGCGCAGAAATGCAAGGGGGATTTGTCAGCGCAGACGCCCGATCGCAAAGGTCGGCGCAAACCCTTCGGCTGCCAAATAGGCGGCCAGCGCCTCCGGCTCCGGGTCGTTCGTGGTCTTGGTCTCGGCGGCTGCGAGACCTCCCGTGATGAACAGGCAATCGAGCCCTTCGCCAATTGCGCCCTTGATATCCGTATGAATTCCGTCGCCGATCGCGAGGATCTCGTCGTTTGCGATATCCGTTCCAAGGGCGGCCAGGCGGCGGCGGGCAAGATCATAGATTGGGGGGTGCGGTTTGCCGAAGTATAGGCTCTCGCCACCCATTTCGGTATAAAGCTTGGCGAGCGCCCCTGCGCACCATTCGCGCGTCTCGCCACGGTCCACCACAATGTCAGGATTGGCGCAGAGCAGCTTTAGCCCATTCTGCTTGGCATAAAGGAAGGCGGGCCGGTTCGCATCTGGGTTGGCCTGAGGGTCCTCGGGGCCGGTGCACACGATGCCTTCCGCCTCTTCCAGCGGGACGCGAGCGATATGCAAGTCGTCGGCGATCAGTTTCATCGGTTCGAAGAACCCACCGTCCGTCGCCTCGCCCAGATGCCAGACCTTTTGCCCCACGGCGCCCAGGAACATCGCGGCGCGGGCGCTATCGCCCGATGTGGCCATGGTGTCCCAGCAATCCTCCGGAACACCGATTTTGACTAGTTGCCGCTCCACGCCTGCATGGGGCCGCGGGCTATTGGTCAAAAGCACTACAGTTCCGCCGCCCGCCTTGAAGCGGCGCAGTGCGTCGACGGCTTCGGGAAAGGCGACATGTCCGTTGTGCAGACAGCCCCAAAGGTCGACGAATGCGGCGCGGTAACGACCTCCGATTTCGTCCAGGCTGGCAAGGATCTCGGCCATGGCAGTGCCCTTCCGGCGTCAGGTTCAGACGGAGAGCGCCGGGATGATCTGTTTTTTACGACTCATGATACCTGGCAGGACCACGCGGTCGCCGCTGACCGTTGCGCCAAAACTCTTTTCCGCTAACGATTTGACAAGGTCGTTCGGCACAAGAAGTGTCGCTTCTTCCTTCAGGATGTCGATCACGAAGAGCAAGACCTGATCGACACCGTCCTCGGCCGCAACGCCTGTCATGCTTTCCATGAGCGAGGCCGCGCGCCCCAAGGGGATGTCCGGTGCGGTTGTTTCCAGAACGCTGACGCGAAAGGATGTGTCGCCGACGCTGTACTCCTTGGAATCCATGCGCAAAAGTTCGGCATCAGAAAAGGCCGAGACGTCCGATTTCGCGGCGAACATCTCGGCGGCATAAGAGGACAAGTCCACACCGAGGTCAGTCGCCAGTGCCTCGGCAAGCGCCTTGTCCACATCGGTAGTCGTCGGACTGCGGAATTCCAGCGTATCGGAAAGGATGCACGACAGCATGGCGCCTTTGATGGCCTCGGGCATCTTAGTTGCGTCATCGCCCATCAGCTGATGCAAGATCGTCGCCGTGCAGGCCAGCGGGCGGACCGTGATGTCGATGGGGCCAGCCGTCTCCAGCCCGCCAACCAGCTTGTGGTGGTCGATGATGGCCCGAATGTCGGTCTGATTGATGTTGCCGGGCAGTTCGGCCGGATTGTTGGTATCGACGATGACGACGGGCTGACCGGCATCCACCGACGCGACGATCTCGGGCTTGTCGAGCGCCCATTTCTCCAGCACGAAGGCCGCTTCGGTGTTCGGCTCTCCCAAAAGAACCGGGCGAGCCTCTTCGCCTTTGATTTCGTTAAGGTACCAAGCCCAGATAATCGGGCTGCCGGTCGAATCCGTGTCAGGGGACATGTGGCCGAACACGAGGGTTGTCATGGGCTTAAATCCATCGTTGCGGGAAGTCGCGCGCCTTATAGGGGCGTGGTCTGGGGATGTCACGGGGGAAACCGGCGCCGAATCTCCCTGGGGCTGGAAATCAGGCTGTGCACGGGGCAGACAGGGCCATGGACCGGATTTCAGAAACCGAACTCTACGCACCGGTGAAGGCCTTTCTCGAAGGGCAGGGATACACCGTAAAGGCAGAAGTCGGGCCCGCCGATATCGTGGCCTGCCGCAATGGCGAAGAGCCGGTCGTGGTCGAACTCAAAACCGGCTTCTCGCTGGCGCTCTTTCATCAGGGCGTCGCCCGTCTTGGTGTCAGCGATCTTGTCTATCTGGCAGTGCCGCGCGGGTCGGGGCGCGCCTGGATGCGGGCGCTGACGGACAACGTGAAACTGGCGCGGCGGCTTGGACTTGGCGTCATTAGCGTCCGGTTGAAAGATGGTTTCGTGCAGGTCCATGCTGACCCCGGTCCCTACGCACCGCGTAAATCAGCGCGGCGGACCGCGGTCTTGCTGAAGGAGTTCGCCAAGCGCCGGGGCGATCCCAACACAGGCGGTCAGACGCGCGCCGGACTTGTGACCGCCTACCGGCAGGACGCAACACTGATTGCGCGCCACCTGCACGCCCACGGGCCAAGCAAGGGCGCAGATGTGGCCCGGGCGACGGGCGTTGCCGCCGCAACCCGCATGATGTCTGACAATCACTACGGTTGGTTCGAGCGTGTCTCGACCGGGATCTACGCGCTGACGGACACCGGCCGGTCATGGTTGGTTGAACACGGCGCGGACGCCATTCGGTGACGCCGTTTGCGATTGCAATACCCGCCACTTTATTTGCCGCGTCCGGGCCGCCGTGCTGCCACTGTACCAATGGATCGGGGTGACCGGGCCCGCACGCCCTTTTGCCCGCGCTTGGGCTTTTCACTGCGGATGCGCGGATCTCGGAAAATACTGGTCACGCATCTGTTGACAGCCTGCGGAGGCTTCCTTACATGCGCAGCGTTATCACTCGTCATCGGCGAGTGCTAACGGAGGAGATTGCCCCCAACAGGGGATCGACACAGAGATTGAGCGAAGGAGCCTCAAAGATGGCATTCAAGCCTCTTCACGACCGCGTTCTGGTCCGTCGCGTCGAAAGCGACGAAAAGACGGCCGGCGGACTGATCATTCCTGACAGCGCCAAGGAAAAGCCCGCAGAAGGGCTGGTTGTGGCGGTTGGTGCCGGCGCAAAGGACGAAGACGGCGAGCGCATCGCCATGGACGTCAGCGCAGGCGACAAGATCCTCTTCGGCAAGTGGTCGGGCACCGAAGTGACCGTCGACGGCGAAGAGCTGCTGATCATGAAAGAAAGTGACATCCTCGGCATCATCGAGGACTCGGCTGCGGCCAAAGCCGCCTGAGCGCGACCTTTCTGACCCAATTCAAGATTTAACCAGGAGCACATGAAACATGGCTGCTAAGGACGTAAAGTTCGAAACGGAAGCCCGTAATCGCATGCTCACGGGCGTGAACGTTCTCGCCGATGCGGTGAAAACAACCCTCGGCCCAAAGGGCCGCAACGTCGTGATTGAAAAGTCCTTCGGCGCCCCGCGCATCACCAAAGACGGTGTGACGGTCGCCAAGGAAATCGAACTGGAAGATAAGTTCGAGAACATGGGCGCGCAGATGGTCAAGGAAGTGGCCAGCCGCACCAACGACGAAGCCGGCGACGGCACCACCACGGCCACGGTTCTGGCCCAGGCCATCGTGCGCGAAGGCCTCAAGTCGGTTGCCGCCGGAATGAACCCGATGGACCTCAAGCGTGGCATCGATCTGGCGACCACCAAGGTTGTCGAGCAGATCAAAGGCGCGGCCCGCGAAGTCAAGGACAGCGACGAGGTTGCACAGGTTGGCACGATTTCCGCCAACGGCGAAGAAGAAATCGGCAGCCAGATCGCCGGCGCTATGCAGAAGGTCGGCAACGACGGCGTCATCACCGTCGAAGAAAACAAGGGCCTTGAGACCGAGACCGATGTTGTCGAAGGAATGCAGTTCGACCGCGGCTACCTGTCGCCCTATTTCGTCACCAACCCCGACAAGATGACCGCCGAACTCGACGACGCGCTGATCCTGCTGCACGAGAAAAAGCTCTCGTCGCTGCAGCCGATGGTGCCGCTTCTTGAGTCGGTGATCCAGTCGGGCAAGCCGCTTCTCATCATCGCGGAGGACGTGGAAGGCGAAGCGCTCGCCACACTCGTCGTGAACAAGCTGCGCGGCGGCCTCAAGATCGCGGCGGTCAAGGCCCCGGGCTTCGGCGATCGCCGCAAGGCCATGCTGCAGGACATCGCGATCCTCACGGGCGGCCAAGTGATCTCGGAAGATCTCGGCATGAAGCTCGAAAACGTCACCATGGAAATGCTCGGCACCGCCAAGCGCGTCTCGATCACCAAAGATGAGACAACCGTGGTAGACGGCGCCGGTGACAAGGCCGAAATCGACGCCCGCGTTGCGCAGATCCGTCAGCAAATCGAGGAAACCACCTCGGACTACGACCGCGAAAAACTGCAGGAACGTGTTGCCAAGCTGGCAGGGGGCGTTGCCGTTATCCGCGTCGGTGGCATGACCGAAGTGGAAGTGAAAGAGCGCAAGGACCGCGTTGACGATGCGCTGAACGCAACGCGTGCCGCCGTTCAGGAGGGGATCGTCGTGGGTGGCGGTGTCGCTCTGGTTCAGGGCGCAAAATCGCTCGAAGGTCTGTCGGGTGCAAACTCCGACCAGGACGCCGGCATTGGCATCGTGCGCCGGGCGCTTGAAGCGCCGCTGCGTCAGATCGCCGAAAACGCGGGCGTCGATGGTTCGGTTGTGGCCGGCAAGGTTCGCGAAAGCGATGACGCCTCGTTCGGCTTCAACGCTCAGAGCGAAGAATACGGCGACATGTTCACCTTCGGCGTCATCGATCCGGCCAAGGTTGTGCGCACGGCTCTCGAAGATGCGGCGTCGGTGGCTGGTCTTCTGATCACCACGGAAGCCATGGTTGCCGACAAGCCCGCCAAGGAAGGCGCGGCTGCCGGTGGCGGCATGCCCGACATGGGCGGCATGGGCGGCATGATGTAAGCCGACCCGGCCTCAAGAACGAGAAAGAGGGAGGCGCCGCCTCCCTCTTTTTTGTCGTAACCCCTTCCGGCTGCCTGACGGCCCGCCGAACCTCCGCAAGTGCTAAGGCGCGCTCAGGCGGCGCTGCTGTTCTGCAAGAGCGCGGCCGTAGAGGGCTCGGCGGCGGGCACGCTGCCTGAAAAGCTGGACATGCCCGTGGCGAGTCGCGTCTCGCTGTCCTTCAGTTCCGCCATCAGCGTGTTGTTGCTCTGGGCCAGAGACACGTTCTGACGCGCGGTCTCTTCGAGGTTTCCGATTGCGGCCGAGAGTTCGACGGAGGCTTCAGCCTGCTGGTGGCTTGCGTCTGTGGCGGCGGCGATCAGCGCCTGAACCTCTTCCAGGCTTTCGCGCAGTTCCTTGATCTGCGCGCCGGTGTCACGAACCTGGGCGGACCCGCGGCGCACGGTCTTGACGTTGTTGGCGATCAGATCGCCAATCTGTTGCGAGGCTTCTGCGCAGCGGCCGGCGAGGGACCGGACTTCGTTCGCCACGACCAAAAAGCCCTTGCCAGCCTCCCCGGCCCTGGCAGCCTCGACCGAGGCGTTCAGCGCCAAGAGATTGGTTTGGAAAGCAATTTCGTCGATTGTAGCCACGATCTTCTGCATTTCCGACGAACCGGTCTCAACGTCGGCGATCGAGTGCACGGCGGCTTCCGCCGCTTCCTCTGTCTGGACCGAACTTTGCTGAAGCTGCCCCAGGAGCACATCGCCTTCGTTCATCTTCTCGGTCGCGGTCGCAGCGCCCTCTGCCAGAGACGCCGCCAGCCCGCTCGATCGCGCAACGGTTTCCAATTGCGCTTCGGATCTTTTCCGCAACTGACCTGCACCCGTTTCCATCTCCGATGACGCCCGGCTCAGGTGGTGCGTTTCGGTGTCAATATCGCTGATCAGGTCGGACAGAATGTCGATTGCGGAGTTGACCGAGCCGGCGATCTCCTCGAAGCGCCCGCGGAATTCCCCGTCCATCCGCAAGGACAACTCACCGCGGGCAATCGCTCCGATGACCCGTGAAATCTCCGCAAGACCCCGGTCTGACATTTCGGCGATGCTGTTTATTCCGTTGGCAACGTCCGCCCAGATGCCGGTTCTGCCGTGTAGGGAAAGCCGCATGGAAAAGTCGCCGCGCGCGCAGGCCTCGACCACGTCGGATATCTCTTGCACGGCGGCTTCTTGCTGCGCTGTCGCCGCGCGTTCCGCAGCAAGGTTCTGCTGGTCCCGCGCGCGCTGTTCCGTGAACACTTTCTCGGTAAGTTTGAGTATGTCGTTGAGCCCCTGGCCGAGAATCAGCGCGGGTCCGCTGAGATCCCTTAGCCTGACGCGTGAGGAAAAATCGCCGCGCTCGACGTACCTCAGGGTCCGTTCGATGCCGTCCTGTGAACTGGATTGCAGATCGTCATTCAGCTTTGCCGCGCGCTGGCGCGTGATTTCCTTCTCCCGGAATTCCACGAGGCTTTGGGACACCTGCGCGAGATCGGGCTGTGGGCAGACATCCACCGGCGTTTCGAAGTCGCCGGCAGCAAACCGGTTAAGCGTTGCACGCGTCCGCGCAAGCGAGCGCCGAACGGATCGAACCATGACGACTGCGCCACCGCCAACCACAATCGACAGCGCCGAAATCAACGCGACCGATGACATCAAGAGCTGCGTTGCCTCTGCATACGCCCCGCTAACAAGACCAGAGATTTCGGCGGCGCCCTGATCTTCTGCGCCTTTCAGAAGATCTATTTTCTCGGTTATGGCATCGAACCAGACCTCGGCATCGACGGTGCCCACCTGTGCCCGGTCCCCTGAAATTGCGGCCTTGCGCATATCGGCCACACGCGATGCGGCTGGACCGGCCGTGGCGCTTTCGAGGGCTGCGGCCATTCCCGCGGATGCGATCTGCGAATACATCGAAAACAGCACGTTCTGCGTCAGGATCAGGTCCGTAAAGCGGGTCAGCACCGGCGCCGGAAACACGCCATCCCCCGAAGCCGCCAGCGTAAATCCGGTTGCGCCGGTCGCCCGTTCCAGCCCCGCAAGGTCCTTGGCGGACATCAGGATGGAGTGGCGCTGGATTGCCCTTGCGGTAGGGGCATGGGTGATCCGCTTGCCAATCTCGGGCAAAAGGCCAATTGCGCTGCGGTTGATATGGGTCAGTTCGCCGACGGCTGTCAGAAGTTCGGTGTCGAGCCCATCCACCCGCGTCCGCAGGCCGTCGAGCCCGGCGAGCAGGCCTTCGACTTCTGTCAGACCGTCTTCAAACGCTTTGTCCTGCCCAACGTCGCGAAGCGCCGCTGCCCGGGAAAGAAAGGCATCGCGCACCACGTTTGTGGCCGTTCGCTGGTCGCCGAGACGCTCCTCAAACCGGGTGCCTCCGCTCGACAGATAGCCCGCCGATGCGCCGCGTTCTTTCTGGATTTCATGGGTGAGATGCCCGATGGCAATCCCAAGTTCCGATCGCAGCTTATCTTCGGCGATGTTGGTGCGGTCGAGGTACTGCGCGCTGATCGTCAGACCGGCAAAGATGTAGGCCGCCAGAAACCCGGCGCCTGACAGCGCAATCATCGCCGTGCCTACGGAAATACGGTTCAAAACCCACATATCGGTCCCGTCGAATCTGCCCACATATCCGGGAGCCTGGGCCAAGACCCTTTCGATTGCGTTAGCGGCGCGCGGAATTTCTTGCAGAATCGAAGGCCGGAGGTCAGGCAACGCCATGCGCCTTCTCTCCCTGACCGCTCTCACGATGGCGGCTTTCGCCGCGAATTCGGTTCTGAACCGTTTGGCGCTGGCCGACGGGGACGCTGGGCCTGCCGCCTTTGCTGCGCTTCGGCTCGTGGCCGGAGCTGCCATCTTGTCGGTCCTGGTCTTGTCGCGCGGGTCCGGCTGGTCGGCGCTGGCCCCGAAAAGCCCGACGGGCGTCTGGTCGCTTGCGCTTTATATGCTCGGGTTCTCCTTTGCCTATGTGACACTCGACGCCGGCGTGGGTGCGCTCATCCTTTTTGGCGGTGTCCAACTGACCATGTTCGCGGGCGCGCTTTTGTCGGGCGAGCGCATCGTGGCGGCCAGATGGATCGGAACCGGCCTGGCCCTGGCCGGTCTGGCTTATCTTCTATGGCCGAGCGGCGCGGCGGCACCGGGGCTTTGGGGCGCGCTCTTGATGGCCGCAGCTGCGGTCGGCTGGGGGATTTACTCGCTGCACGGCCGGACGGCATTTGACCCTCTCGGCGCAACCGCAGGAAATTTCGTCTGCGCGGTTCCGCTTGGTCTGATCGTCTTTCTGGCAGTACCTGACGGGATGTCTTTGCGCGGCGCCGTCCTTGCCATCCTGTCCGGGGCCGTGACCTCGGGCCTTGGCTATGCGCTGTGGTACCGGGTTCTGCCGCAACTCGCGGCCTCGACCGCGGCGCTGGTCCAGCTGACGGTGCCGGTCATTGCGCTTGCCGGCGGCATGGCGTTCCTTGGCGAGGCGCTGACCCTGCGCTTTGTCTTTGCGAGCGCTCTGATCCTCGGCGGCGTTGCCATCGGGATCGTGGCGCCTCAGCGCAGGATCGGTTCCAGCGGGTCGTAGAGCGGCGCGTTCTCTGCGCACCAGGCGACATCGCCCAGACTGTCAGGCTTCACGCGTAGCTGGCCGAGACCCGCGCGCGTCGCCAGCCGGTATCGGTTCACGATGCCTTCGGGGTCTGTCCAGTCCTGCGACAGAGCGCCCTCCTGGACGGTGCAGCGAAAGTAGATGTCCACCTGGTGGAAACGGCGTGCCGGATCGTGGAATTCGTTCACAAGGCAGGGTGCGCCGACCGCGACCGTCAGGCCGGTTTCTTCGTGGACTTCGCGGATCAGATTGTCAGGCAGGGAACTGCCCACCTCGACGCCGCCTCCGGGCGCGCACCACAAATCCGACGCAGCGCCGGGCCAGGCGTTGACCAGCAAGAGCCGGTTCTCGATCAGGATGATGCCGCGCACGGCGAGACGGGGTTTGATGCTGGCCATGGACGCAATCTGGCTGCAGCGCGAGGGCCGTGCAAGCCATGAGCCCTCGCTTATCCCGTTGCGGCCCTGTAGTCTTGCAGAATGCGAGCCTTGTGCATTCTGGTCGCCGCTTTCTTTGCCAGCGCCGCCTCTGCGCGCGATGAATGCGTTGTGCTTCTTCACGGGCTGGCGCGGACGGATACGTCCATGATCGCCATGGAGCAGGCCCTGTCCGCGCGCGGCTATGAGACCGTTAACCAAACCTACCCTTCCACCAAGGCGTCGATCGAACGTCTCGTGGAAGTGGCTGTGACCCCGGCGGTTGACAGTTGTGTGGCGGCGCGCGTCAGCTTCGTCACCCATTCCATGGGCGGTATCCTCGTGCGTGCCTGGCTCGCGGAAAACCGACCCGAAGACATTGGACGCGTTGTGATGCTCGCGCCGCCCAACAGTGGCTCGGAACTGGTGGACGCGTTTGGCGACCTTGGGCCCTTTGTCTGGCTTAACGGACCAGCGGGGCTGCAGCTTGGCACCGGTCCCGACAGCATGCCGAACACGCTTGGGGCAAGCCGCTTTGAACTCGGCGTCATTGCGGGCAACCGGTCCCTGAACCCGGTCTATTCCGCGATCATCGAGGGGGCGGACGACGGTAAGGTGTCGGTTGCCTCAACGCGCATCCAGGGCATGGACGATCACATCGTTCTGCCTGTCACCCATACCTTCATGATGCTGAGCCCGCTCGTTATCGCGCAGACGCTGAGCTTTCTTGAGACCGGCGCCTTTGTGCCCGACCTCACCTTTGGTCAGGCGGTGCAGGAGGTCTTGCGGCCCGAACCATAGATCGCAGACCCTAGCCCGCGGGCCCCAGCCTGCGGTTGGCGTGGCCCATTTTGCGACCCTGGCGGGTCTCGGTCTTGCCATAGAGGTGCAGGGCGATGGTGGGGTCGCGTGCAAGCTCTGGTACACGCGCCATGTCGTCGCCAATGAGGTTCACCATCTCGACATCACTGTGACGGCGACCATCACCAAGAGGCCAGCCCGCAATCGCGCGGATGTGCTGTTCGAACTGATCCGTCACGCAACCGTCTTGCGTCCAGTGACCGGAGTTATGCACGCGGGGTGCAATCTCGTTCAAGACGAGCCCGTCGCGGGCCACAAAAAGCTCCACGCCCAGAACGCCCACGTAATCGAGCGCGTTCAGAATGCGGCCGGCCAAAAGGACAGCATCGGTACGCAGTGACTGCGGCAGGCGGGCCGGCACGGCGGTCGTGCGGAGGATCCCTTCAGAATGCACGTTCTCGCCCGGGTCGAAGGCCGCGACCGCACCGTCCGGCGACCGGGCAGCGATAACGGACACCTCGCGCTCGAAAGCGACCCAACCTTCCAGGATCGCCGGAGCGCCGGCCAGCGCTGCAATCGCCTCACTGGCATAGGAGGGCTCAGGGATGCGGACCTGCCCCTTGCCGTCATAGCCGAAACGCCGGGTCTTCAGGACGCAAGGCGTGCCGATACGCTCTATCGCTGCGACAAGCTCGGCCTCGGTCTCGACCGCCGCAAAAGTAGCCGTGCGCAGCCCAAGGTCTGCCAGGAACGTCTTCTCGGTCAGCCGGTCCTGGCTCACTTCAAGCGCCCGGCGCGGCGGATAGACCAGGCAGTGCGGTTCGATCGCATCGAGCGCCCCGGCGGCGACATTTTCAAACTCATAGGTCACTACGTCCACGTCTTCGGCGAAGGCCCTCAGCGCGACCGGATCGGTATAGGCGGCCGTCGTCAACCGGTCCGCGACCTGGCTTGCGGGCGGTGCTGGCGCAGGTTCGTAGATATGGCATGTGAAGCCGAGCCGGGATGCAGCGACCGACAGCATGCGACCCAACTGGCCACCTCCGAGAATGCCGATGCGCGCGCCGGGCGCGAGCGGGTTATTCATCGCGGGGCTCTTCCGGGATCGAGGCCGAAAGATCGGCGCGCCACTGATCGAGACGCGCGGCAAGCTCTGCGTCGCCCAGGGCGACGATCTGCGCCGCCATCAGCCCGGCATTGACCGCCCCGGAACCGCCGATTGCCATGGTGGCCACCGGAAAGCCGCGGGGCATCTGGACGATGGAGTAGAGGCTGTCAAGCCCGTCAAGCGCCTTTGTCTGGACCGGCACGCCGATCACCGGCACGCGTGTCTTCGACGCCATCATACCCGGCAAATGCGCGGCACCTCCCGCCCCGGCGATGATCGCCTTGAGGCCGCGTTCGGCGGCGTCGGACCCATAGGTCCAGAGCCGGTCGGGCGTCCGGTGCGCCGAAACGATCCGCGTCTCATAGCCCACGTTAAGGTCCGCAAGGATATCGGCGGCGCCCTTCATGGTGGGCCAGTCGGACTGGCTGCCCATGATAATTCCCACCAATATATCAGACATAGGCTGCCGCAGCCCCCTTGCTTTGCGAAGGCGGAACTATAGCGGGATTGCGACCCTACGCAATAATGTCCGGCGTCAGGCGGTCTTCGATCACCGCAATGCGGTCCTTCAGCACCAGCTTCTGCTTTTTCAGGCGCCGCAGCGTCAGCTGATCGCCACGTGCGGTCTCTTCGAGCGCCCGGATCGCATCGTCCAGATCGCGATGCTCGCGTTTGAGGACCCGCAAGTTCACCGCCAGCACGTCCTCTGCTTCCATGGCGGGTGTCATGTTCATGTTCATTGGGGTCAGTCCAAAGAGTCTCCTTCTGTCAAACATAGCAATTCGGCTTCAATCCACCAAGCACGGCGTCTCGCGGCTTGTCCGCAGACCCTTGTTCAGCGGTATCAGTCGCTCCATATAAGAAGCGTACCGGTGCCGAAACGCGGGCCGGTGCACGCCAGTCGCTTGAAGCAAGGACATGCGCATGACGAAGCTAACGCTCGGATCACACCCGTTTCTATTGGGCTTCGACCAGCTTGAACGTTTGGTCGAACGCACGGCGAAGTCGGGAAGTGATGGCTACCCACCATTTAACATCGAACAGACGAGCGAACACGCCTTCCGCATCACGCTTGCCGTCGCGGGGTTCCGCGACGAGGACCTGTCGATCACGGTGGAGGACCGCCAGCTTGTGGTCCGCGGCAAGCAGTCCGAGGATACATCGGACCGGGTGTTTCTGCACCGGGGCATCGCAAGCCGTCAGTTCCAGCGCAGTTTCGTTCTGGCCGATGGTGTCGAAGTGGGCGCTGCGACGACCGAGAATGGGCTCTTGCACATCGATCTTGCCCGTGCGGTGCCCGACAAAGTGATCCAGACGATTCAGATCCAAAACGCCTGATAAGGGTTAGGAGTAAGACCATGAACCAGACATTCCGATTCAAGTCCGACGAGGCAGATGTCGACAGCGGCATTGTTTACGTGAAACCCGTTGACGTCGCCGGCCTGCCAGAAGCCGTGCAGGAACAGGCGCTTGGCGCAGAAACCGTCTATGCCGTCCACGACGCCGCCGGCGAACAACTGGCGCTGGTCGCTGACCGGAAGCTGGCCTTCGTTCTGGCCCGCCAGCACGACATGACGCCCGTCAGCGTCCACTGATCTCAGGCGCGCCCGGTTTCGGGCGCCCAGACACCAAGCTGCCACCTCAGCTTTTGTGCACAGTCTAGATTGGCTGTCTTTCGGGATACTCCAGGAACGCCCGCGTCCTGTAGCGCGGCGACGTCTGCTCCAAAAGGGTCAACCAGTGCGCGGAGGTTTGGAGCCTCCACGATATCAACGCGCGCCGCCGCAAGATGTGCCGACAGCCAGATATCGTCGACGCTGTGGCAGGCGTCGCAAGGCGCCTCCGGCAGCGGTCCGAACATATCCGCGTTAACGAGGACACCGGCGAAGCCCTGCGCGACGCGCGGGCCGGGCGCGGCCCGTGGCGTCAAACCCAGCGGGGAAACGCAGAAACTGCTCGCGGCGATTGCCGCACCAGGGTGCGCTTGCCGCGCTGCCAGAAACCCAGACGCCCAGCCGGGACCGTAAATCGCATCGTCGTCACAGTAGAGGATCGGCCCGGCAACCCGCTGCCGCAAGGCCGGCAAGAGCTTCGTCGCCGGTCCGGCATCCAGACAACCGGTCATCAGCGATACGCCTTCTGGCACCGGGGGCGGGGTCCCGTCCCAACCCGGAAAACGCCGGTACGCACGCGGGATCCAGAGCATCACCGCGCTGACCCCTTGCTGCGCCAACAGGCTTTCGAGCACCGCGCCCACCCCGGGAAACCGGCACGGGACGCTAGTCAACGAGACGGTCAGCACCGCGGGTCAGGCGGCCACCAGACCCATCTGTTCGAGCTTCAACAGGACTTGCTGTGCGCAGTAATCCACATCGACTGTTTCAGTATCGAGGCGTAGTTCCGGATTTTCGGGAACGTCGTAAGGATCAGAAATCCCTGTGAATTCCTTTATCTTCCCCTCGCGCGCAAGCTTGTAGAGGCCCTTGCGGTCGCGACGCTCGCACTCCTCAATCGGGGTCGATACATGGACTTCTACGAAAGCGCCGTACTGCTCGATGTCTTCCCGCACGGCCCGGCGCGTCGTCGCGTAGGGTGCGATTGGAGCGCATATGGCAATCCCGCCGTTCTTGGTGATCTCAGAGGCAACGTAGCCGATACGGCGGATGTTGAGGTCGCGGTGTTCCTTGGAAAAACCCAGTTCGGAGCTGAGGTTCTTGCGCACGATATCACCGTCGAGCAGCGTTACCGGGCGGCCCCCCATTTCCATCAGTTTGACCATCAGTGCGTTGGCGATCGTCGATTTGCCCGAGCCCGAAAAGCCGGTGAAAAAGACGGTAAAGCCCTGCTGTGCGCGCGGCGGGCGCGACCGGCGCAACTCTGCCACAACTTCGGGGAAGCTGAACCATTCAGGGATGTCGAGGCCTTCGGCCAGGCGGCGACGCAGTTCGGTGCCCGAAATGTTCAGGACGGTTGCGCCTTCGGAGACCTCGTCGGCGGGTTCATACTGCGCCCGGTCCTGCACAAAGACCATGTGCTTGAACGGAACCATTTCCAGCCCGATTTCGGCCTGAAATTCCTTGAACATGTCCTGGGCGTCATACGGGCCGTAGAAATCCTCACCCTGGCTGTTCTTGCCCGGTCCGGCGTGGTCCCGGCCCACGATGAAATGGGTACAGCCGTGGTTCTTGCGAATGAGGCCATGCCACACAGCCTCGCGTGGGCCTGCCATGCGCATGGCGAGGTTCAGGAGGCTCATGGTGGTGGTGGCGCTCGGATATTGGTCCAGCACTGCCTCGTAGCAGCGCACGCGCGTGAAATGGTCGATATCGCCCGGTTTGGTCATCCCGACAACCGGGTGGATCATCAGGTTGGCCTGCGCTTCCTTGGCGGCGCGGAAGGTGAGTTCTTGGTGCGCCCTGTGCAAAGGGTTGCGCGTTTGGAAAGCCACGATGCGGCGCCAGCCGAGTTTACGGAAATAGGCGCGCAACTCGTTCGGCGTGTCGCGGCGCGCGCGGAAATCATAGTGCACCGGCGGTTGAATACCCGTGATCGGGCCGCCCAGGTAAACCGGGCCCGCTGTATGATGCAGATAGTTGACCGACGGGTGCGCCAGATCGTCGGCGCCAAAGACCTTCTCGGCCTCGCGCGCCTTGTCCGGGCTCCATTTGTCGGTAATGGACAGGATCGCAAGGATCACGCCCTCGGGGTCGCGCAGGGCAATGTCCTGACCGGGTTCGACCGTCTCAGCAAATTTCTCGCTGATGTCGAGGGTGATCGGGATCGGCCAAAGCGTTCCGTCCGCAAGCCGCATTTTTTCGACGACACCGTCATAGTCCGCTTCGCTGAGAAAGCCCTTCAGCGGGTTGAAGCCGCCATTCATCAGGAGCTCAAGATCGCAGATCTGCCGGGCCGTCAGGTCCCAACTGGGCAGGTCCGCAGCTTCGTTCTTCAGCTTCTGAGCGCTGTCGTAAGAGACATAGAGTTCGGGGATTGGGGTGGTGTTCAAACTATTCATGGCCGGGCTTTATGGATCCGTACGTGTAACTCGGCGCTGCCTAACCATGGCACCGGCAGAATTACAAGCCTTCGGACAGAGGAAGGGCCAGACTGTGCCGCGCCTGGAGCGCTTCAGGCATGAAACGCGCGGTCTGTTGACGATTTTGGCTATTCTGCCGCTTGGGCGGCTTTTTCCGCGTCAAGTTCTGCGAGGAACTTTTCCGCATCCAACGCGGCCATGCAGCCCATCCCGGCGCTGGTGACCGCCTGACGGTAGATATCGTCCGTCAGGTCGCCCGCCGCAAAAACGCCGGGGACCGATGTGCGGGTCGTGCCGGGCTCAACGACCACGTAGCCACCGCTATGCGTGTCCAGCTGATCCCTGACCAGTTCGGAAGCCGGGGCATGACCGATGGCCACGAAGAACCCCTTACAGGGCACATCCTTGATCTCGCCGGTCTGAACACTGCGGGCACGCACGCCTTCGACGCCAAGGGGACTGTCGCCACCGACAACTTCTTCGACCGTATGATCCCACAGGATCTCCACCTTGGGGTTCTTGAACAGACGCTCTTGCAGGATCTTCTCCGCGCGCAGGCTGTCCCGGCGGTGGATCAGCGTCACCTTGGAGGCGAAGTTCGTCAGAAAAAGCGCCTCTTCCACGGCGGTATTGCCACCACCGATGACCACCACCTCTTGTCCGCGGTAAAAGAACCCGTCGCAGGTGGCGCAGGCCGAAACGCCGAAGCCTTTGAACTTCTCTTCCGATGGCAGGCCGAGCCACTTGGCCTGCGCTCCTGTGGCCAGAACCAAGGCGTCCGCGGTGTAAACGGTGCCGCGGTCCGACTTCGCCTCAAAGGGACGTTTCGACAAATCGACCGAGGCAATATGATCTGAAATCACATTGGTACCCATTTCGCGGGCGTGCGCCTCCATCCGCACCATCAGGTCCGGACCCATGACCGAGATGTCGCCGGGCCAGTTTTCTACATCCGTCGTGATCGTTAGTTGCCCGCCGGGCTGGATGCCCTGAACGAGGATCGGTTCCAGCATCGCCCGCGCGCCGTAGACCGCTGCCGTGTAGCCCGCGGGCCCGGAACCAATGATGAGTAGTCGTGTGTGACGCGTCTCCGTCATTGGCCAGCCCTCGCTTCTTGCGCTTCTCTCTCAGACCACCCGATATAGTCCGATGCTCTGCCACGTTGAAGGGCGAAATCTCTGATATGTGATGAGTGCATGGGTAAAAATCTTGCGCAAACTTGAAAGATTATTGCGCACGCCCGCCTGGAATCGTAAGGTCTGAAAAAAGACTATGGGGAGGCTTCCATGCCTGCGTCGAAACTCGATGCAATCGACCGCAAGATCCTGGCGGAATTGCAGGCCGACGGCCGGATGACAAACGTAGAACTTGCCGGTCGCGTCGGCATTTCAGCACCGCCATGCCTGCGCCGCGTCCGTACCCTCGAAGAGGGCGGTTACATCGAAGGTTACCACGCGCGGGTCAATGCCCGCGCGCTCGGCTTCGAGGTTCAGGTCTTTGCGATGGTCGGGCTCATCAGTCAAGCCGAGGCCGATCTTTCGGCCTTTGAGGAACGCTGCCGCATGTGGCCGCTGGTTCGGGAATGCCACATGCTGAATGGCGAAGTGGATTTTATCCTGAAATGCGTGGCGCCGGATCTTTCGACCTTCCAGAGTTTCCTTACCGAAGAACTGACCGCCGCTGACAACGTCGCCAGCGTCAAGACCTCGCTCGTCATTCGTGGTGCGAAGGACGAGCCCGGTGTACCGTTCGAGATTCTCGAAAAGCGTCTGAGCCAGACGGCCTGACGGCTACATCCCTTCGATCTGACGCGCGTCTTCTTCAGAAAGCCGAGGCACGGTCATGTGACCAAAACCTGAATAGCTGTCCATGTGCGGAAAGAGCGACATAAAGATCGGCTGCAGGCTGGCAGAAACGCCCCAGGCTTCGCGCCGTCCGGGGTGGTAGCTTTCGACTTCCACACCCGACGAATAGAGGATCTGCTGACCGCGCAGACCGATGTGGAAAACGCGCACCGGGGAGGCGGGCGTCAGTTCGATGATCGACACGCCATCCACAAGCGCGGCCACCGGGGCAAAGGCCGAGTCGGTGCCAAAAAGAGGCAGGCAGCCCGGGCTGCGCCGCAGAACGCGCGCATGGGGTCCAAGCACCAGGTCGCGGCGGGGTCGCCCGTCGCCAAAACGACCATCGGTCAGACGGATCAGACGCGCGCCGAAGGCGGCGGCGGTCGCGATCGGCGCCAGCGTCATGGACCCGATCCAGACAATGGGCTCCAGCCCTTTGGCACGGGTCTGAACCAGCATGCCCGGCACCAGATCTTCCACGGCGACGGGCCCGTCGGCCGAGTCGATCAGAGTTCCGTGGGAGAATGCGCCGAAGGCGGCCTCGAAAACCGGAACGGCGGGCGCCATCCGGTGCATTTCTTCGATCTGGCCCATCGCATCAAGGTAGAGCACGTCATAGCGCCGCACGGGCGCGGCCTCGGTCCGTCGCGGCTGCGGCGCGGCGCCTGGCGGCATAGGCCGTTCAAAGGTCCGGGGATGGTGGGAAAGGGAAGATCTTGATGTCAAAGGCGCCATGTTTCGTGTCTTTCTCGTTAAAATATGTGATCGTTACGGGTACTTACCGACCGGGATGGGCGGGTCTCTTGGTGTCAGCGCGTCGCCAGATCCTTTGCATGGGCCTTGCGGACCTGACGGGCATAGACCATGTGCTTGTCCTGAAGCGCGCGCGACGTGTCGATCGCGCTTTGTAGCCAGCGCCGCTTGGGCGTTGCAGGTTTTGCGTACTTCACGGTCCAATTCTGCGTGTTCATTGCGTCTACCCGTTTGTTGGATGAACCAAGCTTCTCAGGCCAATGCGGCGTCAGAATGGCGAAAGATACGATTGGGGACTGTTGCGTGTCTTGTTCGCAAATCGGTGCAAGTCACTAAGAAACATAGGACAATCGAAAATGCGCCCAGAGATTGTTTCGGTTGGCCAAGGATTTCCTGGCCATATTCTTGACACGATTGTTAGAGGCGTATCGCCGAAATCAAGCGGCCATAGTCCGCTTCGCCCCGATGGACGCTGCGGCGGTAGGAATAAAAGCGCCCCGGGTCCGAGTAAGTGCAATGGCCGGTCCAACTTGCCTCTGCAACGCCGGCGGCGCGCAGTCTGGCAAGCGCGAAGGAAGGCAGATCAAACTGCATCCGG
>JBCDED010000064.1:0-23155 GCA_039179985.1 Pseudomonadota bacterium
GCGCTGCATCCCCTGACCGACAAGCACATCAACCTGTCGCAACTTCTGGACTATTTCCTCGGGCTTGTGCCGCTTGTTCGCCATTCACTGTCCTCCGTTCTCCAAACATAACGGTGGACCTAATCAGACGGGGCATTCCACCCGTGCTTGGGACTGCCGCGGCCAAGCCGCTGGCGGCGCATGCCGACACGCCGATGCTGGTTCTTGATGAGGTCTCGGTGCGCTATCCAATCCGGTCGGGTCTTTTGCGGCAGGTCAGCCACGAGGTGATCGCGGTCGACCGCGTGTCGTTTGGTATCCCGCGCCGCACGACGCTGGGATTGGTGGGCGAGTCCGGTTGTGGCAAGTCGACAATTTCTCGTGCCATCATCGGGCTGGCCGAACCGAGCGCGGGGACGATCAAGGTCGATGGCACCGATCTCGCCAGGCTCACCGATGACGAGCGGTTTTCCTTCCAGCGCAAGACCGGCATCGTATTTCAGGATCCTTTCGCCGCGCTTTCGCCACGGCGCACCGCGTTCGACCAGATCGCCGAGCCCATGGTCATTCATCGCTGGGGCGATGCGGCCAAAATCCGCGAGCGTGTGCGCTGGCTGCTCAACCGCGTGGGGCTCGGCGACCAACACCTTGACCGCTACCCCCACGAGTTTTCCGGCGGCCAGCGTCAGCGCTTGTGCATAGCCCGCGCGCTGGCGTTGGAACCGGAGCTTGTGATCGCCGACGAACCCGTCTCAGCGCTCGATGTTTCGGTTCAGGCGCAGGTTCTTGAGCTCTTTTCGGAGCTTCAGCGCGAGTTGGGGCTGACCTATCTCTTCATTTCCCACGATCTTGCCATCGTCGAGCAGGTCAGCGAAACGGTCGCGGTGATGTTCATGGGGCGGCTGGTGGAATACGGTCCGTCCAAAGAGGTGCTGTCGCAGCCGGCGCACGCATATACAAAGAACCTGCTGGCCTCAATTCCGGTCCCCGATCCTGCCAAGCCCATGCGCATGCCGCAGCTCTATGACGAAGGTCGGAAATCCCCCATCGCGCCCAAGGGGGCCGAAACCGATCCCGTTCAGCTTCGCGAAGTCGGCGCGGATCACTTCGTCGCCGCCTGATCGTAGACAAGATCGTAGACGTAGGATTTCGCGTCTTTCCGGCTGACCCAGATCCCCTCCGGCGGAGCGTCGCCCTGATCGGAGGGCAAAACGGACCACGGTCGCCCGAAGATCTCATCCGATCCGACATCTCCGGCGATCCACCCGTGTCTTGGGTGCCGCAGGATGAAAAAGTCGCCGTCCTGTCTTTTGAAGCTTCCGTCGGGCTGTCTGTCAAAGCGGTAGACAAGCCCGTCAGTCTGTCGGCGGAGTTCAAATGTCAGACACGTGTTCTTCATGGACTGTCCCTAAGGTGGTCTTTGTGCTTTGCGTTCTTTCGTTCTAGCAGAGGTCCTCATGTCAGATGTCGAAAACTGGTCCGAGGCCGCCGCGCAGTGGATCGCCTGGGTCAGGACGGACAACCACGATGCCTTCTGGGCCTATCAGTCGGCCTTTGAAGCGTTTGTGGGGCGGGGGACTGGCGCGGCGATTGAGCTGGGTGCGGGCGAGGGACGCATTAGCCGGGTGCTTGGCGCGCTCGGCTGGCGGATGACCCTGGTCGAACCGGTTGCCGAACTGCAGCGCGCCGCGGAGGCGGCGAGGTCTGCGGTCGTCTACCACGCCGCACCAGCCCATGCGGTTCCGGCGGAGGCGGCTCAGTTCGATCTGGTCGTGCTCTATAACATGCTAATGGATGTGGATGATCTGGACGGCACAATCGCCGAGGCGCGGCGGTTGCTGCACCCGGACGGCCGTGTGATCGCCGGCATCGTCCATCCGATTGCAGATGTCGTCCATGCCCGGGAGGAGGGCGACCCGAGCCTTCCCTACTTCGAAGCGCGCCAGGTTGATGAAACCATGCAGCGGGACGGGCTGACCATGCGGTTTCATGGCTGGCGGAGGCCACTTTGTGATTACGTCAATGCCCTCGCGAGAGCGGGTCTCGTGATCACGCGCATGGCCGAACCGGCACCCGATCCGGTCCATCCAGCGACGCAGCGTCTGGACAACGGTCGGGTCATGCCCATCTTTCTCTGGTTGGAACTCCGACCGTTCTCGGCGCCATAAGCCGCAAACCTGCGCGGTTTGCGCGAAACATTCCTTACAATCGATGTGCCGCGTGTTGCTGTATCGGAGCCGTCATCTGCGCCGACTAGCCAAGTAAGAACATCAGCAAAGACGGACATTCCCATGCTCGAAGCATTTGAGGCGTCAGGGCAATTCTGGCGCGGCAACATCCATGGTCATTCGACGAATTCCGACGGCGCCCTGTCGCCGGCAGAAGTTTGCACGGCCTATCACGATCAGGGCTATGACTTTATCTGCCTGTCCGACCACTTCCTGCCGCAGTTCAATCACCCGATCACCGATACATCGGCGTTCCGCGAAAATGGCTTTACCACGATCCTCGGCGCCGAAGTTCACGCGCCCAAAACCACGCGAGGTGTGGAATGGCACATCCTTGCGGTGGGCCTGCCCGCCGATTTCTCGGCGACCTCAAAAGATGAAACCGGCGTCGATCTGGCGCGGCGCTGCGCCGATGCCGGAGCTTTTGTCGCCGTGGCGCATCCGGCCTGGTACAACCTCGAACTGGAAGATGCGCTGTCGCTCGACGTGGCGCATGCCGTTGAGGTTTACAACCACACCTGCGGTGTCCACGCATCCCGGGGCGATAGCTCGGCCATGTGGGATGCGATGCTGTCGGCGGGCAGGCGCGTGACCGGGATCGCCGTCGATGACAGCCACTGGAAAGATCAGGTGCCCGATGCCTTTGGCGGTTGGCTCATGGTCAAGGCTGAAGAAAATGACCCCGACCAGTTGCTTGCGTCGCTTAAGGCGGGCCGTTTCTACGCTACGCAGGGCCCCGAGATCACCGAGTTGCGCCGGGTGGACGACACTCTGGTCATCCGCTGCTCTCCCGCGACCCATGTCTTCGCCGTGGGGCCGGTGTCCTCGGCGGAATATGTACAGGGCACGGCGCTGACCCGCACCACGCTGCCACTGGAAAAATTCACTGGCGCTTGGTGCCGCGTTGTCGTGCGCGACGCCATGGGCCGTCAGGCCTGGACCAATCCGCTCTGGCTGACCTGATCCCAAGAATAGGAGGCCGTCCGCTGGGGGGCGCAGCGGGTGGTGCTTCTTAGTCCTAAGGGTCAAGAAAGCCCGCTATTCCCATCTGGCGCATACCGTCTTGGACGTTGCGCGCCATAAGGGGCTGCCGCTGTTTTCATCCGACGCTTTTCTTCCTGCACGGACCATCAGTGCACGCAAGCGCGCCGCAGGGACGACGGACCATGGCTATCAAGCGAATTTCGGAGGTTACTCCGACGCCCAGGCGCTCAGGTCGTGCTGGTTAAGATAGTTCAGCACAGCGCCGCTGTCGCTGAACCGTGCCACGATGTGCGATGGGTTGCGCTTCAGGGCATTCGACGTCATCGGCCGGGGCTCAACGCCAAGAAACTCCAGCATGCGCCCAAGGGCGTCCTCCGAGCCCAGATCCGAATAGTCCAGATTGAAGATGCGATCTTCGGGGATGGCATCGAGGTCATCTTTAATGCTGTCGTCCAGACGTTTGTTTCGGGCCATGAAGCGTTCGAAGTCTTCGGCATCAAAATCCAGCTTGGCGCGTCGCACTTCCTGACCGACCCGGGCTGCACCCTGTCCGGTCAGTTGGGCGATCCGGCCGCTCGAATAGGTGGCCAGAAGGTTGGGTCTTACCAACCGGATCAAGTGCATGTCCGGGCGCCGGGCAATCTGACGAACAGGCATGAGCTGCTTGGGAAACACCTTGAAGCCCATCGTGATCGAGTTGCCCTCTGCAGCGGCCTCCAGCGCGTCCAGAAACCGGTCGGGGTCTTCAATGCGAGTTTCAATTGGGGTGTACTCTGCGAACGCTTCGCCAATCAGGTCGGTCACCCGGAAGCCGTCCCGAAAGACTTCGCCATAGCAGGCGATCTGCGGATGAGACTTGAGCAGTGAAACCAGGTGGTTTGTTCCCGATCGCTGTTTGCTGACGATCATGAAGCGTCTCAATTCATTCTCCGTTCAGCGCAACCAGTAATCAGGACAGCCCCTGAAAGTGGCAGAGTTGAGGATAGATAGCAAAGGCAACTGCGTCTGCAAGAGGAATTTTGCCAGGGACCAAACCCCGGCTTGCCGCAGTTTCACCGCGCGTAGTATGCCCAGTACTAGGCGACCGGAAATTCCTTACAACTGCTCTTTTCTCGCCCAAACGAATGCCCTAAACGCCCACGACAGGCCGAAAAACTCGAGGGACCGAGCACATTGCAAACGGATAATTTTGAGATCGAGCCATTCCCGGATCTGTCGGACTTCAGGCCCGAGGGGCCGGTAACCCGCAGACTACGGGTCTGCATCGTAACGGAAGAGATTTTCGGACCGGTCCGAAACGGGGGCATCAGCTCGACCTACATGTATCTTGCGAAAATGCTGGCCAAGGCCGGCCATGACGTGAGCGTGCTCTATCTCAAGTCCCGAATTGTCGAAGACCATTCCATCGAGTACTGGATTGATTGGTATGCGCAGGACGGCGTCACGCTTGTTCCTATGCCCGACGCTGATTTCAAGTGCTTGGGGGGCTTCTGGCAGATCCGGCATCATTCGGTGTATCGCTGGCTTAAGGCGCAACCGGATTTCGATGTCGTCCATACATCAGAGTGGCGCGGGGGCTGCTACTATGCGCTCCTAGCAAAGAAGCAGGGACTGGCTTTCCAGAATACTGTCTTCATCATGAAGACGTCGTCACCGCACGTGTGGAATCGTCACTACCAGATGCAGTTTCTGACCGACGCCGAAGTGGGTAACGTCATGTACCCCGAACAGATGTGCGTTGAGAATGGCGACATCGTTGTTGGAGGTAGTGCGCACCTGTTGAGGTTCATGGAAAACGTCGGGTACAAACTGCCCGACGGGCGCACCTTCGTTCAGCCGAACGTCATCGAGCTTGCTCATCTGGATATCGAGGACAAACGGGCTTCGGTCGGGCCGGGCGACGTGGTGCACTGCCAGGAACTGGCCTTTTTCGGCCGGCTTGAAACGCGCAAGGGGCTCGAAGTCTTTTGTGAGGCGCTTGACTATCTGGTGGCGCGCGGCACGGCACCCGAAAAAGTCAGTTTTCTCGGCAAGCCGGGGGCGCTCTTGTCGGAGCCGACACTCAACAGTCTTCAGTATCTCGACCGCCGTGCAGTCAAGTGGCCGTTCGAGATCGAAATCCACACGGGGTTCAACCAGCTTGAGGTCATAAGTTATCTGACCGAGACGAACCGCATCGCGATCATGCCATCGCTGATCGAGAATTCGACGATGGCGGTTTATGAAGCGCTGATTTACAACGTTCCGTTCATTGCGTCGAACGCCGGTGGTACGCCTGAACTGGTCGCGCCCGAACATCACGCCGAAATGCTGGTGCCGGCGCGACCAAGGGAACTGGCCGATGGGATCGCCCGCGCACTTCGCGACGGTGCCCGGGTTGGACGCTGCAGTTTTGACAACAGTGAAAACCTGAAAGTCTGGAATTCGTTCCACGAGTTTCTGGCCGCCAGGTTTGAAAAGGTCGGGGCCGCAGAGATCATCGAAGAGGTGAACTATTCAAGTGACCGTGGGCCGGCGGCGCGGCTGTCGCCGACATCGCTGAGCGTGTGTCTGCTGCACCGCGGCCCTGCTAGGGGCGCGCAGAGTGCTATCGATGCGCTTGTGGCCGAGCCTTCTGAAAGGCCAACCCAGATCGTTGTAGCGTCCCACGAACACGGCGAGGCGACGCATGAATTTGCGTTTCTCAGGGATACCCTGACAGCGCCGGAGGGCGTGTCGTTGAATGTCGTCGCCGCGAACGAGCGCTCGCTTGGTGAAGCCTACAATCTTGCGCGCGGCCACGCGACCGGGACGGCGCTGGTCTTTGCAAGAAGTGATATCCACACACTGTACAAACAGGCTTGCGGCATTCTTAGCCGCGCCTTCGAAAATTCTGACGCGTCTGTCTTCACCTGCTTCTTCGACAAACCTGAGGCGACGGGTACGATCCTCCACCATGTTCCTATCGGTGGCGACCTGGCCGCAGGCTTTTATGATCGGTCCAATATGGGCAGCTCCATGATTGCCATCCGCGCGGACCTGTTCGACCAACGGGGCGGGTTCACAGATATCTTCGGCGTCGATGGCGTTGAGCATAACTTCGTCTTCGGAGCGCTTCTTGACGGAGCAAAGGTCGAGATCATTCCCGAACGCATCGTGTTGGAGGATCGCGCACACGACAGTCTCTCACTAAACCAAACCAGTGCCAGGTACCTGGTCGCGCGCGATCTTATCCAGTCTTCCAGCTATGCCATGCGGCGACTGCTTCTGAACAGAGACATCTCTCAGGCCCGTTCAACGCCACCTGGCGCCAGCCTTGAGAGCCAGCTTATGCTGTGGGCGCTGCCATCGAAGATCCGCAATATGCAGGTGCTTGAGGACGCGGCCCGGCTCCACAAAAGCTGGACAGATGTCTTGATCAAACGCCCCTGGGCATTCGAGGAATGGCTTGCCGTACGCCGGCTTAATCAGTTGGCCGGGATCAAAGATCCGTACTTCGCACAAGACGAACTCGTCCTGAACGCGTTGCCGGATGGAATAGACAGCCTCGGTGATGTCATGGACATTGTTCAAAACGGGGAGAAGTGGTCGGAGACGTGGAAAAAAAGACCGCTGAGCCTGCCCTATGTTGCGGCAGTGCGTCGTTTGCAAAAGGTGTATAGCAGGCGTATCGAGCAGCCCTAGACTGAGCAAGCGCCGCTACATTGAAAAAACCTAGTCTTAGGCTGCGCCCGTGTGCCGCAGGCCCGGCCGGTCAGTTCCACTTGGAGACGCAGGGGATCTTCGTGCGATCACAGTTATCGGCGTATTTTCGCGCGATCTCAGTGACTTCGTCCAGAAGAGCGGCCTCCAGCGTAATCGGCTCGAGACCCAGGCCTAGGAATCGCGCATTGGCGACATGCAAGTCGTTTTCGTCGGCTTCGTTGCGGGGATTGTCGATCATGGCGATTTCGGCGCCCGTCTGATCGGCGATCATCTTGGCCAAATCACGCACCCGGTGCGTTTCCGTCATTTGGTTCAGGATGTTCACCCGCTCGCCCTTCTGTGGCGGGTTCGTAAGGGCCAGCTCGATGCAGCGGCAGGTGTCCTGGATGTGAATGAAGGCGCGCGTCTGCCCACCGGTGCCATGCACGGTCAGCGGATAATTGACCGCCGCCTGCATCAGGAACCTGTTCAGAACAGTGCCGTAGTCGCCATCGTAGTCAAAGCGGTTAATCAACCGCTCGTCCATCTTGGTCTCTTCGGTCTGAGTGCCCCAGACAATGCCCTGATGAAGGTCGGTGATCCGGACCTTATCGTTCTTGTTGTAGAACTGGAAGAACAGCTGATCCTGGGTCTTGGTCATGTGGTAGATCGAACCGGGATTGGCCGGATACAGGATCTCCTGTTTGTGCGGGCCCTCTGCGGTATCTACCTGCACCTCAAGATAGCCCTCAGGGATCTGCATGCCCGCAGTGCCGTAGCCGTAAACACCCATTGTGCCGAGGTGGATAAGATGGGTGTCGACGCCGCTCTCAACCATCGCCGCCAGAACGTCATTGGTGGCATTGAGGTTGTTGTTCACGGTATAGCGTTTATGCGCGGGCGATTTCATGGAATAGGGTGCCGCGCGCTGTTCGGCGAAGTGGATGATCGCGTCCGGCTCTTCTTCGCGGATCATCGTCATCATGCGGTGATAGTTCTCGCCGACGGTGAAGGTCTCGACCCGTATCTCTTTTCCGGTCACCTCTTTCCACGCCTCAATACGCTCGCCGAGCGGTCTGATCGGTGTGAGGGAGGACACCCCTAGCTCGATGTCAATCTTGCGTCGCGACAGGTTGTCGACGATGATGACATCATGCCCTTTGTTGGACAGGTGGAGGGCCGTCGGCCACCCGCAAAAACCGTCGCCGCCTAGCACAATAACTTTCATGAAATGTCTGCCCTCATTGCTCTTTGGGCGGTGGAGGTATTGGACCTTTGCGGGCGTGTCAACCTAACCTGTCCGCTCAACGGGTGGTTTGTGCGGATGTTCCCGGCGGTAACCCGAGACCGGAGGCGCCGGCACTGAACCACGGGAAGGAACCGACCCCGGTCCGCGCCGCCTGCGAACAAGTGTTGCCCCTTTATCTTTGCCTGCGGGCGTCGTACTTGGGCGCCATAAGGAATTGGAAGGCAAGATGCTGATATTACTTACCGGAGGGTGCGGCTTTGTTGGTGTCAACCTGAGCCACTACCTTTTGTCCCGGGGACACAAGGTGCGCGTGCTGGACAACATGGTACTTGGAAGCCCGGAAGCGCTGGAGGGTCTTGAGGTGGACCTGATAGAAGGCGATATCCGCGACGTGCCTACAGTGGAGAAGGCAATAGCCGGCGTGGATGCAGTAGTTCACCTGGCGGCCGATACGCGTGTTATCCCATCGATTGAAGCTCCAAGATTCAATTTTGAGAACAACGTCATCGGCACGTTCAACCTGATCGAGGCGATGCGTGCCGCTGGCACCGAACGTTTGGTTAGTGCCTCAACCGGAGGCGCGATCCTTGGCGAGGTCGAGCCGCCCGTGCACGAAGGGATGGTGCCCGAGCCCATTTCCCCTTACGGCGCTTCGAAACTGGCCTGCGAGGGGTATCTTTCCGCCTATGCCGGTAGCTACGGGATGAAGGCGTCGTCCTTGCGTTTCACGAATGTCTACGGGCCCCGATCTTTCCACAAGGGCAGCGTTGTGGCCCATTTTATCAAGCAGATCCTCAAGCAAGAAGATCTGGTTGTGTATGGCGATGGCAGCCAGGCACGGGATTACATCTACGTGGACGACCTCTGCCAGGGCATCGTATCCTGCCTCGACCGCGGCGCCGCAGGTGTGATCCAGCTTGGGACTGGAGTGCCTACGCCTCTCAATGACCTCATTGCCATCCTGCGCGACGTCGCCGGTAAAGACGGGTATTCCTTCAACGTCCGCTATAAGGACTGGCGGCCCGGCGAGATCCGCCACACATATGGTCTCATCGACAAAGCGGGCGCGCTTCTGGACTTCGCACCACAGGTGAAATTGCCCGACGGCATTCAGAGCACCTGGGAATGGTTCCAAGGCCAGGGCTATGGCCTGCGCACGGCTTAGGGTGATCATGGCGACGGCAGCGTGACGCATCGTTGCAGGGTGCGCACCAAAAGGAACTAGGACAGTGGCAAACACCAGATTCGGTCCGGATTTTATTTCGATCGGTATGCCGTCATCGGGCACACGCTGGCTTTATGACAATTTGCAGGCGCACAAGGATGTGCATATGCCATATATAAAGGAGCTGCATTTTCTGGACCGCGGAATTCGGGAGCATACGGTCAAGAATCGCACTCGAGAAGCTAACCAGCAGGATCGGGATGCAGCGCAGATCGATCCGAGAGATCGTGCCTTTCTGGATCGGTACCTCCACGGCGAAGTCGTTCCAGAATTGCGTTCCGCTGAGCAGGAATATCTCAAACACAGCAAAGAGGGGCGTATCCGCGAGTCGTTGTTCATACCACAAGAACACCATTTCGAATTTTACGATTCACTCTTCAGATGCTATTTTCCCAAGAAAACTGGTGATATAACGCCCGGATATTTCCGTCTTCCGGAGAAAACGATCTCCGCATTTCATAATCGCTATCCCTTCGCGAAGTATTTACTGATCATAAGAAACCCCGTGTTGCGATTGGTCTCGAAATTGAACAAACGTGTACACAAAGGAGTACTTCCAGTCGAAGATGCAAAGAGAAGGATCTTGAATCCCATGGGGGATTCTAACCGAGATCTAAGCAGAACGATTGAGAAGTGGATGGGTATCGTCGGCCGTGACGCCGTTCTCACCATAACGCTTGAGGCTGTCGCATCGGATCCGATTCCTGAGCTCCAAAAGATCTTCTCATTTCTCGACCTTTCTGCCGATGCGTCTGAAATTTCCGAAGACCTGAAAGGCAACCGAAAACAAGACCGCATTCCCAAACTCCTGTCCGATTTGGACACGAACAATCTGCGTGAATGGTTTGCTGAGGAAATCGAAAGGTGTCAGGCGTTGGTTGGTGGCGCGACTTTAGAATGGTGAAGCTCTATTTGGCAGAAACAGCCGCATGTGAGGCGGCGAAATGGCAAAAAGTGCGCCAGTAGCACGGTGAGTGCGCACTGCGGTTGAACCGTGCAAGCCTCTTCCAAGCCACGGCGCCAAGCCGCGGTCGCGCGAAAACATGCCAGTCAAAGGACGAAGCGATGGATGAAATCAGGGAACTGAAACGCCAGCGAAACTGGCTCCTTCTGGCCGCTTTTCCCTTTCTTCCCCTGATTGCTGTCTATGCGGTCGTTCGCCGTGGTCGAAAGAAGAGAAAAAATAGTGACAAGCCGGTATTCGAAACTTTTGCACGGTTCCATAATCGTCAGGCCGGAGAAATAAGAGAGTGGATGGAGGCGTTCAAAGCCGAACTGGATCACAGACTTAGACGCGGAAATCTGCATGAGATGGTATCAAGAGTCCGCCGTCTCGAACCTCTGGTACCGGAGTACGGTTCGGAAACACCCGTTTTGCTTCTTCCCTTCTCAATTGAGCCCTATACCAAAATGATAAACTCGATGCTTGAGCTGCAGAGCGGCCTGGAGTTTAGCGGCGCAGATATCGTTGTCGTCACCAGCAACGATTGCGATGGTGCCGGTCTGGTTTCGATCCTTGGGCAATTTGGGACAGGGGGCGAGAAGGTCCTAGTGATGGACACGTCGCGCGATGATCCAATCGCCTTGCGGCAAGAAACGTTCAATATATTTGCGGCGTCACCCCAAGCGACAGAATTGAGTGAAATTGACGTAGAGCGCGTCCTCTTCGAATTGATACGCTCGCTCCATCCAAAGCACGTCGTTATCGCCGATAGCGCGATGATGTGGAATGTCATGTCGGCCTATGGCAAGGCGCTGTTGGCCTCCGCGACAGTCAGCGCATATTTTTCAGCGCAGGATGAGAACGAATTCACGAGCAGGTATTTTTACAGGTTCGCCGAATTATTGGGAGGTATTCACGTCGCCGATAAGGGTGCCAAGGAAAGACTTGTTGAACGCTATGTGCTTTGCGCCGCCGATGCCGCGCGCATAACGGTTCTGGGGTCTGTAGGCGAAACGAAAAGGACGCTGCCCGCGCTTTTGCCATCCATTGGCGGAACTGACTCAGAGCCTCTTGCGTGCGATGGCGCTGTGGATATCTCGCTCATCGTGACAGTCCACAATGAAACTGTCGTCACGGGTATGAGCATGCTGGCCGCGAATGCCTCCGTAAAGGCCGCGGAAACCGCGGGGTTCGTAGTAGAAAAGCTTATCGCTCTCGACGACGCGACCGATGTGGCCCGCGCCTCGATGAGTAACCCTGTCTATGCGGACTGGCGAGTTCTCGAGTTGAGCGAACGGGATCTGGGCCGCGCCCGCAATCGCGCCGTTCGGATGTCACGCGGTAAATACATCGCGTTTCTTGATGCCGATGATCTCTTCAGTGAAAACTGGCTCGCCGAGGCGGCAAGGGTGCTGGACAATGCGGCGGATGCGGGCGAGCGCGTAATTGCGCACCCCGAGATCAATTGGATCTTCGACGGCGAGGATGCACTTGTGGCCGTCACGCCTCAAGACAGCCCGGTCTTCTCTCCGGCCTTGTTCTACTTCACGAATTACTACGACAGCCTCTGCATGGTCCCACGCCAGGCACACCTCGATTTTCCCTATGTGTCCCGCGACATCCCAAACGGTCTATCCTATCAGGATCAGCAGTTCGCGGTGGAGACCCTTGCCGCAGGGTGGCGGCGCCGCGCGGCTCCGAACACCATCATCTTCAAGCGCCGCCGTGACACGTCCCTCGTGACCGAAAGCCGGGACCAACGGGCGGTCATTCGTCAGGTTGACGCTCTGGCGATCGAGAACATACCGAGGCTAATCGTCCCGCCGACACCCACGCCCTGATTTCACTGGGCGGACGGGCTGCGAACGTCCGCGACCTCGATCGGAACGCGGCCCAGGTTGCGTGCCTTGTTGAATTCCCGCAACCGTTTGAAGACGTCCACGCCAAGCTGCCGGTACGCGTCGAGCAGATCGACCATGACCCAGTTTTCGCGGATCAGCCCGTTTTCAATGCGCCAGAAGTCGAGCGAACACATGGTGATCTTCTGGCCTGTGGGCGCAATGCCAAGCCAGCCGTCGTGGGTGACGGTCTGGATCATGTTCGGCCAGCCGGTGACAGCGGCATAGGGGCCGTCGCCGAAGAAGTGATAGGTGATCTCGTCGACGTACTGGCCCCGGTCTGGCATGCCCGCCAGGAACGGGATCTGGTGCCAGTTCCGGAATCCCTCAATGCCGCGCCCGGTGCCGATGCCCGAGGGGCCGTACCAGTTCATGCGCGGGTGCCAGAAACGCTCCATCTCCATGACCTCGGGGCCGCCAAGTGTCGGATGCTTCTTGAGATGGGCCAGCATGTCGACGATGTGCTGACAGCTCTGCTTCGCGTCCGCCTCGTTCCAAGGTCCCGGGACCAGACCATCGTGAGTTGCCGGACCGGGAACATGCCATTCGCGGCCGAGGCTCGGTGCCATGGGCCAGGCTCCCGCCTGCATCATCACTTCCGGGATGTCCCAGAGCGCCTGGATTTCGACGATCTTGCCCTCCAAGATGCGAAAAAATTCGTGGAAGCGCATATGCACCTGGTGACCAGTCGGCGGTATATCGAGCCAAGGCCCGACAAAGACACCCGTGTACCAGCCACCGCAGCCGACCCAGTCGTCGCCATGCTCGGTTCGCCCGGCCATGACGATGTAGTCCCGGCGTTCAAGATCAGGGATGGCGTCAAAGAGCGGTGCATAGGCACTGTCATAGAGCGCGGCTGGCCCCGTCATTTCTCGCAAAGGGTGGGCGAACCGGCAGAGCGCGTCGCCCGCCATGGCGGCGTCCAGCGCCCCGCGGACGCCTTCCTCCGAGAAATCGTACATCGCGGCGCGCAAGGGCGCGATCAGGGACTTGTTGGCGGTATGCGTGTCGCTCATGCTGCCTCCTTCTTGGCGCAATGCGCGGCCGAGCGCGCGAAACCATCGACGCCGGTTTGGCTATAAAGGCCGAGCATATCGACCATACGCCGGCATTCGCCGACCAGATCGACCACCACGCGCCGGAAATCAAGGGATGCGCGCGGGATCTTCCACCCACTCGCATGGGGCGGCGTCTGGTGCCCGGCACAATCGGGCTTGTGGCCCGCAAAGAGGAAGGTCCTTGGTAGCGTCGGTCGCGTCCCAAAGATCTCGCGATCGAGAAGGGTGGGTGGCTACTGACTTGCCTCGTACGCGGCTTTGCGCTTGGCCTCCTGGGCGACGAAGGCATAGACCTGCTCGGGGTCCATTTGCTTTGGAACCATATTACCGCCCCGGTTGGCCACCTCGAAGCCCTCCATCGCGACCGATTGCTCATAGGTACGCACGATGACCTGCGAGCCAAGCGTGACTCGCGGGTACAGGTCTATCACATCCTGATTGAACAGACGGATGCACCCCGCGCTGCCCTGATTGCCGATCGTTGAGGGATCGTTGGTGCCGTGGATGCGGTAATAGGTATCGCGCCCGCCCCGGTAAAGATAAAGCGCCCTGGCGCCCAACGGGCTGGCCTTGCCGCCCGGAATGCCTTTGGCAAAAGGCCCGTAAATCTCGGGATCTTCGCGGATCATGTTGGGTGTCGGCGTCCATCCCGGCCACTCTGCCTTGCGACCGATGGTGGCCTGGCCACTAAAGCCGCGTCCCGCCCGGCCAACGGCGACGGGATAACGGATCGCGCTGCCGGGTGCGTCGATGAAGTAGAGAAACTTGGCGTAGGGATCGACGACGATAGTTCCAGCCGGCTCGCTCCCTGCGTAGGCGACGGGCGTCCGGCGGTTTGGCTCTTGAATGTACTGGGGATCGATGGGCGCGATGGTCAGATGCCCCTCCCGAACCTCGCCGTAGTCAGGATCAATCGCCTTCCCGGCGGCGAACCCCGCCGGACCGGTGCCCGAGCAGGCGGACAGAAAAAGGACCAATGTGGTCAAAAGACTGGCAGGAAATGCAGTTTTCTTCATGGAGCAGCCCGCGAAATCGGTCGGCGGTCACCAAGCGTAGACTGTCGAAATGAGATTGCAACGGTTTATTGACCGTCTGCGTGGTCCCGTAACTGTCCGCCACTGCATCACAGTCCAGGCAGCGCGGTATGTCCGGTCAACAGCCTTCGGCCTTTTCGCGCCCGGGCATCGCATAAGGAAGACCTGCCTTTTCATGCCTTACGGGGGCGCGGATCCCAGTTCACGGCCCCCGTCCTGTCACGCGCGCATCCACTGGAAAAGCCAGACTTCGGACAATTTCTGTTCGCCATCGGCCACATGGGCCATCAACTCGATCAGGTCGGCGTCCTGACCGTCGACATCAAAGAAGAGCCGCCACCGTTGGTCAGCATCGTCGATCTTGTGCAGGATCGCGTTTGAGATTTCACCGGCGGAGGTTGTGACCACGGGGAAAACGTCAGCTTCGGGGGCGAGGTCGCCGAGAACGCCTCCTTCAAAATCGATGACGAACTTCCGCAGATTTGGGTTTTCCACCGGCACGCCCGACGGGCCACCAACCCCGGTGCGTGTGCTGTAGACATAGGCCAAGGGCGCGCTGCCATCTGGGGGCAGGGCGCCCCAGTGCATGCGGTAGCGGTAGTTGCGCGTCTCGCCCGCCTGTGGTGCATCATCCGGTGCCCAGAGAAGCACGATGTTGTCGTCAATCTCCAGGTTCGCAGGGATCTCGATGAGCCGGATCTTGCCGGGGCCCCAATCGCCCAACCGGTCGATCATTACCGAGGGGCGGTTGTGGTACTGGGCGCCCGCGTCCTGATAGGCCTCGTAGCTTCGGTCGCGCTGGACAAGGCCGAACTCCACGATGTCGGCATCCGCGAAGTACGAGTTCGACACGCGCGGCGGATTGTTAAGCGGTCGCACCAGCACATCGCCCGACGCAAGGACCATGCGCAGAAGATCGCTGTCGTGCACCTGCGGGCGGAAATCGTCGAAGCGCCGTTCAGAGTGCTCGGCGAAATAGAACATCGAGGTTAGCGGCGCGAGGCCCAGATGCGTTTCGGTTTCGCGGAAGTAAAGCTCGGCCTCCACGTCGATAGTGGTGTCCGCACCGGGCGTGATGACGAAGCGGTACGCGCCTGTCAGCGAAGCACTGTCGAGCGCGGCAAAGACTTCAATCGCGCTGTCCGTGGGACCCGGGCGTCTGATCCAGAAGGCCGAAAAACGCGGAAACTCTTCAGGGCCGCTCTGCCACGTGTTCACCGCCAGACCGCGCGCCGACAGGCCGTAGCTGTTGCCGGAGCCGAGTGCGCGGAAGTAGCTGGCGCCCAGAAAGGTAATTAGCTCGTCGTATTTTCCGGCGGAGTTAAACGGCGTGTTGATCTTGACACCCGCGACGCCCGAAAGGGCTGCATTCTCAGGCAGCTTGTCGCCGACGTCGTTGCGGTATTCGAAATCTTCTGTGCGGAAGGTCTTAGGGCGGCTCTCGCCCCCTACGATCTCGTAAATCCGGACGGGTTCATTGAAAAGCCAACCGGGATGGAAGGCCTCTAGCCGAAAGTTGCTTCCCGTATCAGACCAGCGCGCGGCCTCGGGCAGGAAAAAGATGTTGCGATAGTCATCGTAGGTCAGCGCCTCAAGAAAGGTATCGAGCGGCTCTGGCGGCGCATCGGGCAGGGCCGCGCGCGCTTTCATCTCGCGCTTGAGGCCCTCGAAGGAAAACGGCGTCGCGGCCGGACCTTCACCTTGCGCTTTCAAAAGCGTGGGCGCGAGGGCCGTGCTGGCAAGAAGACCGGACAGAACGCGCCGGCGGGAAAGGGTCTGCGTCAAAACCATGGGGCTCACAACCTGATGAGGTGGCGTTGATTGTGCGCCCGGAGGCGCGCGTGACAAGGCGCGATCTATCACAAAACCGCCACCGCTGTGGACGTGGGAGCCGCAGGTTAGCCGGGACTGCGATATGTCTTGTGGTTGCACACAAATTGTGTACAAAGGGCGCTTGGAGGTGCCATGTCCAAAGGCTCGAAAGAAGACTGCTACCGCGACCTCAAGCAGAACATCCTGACGACCGCTTTGGCGCCGGGGGCAGATCTCGACGAGGCGCGGCTGTCGGCGCAGTATGGCATTTCGCGGACGCCCCTGCGCGAGGTGCTGCAACGCTTGTCAGGCGAGGGCTTTGTCCGGATCGAGGCCAATCGCGGCGCCAAGGTCGCGTCGATGGGCGTCGGGGCCATGCGAACGTTTTTCCAGACCGCGCCCATGATCTACGCCAACATTGCCCGGCTCGCAGCCGAGAATCGAACGGGCGAGAAACTCGGCGACCTCAAGCACATTCAGCGCGGCTTTCTGGATGCAATCTCGGGCGGAAACCCGACCGAGGCGGCGCTGAGCAACCATGCGTTCCACGACAAGATCGGCGAGATGGCGCACAACCCCTATCTGACGGCCTGCCTTGACCGGCTTCTGATCGATCATACCCGGCTTGGGCAGACCTTCTACAGCGCGGCGGCCCCCGCCGAAACGGCGCTGATTGCGAAGGCCGCCGAACAGCATGACGCCATGATCTCGGCCATTGAGGCGCGCGAAGCGGCGCTGGCAATCGACCTGACCTTGCAGCACTGGGATCTGTCGCGCGACCAGATGGAACGCTTTGTCCGCCCCGACCCTCTGCCGGTCGATGTCGTCTCTCTGAAGGATCGGCGCAATGCAGTTTGAAGGCATCTACACGCCCGTCGTCACGCCCTACCACGATGATTTCAGCCTGAACGAAGCGGCACTGGCGGCGACGGTCGAACACCTAATCGCGTCCGGCGTCCATGGCATCATCGTCGCGGGCACCACCGGCGAGTATTATGCGCAGACACCGGAAGAGCGGATCGACCTCATGGGCCGCGTCAAGGACCTAATCGGCGGTCGCGTACCGCTTATCGTCGGCACCGGCGCGATGCGGACAGAGGACAGTGTGCTCTACGCGGACGCCGCGAAATCCGTCGGGGCGGACTCCCTTTTGGTCGCAACGCCGCCCTATGCCTACCCGACAGGCCGCGAGATCGCGCTGCACGCGCTGGCCGTTGACCGGGCGGCGGACCTGCCGGTGATGCTGTACAATTATCCCGGCCGCATGAGCGTCAATATGGACGAAGAGTGCCTGGACAGGCTGGGACGGTCGCGGAACTTCTGCGCCATAAAGGAAAGCTCCGGCGATCCCAATCGCCTGCACATGCTGGCGCGCGACTATCCGCATATTGCCCTGTCCTGCGGCATGGACGATCAGGCGCTGGAGTTCTTTGCCTGGGGCGCGCGCAGCTGGGTCTGTGCCGGGTCGAACTTCGCGCCCGAGGCCCATATCGCGCTCTACCGCGCCTGCGCCATCGAGGGCGACTTTACCAAGGGGCGCGCCATCATGTCGGCCATGCTGCCGCTGATGAGGGTGCTCGAACAGGGCGGAAAGTTCATACAATGCATCAAGCATGGCCTGACGATGCGGGGCATTCAGGCCGGCCCGCCCCGGCGCCCGCTGCAACCGCTGAACAAGGATGATCGGCGCGAGCTGGAAGTGGTGATCCGCACCATGAACACCACCATTTCCGAGATTGAAGGAGAGGCCCCATGACCGAGTTGCTGACCCGGGCCGAATACGCGGCGATTGCCAAGGACATTGATCTGCCCGCCGCACCCTTCATCGACGGAAAGTTCCGCGCCGGGTCCGGACCTACCATGCCCACCCTGAACCCCGCAACGGGCGAGGTGCTGACAACGATCGCATCGGCCGGCGCCGACGATGTCGATCTTGCGGTCGTCAAGGCGCGGGAGGCCTTCGATCAGGGCCACTGGTCCAGGCTGCATCCCTCGGACCGCAAGGATGTTCTGATCAAGCTCTGCAAGTACATCACCCGCCGCCACCACGAACTGGCGGTCATGGAGAGCCTGGAGTCGGGCAAGCCTATCCGCGATTGCGAAACGATCGACGTGCCCGAAACCATCCATACGATTAAGTGGCATGCCGAGGCGGTCGACAAGCTTTACGACCAGACGGGTCCTTCGGGCGACGATGCGCTGTCGCTGATCGTGCGCGAACCCATCGGTGTGGTCGCGGCGGTGCTGCCGTGGAACTTTCCCATGCTCATGCTCGCCTGGAAGATCGGGCCCGCACTGGCGGCGGGGTGTTCGGTGATCGTGAAACCGGCGGATCAGACATCGCTCACCGCCCTGCGGATCGCGGAACTTGCCCATATGGCGGGCGTGCCGCGCGGCGTCCTGCAGGTGCTGCCCGGCGACGGGCCCGGGGTCGGCGAACCGCTGGGGCGCCACATGGAAGTGGACATGGTCACCTTCACAGGATCCACCGACACAGGCCGCCGGTTCCTGCACTACGCCGCCGACAGCAACCTCAAAAAGGTCGTCCTGGAATGCGGCGGCAAGAACCCGGCGATTGTTCTTGAGGATGCCGAAAACCTCGACCATGTGGCCGAACACGTGGTCAATGCGGCCTTCTGGAACATGGGGGAGAACTGCTCAGCCGCCTCCCGTCTGATCGTCCACGCCTCGGTCAAGGCGCCGCTGATGGAGCGTATCGCTGCGCGGCTGCGTGACTGGAAGACCGGCGATCCGCTCGACCCCGCCAACCACCTCGGTGCGCTGATCGACGCCGACCATAAGGACAAGGTCGCTGGGTTTCTCAAGGCACCGGATAAGCCCGACGGGCCCTTCGTGACGCCGAAGGTCTACGATGTCTCCCCAACCGATCCGCTGGCCAAAGAAGAGGTGTTCGGCCCCATACTGAGCGTGCTGGAGGTGGCCTCGGCCGAAGAGGCTATCGAGCTGGCCAATGACACCGCCTACGGGCTGACGGCCAGCGTCTTCACCGCGAACGCGCGCACCGCGATCCGGGCGGCGCGCGACATCAGGGCGGGGACGGTTACGGTCAACTGCTACGGCGAGGGCGATATCGCCACCCCCTTCGGCGGCTACAGGCAATCGGGTTTTGGTGGCCGCGACAATGGCGCCCACGCCCACGACCAGTACTGCGAAGTCAAGACCATCTGGATCGACCTGACCGATCCAAGCGACGGAGACAACGTCGGATGACCACACTGGAAAAGCCCGCGCGCCGGGGGCGCGGCGCGCGAAAAGCCGTGCGCGAAGCCCGCGACGTGATAATGCTTCCCGCGCTGCGGCGCCGCCTGCCGCTGACCGAACCGATGGATGCCGAACAGATCGAGCGCATCGATGGGGCCTCCATGGATATCCTAGAGACCGTGGGCGTGGTGTTCCGCGACCCGGTTGCGCTGGAGGACTGGCGCCGCGCGGGGGCGAAGGTGGTCGGCGAAACGGTCTATCTCGACCGCTTTCTGGTCCGCGAGCTGATCTCCACGATCCCCGAAAGCTTCACTTACCACGCGCGCAACCCGCGCAATAATCTGCCGTTCGGGAACGATCACGCGATCTTCGTTCCGATGACTGGCGCGCCTTACCTGCGCGATCTCGATGACGTGCGCCGAAATCCCACCCTGGATGACCTCGCGAACTTCCACAGGCTGTCGCATATGCTGCCCGCACTGCACAGTTCGGCGCACCACATTGTGGAACCCTACGATCACCCGATCAGCCAGCGGCATCTGCGGATTACCTATTCGTCCATGAAATACTCCGACAAGACGTTCATGGGCATGACCACCAGCCCTAGGAACGCCGAAGACGTCATGGAGATGTGCGCCGTACTTTTCGGCGAGGACTTCATGGAAACCCATCCCGTCGTCACCGGCAACTGCAACGGCAACTCCCCGCTGGTCTGGGACGAAACGATGCTCGGCGCCATGCGGGCCTTCTGCCGGAAAAACCAGCCGGTTCTTTGCTCGCCCTTCGTCCTTGGCGGTGCCAACACGCCCGCCTCGGTCGCGCCCACGGTCGCACAGCTGAACGCCGAGGCGCTGTCTGCGCTCGCCTATACACAAGTTGTCAGGAAGGGCTGTCCGGCCATTTACGGGCACTACCTGTCCACCGTGTCGATGAAGTCCGGCGCGCCCATGGCCGGGACGCCCGAGATCAGCCTGATGAACTTCATGATCGGGCAGATGGCGCGGCACTACCAGGTACCTTGGCGCACGTCGAACACGCTCGGCGGGGCCAAGACCTTTGATGCCCAGGCCGGGTACGAAAGCGCCACGACCCTGCAGGCGGTGATCTTTTCGGGTGCCAACTACATCTGGCATTCAGCGGGATGGAACGAGGCGGGTATGCATTGCTCCATGGCGAAATTCGTGGTCGATGCCGAACAATGCGCCATGGCCTACCGCATGGCCGAAGGGATTAGGTGGGACGACTTTGATCAGGCCATTGCGGCCGTCTCCGATGTCGGACCCGGCGGGCACTATCTGGGCCATGCGCACACGCTGGAGAACTTCCAGCGCGCTTTCTACATGCCAGAGCTTTTCGACAACAACTCCATCGAGCAATGGGACGCCGAGGGCGCGGCCGAGATCACCGAACGTGCCCTGAGATACGCGCGCGCTTTGCTGGCGGACTATGAAGAGCCGAAGCTTGATCCGGCGACCGATGAGGCGCTTTGCGACTATATAGCCAGGCGCGAGCGCGAAATCCCCGCCGCCGAAGCCCTGAACCAGACCTTTTGATCCGGGACGCGCGATGGCAGGTATAGACGTTAAACGACTGCCCAACGACCCCGGGCCTGCCGCCTGGAACAGGCTGTTGCCTGACCCTCCGCCGCCGCAGGAACTGGCCGGGGCGCAAACCGCCGACTGGCTGGTCATCGGTGCAGGGTACGCGGGGCTCTCTGCCGCGCGGCGGCTGTCCTTGCATGAACCCGGTGACAGGATCACCGTTCTGGACGCCACCAGGGTCGGGGAGGGCCCGGCAGGGCGCAACTCAGGCTTCATGATCGACTTGCCGCACGATTTGTCATCGGAAAGCTACGGCGGCAGTCTGGACCGCGATACCGCCCAGACCGCCGACAATAGAATGGCCATTCGCTTCGCGGAAACGATGGCCCTCGAGTTCGGTTTGCCGGGCGAGGCATTCACCCGGTCAGGAAAAATCAACGCCGCGGCGACTGACAAAGGCGTCACGCATAACCAGAGCTACGCCGCCCATCTGGCCGAAATGAAGGAAGAGTACCGGATCCTGTCCGCCACAGAGATGCGCGAACTGACGGGAACGGGTTACTACCTGTCCGGGCTATTTACGCCCGGCACCGCTATGATCCAGCCCGCCATGTATGTTCGGGGCGTCGCCGAGGGTCTGCGATCGAACCGGGTCGCGATTTTTGAAAACAGCCCGGTAATCCGGCTGGAAAGATCGGGGGACTGGGTGGCCACGACGCCGGGTGGTACCGTGACCGCGCCGCGCGTGATCCTTGCGGTCAATGGACACCTCAACAGTTTCGGTTTTGCCAAGGGCCGGCTGATGCATGTCTTCACCTACGCCTCGATGACGCGCCAGTTGACCACGGACGAGGCACGCGACTTCGGCGGTGCACCCGTCTGGGGGGCGACACCGTCTGATCCCATGGGCACGACGGTCAGGCGCCTTTCCGGGGCTGGAGGTGACCGCATTGTCGTTCGCAACCGCTTCACCTACGATCCGAGCCTTGAAGTGGACGACCGCCGCATCACCAGCGTCGGGCGCAACCATGACCGCGCCTTTGCGGCCCGGTTTCCAAAGCTTGCGGGCATCGGGATGCAGTATCGCTGGGGCGGGCGGCTGTGTCTGAGCCTCAACGGCGTCCAGTTGATCGGTGCCCTTGACGACGGCCTCTTTTCTGCCTGCTGTCAGAACGGCCTTGGGACGACAAAGGGCACGCTGGCCGGGATGCTGGCCGCCGACCTGGCCACGGGGCGCAGCTCGCCCGCGCTGGCACGGACGCTGGCCGAGCCGCCGCCGACGCGGCTTCCCCCTGAGCCACTGGCGCAGATCGGCGCGAATCTCCGACTGAGATGGCAAGAGACCCGCGCGGGTCGCGATCTCTAGCGCGCGTCTCGACAAAATGCGGCGGCGGCAAAGGGCGCCTATCCAACCTTCAGATTGCCCTTTTTCTTTGGTTCTTTTGGGGTCTCGGTCCAGCTGATGCGCAGGTCCATTTTGCACGCGCCGTCGGCGCGTTCGGCCTTGATCACCAGCGTCAGAAGGTCCTCCGGATGCAGTACCAGTTTCCCGTCATCGTTGCTGAAACTCACTTCGCCCTTGCCAATGCCCTTGGCGAGCGCGTCGAGGTAGGCGCGGATCGTCTTGCGGTTTTCCAGCGTGTCGTGGCGGAACTTGCTTTCGGATCCTGCCATGGTCAGTCCTTGGCGGTTGTGAGCCGCCCGAGCATGAGGGCGGGGTTGAAATGCTTGGCCTTGGGGTAGTCGCTTGACAGGCCGATCACGTCGCCCGAGGGCAGGATCAGCGTGGCGCCCGCGCCGATCCCGGCAAGCCCTTCCAGCATGCGAGAGGTACGGTCCAGAGTGATGTCCGCTTCGAGATGCAGAAGCCCGTTCTTCGCCAGCAGCCGCTGACCACTGTGATTGTTCACGTGTCCCTGCACGACCATTTTGATGCCCGAGGCCAAAAGCAGGCCGACGCCCGCCTCGGTCAGTGCCTTGTCGGTCTTGCGGTATTTGGTGCGCACAAGGTTCGCCACGGGCCCCGAATAGAAGCTGAAGGGGTCGGCTTTCACCTCGGCCCGGTAGCGTCTGTTTACCGCTTCAGGCCCTTTCTCGGACAGAAGCGCGCACATGCTGTCGTCAATCCCGGCATGGACGAACAGGAGCGAGCCCATCCGGCAGATCACGTCCATGCGCGAATAAAACCAGCCGTAAGACCCTCCGGGTTCAAGAAATAGCTCCCGGCACATCTGGGCTGCAGCATGGATTTCTGACATCGTCAGACCGGCCTTCGCAACCTCGGCGTCGAAGGCGGCGGACAGCCCGTCCATGCGTTCC
>JBCDED010000065.1:0-23105 GCA_039179985.1 Pseudomonadota bacterium
ACCGGGTGGACTATGTGACTTACGCCGGTCTTGAAAGCTCGCCGTACTTCGGACGCGTTGCTAGCATCTGTCCGCGCGGCGCCGGGGCGCTTTTCACCTTTGCGGTTAAGGGTGGCTATGATGCCTGCATCAAGCTGGTCGACAGTCTTGAGATCTTCAGCCACGTGGCCAACCTTGGCGATGCGCGCTCGCTGATCATCCATTCAGCCTCGACTACCCACCGGCAACTGACCCCGGCCCAGCAAGAGGCCGCAGGCGCCAGCCCGAATGTTGTCCGTGTTTCGATCGGGATCGAGGATGCCGACGATATCATCGGGGATCTGGATCAGGCGTTATCCAAGGCAACCAGCTGATGGTTAAGGGCCACCCAACGCGGGTGGCCCTACCTCAGTCTTGTGTGTGCGCAACGGGCGGACAGATTGCACCTCGTGCAGTGACAGTGACAAGTTCCTCGCTCCGCCGCTTGTTCGTTCCCCTAACCAGCGACCCAGAACTCGCACCAGTGGTACCCTCTGTCCGACCGCCATTATCCTTATGGCTGAAGTCTTCGGGTCCCGCTCGCTCCAGAACACGCTACAGCGTTGCTGTGACCGGAATTCGCAGGCTTTAAGGCAGGAAAGTGGCGTAAGCTCCTAAAATAGAATTGCTTTCACCAAGGGATTGCAAAATGAACCTCGCCGCAGGTGCGCGCCTCCGCTTGCCGGTGAAATCGGAATGGTAAACGGCGGAAAGGGGCGTGTCGCCAAATTCTGCGGAAAGCAGGGCTCGTCAAAGGCAATGGGGAACTCTTCGCCGTAGACGTATCAGTAATGGACAGTGGAATATTTGAGCCTTCCCAGCCAAAACCGTTTTGCCTCGGCGGCTTCCCGCTGTAGGCTAGTCACAAGGGGATGAGAGCTCCCTGCCGAGCAGACAGCGTGATAGCAAAATCGCCATGAAGCCTACCTTCGCACTCGACCTGTCGCCCGACGGCATTGGCCTGTTCCGCCGCCGCCGAAGGGCGAATGGCGGCTGGCATCAGGTCGGCATGGTCAGTCTGGACAATCCGAACCTGCGCGAAGCCCTCGAGGTCCTTCACAAGACGGCGGCAAACCTCGAAACCTCGGGCGTCACGACAAAGCTGATCCTGCCAAACTCGCAGATCCTCTACCGAACGCTCAACGTGAAAAAGGCAGCAAGCGGAGAAGAGCGGGACCGTATCCTTTCTGAGCTTGACGGCGTAACCCCCTACGCGACAGACGAAATCGCATTTGACTGGCACCGGCTGGACGCGAACCAGGTTATTGTGGCCGTGGTGGCCCGGCAGACATTGCAGGAAGCGGAGGCCTTTGCAGCGGACTACCGGTTCAATGCCGTCTGCTTCGTTGCAGCACCGCCTGAAACGGAACCCTTCGAGGGCGAGGTCTTCTTCGGCGAAACGGACGGCGTGGAAAAGGTTCTCGGGCCCGGCGCAAAAGTAGAACGCGACGGCGAGCCGGTCCCGGTGGATGACCTGAGGCTGACCCAAAGCGAAGAAACGCCGCTCTACGCGCCCGCTACCGAGGACGCGGACGCAAGCGACGAGGCCGCCGAGCCGTCCCCCGAAGAAGCAAACGCTTCCGACGAAGACGTTGAGAACCTGTTCGCAGAAGACACTGCAACGGAAGCGGTGAACGGGTCTGAAGACGCCGATCCCGAAACCCTTGCGAGAGACCTGGTTTCCGAAGAGGTCGAGCCTAAAAGCACCGAGCCGGTCGCAGAAACCGTAGACGACCCGTCAGAGGCAGGCACCGACGCCCGCGACGAAGACGAAAGCGCTGCGGAAGAGGTTTCCGAGGGCGCTGACACCGAGGCGCAAACTGAAGCCACCGCAGAAACAGACAGCGCGGTCGAAGAGGGCGCCGAAGCCGAGACAGACGCAGCAGAGGCCGAACCCGAAGAAGCCACGGCGGCGACAAAAACGGAGGACGACACCACCGCGCCTGCTAAAGGTTCAGTAGAAACGGTTCATCCGGAACTTGGCAAAGAAATCGCGGCCGGTCCTCTGCCGGAAACAGCGGCGGAACCCGAAGAGCCCGAGCTGTTGGAGATTTCCCAGCCCGAGGCCGAGTCACCCGAAGTACGTGACACCGGTCGCGAAGACAGAATTTTACCTGCCGTCCCGGCCGCCGCTCAGGTGGCCGCGCGCATCACGCTGTCCGACCGCGATGCCAGCGTTTCTCCACCCCCAAAACCACCTGTGATCACCCTTGCAGCCAGCGCGCCAGAGAGGCGGGTGGCAGGTGTGCCAGTGCCGGTCCTGCTGGGCGTGCTCCTGCTGCTTGCGGCGATCTTTATCTTCTCGTTTGTCTACGTCCGGGAAACAATTGCACGTTTTCTCTTTGGTCCACCGGACCCCGTCGTCGTAGTCCTTCCCGACCCAGTGGCGCCGCATATCGACGTGGCGCTGCGGCAACCGCCTGCCAATGCCACCTTTGAAAGACCGGCAGCGCAATCGGACGTCGCCCACGGCATGTCGATGCCGGGGGCTCTGCCGATCTGGGCATCGCGCGAAGCCCTGCCAGCGCCGTCAACGCCCGTGCCGCCGCCGCTTTTTCGCAAGATCACGGCCAGCACCGATGCGCCAAGCGGCCCCGTGCATGAGGCCGCCGCAGTCGGACGCGCGGACCTGCCGCCTGCCTCCCCGTCTCATGCACAGATCCTGAGCGTCGCCGCCCTGCCTGCCTTGCCCGGGGAGCCAGGAAAGCCGCTCTTGCCTGCGCCGTTGCCCGCCCTGCCGTCCGGCACGGCAGCGCAGACCGTCGCGCAAAGCGAAGCGGCACCGATCGTCGATCCAAGGCGTCTTTATCTCGCACCGCTGGTCCCTATGCCTGCGACGGAACCACCCACGCCCAGACGCATCGCCGCGGTGGCCGAGACGGACCTCGACCCTAGGCGCCTCCACTTCGCCGTTCCCGGCTTATTCGCGGCTCAGCCTCCCTCAATTGTGGTGGTGGAAAACCCGGGCGACGGCATTCTGAGACCGCGCGTCAGGCCGGCATTCACGCTCCGGGTCGTCGTCGACGGCAACAATCCGCCGCGTCCCAAGGACAGACCCGCACCGGTTATTGCATCCGCTGCGGAAACAGTTATCGCCCTTCCGTCGGGCGGCATCGCGCTCACCCGGCCCAAAGCCCGGCCCGATATTCCAGAGCGACGCCCCGTGACACAGACTGCCTCAGCCCAGGCCCCCGCCGCCGGTTCTTCCGCCAGCCCGGCCGCCACGGCCCGTTCCGGACAGGTCGTGCGGGCCTCGGTGGCGCGCGCGGCGACCGAACAAAACGTCCTGCCCATGGGCAAACTCAGCCTGATCAGTGTGTCCGGACCGACGAACGCGCGGCGCGCGCTTCTTAGAACAGGCTCGGGGCGGATCCTCAAGGTGGGCCCCGGCGACCGGCTGGACGGCGGCAAGGTCATGTCGATCGGCAACGACAACGTCTCTTACGTCAAAGGCGGCAAGACGCACACGCTGGTCATGCCGCGCGGCTAACCGTCTGGCACAAGAAGAAGGGCGCCGGCCCTGACCAGCACCCTTCGGCGGCCCTCCCTGTCGGACCGGTCGTTATTCAGCCGCAAGAACGCCGCGGGCGATCTGATCTGCTTCGATGGATTCAAAGAGCGCTTTGAAGTTGCCCTCGCCAAACCCGTCGTCACCCTTGCGCTGGATGAACTCAAAGAAGATCGGCCCGATCACGGTCTTTGAGAAGATCTGCAACAGGATGCGCGTCTCACCGCCGTCGACCACGCCTTCGCCGTCGATGAGGATGCCGTGCGTCATCATCCGGTCCAGCGGTTCGTCGTGGCCTTGCACCCGCTCGTGGCTGAGCGAATAGTAAGTCTCGGGCGGTTTTGGCATGAACTTCAGCCCGCGACCCGCGATCTCATCGGTGGCTTCATAGATATCCCGCGCACCCACGGCGATGTGCTGGATGCCCTCGCCATTGTAGCGCTTGAGGTACTCGACGATCTGGCCTTTCTCAGAGCGGTCTTCGTTTATCGGAATACGGATCCGGCCGCAGGGCGAGGTCAGAGCCCGGCTGTAGAGGCCGGTGAACTTGCCTTCGATATCGAAAAAGCGGATCTCTTTAAAGTTGAAGATATCGCCGTAGAAGCGAAACCAGACGTCCATATTACCTTTATGGACGTTGTGCGTCAGATGATCGAGATAGTAGAAGCCCACGCCTTCGGGGTTCGCGCCCGCAATCCAATCGAACTCGGCGTTATAGGGGCTTTCGGTGTCGTAGTTGTCGACAAAGTAGATCAGGCTGCCACCGATGCCCACGATAGCCGGGACGTCCAGCGTCTTGCCCGGACCTTCGAAGGGTTCGGCCCCCTTGGCCACGGCGTGGTCGAAGGCGTGCTGCGCATCTGCGACCCGCCAGCCCATGGACGGCGCGCAAGGGCCGTGTTCTTCGATGAACGCCGCTGCATGGCCGCCGGGTTCGGCATTCAGGATGTAGGTGATGTCGCCTTGTTGCCAGAGTTCGATCGCCTTGGTCTTGTGGCGAGCCACGTGGGTGTAGCCCATCTGACGGAAGGATGCGCGCAAGGCTTCGGGATCGGGATGCGCGAACTCTACGAACTCGAATCCATCGGTTCCAGCAGGGTTCTCCTTGGTGATTTCAGATTTCGGCGCATCATGCGGAAAGGGGCCCATGGCGATCTCCTCTATGTTCAGGTTTCGCGAAATATAGCAGCGCCGCCCTGCAAAAGCTGCGCGCGCAGACGCGTAGTTTGCTCTTTTCGCGCGGCATTTTATCGGATACATCTTCTCGCATGCAAAATACCCGCGCCGAACTGGACGAAACCGACAAATCACTGCTTTCCGCACTTCAGAAGGATGCGCATCTGACCGCACAGGATCTCGGCGACCGGCTGGGGCTTTCGGCCAGCCAGGCGGGTCGGCGGCGGCAGCGGCTGGAGCAGGCCGGATACATCAAAAGCTACGGCGCGCGGCTGAACCCCCCTGCCCTGGGTCTGACGGTGCAAGCTTTTATTCAGGTCCAAATGAGCACCCACGATCCAGAGGCCGCCCGCACCTTTCTGCGGATGGTGACAAACCAGCCCGAAATCGTCAGCGCCTGGATCATGACGGGCGAGGCCGACTACCTGCTGCGAGCCTGGTGCGAGGATCTGCCCGCGCTCAACCGGCTGATCCAGGATATTCTCTTGCCGCAAAAGGCCGTCGCCCGCGTGCAAAGCCAGATTGTTATGGATCAGCCCAAAGCCGACGCGCCGCTGCCCCTCTGAGCGGCAGACTTGGAATGTGATCGAAAAAAAGCCGTCGGCGTTTGGCTTTTCGTCATCCCCGTCCCATAGTTAAACAGCAAGCCACACCGGACGCCCATGCACGATTTTCTTTTCGAGGGCTCAATTTTCCTTCTCGCCGCAGTCATCGCGGTGCCTGTGGCCGCGCGTCTGGGCCTCGGGTCGGTTCTTGGGTACCTGCTGGCCGGACTTGCCATCGGCCCGGGCCTTGGCCTTGTGGGCGGCGAGGTGGAGGATCTGCGCCACTTCGCCGAATTCGGCGTTGTTATGATGCTGTTCCTCATTGGGCTGGAGCTTGAGCCGCGTGCGCTTTGGGACATGCGGGACCGGCTGATCGGACTCGGCGGTCTGCAGGTCAGCGGCACGATGCTGCTCGTCGCCGGGCTGGCCATGCTCTTGGGACAGCCCTGGAACACCAGCCTTGCGATCGGCATGATCTTTGCGCTGTCGTCAACCGCCATCGTGCTGCAAACGCTATCTGAAAAGGGGCTGATGCAAACGCCGGGTGGGCGGTCGACCTTTTCCGTCCTGCTGACCCAGGACATCGCCGTCATCCCGATGCTGGCCGTACTGCCGCTCCTGGCCATCGCGCCTGAAATCGCGTTCGCACCCGACGGCTCGATCCAGCGCAACGGCATCGAAGGCGTTGAAGATGCCGCGCACCATAGTCTAAGTCTGGTGGAGGGCCTGCCCGGCTGGGGTGTGACCCTTGTCACACTAGCGGTCGTGGCCGCCGTTATCCTTGCGGGCATTTACCTGACCGGGCCTATCTTCCGCTTTATCCACCACTCGCGGCTGCGCGAAATGTACGTGGCCGTGGCCCTGCTTTTCGTGGTCGGCGTCGCCTTCCTCATGACGCTTGTGGGCCTTTCTCCTGCGCTTGGCACCTTCCTTGCTGGCCTCGTTCTGGCGAACTCGGAATTCCGGCACGAAATGCAAAGCAACCTGGAGCCCTTCAAAGGGCTCCTTTTGGGCCTTTTCTTCATCACCGTGGGCGCGGGTATCAACACACGACTTCTGTTCGAGGATTTCGAAGTCATCCTTGGCGTCACGCTGGCCATCATGGCGCTGAAAGGCGTCATTCTGCTGGGCCTTGCCATGCTCTTTCGCCTGCGCGGGCGGGACAGGTGGCTTTTTACCCTGGGGCTGGCGCAAGCCGGAGAGTTCGGATTTGTCCTGATCAGCTTTGCGACGCAGACCAGCGTTCTCACCACATCCATGGGGCAATCCCTGCTTCTGGTGGTTGCCATGTCCATGCTGCTAACGCCGCTCTTTTTCATCGTCTATGAAATGGTATCACAACGACTCGGAGAACCGCTCGACCGGCCCGAACACGACACCGTCGACGCACAGGGCGAAATTATCATCGCTGGGATCGGACGCTTCGGGCAGGTGGTCAACCGTATGGTCCAGATGGCGGGGTTCAAGACCGTAGTTCTGGACCATAACCTCGCGACGATCCAACTGATGCGCCGGTTCGGCTTCAAAGGCTTTTTCGGGGATCCGACCCGGCCCGATGTACTGCACGCCGCCGGGCTGGACGAGGCGCAGGTTCTGGTGGTCGCCCTTGATGACAAGGCCGCCGCCCTGCGACTGGTGGAACACGCCCGGCGCCAACGCCCGGACCTGCACATCGTGGCCCGCGCCCATGACCGTGTTCATGTCTACGAACTCTACCGCGCCGGCGCGGACAAGATCGTGCGCGAGATGTTCGACAGCAGCCTAAGGGCCGGGCGGTATGTATTGGAGGGTATGGGCCTTTCCGACTTCGAGTCTTCTGAATTGGAACACGCATTCTTTAAGATCGACCGGGCCGGTCTGCAGGAACTCGCCGAGCTTTGGGTGCCAGGCGTGCCCGTTGAGGAAAACGCCGCCTACGTAGAGCGGTCCCGCCAGCTCAACCGGGATCTGGAAACGGCGCTGGTACGCGAACTGGACGGCGAAGAACCCAAGCGCGGACCGGAAGCCGCAGAGTAAACCCGCATCCGCCGCGGTTGCCTTGCGGCCGGTTGCACGGGTAAGGCTGACCCGATGACACACAAACCTCAGCAGGCGAAAAGCGACGCAAGGTGGGAGGCCAATCCGCTCTTCGATCTGGCGGCCGCGTTGGGGCTTCTGACCCGTCTTCCCATCCGGGTTGACGGGGACCGGGCCCTGGCACGCGGCGCGCGGGCGGCCTGGGCCTATCCCGTGGTCGGTGGATTGGTTGGCGCCCTTGGGGCGGTCGCAGGCCTCGCAGCACTGGCCGTCGGGCTGCCGCCCACACTGGCGGCGCTTGCGATCCTTGGAACGACGATCGCATTAACGGGTGCCTTGCACGAAGACGGGCTTGCGGACACCGCCGACGGGTTCTGGGGTGGCTACACCCCCGAACGGCGGCTTGAGATCATGGGCGACAGCCGCATTGGCACCTACGGCGTGTTGGCACTTGGGCTGTCGCTGATCGCCCGGTGGGCCGCGCTGTCGGCACTGCTTACCGCCGGTCCGGTCTTCGCTTTGCTGGTGGCCACGGGCACCCTGTCACGCCTGCCCATGGTCTGGCTGATGCAAACCCTGCCGCCGGCGCGCAAAGGCGGCCTTTCATCAGCGGCGGGCAAGCCAGGGATCCTGGCCTGTATTGCGGCAACGCTCATAGCAATCCTGGCAGGCTTTTGGACCGGTCAAGCCTTTGTGCTGGAATTCGCGCTTTTGGCGCTTTTTGCTCTTGGCATTGGCGCGATTGCAAACGCAAAGATCGGCGGCCAAACCGGGGATGTCTTGGGCGCCAGCCAGCAAGTGACCGAAATCGTCTTGCTCTGTGCGCTTCTGATCGCCTTGCCGTCGCAATAAAAAAGGCGCCGTGTCCGGCGCCTTTCCGCTTGGGCATCAGCCAGGCCCTCAGGCGGCCCGAGACAAAAGCATGTCATCGACCTGTTTCTGCGCGTTCATTTCGTCCGTCCCGCCGACTGCGGCGACTTCGCGTGTCAGCCGCTCAAGCGCGGCTTCGTAAAGCTGACGCTCGGAATAACTCTGCTCACGCTGATCGTCTGTCCGGTGCAGGTCGCGGACGACTTCCGCGATGGAAATCAGATCGCCCGAATTGATCTTCTGCTCGTATTCCTGCGCCCGGCGCGACCACATGGCCCGCTTGACCTTGGCCTTGCCACGCAGCGTCTTCATCGCCTGATCGACGATATCCGGGCTCGACAGGCTGCGCATCCCCACTTCGCGCGCCTTATGGGTCGGAACACGCAGGGTCATTTTGTCCTTCTCAAAGGAAATGACAAAAAGCTCCATCGTGATTCCGGCAATTTCCTGTTCCTCAATCGAGATGATCTTGCCCACGCCATGGGCAGGATAGACAACGTGATCATCGGGACGGAACTCGGTCTTCTTGGTTTTGCTCATTGAGGCTTTTTTCCTTTTCGTGGACCGGTCGTCAGCGCAAAAAATCCCGTTTCAGGAAAAACCTGCACATCGGCCATTTTCGGCGACAAAAAATCGCCCTGCAGATCACATGTGTGCCGCGGGGCGCCCAACTTCCATATCCAGTTACGGTCACAAATATATCACAAAATCAGAACTCGTGCCAGAAGCGACACGCCTTGACCTGTATTCGTCTTTAAAAATCTCGGGTTTGAGGGCGATTCTTAATACTTTTTTGCAACCGTTTGCAGCGAATCGCCGAAAGCTTACGTTACGTTAATCACCCTCGCCAGGCGCCTCGGAAAAGTACTTCTCCAGCTTGCCGCTTTCACCGTCCCGTTCCTCGGCCTCGGGCAGCGGGTCTTTCTTGGTGATGATCACCGGCCAAGCTTCAGAGTACTTGCGGTTGAACTCGACCCATTTCTCCATGTCCGGCTCGGTGTCTGGGCGGATGGCATCAGCCGGGCACTCGGGCTCGCACACACCGCAGTCGATGCACTCGTCGGGGTGGATCACCAGCATGTTCTCGCCCTCGTAAAAGCAGTCCACAGGACAGACTTCGACACAGTCGGTGTACTTGCAGGCGATGCAGTTGTCGGTGACGACATAGGTCATGGGTCTGTCCACGGTCAGTGTGCTAGAGCGTGTCCTATGTCACCCCCGCCGGTCATTCAAGGTTGGGGGACCTGGATTTCACGGCATTGCGACGTTCTTTCTTACCGGGCCGGCCTTTGCCATCATATCCGCGGGCCGCCAACTCGCGCAGCGGCGGTGGCGGGCTGAGATCGGTGTAGAGCGCATAGGCCTCGGGCGCGGGTCCGCGCCGGTCTCCGAGAACCTCGATCCGCACCACGCGGACAGCACGGCCTTGCATGAACGTCAGCGTGTCGCCCGGCGTTACCATGCGCGAGGCCTTTGAGACTTTCACTGAGTTCACCCGCACGCCGCCTGCTGCCACGATGCGCGTTGCCAAGCTGCGGGTCTTGAAGAACCGCGCCTGCCAGAGCCATTTGTCCAGCCTCAGCTGTGGTCGGGATGCCTCGGTCAGGACTTATCCTTCAGTCCCATGAGAGCCGCCGCAAACGGATTGTCGGGATCGATCTTGTCCTTTTTCGGCGGACGCGCCTCAAAACTGCGGGCCTTCTGTTCTTTCGGTGCGCCCTTGCCGCCCGGCTTACCTTTGTTGCGCCCTGGCTTGCCACCTTGCGGGCGACCTTTGCGTCCGCCGCCGCCACTGGCCTCGGGCCTGCGGCGCGGGGCCCAGGAGAAAATGTAGAAAACCTCGGTCTCCGGACCATCGTCCTCTTTTGCCGCATCGTCGTCGGCGGTATCGTCAGAAACCTCGTTGACCGGCACTTCCGGCGCGGGCTTTTCGGCGGAAGGCTCCGGCGCGGCTTCGGCTTCACCGGCCTCCTCGCTGGCCGCGGGCGGCGCCTCTGCCGTCTCGGCGGGCGCTTCTGCGGCCTCCGGCGCCGGGGGTGCTGCAGCCAGCCGCTGCTTTTCCCGTTCCCCGCGTTCGGCGCGGTATCCCAGGCCCTGCATCAGGTCCGCGAACTGTTCCAGCGTCATGCCGGTGATGGAAAGCATATCCGCCTTCGCCTCAAAGCCCTCGCGACTGTTTTCCGCCCGCAATTGGTCGGCCAGCCGTTCCAGCATGTCGACGCGGATCATCCGCGTACCAGCGGCCCGGTAGCCGCACATTGTGTCGTATCCGTCCGGTGCAGTCCCATCGACCGGCACAGTCACGAGACCCGGCGGCGGGCTTTCGGGGACAATGTCAAAACCGTTCGACAGCCCCCAGAGAACCAGTCGCAGACGCGTTGGCGCGGGCTTCAGAAGAAGTGGCAGAAAGATTGTGAACTGCCCAAAGCGAATGCCATGTTTGCGCAGCGCACCGCGCGCATCCTGATCCAGTGCCTTGACGTCCTGCGCCACGGTTTCCCGTCGCAACAGGCCAAGCCCCTCGACCATCTGGAACGCAAAACCCCGCGACAGCCCTTCCAGCGTCTCGTCTTTGGACAGCGCGAGAAGCGGCTCGAACAATGTTGCGACCTTTCGGTCAATGAAATGTTGCAGGCGGCGCTGCACCTTGCGGCCAACGTCCGGCCCGGCCTCATCATCGACAAAGGCCTCGACCTCGGGCTTTAGCGCGTCAGCTCCGGCCACAAGCTTGCCGACCGCATGTGCGCCCCACATAAGGCCGCCCTGCTCGGTGAAGTCCATTTCCGTGTCCGGCGCATTGTAGAAGCGGTCCGCGCGCAAATGGAACTCGGGTGCAAGCGCGGCCAGCGAGGCCTGCTTCAGCGTCTTGGCTTCGTCTGCGGAGGCCGAGGCATCCTGCTTGAACCGGAAGCCTTCCAGTCGTCCCACGAATTGACCGTCAATGGTCACGTCACCAGTGTCGTTCACCTCGGCCACGAGGCTCTCCTTCTGCTTCAACCGGCGCAGCAGAAGACTGGTGCGCCGGTCGACAAATCGTTGCGTCAACGCCCCGTGCAGGGCATCCGACAGGCGGTCTTCTACCGCGCGCGTTGCTTCACGCCAATGGGTTTCGTCATCAAGCCAGCCCTTGCGCTGCGCGACGTAGGTCCAAGTCCGGATATACGCAAGCCGTTTCGACAGCGTATCTATATCGCCATCGATGCGGTCAATGCGTTTGACTTGCTGTGCCATCCAGTCGTCAGGAACGCGCCCAAACTCGCTGAGAAAGCCAAAGATACTCTCCAAAAGACCCGCATGTTCTGCCGCCGATATGCCGCGGAAGTCGGGAATGCGGCAGACTTCCCAGAGAAGCCGGACGTCTTTGCCGCTTTGCAGCCGGGCACGCAGGTCGGGCGCCGCAGAAAGGCTTTTGAGAGCGGCCAGATCGTCGGCTTCTCGCGCGCGTTGCAGCCGGTCATCCTCGGGCACCATCTCCAGCGAGGCGATCAGGCGGTCAAGGGTGCCGAAATCCAGCCGGGCGTTGCGCCAGGAAAGCTTGCGGATGGGCGTGAAGGAATGGCTGGTGATCGACCGCACAACCTCGTCCTCAAGGGTGTCAGCCTCGCCCGTCACTCCGAAGGTACCGTTTTTTGTATGGCGGCCCGCCCGTCCGGCGATCTGCGCCAGTTCATTCGGCGCCAGCATCCGCATGCGCCGCCCGTCGAATTTCGCGAGCCCCGAGAAGGCCACGTGATCGATGTCCAGGTTCAGCCCCATCCCGATGGCATCGGTCGCGACCAAGTAATCCACTTCGCCATTCTGGTACATGGCGACCTGCGCGTTGCGCGTGCGCGGGCTGAGCGCGCCCATAACCACCGCCGCCCCGCCCTTCTGGCGGCGCAGAAGTTCGGCGATGGCATAGACATTCTCAACCGAGAACCCGACAATCGCCGAGCGGGGCGGCATCCGGCTGATCTTTTTTGACCCGGCGTAGGTCAACTCGCTGAACCGGTCGCGCCGCATGAACGTCGCCTCAGGCACCAGTGTCGCGATGGCACCGCGCATGGTGTCCGCGCCCAGAAACAGTGTCTCGTATTGGCCGCGCGCCCGCAACAGGCGGTCAGTGAACACATGACCACGCTCGGGATCCGCACAAAGCTGGATTTCGTCGATCGCAAGGAAATCGCAGCCCATGCCCTCGGGCATCGCTTCCACAGTGCAGACCCAGTACTGCGTGCGCTCGGGGACAATACGCTCTTCCCCGGTGACGAGCGCAACAACCGATGGCCCCCGCTGTGCAACGATGCGGTCATAGACCTCGCGCGCCAGAAGACGCAGAGGCAAGCCGATAACGCCTGTCCTGTGCGCCAGCATCCGTTCAATCGCGTAATGGGTTTTGCCTGTGTTCGTGGGGCCGAGTACGGCCGTCACCCGGGCGCCCTGCGCCATATCCTGCTTTCGCCTTCCCGTCTGAAGCGACCCTAGAGGCTCTGTCCGCTCACCTCGGCTTGCAACCGATCGATGGCTTCTTTTAGGTCCGGGCGATGCGGATGTATAGCGTGAGCCCTTTGAAAGACTTCCAGCGCCTCTTCCTCGTACCCCAGTTCCGAAAGAATCATCCCAAGGCCCGACATGGCGCCGAAATGGCGGGGGTTAAGCGCGAGGGTACGCTGAATATCCTCGATGCTGGGCCCGTAGAGACCTGCGTTAAAGTAGGCGGTCGCCCGCGCGTTGTAGCCTTCGGCGAAGTCCGGCGCATGGTCGGTAAGTGCGGTCAGATGCTCGATGGCCGCGGGCCAGTCACCCTCTTCCATGGCTTCACGCCCGCGGTCGAGCAGAACATCCATCGAATCCGACCCCGATTTCGACCACTCCGACCAGATTTCCTGTTCGACGGCTTCCCACTCAGGCAATTCGGGCGCCTGCAGCCTCTGATAGAGTTCCTCAAGGCGCTCTTCATTCATACCTTGTGCGGCCAAAGGTCCTGCGAAAATCGCAAGGAATGTCGCAACGACAGAGTTGAGTATATGTGTTCGCATGATCATAAGGATGAGCGTAGCGCATCCCGGGGAAATTGCGAGCCCCGCCAATATCTGACTGGAGTTTGACCCGATGAGCGATGTTCTGACCGCAGCCGTATCTGCACTGAACGAAAAGATGGGCGGCGGCTTTGATGCCGGCACAGCGAAATTCGACATCACCGGCGAAGGCGCGATAATCGTCGATGCGGGCGGCGCGCGGGCAGATGACGGAGATGCCGATGTCACTCTGACCGCCGACGCCGAGACGTTTCAGCAGATGTTGTCGGGCGACCTGAACCCGACGACCGCCTTTATGACCGGTAAACTCAGCGTCGATGGCGACATGGGTCTTGCCATGCAACTCGGCACGCTCCTGAGCTGACGTGGCCGCCGCGACCGAGTTCCTGTGCGATCCAGGTGAACGACCCAAGATCGGGGACATTGTCTGGCTGACCGCAGACGACGGCGTGCGGCTGCGCGCCGCGGTCTGGCCCGAGGGCGAATTCGGCACTGTGCTGATACTGCCGGGCAGGACTGAATACGTTGAAAAATACGGACCCACGGCACGGCGCTTGGCCGAGCGCGGCTACGCCACGGCCAGCATCGACTGGCGCGGCCAAGGTTTGTCGGACAGGCTGGCAAAGGACCGGCACACCGGCCATGTGGCAGATTTTCTCGACTTCCAGAAAGACCTTGATGCGCTGATTGCACTGGTCAAGGACCGGCAGGAACTTCCGAAACCGTTTTTTCTGCTCGCCCATTCCATGGGCGGCGCCATCGGGCTGCGAGCGCTTTTGCGCGAGATCCCGGTGATGGCCGCCGCCTTCACCGGGCCGCTCTGGGGGCTGCAGCTTCCACCGCTACAGCGCCCGTTTGCAAAGGGTCTTGCTGACGCGGCGCGCGGTCTCGGCCTGGGCGCCCTGCCCGTGCCGGCGGGGTCACGCCGAAGCTACGTTGCCGAAGAACCCTTCGAAGACAACCAGCTGACCACCGATGCCGATGAGTTCGCCATGATGAAGCGACACATCGCCGCTCACCCGGAACTAGAACTTGGCCCTCCGTCCTTCGCCTGGCTCGCTACGGCCCTGCGTGAGGTCAGAGCGTTTGCAGAGGTGTCCCTGCCAAACATCCCCACACTGGTGGGTGTGGGAACGCGGGAACGCATCGTCGATCCGGTGGCCATACGCGCGGTGACCGACCGCTGGCCAAGTGCTGCCTTCATGTTGCTCGACGGGTCCGAACATGAGATCCTGATGGAAAAACCGGCGATCCGCCATGCTTTTCTTGAGGCCACGCTCACCTTGTATGAGGACGCGCGGGTCGCAAATTTACCCGGTACCTAAGTGTCGAGATCGTGGATTGCCTGCGCCGCGGTCTGTGCGGCCGCCCGCATCCAGGAATGCTCTGAGGCGATAAAAAACGCGCTCAGCCCAAGGGGGCGCAGATCTTTCGCGGCATCGGCAGACGCCACGAAGGTCATATATCCCTTGCCCGCAGCCTTCGCCGCCGCGCCGACCTGCGCAAAGGCGGCTTTGAGATCCTCGCTGTTCTGATCGGTCTTGCCGTAGGCCACGGACAAATCTGCCGGGCCCAGAAAAAGCCCGTCGATCCCTTCAATCGCGGCAATCTCGCCCGCTGCTTCGACACCTTCCGGCTCTTCGATCTGGGCGATAATCACCGTTTCGCGCTGCGACTGCGCCAAAAGATCCGGCATCCCGCGCGTTGCAAACCCGGCCCAGCGGGAAGAACCTGCGTATCCGCGACCGTAGTGACCAAAGCGCCCCGAACGGGCCACGTCGCGCGCTTTCTCCACGCTGTCCACATGGGGCACCACCAGACCCACGGCGCCCGAATCGAGTGCCTGCAACATCGCAGCGGGCGTTCCTGCCTCGACCCGTACAAGCGCCGGGAAATCGAGCGCCCGCGCAATGGCAAGGCAGGCATCCAGCCGCGAGCGGTCAAAGGGCGCATGCTCTGCGTCAAGGCAGATAAAATCGAGACCCGACTGTGCCAGTACCTCCACGACCTCATAGGCAGGTGTCTTAACGAAGGTGCCCGCCAGCAATTCACCCGACAGCATCCTGTCCCGAAAATCCGCAAAACCCATGGCGATCTCCCCTCAAACCTGGTCGCCTGCACCCTGTGCCAGCGCCGGGCGTTTGGCAACGGCCCCGGCGCGCCTATAGTCGACGCCATGGGAAAGACGGATCTTCTGACCTTTACGGACCGGGGCATCTATTGCGCCGCCGGTGATTTCTTTATCGATCCCTGGCGTCCCGTCGCGCGGGCGCTGGTCACCCACGGCCATGCCGATCACGCCAGGGCCGGTCACGGGGCCTATCTGGCCACACATTCCGCTCTGCCCGTGATCCGGCACCGGCTGGGCGACATCGTCGCCGAGGGGATCGCCTATGGTCAGACGCGCGATATTGCCGGCGTGACGGTCTCGTTCCACCCCGCAGGCCACGTTCCCGGGTCGGCGCAAATCCGCGTGGAAAAGGACGGCGAGGTCTGGGTCGTTTCGGGCGACTACAAGACCGAAGCGGACGGGCTGTCGGAACCTTTTGAAACCGAGCGGTGCCACGCCTTTATAAGCGAATGCACCTTTGGGCTGCCGGTTTTTACCTGGGAGCCGCAAGCGCAGGTCATGGCGGACATCAATGCCTGGTGGGCCGGGAATGCCGCCGAGGGCCGGTTCAGCGTGCTCGGGGCATACTCTCTTGGCAAAGCGCAACGCATTCTCGCAAACGTGGATCCGTCCATCGGACCGATTCTCACTCACGGCGCTATCGAAGGCACCAACCGCGTCCTGCGCGACCAGGGCTTCGCCCTTCCCGAGACCAAACAGGTCACACCGGAAATGGACGTCAAAGCGAACCCCGGCGCCTTGGTTCTGGCAGCGCCCTCGGCCCTCGGCACACCATGGATGGGCCGGTTTGGCCGGGCTTCGACGGCTTTCGCGAGCGGCTGGATGCGCCTGCGCGGCATCCGGCGCCGCCGCAGCGCCGACCGGGGTTTCGTGCTGTCAGATCACGCCGACTGGCAGGGCCTGAACGCAGCAATCGACGCCAGTGGCGCAGAGCGCATCTTTGTGACCCACGGCTACACCAGCAGCTTCCGCCGGTGGCTCGAAGAACGCGGATATGATGCGCAGATCGTTGAGACCGAATTCGAAGGCGAAAGCGTCGATGCCTCGGACGGGGCGGTGACCGAGGACGCAGGCGCATGAAAGAGTTTGCCGATCTCTACCGCGCGCTCGACCAGACCACCAAAACAACGGACAAGGTGGCCGCGATGGCGGCGTACTTTGAGCAAGCCTCCGACACGGACCGCCTATGGACGATCGCCATCCTCTCGGGGCGCCGACCGAAACGCGCGGTTACCTCCACGCTCCTGCGTCTCTGGGCGGCAGAGGTGGCAGCCGTTCCAGACTGGCTTTTTGATGACAGCTACAGCGTTGTCGGTGACCTGGCCGAAACGATCGCGCTGGTCCTGCCGTCGCCCAGCCGAAGCAATTCCGCCGGTTTGACCGAGTGGATCGACACGGTGCGCGGCCTTGGAAGGCTGCAAGAAGACGCTCGGAAATCCGCGGTGCGCAACGCCTGGGACAGGCTCGACGGTGCAGAGCGGCTGGTCTTTAACAAGCTGATCACCGGCGGGTTCCGCGTTGGCGTCAGCCAGAAACTCATGACGCGTGCACTGTCCCGGGCCACCGGGATCGACGAGCCGGAACTGGCCCACCGCCTCATGGGCGACTGGACGCCCGATACGGTGACCTACACCGCCCTTGTGACCGAACCGAACCCCGAAGCCGACCTGTCAAAGCCCTATCCGTTTTATCTGGCCTACCAGCTGGACGGCGCACCCGAGGACCTTGGCGCTGCCGCGGACTGGGCCGCTGAATGGAAATGGGACGGGATCCGGGGCCAACTGATCCTGCGCGGCGGCACCCAGTACCTCTGGTCCCGGGGCGAGGACCTGATGACCCACCGCTTCCCCGAACTCTCCCGCGCGCTGGATTTTCTGCCCGACGGCACGGTGATTGACGGCGAGGTTCTGGCCTGGCGCGATGACCGGCCCCTGCCCTTTGCGGCGCTTCAAAAGCGGATCGGGCGCAAGACGGTTCCCAGGAAACTGCTGGCCGAAGCACCCGTGGTCCTGAAGGCCTATGATCTGCTGGAGTGGCAGGGCAAGGACATGCGGAGCCTGCCATTTGCAAAGCGGCGCGCGCACCTCGACCAGGCCCTTCAGGGCCTGCCGGCCGAGGCCAGCGTGATCGCTTCGCCCCTTGTTATCTTCGATGACTGGCCGACGCTTGCCGCGCTTCGCGAAACCTCCCGCGACCGGGGCGCCGAGGGGCTGATGCTAAAGAACCTGGAGTCCCCCTATCTCGCCGGGCGCAAAAAAGGGGACTGGTGGAAATGGAAGGTCGATCCCCTGTCGATCGACGCGGTGATGATCTATGCGCAGGCCGGGCACGGCCGCCGCGCGAATCTTTTCACGGATTTCACCTTCGCGGTCTGGAAGGGAAACGAGCTTGTGCCTTTCACAAAGGCCTACTCCGGCCTTACCGATGCAGAGTTCGGGGAAATCACCCGCTGGGTCCGCAAGAACACACTCCAACGGTTTGGACCGGTGCGTCAGGTGACGCCCGAGCATGTGTTCGAAATCCATTTTGAGGGGATTCAGGCAAGCCCGCGTCACAAATCCGGCGTCGCCCTGCGCTTTCCGCGCATGGCGCGCTGGCGGCGGGACAAACCTGTGGCAGAGGCCAACAGTCTCGCCGACCTGGAAGATATACTTGACGCCTACGGCTGAAACACGGGCTGGCCAGCCCTAGAGGATCACAAAGTCGTCCGAAGACAGCGCATAGTCTTCCCCAAGCCGCGCAAGCACAAGGGCTTTTGCGGAACCGCTGCCATCCTCGTCGTAGTAAAGCTTGCGCTTGGCATCGTCATAAAAGAGCCGCGTTGTGGCCGAGGTTGCCGCGACGCCGGTTTCAAACTTCGAGGCGTCAACTGTCGCTCCCAAGCTGGCGAAAACCGTGGCGTCGAGACCGATCAGGTCGCCGTCTTCGAAGTCCCTTATGCGGTCAGCGCGGTCTCCGTGCAGACCATCGAAAACAAATGTGTCTGCGCCTTCGTTCCCTTCCAAAACGTCCGACCCTTTGCCACCACGCAAAACGTCGTCTCCTGTGCCGCCGAGAAGTTTGTCATCCCCCTTGCCGCCAAAGACGATGTCCTCGCCAGCGCCGCCTTTCAGGACGTCCTTGCCCCGATTGCCTTTCAAAGTGTCATTGCCCTTGGTGCCGCGGAGAAGGTCGCCCCCACCGCCACCACGGATCGTGTCGTCGCCTTCGCCGCCAATGAGACGGTCCGCGCCAGCGCGACCGTCCAGCTGCAGGTCCCTCAGGGCTTCTTTCCTGTTGTAGGCGTTGTCAGAGACGCTTCCCGACCAAACCAGTTGCGGCGTGCCATAAAGCACCTGCATGCCGGCGATGTCGCCATCCCCCAATTCGTCACCGAAGAGAACCGGATGCATGATCTGGTCGACGTCATCCACGTGCTCCAGTCCCAGCACGTGCCCGATTTCATGAAGAGCAGTCGCGTAGAGGTCTTCACCGCCTTTGCCATCAGGGGACCAGCGCCTATCGCTGTCGAACGTGATCTTGGAACTTTCGGGATCTCCTATGGGGGCGATGTCAAAATACGTGATCTGGGCCTCGGCCAGGGTGGCGCCGCTGAGTTCCTTCACATTGATCTTGAGGTCCGCTTTCGAGCGGTCGTTGGTGCTACGGAACGAAACGCCCGCTACATCCTCCCACCGTCGGAAGGCAGCGACGATGGCATCTTCGAGTTCTGCCTCTGACGTTTTTGTACCGTTAAAGCTGATCCCGTTCAGCTTAATACTGTACCGGATCGTGCCACTGTCCGTCCCGAGGGTCAGGTCACCCCATTTCCAGCCGATCAGTTCGTAGGTCATTGAAAGCCTCGATGCCGCTCAACGGCGGTTCAATCTCACAGAACACCAAAGCAAGTGTGAAGAAAATACGCAAAGCGCCAGAGGGGCGAAATACCGCAAAGGCCCTGCGCACTTCTTGCGGTCCCTTGGGTCTAGGGCCTATCTGTTTGGGAACCAGTTCAAGGATTTTCCGATGCTCAACCTGCCTTCGCCCGTCTTCGATGCCGATGCCTCTGCCACCAGCGCCTTTGGCGATCTGCCGGAATGGGATCTTACGGATCTCTATGCGTCAGAAGATGCGCCGGAGTTGAAACGCGATCTCGACTGGCTGGAAACCGCCTGCACGGAATTTGCCGCAGACTACGAGGGCAAACTAGCCGACCTTGATGCTGCCGGTTTTCTCGAAGCGGTCCAGCGCGACGAACGGATCAGCGCCATCGCCGGGCGGATCATGTCCTTCGCGGGCCTGCGCTATTATCAGAACACCACCGACGCAGAACGGGCGAAGTTCCTGTCTGATTGCCAGGACCGCATCACAGCCTTCACGACCCAACTCGTGTTCTGGTCGCTGGAAATCAACCGGCTGGAAGACGCGCACCTTGAAACGTTGTTTTCCCGGAATACCAGTCTGGCGCGCTACAAGCCCATCTTCGACCGTCTCCGGGCGATGAAGCCCTATCAATTGTCCGACGAGCTGGAGAAATTTCTTCATGATCAATCGGTTGTGGGCGCATCGGCCTGGAACAAGCTCTTTGACGAAACCATTGCCGGCCTTGAATTCACCATCAACGGCGAGCCGCGCGGGATCGAGGCCACGCTGAACGATCTGACCGATCAGGACCGGGCCAAGCGCCGGGCGGCCGCCGAGGAACTGGCGCGCGTCTTTGGGGAAAACATCAAGGTCTTCGCCCGCGTTCACAACACACTGGCCAAGGAAAAAGAGATCGAGGATCGCTGGCGCGGCATGCCCACGCCGCAGACGGGCAGGCACCTTTCCAACCAAGTCGAGCCGGAGGTCGTTGAGGCCCTGCGCAACGCCGTGGTGAACGCCTACCCGCAACTGAGCCACCGATACTATGCGCTGAAGGCGAAGTGGCTGGGCCTCGACGCTCTGCAGGTCTGGGATCGCAACGCCCCATTGCCCATGGAAGACACGCGGACCGTCAGTTGGGATGCCGCAAAAACCACAGTGCTGGACGCCTACGCAGGCTTCTCGCCGCGCATGGCCGACATTGCCAAGCCCTTTTTCACCGACGGCTGGATCGATGCGGGCGTGAAACCCGGCAAGGCGCCCGGCGCATTTGCTCACCCCACCGTGACCGAGGTGCACCCCTACGTGATGCTGAACTACCTTGGCAAACCACGGGATGTGATGACACTGGCCCATGAGCTTGGGCATGGCGTCCACCAGGTTCTGGCTGCCGGTCAGGGCGAACTCCTATCCTCAACCCCCCTTACGCTGGCCGAGACCGCCAGCGTTTTTGGCGAGATGCTGACCTTCCGCAAACTTCTGGCGGAATCCGAAAGCGCCGAGCAGAGAAAGGTGCTCCTCGCGGGAAAAGTCGAGGATATGATCAACACCGTGGTGCGCCAGATCGCGTTCTACGATTTTGAGTGCAAGCTCCATGACGCCCGGCGGAACGGCGAACTAACGCCCGAAGACATCGGCGCGCTCTGGATGAGCGTCCAGGGCGAAAGCCTTGGACCAGTCTTTGAGTTCATGGAGGGATATGACAGCTTCTGGGCCTACATTCCGCATTTCGTTCACTCGCCTTTCTACGTCTACGCCTACGCCTTCGGCGACGGGTTGGTGAATGCGCTTTATGCGGTCTACGAGGAAGGCGACCCCGAATTCCAGGATAAGTACTTCAAGATGCTGGAAGCTGGCGGGTCAAAGCACCACACCGAGTTGCTGGCGCCCTTTGGCCTCGATGCCACGGACCCGGCCTTCTGGGATAAGGGCCTGAGCATGATTTCGGGCTTCATCGACGAATTGGAGGCGATGGAATAGCGGGCTTAGCCCGCCTTCCGAAAAACAATCACCAGCCCCATGTCATCGCCATGACCCATTGGCGCGTTTGCGCCGGGGGTGTAAATCCGTTCTTCACGGGCAGAAAAGCCGGTGATCTTGCCGGCGTTTTTAAGTCTTTCAAAGGCATCCGCAAAGCCCGCCACCCGGTAGAACGCCAGGTTCCCGCTGATCGCACAGACGGCCCCGGGCCGCAGAATACGCAGGAGCTCGTCAAGCGCTTCCGGGCCCACATGGCCGTGGGTGAAGGTGCCGGCACTCAGAAGGCCCGCGTAGGTCGAACCCGGCAGATCCAACCTGCCGGTCAGGTCGGCTTCCATCAGGTTGCGGTACCTGCCTTTCGCACCCGCCTGCGCCAGCATCTCGGCGGAAATGTCGAGCCCGTCCACCACCGCCTCGTCTGGCAAAAAGTCGGCAATCAATCCTGTTCCGCAGCCCGCGTCGACAGCGGGCCAGGTTCCGCCAGCCTCAAGGTAAGCCCCCGCGATGAGCGCCGGGAACCTGTAACCGCTTTCTGAGGCGAACCCGGTGTCATAGGTCTCGGCCCAGGTACGGTAGAGCCGCTTGTTGTCCTCCGGCGACGTCAGCCCGTAAGCTGCATCAAGGCTGGGGTCATCCGAACCGCTCACCCGCCGTCAGTCCAGTTCCGTCCACGGCCAGGGCTTCACTTCGCTGGCCGCCGTCTGAAAGCGGGCGGCCTTGGCGATCCAAATGCCCAGATCCGTGCCAAAATCGGCCAGTCTTTCGTTCGGCTGCCGGTTGCTCAGCAGCATGATCACGAACTGGATAACTGTCGTGACGGTCAGCACGGTTTGCGCGATGGAAATCATGAACGCGATAATCACCATGTAGACAAGCCTCAGCAAGAGGCTGTCTTTTTCATCCGGTTCGATCTGTTCGCCGTTGATCCGACCGTCGACCTTGGCCTCGTCGCTTGACATGGCACCCTCCTTTGCAGACCGAGACCATGATACCACCGATGGGACCATTTGCGAGGGGTCAGAGCTGGTTGTGGGTGCCGTCGCAGAGTTGCGGTGTGGCTGAGTGCTTGCATCCGCAAAAAAAGACGCGCTTTGAGGCGTCTGCGGTGTACTTCACCGGCTCGAAATCTGTGTCCTTATGGGAGCCGTCGCAAAAGGGCTGGGTCGAAGACTGACCGCAGGAGCACCAGAAATAGGTCTTTCCCTCTGTCACCTCGACCGGGATCGGGCCCTTTTGGGCGATGACCGGCACTTTCGCTGCGTCTTCCATTTTGGCTATCTCCTGACTTGCTTTCGCGGAGAGCTAGGGCGGCGCCGATTAATTGCGAGCGGGTGTTTTTCCAAGCGCCGCCTGCCGGGCAATCTTGTGAACGCCCTCGGCACCGCCCGCCAGGACAAGCGTGGTCAGGGCCACATCGACTGCGCGGAACGCGAGCATCTGGGTTTCGGAGAATCCAACCACCGGCGCGGCGAGGAACTGCGCAAGACAGCGCAGGCCGACGGCGGCAACGAAAAAGCTCAGGCCAAGCGACACGGCCCGCGCAAACCGGGCTTTTGCCGCGCGGTCATCGGGGTCTTCCGAGGGAACTGGGTAGCGCACGACAACCACGATTTCGACGGCCCGCTCCACGACAAGGGCGATGATCACGAGCGCCAGCAACCGGGCGGCAAGATCGCCGGCATCGAGCGCATCGAGCGAGATCTCGACAAAGCCCGAGCCGGCGGTAATTCCCGCCGCCAGAGGCACGGCGGCAAGGGCGAAGACGGAACCACTCGGCTTCGGCATTGGCATGTGCAAAGCTCCCGCACCTGTTCCGGAGGCACGTGCATCCTGCCACCGGCAGGCAAACAGCCCGCTAAAGCCGCGTACGGATGGGTTAAGGCAAACTTACCCGGCGGTCTCGGACGCCCAGACCATATCGATCATCCTCTGGGTGCCTTTCGAGAATTCAAGCGGACAACCAAAGGGTGCCTCGCCCCGGATCGCCGCGCCGAAGTTCC
>JBCDED010000066.1:0-22975 GCA_039179985.1 Pseudomonadota bacterium
CGCAAAACATGCCTGACATCGGAAATGCGCGCCTGGATCTCCACGCCCCGGCGCAGAAAGTGACAGATATGGGTTTGCTGAACCGGATTTCAGATAAGACCGCGAGGTCGCGGCCAATGGCAGCCCGACGTACCCGAGGCCGATGACCGCGACATGCGCGGTCTTATCTGAAATCCGGTTCAGCAAACCCATATCTGTCACTTTCTGCGCCGGGGCGTGGAGATCCAGGCGCGCATTTCCGATGTCAGGCATGTTTTGCGAGGAAAGAGGGCTCGGGACAAGCGACAAGTCGCGATCCATGTGCCCAAAATCGAAAAGGGGCCTTGCGGCCCCTTCACAAATCTCTCTGTAGTTAGTCGCTTACTTGAAGCGGCGACGCGCGGCCAGAAGGCCGAGACCGCTCAAAAGAAGCAGACCACCTGCTGGCACCGGAACCGGCGCGATACCGGCGATGCTCAGGCGGACAACGAGGTCGTCGTGGTTGTCGCCGCTGACGAGATCATCGTCAAAGAACAGCCAGAGGACCGTTCCCGAAGTGGCCTCTTCAGCGCCAGGGCCAAACGAAGCAAAGAAGTTCGGGCCAACACCGGTATTGTCTTCAGCGGTATTTTCAACGATTACACCGCCACCAACGGAAGACGTGAAGAAGAAGTCGAGGTCGGAAAGCTCCGAAGTCGTGTAGCTGACCAGCGGATCGTCGATCGCATCGGCGACTGCGAAGGTCGGAATCGGCGACGTTTTCCCGATGGTTTCACCAGCGAAGGTGAAATCGTTGACCGCTGCGGCTTCCCAGCCCATCAGGTCAACGGTGACCTCAGCCGCTTCAGTGAGCGAGATCGTCGATCCGAGGTAACCACCCAGGCTCGTGTCAGCACCAAACAGAGCATCCAGAACGTCATTGGTCGGCGTGACCGACTGCATTCCAGTTCCACCGCCTGGGACGCTGTCGAGGACGCCACCGTTAATTTCAAACATAGCTGCCGATGCAGTTGTCGCCATTCCGACGAGCGCTGCGGCGGCAGTGATAAACAGCCTATTCATAGTATTACACCTATAAGACACCAATGGCCCCCCTTCGGCCACCCGACCCCACACATACCACGAACGGGGCCTGTGGCGACTCTTTTTTAAGGTTTTTCTCATTTTTTCGCCAATTTACTGCCTCAATCGGAAGAAAGTCAGAAAACACCAAGCAAAAAACAATCTGGGGTTGAAATTTGGGGCGTTTCTGACGAATCCTTGAGCGATTTCAGCCTCAGCAGAGATCGCACCAGCGGCGGAATCAAGAAAACTTCGGCCAAAAAATGTCCGAATTGTGTCAGATTTTGTGCTCTTCCGGACGATTGTAGATGTCCTCATAGCGCAGAATATCGTCTTCCCCGAGGTAGGATCCGGTTTGCACCTCGATCAGATACATGGGCAGTTTCCCTGGGTTCGCCATCCGGTGCCGGGCGCCCAGAGGGATGTAAACGCTCTGGTTTTCGGACACCAGTTTGACCGTCTCGCCGACTGTCACTTCCGCCGTGCCCTCCACAACGATCCAGTGTTCCGAGCGGTGAAAGTGGCTTTGCAAGCTCAGAACGCCACCCGGTTTGACCATGATGCGTTTGACCTGAAACCGCGTGCCCAGACACAGCGTTTCGTACCAGCCCCATGGGCGGTGGAAACGCGGATAGTCATCGGCTTGCGCCACGCGGCTGGCGCGCAGCGTGGTCACGACCGTCTTGAGGTCCTGCGCCCGGTCCTTGGAGGCCACCAGCACCGCGTCCTGCATGGCGACCGCGACAATCCCGTCCAACCCGAGGCCGACCAGCGCCTGATCCGGGGTCTCGGACCTCAGGTAGCTGTCTGCGCAGTCAATGGCGAAGGCATCGCCCTGCAGCGCGACGCCAGCATCGTCCTGTTCGGCGATCTGCCAAAGTGCGTCCCAGGAGCCCAGATCCGACCAACCCGCAGTCAGCGGCACGACCATGACCTCATCGGCCTTTTCCATCACGGCAAAGTCAAAGGAAATCGCCCGCACCCCACTGTAGGCCTCGGCACCAAGGCGAAAGAACCCAAGATCAGTCGCCCCTTCCGAAATAGCCGCACGGCAAGGGCCGAGAAGATCGGGCGCATGGCGTTCAAAGGCCGCGATAACATCCTCTGCCCGGAACAAGAACATGCCCGAGTTCCAGAGGTAGCGTCCCTCACTGAGAAACGCCTGTGCTTTTTCGGCGTCGGGTTTTTCCCGGAAGCTCTGCACCGGAACCGGTCCGCTCAGATCGCTGATGGCGTCTGAAACTTCAAGGTATCCGTACCCTGTCTCAGGACGATCCGGTGTAATGCCGAACGTCACAAGCTTGCCGCCTTGCGCTGCCGCCGCGCCGAGGTCGACCGCGGCGCGAAATGCGGCTTCGTCCGCGATCACGTGATCCGACGGCGCCACCAGCATCAGTGCCGAGGGATCGTCTTCTGCCAAAATCAACGCTGCCACCAGCACCGCGGCGGCGGTGTCGCGCCCTTCGGGCTCGATCACGACGCTGGGGTCGGCCAATCCCACGGCCTCGGCCTGATCAGTCGCCAGAAAGCGAAAGTCCTCGCCGGTGATCAGAAGTGGTTGTGCGAATCCGCTGTTGGCGAATCGACGGATCGTCATCTGGAACAGGCTCTCGTCAGAGACGAGCGGCGCGAACTGCTTGGGATAGGCTTTGCGCGAGGAGGGCCAGAGGCGCGTGCCCGACCCGCCGCACAGGATAACCGGATAAATCATTGCACACCTTTGAACCTGTCACGTCGGGCAGGATTCAACATGGCCGCGACCCGGCGGGCAAGCCCCGTCTGATCCAAGCGACAAAAAAATCTGGGCGGCGATGCAGGTTCACCCCGTTTACCGAGGACCCCTCGAGAACGATTTCGCCCTTTGCTTTCCCGGATTCGCGTGAGCCATGGGCACGGTGCAGGATCTCTGCCGATATCGTGCCGAAGACATCCGCAATAGTTGATTTGATCACGCCTGTTTCCAGCAAGCCCGCGACCTCGGTCAAATATCGCCCTGCTGCGCGACATCCGGAGTGCCAAAGAGCGGCCGGGTGAAAGCTGTACTGGAGCAAGTCGCAGGTAAGGGGAAGGGGCACATTATCTACCAGCTGATGCCCGGGACCAAGCGCTTCCAAGAACTGGAAGGCGACGGTATCGTCGCGCGAAAAGACTATGCCGTCTTCCCGCCGAAGGTCGAATGCAGCCTGACCGAAAAAAGGGCGCCGCCTGCAAGGAGTGATTGAAGGACTCTGCGCCTGGGGTCTTGATCACCCACGGTGAAGGCGGCACTGACCGCTCACGCGAACAAAGGACCTACCGTGCCTACGCCCCCTGACATTGACGTAATCGCCCCCAATCTCAAGCGTCGCCTCTCGGGCGTGACCTCGACCATTGTACGTCTGGTGCCGGTTCAGGCCCGGGAGATCGACATCGTCACCACCGGTCCCGGCCTGCCGGAGGATCTGCCGCACATCCCAATCAGCTGGGTCGCAACACTGCCACGCACCCGCTGGCGGGTCTGGCATGCCCGGCGGAACACCGAGATGCTGGCCGGGGTCCTCCTCCGTCATGTGCTGCGGCGACGGTTCAAACTGCTCTTTACGTCGGCTGCGCAGCGGCGCCATTCGGGTTACACACGCTGGCTCATAGGGCGCATGGACGCGCTGATCGCGACCTCGGAGCGATCCGCAAGTTTCCTCGATCACGCCGCCAAGGTCATTCACCACGGTATCGACCTTCAGGCCTTTGCCCCGGCGAGGGACAAAGCCACCCTGCGCGCGGAGCTTGGGCTGCCGAATGGACCGCTTGTGGGCATGTTCGGACGGATCCGAGAGCAGAAAGGCTCGGATGTCTTTGTCGCCGCAATGCTGTCTGTCATGGCGCAGCGGCCAGATGCGCACGCGCTGATCATCGGGCAGGTTACGCCAAAGGAGCGGGCGTTTGGCCAGGCGCTGCAAGCCCGGATTGCGGATGCCGGCATGGCGGGCCGCTTTACCTTTGTCGACTACCTGGCCTGGGACGATCTGGTGCGCTACTACCGCGCGCTAGACCTTTTTGTTGCGGCGTCTCGGGTCGAGGGCTTTGGGCTGACACCTCTCGAAGCCATGGCCTCGGGCGTGCCAGCCATCGCCACGCCAGCGGGCGCTTACGCTGAACAGATCGTCGATGGAGAAACTGGCCGGATTGTTCCCGCGGGCGATTCCGCGGCGCTGGCGCTGGCGCTTACCGACGCACTGAACGATCCGGCGCGGCTGAAGGTCTGGGGCCAGGCCGGCCGCGCGAGAGTGGAACAGCATTTCTCGATCGAACGCGAGGCGTCCGAGATCAATGCCGTCTACTGTGCCCTTTTGCAGGATGGGACATAGGGAGCCCCGCCATAGCACGGGCGTACCTTCGGATGTACTGCACCCCGGACGAACTGGCGGAATGGCTGGCCGCATTTTGCGACGATCGCGGGTACGGTGCGCTGGCATACGTCAGGTCAGAGCAGCGGCCAAGAGTGCTCCGCACAGTAAATCTCCTCTTCACTTCCGATCTCTGGCGCCTGTTCCTGGTGCCGGTCGCGCACCTCTCTAACCCATTGTCAACCCTAAGCGACGCGCGGCCCAGAGAGCTTGGGTGGATCGATGTGGAACCGGGCAGCCTTGTCGACCTTGAGGGTGCCCGCGTGCTGACTCTGACGGAAATCCACGCCGAAGACCCAGTGGAACCCGGCGCAGAACCGGTCAAGCATCTCCGCGCGCTGAAACGGAAACTGCGACCACAGCTAACGACTGGCGTGCGCGGTCTGAACCCTGTGACAGGTGGGACCGCGGACTACCACGACATCTCGTCCACGCAAGGCGCCCGGCAGCTCCATGCAGCCGGCGTTCTCTGGAAGCAACACTCGACCTACCAGCCCGTCTTTTCCCCGATTGCGACGGGAGAGTAACGCGGTTGCCATGCCGGCGGGATCGCGTGACCCAAAGGGCCTTTTCATCCCAGGGCAAGAGGTCTAGAAGGCGCGGCGCACTTACCCTTAGGAGAAAGACATGGGTTACCGGGTCGTTGTCGCGGGCGCCACGGGCAATGTGGGCCGCGAAATGCTGAATATTCTGGCCGAGCGCCAGTTCCCTGTAGACGAGCTTGCGGTGCTTGCATCGCGCAAATCGCTCGGCACAGAGGTCAGCTTCGGCGAAAAGACACTGACAACCCTTGATCTTGACACCTTCGACTTCACCGGCTGGGACATCGCTCTGTTTGCGATCGGCTCGGGCCCGACGAAGACCTACGCACCCAGGGCGGCCGCGGCGGGCTGCGCGGTGATCGATAATTCCTCGCTTTACCGCTATGACCCGCAGGTTCCGCTGATCGTGCCGGAAGTGAACGCCGACGCGATCGGGGGCTACGCCAAGAAGAATATCATCGCCAACCCCAACTGCTCGACCGCGCAGATGGTGGTTGCTCTGAAACCGCTCCATGACCGCGCGAAGATCAAGCGCGTGGTCGTTTCGACTTACCAATCCGTCTCCGGTGCCGGAAAAGACGGGATGGACGAGCTATGGGACCAGACCAAGGGCGTCTATGTGCCCGGTCAGGAAAAGGACGCCGAAAAGTTCACCAAGCAGATCGCGTTCAACGTAATTCCCCATATCGACGCCTTCATGGAAGATGGCTCGACCAAGGAAGAGTGGAAGATGGTCGCCGAGACGAAAAAGATCGTCGACCCCGCGATCAAGGTCACGGCCACCTGCGTGCGCGTGCCGGTTTTCGTAGGCCACTCCGAAGCGGTGAACATCGAATTCGAAGAGTTCCTCGATGAAGACGAAGCGCGCGATATCCTGCGCGAGGCCCCGGGCATCGTCGTGATCGATAAGCGTGAAGACGGTGGTTACGTCACACCGGTTGAATGTGTTGGCGACTTTGCCACCTTCATCAGCCGGATTAGGCAGGATTCGACGACAGAAAATGGCCTCAATCTCTGGTGCGTCAGCGATAACCTGCGCAAAGGCGCGGCCCTGAACGCTGTGCAGATTGCCGAACTTCTGGGCAATCGCGTCCTGAAAAAGGGCTGAATTTTCATTACCCTACGTCGGGCCTGCGAAAACGGGCCCGACACACGGCTTTTTTAGCAGCCGCCTCGATTTTGCCACAATCTTTCAAAATTTGCGCCACAATTACACTCAAACGTGGCTTTTGTGGGATGCTGGCCGCATCCCTCCAACCGCCCCAAAGGTTGAGTAAGCGACCGGAGCTGCACTTGGGGAAATCCGGTCGCCAGCGCGTCACCAGTTCACACTCACCCTGCACACAGTCGGAGTCACGAATGACCGCTTCTCTGCTCGCCAAGGCCCGCCGTGGCCGTCGGATTGCCCTCAGCACACTCACACCGAACCCGGTTCACGAACGCCCGTTGCCCCTCTTCCACAGGCGCCGTCAGAAGGAAGACCCTGTTTTCCAGGAACCGGCGCTGCTGCTTGGTCCGGAATTCCGAATCGACATGTGGGAGCCGATGGCCGCCTGAGCCTAGAACCGCTCGGCCCGCATCACTTCGCAGTCTGTGACACAGATGACGCCAATGTGCCGTTCGACCACTTGCATGGTGGCCTCCAGCACATCGTCGACCTTGTCCGGGCGCATTATGCACACAAAGGCCAGCATCCCGGCCGCGCGGCTGACCTGCCCTTCGCGACTCCAGGGCCCCGAGCGTCCGGAGCCGCCGAAAACCGGCAACACCGTGAAGCCCGTGACGTCGGCTTTCAGAAGCACCTCGCGCAGGCGCCGTTCCATGGGGGCTTCGATGATGATTTCCACACGCTTTGCAGGATGGGTCTGCATGGTCAGCCTCCCGTTACGAACTGTGCCGCAGACAGGTAAAGCGGCATACCTATGGTGAGGTTGAAGGGAAAGGTCACCCCGAGTGACAGGGTGAGGTAAATCGATGGGTTCGCCTCTGGCAGGGCCACGCGCATGGCCGCCGGCACGGCGATGTAGGAGGCGGAAGCCGAGAGTGTCATCAAGAGAACCGTGCCGCCCAGGGTCAGCCCAAGCAGGCTGGCGACGATGAGGCCCGCCGCCGCGCCGATCAGCGGCATCAGCAGCCCGAAGGCAAAGACACCGCCCGTCAGCACGCCGCGCGCGTCCCGCAGGCCCCGACCGGCCACAAGACCCATGTCGAGCAGGAAAAGACAAAGGACACCGGCAAAAGGCGCAACGATGAAGCTTGAGATCTGCTCAAGACCTTCATTGCCCGTGGCGAGGCCGATCAGAAATGACCCGATGAGAAGCACGATGGAGCCGTTGAGCAGGATCTCTCGCCAAAGCCCGGCATCCATTTGTCCGCTGTCGCTCGACGTGCGCGAAATAAGCCAGAGCGCCGACAGAATCGCGGGCGCTTCCATGACAGCCGCGACCGCGACCATGTAGCCTTCGGAGGGTACCCCGCGCCCGTCGAGGAGCGAGGTGGCCGCAACGAAGGTCACGATGGAGATTGAGCCGTAGTGCGCGGCAACGGCCCCGGCATCGATGACGCTGAGTCGTGTCATCACGCGGAGGAGGGCAAACCCCACAAGCGGCAGTGCAGCCGACAGGATCAGCCCACCCAGCAATGTCGCCAGAAGCCGCCCGTCTATGCCGTGATCGGCAACCCCCGCGCCACCTTTGAACCCGATCGCAAAGAGCAGGTAGATCGACATCCCCTTGGCGACCGCATTCGGCACCGAAAGATCGGACCGGGCCAGCGCTGCCGCCACGCCGAGCGCGAACGACAAGATGATCGGAGACAGCAGGTTTTCCGCAGCCAGCGCAAAGATCGAGTCCATCGGCCCCCATTTCCTTTGTTTGCGCGGATTTAGGCCGCTGGTGCGGAAAAGAGAAGTCTCAAACGGCGCAATCCCCGGCAAGGGGTACTGCCTGCCACGGTAATCCCCTGAATTTAAAGAGAATGCGCGCCATTTTGGCGGGCCCGGGAAAGGAATTCTTGAGGGCGTGCTGTCAGACAGCGCGCGAGGGGCGCGGTCGAGGGGACTAAGCTTGCAACCGGTCAGTGCAATAGAACTGCGAGAGACGGTCTCGATCGATCAGGACCGCCTGGCTGATCTCTACGCCCGGCTTGGCCCGGTGGAGGCTGAGGGCGTGGTCTGCCGGATCCTGGAGGATCTGGCCGTACTCATTTGCCGGGTCGAGGCTGATCTGCGCGAAGGGGCATTTGACAGTGTATGCCTGAACGCCGGCACGCTCGTTCCCATCGCCGGTGACATCGGTCTCGCCACGCTTTCGAGGGTCGCTGCGGACGCGGCCCAGGCCGCCCGGCGCCGGGATCTCGCCGCCACCGCCGCGACCGTCGCACGCCTGTCGCGAATCGGGGACCGCTCACTGGTGGCGATCTGGGATCTGCAGGACCGCTCGGTGTGACCACTCTGCCTTTCGGCTTTCGCACAGGGGACGGTCTGGCTAGGCTTCGGCAAACCAAAAAGGCCGCGCCCATGTCCCTGACTTTCGCTGATCCTTCCGACGTATCGGTCCCGCTTATCATACTGGGCTCCGGTGACCTGGCGGCTTGGCAAGAGCACCAGCCGGCCGAAACGGTCGCCTGGGTGAAGGCCAACGGGTTTACCGGGTCCGCCGGGGCGGTCTGCCTTCTGCCGGCACCTGACGGGACGCTGTCGGCTGCTCTGGCTGGGGTTGGCGGCGAAAAAGACCGACAGCGCAAGCGGTTCATACTTGCAGGCGCCGCGGCAAAACTTCCCGCAGGCGCCTACCGGCTGGACCACTGGCCAGACGGCATGGACCTGGACGAAGCGTGCCTTGGCTGGCTTCTCGCAGGCTACCGTTTTGATCGCTACAAGACCGGAAAGGCGGGCAGCGCACGGCTTGTTTCCCCTGCGGGCGTGGACGCGGCGCGCCTTGAAACCATCGCAGCGGGCGAAGCGCTGGCGCGGGACCTGATCAACACACCAGCCGAGGACATGGGGCCGCCGGATCTGCAGGCAGCCGCGGGGGCGCTGGCCCACGCATATGGCGCCGGGTTCACGGTCATCGAAGGCGACGATCTTTTGACCCGGAATTTTCCGCTAATCCACACGGTTGGACGCGCGGCGGCGCGCGCGCCCCGGCTTCTGGAATTGAACTGGGGTAGTGCCGGGCCGCATCTGACATTGGTGGGCAAGGGCGTTTGCTTTGATACCGGCGGGCTCAACCTTAAACCCGGTGGCTCCATGGGCCTGATGAAAAAGGATATGGGCGGCGCAGCCAATGTGCTGGGGCTGGCGCGCATGATTATGGGCGCGGACCTGCCCATTCGCTTGCGTGTGCTTGTGCCGGCCGTGGAAAACGCCGTCTCCGGCAACGCGTTCCGCCCGGGTGATATCCTGACCTCTCGGGCCGGTCTGACGGTGGAGATCAACAACACAGACGCCGAAGGGCGGCTTGTCCTCGCGGATGCACTGGCGCTGGCCACTGAGACGCCCACCGACCTTCTGGTCTCCATGGCCACGCTCACCGGCGCCGCGAGGGTCGCCGTCGGGCCCGATCTTGCGCCTTATTTCACCGACGACGCCGGGCTCTCCGCGGCCCTTGATACATCGGCTGCGAAGGTCCACGATCCGGTCTGGCGCCTGCCTTTCTGGGATCCCTACGACGAGATGATCGAACCGGGCATCGCAGACCTCGACAACGCGCCCGCCGGTGGGTTTGCCGGGGCGATTACGGCGGCGCTTTTCCTCAGGCGCTTCACAGGCTCCGCTCGCTACGTGCATTTCGACATCTACGGATGGCAGCCAAAGCCTGCTCCGGCGCGCCCAAAGGGCGGCGTGGGACAGGGCATTCGTGCCCTTTTTGATGCGCTTTCGGAGCTTTTGGATGTCTGACGACCGGCGCCTTTTGCCCGCCAACGGACGCGTTGCGCGCAAGGGTCTTGAAGGCCGCGTGTCGGCGGACCGCTATGTCGAAGGAACCTGGCGACGCGTGCAGGCCCCGCACTGCGATATACGTGCCGGTCCCGAGGGCCCGCGAGACCGGCAACTCTTGCATGGCGCACGTTTTCTCGCGCTGGACGAAGAGGGGCACATGACCTTCGGACAAGCGGAGTTCGACGGCTATGTGGGCTGGGTGGACACCGCTGCACTCGGGCCCGACACGGCGCCGGACTACATCGTCAGCACCCGTGCCACCCATGCCTACGCCGCGCCCGACATCAAATCCGGTGACCGCGCAGCCCTGTCCCTCGGCGCCCTGCTGCCCGGGCACCCGATAGGCACCGGCTTTGTGGAAACACCGCTCGGATTTGTACCGGCACAGCACCTTTCCGCCGCACCGTCGCCGGAGGCCGATCCGGTGGTGGTGGCCGAGCTTCTTCTGGGCGCGCCCTATCTCTGGGGCGGCAACACGGCCTTCGGCCTCGACTGTTCCGGGCTGACGCAAGCCGCCTATCGCGCCTGCGGAATAACGATTGCGGGCGACAGCGATTTGCAGGCGGCAGGGGGCCGCGCCGTTCCCGACGGCGCCCCCCTCAGGCGTGGCGATCTGGTGTTCTGGCCCGGCCATGTGGCCATGGTCCGCGACGACCAAACCTTCATCCACGCCAATGCCCACCACATGTCGGTGACCATCGAGGATATTGACCGAACGATCGGGCGCATCCCCGATCCCGTCAGCGCCCGGCGCCGGTACCTTCCGGATTGACCGTCAGTCGATCGCGCGGATCAGCTTGCGTTCCAGAACGCGCAGAACGGTCCTCAGATCATGGCCGCGCTTCAGCACCTGCCCGTCCATCCCGATGACGGCATACATGCCCTGCTTCTGCCGCAGCTTTGGGCGTTTTTCGATCCGGTAAAGCGGATGCTCGGCCGTGCGGCGGAATATCGAGAAGATCGCCACATCGGACAGGCTGGAGATGCCATAGTCGCGCCATTCCCCTGCTGCGACCATGCGACCGTAAAGCCCGAGTATGACAGAGAGTTCCGCGCGCTGAAAAGCCACGGGGTCGACACGGCGGCCCGGGGGGCCCGCAAGACTGTGTACGTTCATATCTCAAACGTGGCCCGGAGCGCCCGGCAAATCAAGCCTGCCCAAATTACGCCACAAAAAAACCTGCAAAGCATCTTGTTCGCACCCTGATCCCGACAGGATTGAAAGCGAAACAATACACATAGCGAGCAAGCGCTATCCCCGATGTTGCGGATTTTACAGCCCCCACCCAGCCCGCAGCATCGGGGAGCCTGCTCAAAAGACCAACAAAGACCGCGCCGCTGGCGCGGTTTTTTCGTTCAGGTGCGGCGCAGATCGGCAACCGTATCAACGTCCGCAAGGGTTGCCGTTACCGCGACGCTCAGGGCGCCCAAACTGGCCACCGTATCGCTGCGGGCATTGGGGCCTGACCATCGCACACCAAGAAACAACTCCGCCGGGACTGCACGGGTGCGCCTCAGCCCGATCAGCCAATAACCGCCGTCGGGTACCGGGCCTATAACGGCGTCGCTGCGCCCGAGCGCGGCGAACGCCCCCGCGATATGCGCGGGCGTGACGCCAGGAATATCGGCGCCTATGATCGCCACGGGCCCCGGTGGCAGCACTTTGAAAACGCGCTTCATGCGGTCCCCAAGGCTCCCGCGCCCCTGCGCCAGACGCGGCAGATGCGCGGGCCAGACCCGGCTTTGCACGCCTTGGCGGTCCGGCGAGACGGCAAGCACCAGGCGCCATCTGGGATCGTCGAGACGTTGAATCAGCGCGCGGGTCTGGTGCCGGAACCACCAGGCTGCGCCGACCATGCCAATATCGCGCCCAAGCCGCGTCTTCACGCGTCCGGCGCGCGGCTCTTTCAGCATGATGACAAGCGTCGGGCGCCTAGGCGAAATAGTCACGGAGGATCCGGGTGTAGATGGATTTCAGCGCCGTGATTTCGGCCGTGGGCACGCGCTCGTCAACCTGGTGCATGGTCTTGCCGACGAGCCCGAACTCCACGACCGGGCAGTGATCTTTGACAAAGCGCGCATCGGACGTCCCGCCGGTGGTGGACAGGGCGGGCCGGATGCCGGTCTCGGCCTCCACCGCGCACGCGACGAGATCTGACAGAGCACCCGGCGGTGTCAGAAAGCTTTCGCCGGAGACCTTCAGCGCCAACTCAAACGCAATGCCCGTCTCGTCCGCCACCTCGGCAGCTTCGGCCCGCAACCAATCGGTCAGCGAGGCCGAGCTATGGGTATTGTTAAAGCGGATGTTCACAGTGGCCCGGCACTGCGCGGGGATCACGTTGTTGGCGGGGTTGCCCGTGTCGATCGTCGTCACGGCAAGGGTGGAGGCATCGAAATGGGCGGTGCCTGTATCAAGCTTGGCCGTGGCCAGCCGGTGCATCAGCCGCGCCATAGCAGGAACCGGGTTCTTGGCGCGATGCGGATAGGCCGAATGCCCCTGAACGCCGGTCGCGGTGAAGAACCCGGTCATGGATCCACGCCGCCCGATCTTGATCATTTCCCCCAGAACCTCAGGGCACGTGGGCTCGCCTACAAGGCAAACGCGCATCGCCTCGTCGTTCTCGGACATCCAGTCCAGAAGCGCGGTCGTGCCGTCCTTTGCGTCGCCTTCCTCATCTCCGGTGATGGCCAGAATGATCGCCCCGTCCTCGGGCAGTTCTGCCGCAAAATCAACGGCGGCAGCGGCAAAGGCGGCGACACCCGACTTCATGTCGGTGGCGCCCCGGCCCCACAACAGGCCCTCCTTTTCTTCCGCGCCAAACGGATCGACACTCCAGGCCGCCTGATCCCCGACCGGCACCACATCCGTGTGCCCATTGAAGCCGAAACTGCGTGCCGCCCCCTTCGGTCCGAGACGCGCGAAGAGGTTCTGAATCCCGCCGCGCTCCACGCGTGTGCAGGTAAACCCGGCGGCAGCGAACAGAGTTTCCAGAACGTCAAGGGCGCCGGCGTCCGCGGGGGTAACCGAAGGACACCGGATGAGATTTGCCGTAAGTTCGACGGGATCGGTCATTCTGCGCACTCCTTCTGGCCGCCTGCCTACCTGCCAGAACGGCCTGCCGCAACCTGACCGCAACACTCAACCCCTGCGGGATGAAAAGGGGATTCACAAGGCGGTGGGAAGCGCTTAGCCTGTGGATAACAATAAACCCGAGGCAGGGTTCAGCGGACATTGACGGGAAAACCCGCGAGTCCAGCAGCAAGAGATGACCGTCGCCGCGCCAAAGTGCGCGGTGTGTGGCATTGGTTGCAGCCTGCCCCGGAGAACATGTGGGGCACGGGTGGCAACCGGAGAGGAACTCTCGATCGACCAAGGCGCAACCGCCATTGAAATGGCGAATGCGATCTTTGGCAGTGGCGTCGAAGTGCTTGGCGCCAGCTATACCGGCGATGCGCGGTCGTCGGGTATTTATTCAGGCGGGCTCGACACATCCGAAAATGTCGTCCCCTCCGACAGCGGGTTGATCCTGTCGACGGGGCGCGTTGAGGACTTTACCCAATCGGACGGCGACCCGAACCGGGTTGGCAACCTTTCGACAAATACCTCGGGTCCCAACAACGAACCGGACTTCAACGCGCTCGCCGGCGCACCCACACGCGATGCGGCCTACATCGACGTCGATTTTCGGCCCGTGGGTGACACGATTACCATGCAGTTCGTGCTGTCTTCGGACGAGTACCCGGAGTTCGTGAACTCGGTCTACACGGACTTCGTAGGCGTCTGGGTGAACGGCACGCCGGTGCCGCTGGCTGTGGGCGATGGCGGTTCAGACATCGATAACATCGCCCCGGGGACAAACCTGAACCTCTACCGCGACAACACTGGTGACGATTTCAACACCGAAATGGATGGGTTTACGGTCACGCTGACCCTGAAGGCCAATGTGACCCCCGGTGCGGTGAATTCGATCCGGATCGGGGTGGCCGACGTTACCGACAGTGCGTACGACACCAACCTTCTAGTGGCAGCGGACAGTATACAGACAAGCTTCATCGCCGCCGACGATACGGTAACGGTCGTGCCCGGTGGCACGCGGACAATCGACGTCCTGGCCAACGATGCTTCCTCGGCGTCCAGCACGCTGACAATCACGCATATCAACGGCACGAGGGTGTTTGCAAACGACAGCGTCGACCTGCCCACCGGGCAGACCGTGCGGCTGAACCCCGACGGAACGCTGACTGTCATCGCCGATGCCGACACGGAGACCGTTTCCCTCACCTATCAGGCGATCGACGGGGCCGGGACCACAGACACAGCCTTTATCACCATCGACAGCGTACCCTGTTTCGTCGCGGGTTGCCTGATCCGCACGCCGGGCGGCAGCGTTGCGGTCGAGACGCTGGCGCCGGGTGATCTGGTGACGACGCGCGATGCAGGTGCGCAGCCGCTTCGCTGGGTGGGCGCGCGGCGGGTGGCAGCCAAGGGTGACCACGCACCGATCCAAATTGCGGCCGGGGCCTTGGGCGACCACGGTGCCCTTTTGCTGTCACCCCTCCACAGGGTGCTGGTGCGCGACTTCGTGGCCGAGCTCCTTTTTGGCGAGCGCGAGGTGCTGGTCGCGGCCCGCGATCTGGTGAACGACACGACAATCTGCCCGCGGCCCGGGGGGCAGGTGACATACGTTCATATTCTCTTCGACGACCATCAGGTCGTCTACTGCGAGGGCCTGGAAACCGAAAGCTTCCTGCCCGGACCGCAAACAAAAAAGAGCTTCGAGGCCGAGATGGTCGCGGAGATCTGCGATCTCTTTCCCGAACTCGATCCGATTACCGGCGACGGCTACGGCCCCGCCGCGCGGCGCACGCTTCGGCGATACGAAGCAAATCTGTTGGTTAACAAAGGACGAGTGGCATGAGTTGGCTTGGTCTGTGCGACTTTCACATCAAAACTTTTTCCGCTGGCGGGCTCGACAGGCTCGCCCGACCGGAGAACCCCGAAAGGTCTCTGCCCGCGGCGCTGGATCGCGGCACGCTCCTTTTTGAAGTGCCCTGCCCCAAGACCGGGCCCATAGACGCGTTGGGCTATGAAACCAATGACCGGTCCATGGCCCTGCACGTCCGGGTCGAGCCGAACGGAACGGCGCTTCTTGATCTGACGCTTGACGGCAACCGCGCAGTCCTTGCGGCTCGCGCCAGCCGCGTTCCGGTGCAGGCGCCCTTGCGCATAGCTATGAGTTGGGACCTGTCTCGGGGAGTTCTGCAACTGGCTGTCACGGCGACCGGCCTTCCCGAAACCTGCCGCGTGGCGGATGGGGAGTGCAGCGCTGCGCTGCCCCTTGGCGCCCTGCGCGCCATGGTCCTCGCGCGGCCTTCGGTGCGTTGGCATCCCACGACCATCTATGCCGCCGTCAGCGATCACATCGATCCGCAGGGCCTGCCCGCTGGGTTGACCGCCGGGACACCGGTGGACACCGCCGCAGGGCCCCGCCCCATAGAGACACTGCGCCCCGGCGCGATGGTAATGACCGAGTACAACGGTGCTCAGCCCCTGAGATGGATCGGTCAGCGGATTGTCCCGGCGCGGGGCGCGTTTACGCCTGTGCGCCTCCGGGCGCCCTTTCTTGGGCTCCGCCGGGATCTGACAGTGGCTGGCACCCAGCGCGTGGTGATTGATGGCTCGGACGTGGAATACCTCTTTGGCACCCATGAGATACTGGCCGAGGCGCGCCACCTCCTTGGTGGGCCAATGGCCGCAGCAGAGACCAGTCAGGCCTTCGTGCGGCTGGTTATTCCCGTTTTCGAGGGCGACGAGATCCTGCGTCTGGCCGGGTGCCGGGCCCAAAGCGAAAGCATGACCGGTACGGCAATGGACACCAGGCGGCGGCATCTGGCGGCCTATGAGGCCGCCGCGCTTTGCTCGGCCCTGAGCGCCACGGCCGTCAGTCGTTGAACGGGGTCACCTGCGCCACGATCACGGCATTCTCGGCGGCGGCACGGGCCATCAGGTCGGCCTCATCTGCGTCGATCTCCTGCCCCGCCGCGCGCCGTTCTTCGGCCGTTCCGTACCCCGTGACATCGAGGGGCGCCATATCAGCCTGTTTGAGGATCGCCACGGTTTCGCGAACGGCCTCGGCCTCGTCCACGCCGGTGGCATAGCAGAGGAGCGCGGCGCCGGTGGCATCCTTCGGAAGCCCGTCTCCGGTATTCCGGCCAACCTCGACCACAAGGGTGTAAACCTGCTGGGGGCGTTTCGGTTTCGACATTCTGGGGGAATAGGGTGCCCGGCGGCAGAGGGCAAGCCACGCGACTGGGCGAGGGCCGTCCCGGCCGCGGGGTGCGGCCTGGGACGGCTTACACGCTCACTCGTCACTGCACACTCTTAGTTCTACGCAGCGATTCTGTCCGAAAGCTGACCTCTCAAAGTCCATTGATGGTGTGATTGGAAACAGTCTGTCTGCGCTGAAGGCGAGGCTGAACCAAATCGCCCTCCACAAACTGTCCATTTTGACAGGATTGAATCACAATCGGGCAGCAACCGCCGAGATTGCGACTTAAAAGAGGAAATTGAGCGCAGGGGGGCGGAAATCCGGCGGTGTGACCCGCTTCCTCGCGGCGTCAGTCACGCAACAAATCGTTGATGGAGGTCTTCGAGCGGGTCTGCTCGTCGACCCGTTTGACGATCACGGCACAGTAGAGATTCACCCCGTTCTTTGACGGCAGCGACCCGGCAACGACCACCGAACCGGCGGGTACCTCACCATACATGACCTCGCCTGTTTCGCGGTCGACGATCTTGGTAGACTGGCCGATGAAAACGCCCATCCCAAGGACCGAGCCCTCGCGCACGATCACGCCTTCGACGACTTCCGAGAGGGCCCCGACAAAGCAGTTGTCCTCGATGATCGTAGGCCCCGCCTGCATGGGTTCGAGCACACCGCCGATCCCCACGCCGCCCGAAAGATGCACATTCTTGCCGATCTGTGCGCAGGATCCAACGGTCGCCCAGGTATCCACCATGGTCCCGCTGTCGACATAGGCGCCAAGGTTCACAAACGATGGCATCAGCACCACGCCGGGAGCGATGTAGGCGGACTTGCGGACAATGCAGTTGGGCACAGCGCGAAACCCCGCATCGCGCCAGCGATTCTCGCCCCAGCCCGCGAACTTGCTATCGACCTTGTCCCACCAGGTGCTGTCCTGGGGGCCGCCCGACTGCGGTTCCATGTCTTTCAGGCGAAAGCCAAGCAGCACGGCCTTTTTTGCCCATTGGTTCACGTGCCAGTGCCCGTCTTCTTGCCGCTCGGCCACACGCAACGCGCCGCTGTCAAGCGCGGCCAGCGTGGTCTCGATCGCCTCGCGCGTCTCGCCAGTCGTGGCGGGCGTGATGTCGTTGCGCCCGTCCCAGGCGGATTCGATGGCGGTTTCGAGATTGGCATCAAGCACGGCGCGGCCCCTTCGGCTGATCGGTTCGGAAGGGTGGTTAGACGAGCGGTGAAAAAACAGCAATCCCCGGTGTCAAGGCGAGAGGGCATCCGCCGCGCAGTAGAGCGCCAGCGACCGCAGGCTTTCGACAACCGCTTTCGACGACATGATTTCGGGCCGGTACGCACCGTCAGAGGCAAAGCGCCGGATTTCGTCGATCCGCGTCTCGGGCGCGGTGACCGCGCCCATGGACCAGTCGGGAAAAAACCGCATGTCGATATCGCCCGCCTGCACGATCACGATATCGTCGTGCCGGTCGTCCCGCATGATCCGCTGCAGGCACGTCGCCACGGCAGACCGGCCGCCTTCCAGCGTCTGGACGAAATGGACCCCGTTGGTAAACAGGCACCCGGTGATATTGTCGCGCGCGTTGTTTCTACGCGCGGTCGCCAGAATGTCATTGAAATCAACGTCTGCGCAGCCGGACAGCCGCGAATAATACGTCACAGTGTGCAGTCGCATTTGCCCTCCGCCTCGGCTATGCAGGGCAAGATTAAGTGCCATCGTCCAAATCCCCGTGAACACAGCGTTCGGTGGGTCACGAAGAGGGAGCAACATGAACGAAAACAGCCGCAAGCACGTCTTCCGTCAAAGTTATGAAGACCGCGAAACCGCACGCCATATCCCCGATACGCCGCAAACCCGGAACCCGGCCCACCGACTGGCCTTTGCCGACCCCGATTTTCTTTGCCGCCCGGAATTGCGCCCGGTCAGGTTGCAGCTGGAGCTGATGAAACCCGAGATGGCGCTCGATGCCCATAACATCACCTCCACCATCGTGATCTTCGGTGGCGCCCGGATTCCGGCACCCGACAAGGCCGCAACGGCGCGCACGGACACTTTGGCCGGGCTGTCGAAGTACTACGAAGAGGCGCGCGTCTTCGCCCGCCGCATGACCGAGCGGTCGCTGGCCGCCGGGGGCACGGACAATGTGATCGTCACCGGCGGCGGCCCCGGCGTGATGGAAGCGGGCAACCGCGGCGCGGAAGAAGCCGGCGGCCGGTCCATCGGGCTGAATATCGTTTTGCCCCATGAACAGGCCCCGAACCCCTACGTGACCCCGGACCTCAGCTTCAACTTCCACTACTTCGCGATCCGCAAGATGCATTTCCTGATGCGCGCCCGTGCCATCTGCATCTTTCCCGGCGGCTTCGGCACGCTCGACGAAATGTTCGAGTCCCTGACGCTGATCCAGACGAAACGGATGCAGCCGATCCCGTTCCTTCTGTTCGGTCAGGAGTTCTGGGACCGCATCGTGGACTGGAAGGCCCTGGCCGAGGCGGGTACGATTGGGGAAACGGATCTCGATTTTTTCCAGTATGTGGAAACAGCCGACGATGCGATGCGCGTCATTGACGGATGGGTGATGCCCGAAGCAGAAGACTAGGCGTATCGGGGAGGGTTCCATGAAAGCCGTTTGCCTGAGCTTGACCCTGCTTTCCCTGATCGCGCAGCCCGCGAACGCCCGCGATATTCGGGGCGTCATACCTTCGGATGCCCCTGTCGTCGTCGAAATCTGGGCCTCTGACCGGACACCGCTCGATCGCCTGGACCTGCCCCAAGGTGGCGCCTTCGGCCTCAACGTGCCGGACGGGCTGGATGTGGAACTGCGGGCAATGGCCTGGACACCTGGCGCGGCGCCACGGATTGCAGCGCCGGTTCCGATAGAAGGCGGGGACGATACCGTCACCCTCGGGGTCATCGACCTGAGCCTGACCGCGCCATATCCCTTTCCGGTCCACTACCTGTGCGAAGAGCAGAGAATCCGAACGGTTTTCGCCCACGATGGCGCCCTCATCTCAATCAACGGTGCCGTAATCCCGACGACCATTAGCGAAAGCGCATCGGGCGCCAGATACCGCTCGGACGGACCCGCGCCGGTGGTGTTCTGGACAAAGGGGCCCGGCGCGTTGCTGGAGGTTGAGGGGACCCCAAAGAAGAGCTGCCTTTTGGCGGTTCCTACGCCTGCGACCCCCTACCGTGCCGCTGGCAATGAGCCTTTCTGGTTTTCGGGTCTGGACGGAGCGGAACTGGAGGTCACGCCGAACATCGGGCAAGAGCCTCGGCGCTACGTAGTTTCTGAAGTCTTCATATCGGAAAATAATCTAATATTACGGAGCACAGCAGATGCAACCGAGATGCGGATCGGTTTTGACATCTGCCAAGACACGATGTCGGGCACGCCCTTTCCTAACAGCGTCACCATCTCGGGGGACGGCATGGAACTGACGGGCTGCGGCGGCGACCCCTACGATCTGCTCACGGCGACGGCATGGCGAGTTACGGCAATAGGCGGCGCGGCGCTGCCCCAGGGTGTCGAGCCCAATTTCGAATTCACTGCGGATATGCGCATTTCGGGGTCTTCGGGCTGCAACCGGTTCTCGGGTCCGTTGGAGATGACGGGGGAATCCCTGACCGTCGGCAATGCCATCTCTACGCGCCGCGCCTGCCCTGAGCCGCTGATGCAATCGGAGACCGCATTTTTCAAAGCACTTTCGGCGGTCACGAAGTTCGATATTTCGGAAGACGGCAACCTGCTCTTGATCGGGGCGGGCGGTGCGGACGCGGTTATCGACGCGCGGCCTGTCCGCGAATGAAAATGCGGCGCAGAAGCCCGCGCCGCAGTCAGACCGTGAGCGGTCAGGGTGACAGGGTTCAGCCCCGTTTCGCCTCTTTTTGTTTGGTACCGTTGGCCTCAAGCTTGGCCTGACGAAGCTTCTCTTCGCTTTTTGCGAGTTTCTTTTTGGCCTTCGACAAAGACTTTTTGAACTTGTCCAGTGCCTCTTTGGCTTCCTTCCGTGCCTTGAGCGCCTTCTTTTCAGCTTTGCGTCGTTTGCGCTCGGCGGCCGTCAATTGCGGGGCGGGGACCACATCGGGGACCAGCTGAACAACGGGGGCCGGCGCAGGCATCGGGACAGCGGCGGGCGCTGGTTTTTCGGAGACGGCCACAGGTTCGGGAACAGGCTTGGCGGGCGCAAGCGCTGCGGGCGCTGACCTGGCCGCCGGCTCTGCTTGGCGGCCAATGGGCGCCTCGGGCGCGGCAGGCTTCGGTGCGGGAGCTGGCGCCGATACGCCAACAACGGCCGATGCCGACGCGCGCAGCTGAACCGCACGCTGCGGACCCACGCCGCGGACTTGCGTCAGATCTTCGTCGGCGGCCAACGCCAGTTTTTCAGCGGTGTCGATGCCGCGCTCTTCCAGGGCCCGTTGCATGGACGGACCGATTCCTTTGACCTCAGACAAGGGTGTCACGGGGGCAGGCTCCTTCTTGTTCTTGCGGCTTCGGAGAGCAAGACGCCCCCGGTGCCGATGGGTGTACCCGCAAGATGCGGGCGACCCGGTTCAGGCGACTTTTTTCAGCGCCTTCTTGGCTTTCTTGAGTTTTTTCTCTTCACGCGCGACTTTCGCCTTACGCGATTTGACTTCCTTTTTCAGGGCTTTGATCTCGCTTTTCTTCGCCATTCCGGGCGTTCCTCCTGCGATCTTTCCACCGACGTTTTTCCAAGAGCCCGGCAGAATATCGAAAGTATATCCACAATAACGACAATGTATATACAAAGAGTGCGAAGAAATCAAGCCCGAAGTTGCCCGCGCGGCGAGTGCGCTTAGCCCAGAGGGTCCGGCGCGGGATTTGCGCCACAGACCAGAACGGCCACTCGCTCGCCCGGCTTGGGCTGGTAGGCACCCGACCGAAGTGCAGCAAGCGCGGCAGCGCCTGCGGGTTCCACCAGCTGACGGCCCTGTCGCCAGAGCACGGTCTGCGCTTCGACGATTGCGGCGTCTGAGACAAGGACACTCTCGAGGCCGACCTGCCTGGCGAGTTCAAAACTCAGCGCCCCGATCTGGGACGCGCCAAGGGCGTTCGCCGCGACCCCGCCCACCTCGACGACCGTGCGCGCGCCGTCCCGCAAGGCGGCGTTAAGCGTCGCAGCCAGCTCCGGCTCGACCGCCACGACTTTCTTCTTTCCCTGAAACCAGGCGAGCGCCCCGCCGATCAGCCCGCCGCCGCCCACGGCGATCAGGAGGGTATCGGCATCAAGGCCCTGCCGCTCCCATTCGCGAAAACAGGTGCCCTGCCCCGCCACGGTCTCGGGCGCATCATAGGCGTGAAGCTGGATCGCGCCGGTCTCCGCTTCATAGGCAAGTGCGGCTTTCAGCGCATCGGCGTAGGCGCCCGGCACCACGTCAAGCTCTGCGCCCGTTCGGCGGATAAGCTCAATTTTGGCCGGACCGGCAAACTCCGGCACATAGATGCGCGCCGGGTAGCCCAGCGTTTTCGCGGCATAGGCCGCCGCCGCGCCATGGTTCCCGCCCGAGGCCGCAACGATCCCCGCGTCAGGGACCGCGCGGGACAAGAGATTGTTGAACGCGCCACGGGCTTTGAAAGATCCCGTATGCTGCATCTGTTCAAACTTGATCGGCACGTCGCCACCGGCCCAAAGGTCACCGGATACCATGGTCGGCGTCGTGACGATGTAGGGGCCAATCCGCGCGGCGGCGTCTTCTATGGCAGAGGTCCAGTTTGTCATGGCGCCACCGTGGCCGGGCCATGGCTGGATGACAAGCCCCGTTGTCCGCCCCCGAAATCAGTCGGATATGGGCCGCTGCCCGGGCAAAAGGTCCATCACATCCCAGACCTGACCGTCGGGCATCAAAACCTGCGCGCCGCCCATCTGGCGCATGAGTTCCCGGCACCGTCCGCAGGGCGCTTTGACTTCGCCATCGCGATTCACGGCCACCACACGGTCAATGCGATCCTCGCCCGAGGTCAGCATGGCAGCCACGGCCGCATGTTCAGCGCAGAAACCGATGCTGGAAGCGGCATCAATGCAGACGCCTGTAAAGATGCGTCCCGAGCGGCTGCGCAGGGCCGAAGCCACCTGGCCTGCTTGCAGTTTCTCGGTCACATCTCGGGGGTTGAGAACCGCGCGCGCCGCTTCGATCAGTTCCGTATCAGCCGCGCTCCAGACATCTGATTTCACTCGGGCACGCCCGCTTCGGCGGCAATCTGGGCGCGGGACTTCCGCGCCCGTTCAGTGGCCGATTTGAGCTGCCCGCAGGCCGCCATGATGTCTTCGCCCCGGGGCGTGCGGATCGGGCTGGCGTAGCCAGCCTTATAGATAGTGTCTGCGAAGGCCTCAATTCGCTCCCAGTCGGAACGCTCGTAGGGCGCGCCCGGCCATTCGTTGAAAGGGATGAGGTTGATCTTAGCGGGGATGCCCTTGATCAGTTTCACAAGCCGCCGGGCGTCCTCGTCGCTGTCATTAACACCCTTCAGCATCACATATTCAAAGGTGATACGTTCCGAATTCGACAGTTTCGGATACGCCCGGAGCGCGTCCAGGAGTTCGGCAATATTCCAGCGCTTGTTGATCGGCACCAGCTTGTCGCGCACCTCGTCCGTCGTGGCGTGGAAGGACACAGCCAGTTGGCAGCCAATCTCTTCCGCTGTGCGCGCAATCTCGGGCACGACACCCGAGGTCGACAAGGTGATGCGACGACGCGACAGCTGGATGCCCTCGGCATCCATTGCGATCTTCATTGCGTCGCGCACGTTCTCGAAATTATAGAGCGGCTCGCCC
>JBCDED010000067.1:0-22570 GCA_039179985.1 Pseudomonadota bacterium
CTCGAGGGCATCTGCGACAACCTCGACAACCGCCCGGCCGCGGCCCTGCTCCGGCTCCTCGTGCTCCCGCCAGGCTCACGCGTCAGCCCACCGGGCGACCGACTCGGCTCCGACGTGGCGCGGGCGCTGCTCGAGGACCGCGAGGAACGCGAGCGCCTCACCGCCGACATCCACGTCCCCGAGGAGGCCGAACCCGGGCTCGGCGCCCTCGAGCGGGCCCTGGACGAGGCCGTGGACGCCCTCGCCGTCGAACGCCGGCTCCGGGACGCGGTGCGCGCAGGACGGCTCGACAAGGCGCCGGGGCTTGCCCTCGCGCAGGCCGGACTCGATGCCGGCGAGATCACCTCGATGGAGTACGACCAGATCGCCGCCGCGGACGCGTGCCGCGACGAGGTCGTGCAGGTCGACTCGTTCACGCAGCGCCAGTACTCGCGGCTACGCGGCTGATCCGTGTCACGACCCGAACGGCGGCGTGAGCAGCTCTGGACCGGCCTGTTCGTCCTGGCCGGTGCCGGCGTTCTCGCGTGGCTGCTGTGGGTGATCGAGCCACAGGAACGGGAACGCCCCTTCCAGCTGGACGAGGTGCTCGAGCGCGGCACCCTTCGCGTCGCTACCGTCAACAGCCCGGTCACCTATTTCAACGTCCAGGACCGGGCGATCGGCCTCGAATACGACCTCGCCCGGGGCTTCGCGAACAAGCTCGGCGTGAACCTGAAGATGGTCCCCGTGGACCGCTTCGCCGACCTCTTTGATGCCGTGACCGAGGGTACGGCGGACATCGCGGCGGCCAGCATCACGGCCACCACGGCCCGTGCGGAGAGCGTCCGCTTCGGTCCGCCCTATCAGTCCGTCACGCAGCAGGTCGTCTATCGAAGCGAGACGCGAAGGCCCAGAAGCACGGCCGAGCTCGCCGATCTGCGGATCAGCGTGATCGAGGGTTCGAGCTACGAGGAGACGCTCCGGACGCTGCGCCGGACGCACGGTGACCTCGAATGGAGCGCGGTCGCCTCCGGAGATATCGAATCGATCTTCGCGTCGATCGTCGATCGCGAAACCGACGCCACCATCGCCGATTCGAACATCATTGCGGTCCACCAGCGCTTCTTCCCGGAGCTCCGAACGGCGTTCTCGCTGACGGAGCCGCAGCCCATCGCGTGGGCCCTCGCGGCCGATCGGGACGATTCGCTCTTCGAACAGGTCTTCGAGTACTTCGGCGAGGCCGAAGCCACCGGCCGGCTCGAGCGGATCAAGCAGCGTCACACGTCGCACCTCCCGACCTACGACCTCGTCAATACGCACTACTTTCGCCGCCACATCGAAACGCGCCTCAAGCCGCTGCTGCCCTATTTCGAAGCGGCGGCCCAGCGCACCGGGCTCGATTGGAAGCTGCTCGCGGCGATGGCCTACCAGGAGTCCCACTGGCGCGCCGACGCGGTCTCTCCCACAGGCGTTCGCGGGGTCATGATGCTCACCCGCGCCACGGCACGTGAGCTGGGCGTCGAGGATCGGGAGGATCCCCGGGAATCGATCCTCGCCGGCGCCCTCTACCTCGTTCGCATGCGCAACAAATATCCTCTTTATTTGCGGCGGGGCCTTCGCGGGGCTCGAAAAGATAATCGCGCAGCGCGGCAAGGGCTCGGCTATCGGGTTCGGCGCCGATGTGAAGGATGAAGAGAACCGGGGTGTGGGCGAGTCCCTGATGGAACTGGAACCGGAAGACCTGCTGAAGTTCGGGCTGATTCCGGAATTTGTCGGCCGTTTACCGGTGATCGCGACCCTGCAGGACCTCGACGAAGACGCTCTGGTTACGATCCTGACCCAGCCGAAAAACGCGCTCGTCAAGCAATACCAGCGGCTCTTTGAACTGGAGGACACGCAGTTGACCTTCACCGAAGATGCTTTGCGTGCCATCTCAAAACGGGCGATCGAGCGCAAGACCGGCGCCAGGGGGCTCCGGTCGATCATGGAAGACATCCTTCTAGATACCATGTTCGATCTTCCCGGCATGGACGAGGTCGACGAGGTCGTCGTGAACGAAGAGGCGGTGGTGTCCGACAAGGCGCCGCTGATGATCTATACGGACCGCCAGGAAGAACCGGTCAGCGCCGGCTGATCCTCGGGTTCTCCTTTCGCATTGAAAACGAAGCGCGCCCGGGGCGCACCTTTGCGTGCCATTCCTCTGCCTATCACACATAGGGAGATGAACGGATGTCACTCAAGATCAGAATACTCACCGGCCTGACGACCCTTGCGGTTTCCGCGTGCTCGCTGCCGTCCTTTGAAATCAGCGATGGCGCGACGGTGAGCCGAGCTCTGTCGGGCATGACGGTCGTCGGCCAGTACTCTGATGGCACGTCCTATTGCGAGTTCCATGATCCCAACGGTCTCGTGGTGGGGCGTGACTACGAACTCTTTGCGGGGAACTGGGAAATCGTGAACGACGCGATCTGCTACAGCTATCCGGGGATGGCAACGGACTGTCAGCTTGCGCTGATCTCGCCGGGCAAAGCGAAGTTCATGAACGCTTTTGGTGGAATGGTCGCCCAGGGATCGCTGGTCTCCGGGAACGTCTGCAACTGAACCAGCCTTCACGGCTGTTTACGAAGGGCCCAATTGTCCCAGCGGGCCCAAATGGCCCCAAGGCGGGCCATTCGGGCGGCAGTTCCTCCCCCTGCCGCCCGCTTTTTGTCGCAGACCGATCGGACTGGACCTCCCTTCCACCTTACGCCATATGTGAGGGCGAGCATCCGGAGAGAACGATGGGCATATTGGACACCATGCTTCGCGCCGTGACCTGGTGGAACGGGCAGACACTGAACACTCAGCTTTTTACGTGGCGCAAGGGTGTAAAGGTCGGCGAAGACGATCAGGGCAATGTCTTTTATGAAACCCGCGATGGGGCCCGCCGCTGGGTCATCTACAACGGAGAGTCCGAAGCGAGCCGGATCGACCCGGACTGGCATGGCTGGCTGCACCGGACCTGGGAAGACCCGCCCAACAAAACACCACTTCCGCACAGGTCGTGGGAAAAGCCGCATCAGGAAAATCTGACTGGCACCGCCGCGGCCTATGTGCCGCCTGGTTCCATTCGCCGCGAACATCCGGTGGAGCGTCAGGATTACGAAGCCTGGCAGCCGGAATAACGGATCGGGGGCTTATATGGCAGAAAGCGCCACGGAAGTAATCGTTGGCGGCGCCGTGCTGGCCGTCGCAGCAGGGTTTCTGGCCTACGCAGCGCAAAGCACAGGGGCCACGGAAACGCGTTCGGGCAGCTACGAACTGGTCGCGAGCTTCCGCTCGGCACAGGGCGTGTCCGTGGGAACGGACGTTCGGCTTGCCGGCGTCAAGGTCGGTACCGTGACATCGATGGACCTCAACCCGCAGACCTACCGTGCCGATGTGACCTTCACGGTCGACGAGGCGATCGCGGTGCCCGACGACAGCGCGGCGGTAGTGGCCTCTGAGGGTCTCCTCGGTGGCACGTATCTGGAACTGAACCCCGGCGGCTCGCCCTTCAACTACGAAGCCGGCGACGAAGTACTCGATACTCAAGGGTCGGTCAGCCTGATCTCGCTTCTGGCGCAGTTTGCGGCAGGGCAGGCCCAGTGAAGGCGCTGGCCCTTGCGTTCATGTTCGGGGTCTTTGCGCAGGCGCCACAGGCGCAGGAGCAGACCGCCCAAGGCGGCTCTGCGGTGTTGCGGGGGCTCGACAAGATTTCCGGCGCGGTATCGGATATCGAGATCCGCGCCGGATCGGACGGCCGCGTTGGCCGCCTGAGCCTGGAAGTCAAAGAATGCCGTTATCCGATCGACAACCCGGCGGGTGATGCTTTTGCCTGGGTGACGATCCGCGACGATCTGCAAGGTGCGCAGCCGGTGTTTCAGGGCTGGATGATTGCGTCTTCCCCGGCGCTCAGCGCCATGGATCACCACCGCTATGACGTCTGGCTCATCCGCTGCAGCAACTCGTAGGGCGCGGGTATCGGCGGGCGATCGAAACAGGCGCTTGCGCCCACGGCCCGCTTGAGCCGTCCCAGATAGTCCGTGCGGTCCACCTCGATTGCGCCGAGACTTTTGAGGTGTGGCGTCAGGAACTGCGCATCGAAAAGCTTGAACCCGCCCTGGCGCAGCCGGTCCACGAGATAAGCCAGCGCCATCTTTGACGCGTCCGTGCGACGCGAGAACATGCTTTCGCCAAAGAAGGCTGCGCCGATGGTCACACCGTAGACGCCCCCAACCAGGTGCGGGCCCTCCCAGACCTCCAGCGAATGGGCATGGTCCGCTGTGTGCAACTGCCCGTAGAGGTGTTCGATGGGCTTACTAATCCAGGTCTCATCGCGATCCGCGCAGGCCGCGACCACGGCGCCAAACGCCCGGTCCGTGCTGATTTTGAAGGCATCCGACCGGATCCGCCGCCGAAGGGAACGGGACAAGTGGAAACCATCCAGGGGAAAGATGCCGCGGCGACGCGGGTCGACCCAGAAAATCTCAGGATCGTCCCGCGTCTCTGCCATGGGAAAGATGCCCGACACATAGGCGCTGAGCAGAATGTCAGGTGTGATCTCGGGCTCTTGCATCGCCAATCGCAGGTTGCACCGGGCAAGACTACCGACGCAGGCGCGGCGCGCCTAGCCTTCGTCGAGATTGGCTTCGAGCCATTTTTCGAGCCAATGGATGTTGTAGTCCCCCGACAGCACCGCAGGCTCTGACAAAAGGGCGTGAAAGAGGGGTACCGTCGTATCCACGCCGTCCACGATCAACTCGCCAAGTGCGCGGGCCAGACGCGCCAGCGCCTCGGGCCGGTCTCGTCCGTGTACGATCAGCTTGCCGATCAGGCTGTCGTAATAGGGCGGGATAGAATAGCCGTCATAAAGCGCGCTGTCGATGCGGACGCCGAGGCCACCGGGCGCGTGGTACTGGGTGATCAGACCGGGCGAGGGTGCGAAGTTCGGTAGACGTTCGGCATTAATGCGCACCTCGATGGCATGTCCGTTCAGCGTCAGATTGTCCTGTGTGAATGACATGGGAAGCCCTGCGGCCACCCGAATTTGTTCGCGCACGAGGTCAACGCCGAAAATCGCTTCGGTGACAGGGTGTTCCACCTGCAGGCGTGTGTTCATCTCTATGAAATAGAACTCGCCGTCCTCGTAGAGAAACTCGATGGTTCCCGCGCCGGAATAGCCCAGATCACCGACCGCCTTGGCGCAGATCTGGCCGATACGCGAGCGCGTTACGGCATCAATTGCTGGGCCAGGGGCCTCTTCAAATACCTTCTGGTGGCGGCGCTGGAGCGAACAGTCGCGCTCGCCCAAGTGAACGGCATTGCCTTTCCCGTCGCCAAAGATCTGAATTTCGATGTGGCGCGGTTTGCCGAGGTATTTTTCGATATAGACTTCGTCATTGCCGAAGGCGGCTTTGGCTTCGCTGCGCGCGGTCTGAAAAGCGGTGTCGATCTCGTCGGCGGATCTGGCCAACTTCATGCCGCGCCCGCCGCCACCGGCGGTCGCTTTGACAATCACCGGGTAACCCATGTCGTCGCCGAGTTTCCGGGCGTCGGCCAGCGTGGGCACACCTCCGTCGGAGCCCGGAACGCAAGGCACGCCCAGGGCCTTCATGGTGTCCTTGGCGGTGATCTTGTCGCCCATGGTGCGGATGTGCTCGGAAGATGGGCCGATGAAGGTCAGGCCGTGGTCCTCGACAATCTGCACAAAGCTGGCGTTTTCGGACAGAAATCCGTAACCTGGGTGGATCGCCTGGGCGCCCGTTATCTCGCACGCCGAGATGATCGCCGGGATCGACAGATAGCTGCTGGGGCTTGGCGGCGGGCCGATACAGACGGCCTCGTCTGCCATACGGACGTGCATGGCGTCGCTGTCTGCGGTGGAATGGACGGCGACGGTCTGGATGCCCATCTCACGGGCCGCGCGCACGACGCGGAGCGCGATTTCACCCCGGTTTGCAATCAGGATCTTGTCGAACATCGGTCGATCCTTTGCGGGTTATTCGATGATCATCAGCGGCGCGCCGAACTCGACAGGGTCCCCGTCGGAAACGAGTATGCGCTTGACCACGCCGGCCTTGGGGGCCGGGATGTGGTTCATTGTCTTCATGGCTTCGATGATCAGAACGGTCTGTCCTTCAGCGACCTGCGCGCCGGCGCTGACAAAGGCATCGGCCCCCGGTTCGGGCTGGAGATAGACGGTGCCCACCATGGGCGAAGTCAGTGCGCCAGGGTGTGCGGCGGGGTCAGCGGGTGCAGCGACTTCGGTGGCCGGCGTCGCCGGGGCCTCTGGCGCAGCCGGGGCTGGTGCGATCGGCGCGGCCACGTTCACGACTTGAGGGGCCGCTTGGGCGATGCGACTGACCCGGACCTGCAGGCTGTTATCCTCGGCATAATCCCGTTTGACTTCCAGTTCGCTCAGGTCGTTCTCGCGCAGGAGTTCGGCCAACGCCTTGATAAACTCGACGTCACTGTCGTGGGATTTGTTTGTCATGCAGGTCCTCGGCTGATCGTCTGGCCCGTCTTTTCGCAGGCGCGCGCTGTGTCGCGCTTATACGTGAGGGTCAGGGCAGTGAAAAGCACCCTTTCAGCGGAAGTTTGGCAGTAGAATTATGCGAGACTGGGCCTTCGCTGCACAAAATTTGTTCGTTCGGGATGCGGTTGGCGGAAGAAAAAATTTACCGCTTGATAAAAAAATGGCGACTGTGGCAGGGTCCTAACCAGCGAAGGGAGGATGCTCCATGGCCAATAGTCCTGTCACTCCGGGGATCGTTCCGGGGCGCCTGCAGTCCGAAGACTATCAATCGAACTTCTCCGATCTGCATCCGCCCTATGCAGCGCATGAGGCCGCTGTTGCGGCGGATAGATGCTATTTTTGCTATGACGCGCCTTGCGTGACGGCCTGTCCTACGGCGATCGACATTCCGATGTTCATCCGCGAAATCCAGGCCGGCAACGATGTCGCGGCAGCCAAGACCATTTTAGGTCAGAACATTCTGGGCGGTATGTGCGCCCGTGTCTGCCCAACAGAAACGCTCTGCGAAGAGGCCTGCGTGCGCGAGGCAGCTGAGGGCAAGCCCGTTGAAATCGGACGCCTGCAGCGCCATGCAACGGACGCGCTGATGGCAGAGGGTGTGCATCCTTTCACGCGGGCGCCTGAGACCGGCAAACGAGTTGCCGTTGTGGGCGCGGGTCCGGCGGGGCTCGCCTGCGCGCACCGGCTGGCGATGCATGGCCATGAGGTGGTTGTCTACGACGCCCGCGACAAACCCGGCGGTCTGAATGAGTACGGCATCGCCAGCTATAAAACGGTAGAGGATTTTGCCCAGGCCGAGGTCGACTGGCTGCTCAAGATCGGCGGCATAACTATCGAAACCGGCAAGGCCATGGGCCGCGACCTGCATCTTGACGAGCTTCGGGACGGCTTTGATGCGGTCTTCCTCGGGATCGGCCTTGCGGGCGTCAACATGCTGCGCGCCGAGGGCGAGGAAAAGGATCACGTGCGTGATGCGGTCGACTTTATCTCCGACCTACGTCAGACGGCTGACATGAGCCGGGTGCCCGTGGGCCGGAATGTGGTCGTGATCGGTGGCGGTATGACGGCTGTCGACGCCGCCGTGCAGTCGAAGCTTCTGGGCGCGGAATCCGTCACCATGGTCTACCGTCGCGCACGCGCGCAGATGTCCGCGAGTGAGTTCGAACGCGATCTCGCCGCCTCAAAAGGTGTGCGGATCATCACCGGGGCCTCGCCCAAGCGGATCATCGGTAACGGCGTCGTGCAGGAGATCGAATTTGCCTACATGCAGGACACGGGCGGCGGCTTGCAGGAGACGGGCGAAACCTTCCGCCTGAAGGCGGATCAGGTGCTCAAAGCCATCGGGCAGAGACTGGAAGACGCCCCGGGCGGCCTGAAGCTCGACGGCCTCAAGATTGCTGTTACCGGGGCGGGACGCACGTCGCTAGATGGCGTCTGGGCTGGAGGAGACTGTGCTCTTGGTGGTGATGATTTGACGGTGACGGCGGTGGCTGAAGGCCGCGACGCGGCGGAAGACATCCACGCCAAGTTGGGCGCCTGAGACGTGGTGCGAAATCGCAATCCATGGCAAGCTGATCCCGCAAGGGAGGATGCACAATGAGTTATATCATGGCCTATGCGGCGGCGGTGCCAACGGAAAAGAAAGCGGAATACCTCAAACACTGCGAACTGGCTGCGGTGATATTCAAATCCCATGGTGCGACCCGCATCATCGAATGCTGGGGCGATGAGGTGCGTGGCGGCGAGGTCACGTCCTTTCCCATGGCGGTCAAGGCCCAGGAAGGTGAGACGGTCGTTATCGGATGGCAGGAGTGGCCCGACAAGGCGACCCATGATGCCAATATCCAGGACGCCATGCAGGACCCGAGATTTCAGCAAATGGGCGAACTGCCCTTCGATGGAAAGCGACTGATGTTTGCGGGGTTCGAGACCCTGCTTGACACCTGAGCCAAGAGGAGAGCGCCATGGCCGACCTTTCGACCGAGTTTGTGGGGATCAAGTCACCCAATCCGTTCTGGCTGGCCTCCGCGCCTCCGACCGACAAGGAATACAACGTCCGAAGGGCATTTGAGGCAGGCTGGGGCGGTGTCGTTTGGAAAACGCTGGGCTTTGACCCCCACGTGGTGAACGTCAACGGTCCGCGCTACGGCGCGATCTGGGGCGCCGACCGGCGGCTTCTCGGCCTCAATAACATCGAACTGATCACCGACCGTCCGCTGGATGTGAACCTGCGCGAGATCAAGCAGGTCAAACGCGACTATCCCGACCGCGCCATGATCGTCAGTCTGATGGTCCCCTGCGAGGAGGAACCCTGGAAAAAGATTCTGCCGTTGGTCGAGGAAACCGGCGCCGACGGCGTCGAACTGAACTTTGGCTGCCCCCATGGGATGAGCGAACGCGGCATGGGTTCGGCCGTCGGGCAGGTGCCTGAGTACATCGAGATGGTGACCCGCTGGTGCAAGCAGCACACTCGCATGCCCGTGATTGTCAAGCTGACGCCCAATATCACCGATATCCGTCATCCGGCGCGCGCCGCGCACGAGGGCGGAGCTGATGCGGTAAGCCTGATCAACACGATCAATTCGATCACCAGCGTCAACCTCGACACCATGAGCCCTGAGCCCTCGATTGACGGCAAGGGCAGCCACGGCGGCTACTGCGGCCCGGCAGTCAAACCCATTGCGCTTAGCATGGTCTCCGAGATTGCCCGCTCGGCCGACATGGCCGGCCTGCCCATCTCGGGAATCGGCGGGGTGACGACCTGGCGCGATGCGGCTGAGTTCCTGAGCCTTGGCGCCGGTAACGTGCAAGTCTGCACCGCAGCCATGACCTATGGCTTCCGGATCGTCGAAGAGCTGAAATCGGGTCTTAGCGATTGGATGGATGAAAAAGGCTATTCGAAGGTGTCCGACGTGGTGGGCCGCGCAGTACCGAATGTCACTGACTGGCAGCACCTGAACCTGAACTATGTGGCCAAGGCGCGTATCGATCAGGAATCCTGCATCAAGTGCGGCCGGTGCTACGCAGCCTGCGAGGACACATCGCACCAGGCTATTGCCATGAAACCGGGGCGGGTGTTCGAAGTGATCGACGCGGAATGCGTCGCCTGCAATCTCTGCGTCAACGTCTGCCCGGTGGAGGACTGCATCACGATGGAGCCGCTGGCGCCGGGCACTGTGGATCTGCGCACGGGCAAGGTTGTCGAAGAAGCTTATGGCAACTGGACCACGCATCCGAACAATCCGTCGGCACAGGCCGCGGAATAGGGTTGCGAGCCCGTGTCGCATCCGCCAAGGATCGGCAAGGTTTCGCCAACACGTGCAGTTGTCGTGGTGTCGTGGTAAACTGGCCGCTACCAGTGACACATAGCACCACCCGGCAGGAGCAGGCAGAATGTCGAAATCCGTTATCGAAGAAGATCTGACCGTGGAAGGCGATATCAGCGCCAAAGACGGCAGCATTGAAGTCAAAGGTCATATCAAGGGCGACGTTGACGCCAACTCGGTCGAAGTGATGTCGGGCGGCAAGCTCGACGGCGCCGTTAAGGCCGATTCCGTTGTGATCGAAGGCAAGCAGTCTGGCAGCATTTCCTGCTCGGAGTTGTCCCTGCGCGCGACCTCGGAAGTCACCTCCGATGTGACGGCCAAGACCATGACGTCCGAGAAGGGCGGCAAGCTGGTCGGCAAGATCCAGATCACCGGTTAAGGCGGTGCCCGGTCACTCCGGGTCGAGCATACGTTCATACAGCCGCGTCAAGTAGCGCTCGGCCTCAGGATATGGGTCGGGCTCTGCTGGGCCTAGAACCATTTTGATCTGGCTTTCGAAATCCGCGTAGTGCTGGGTCAGCGCCCAAATGGAAAAGATCAGGTGATGCGGGTGCACCGGGCCTATGCGCCCATCCTGCGACCAACCTTCGATCAGCGCTGCTTTTTCATCAACCAGTGATTTCAGATCCCCCGACAGGAGCGGCCCGATATGGGGCGCGCCTTGCAGGATTTCATTTGCAAAAAGGCGGCTTTCGCGTGGCAGGTCGCGACTCATTTCCAGCTTTCTCTGCACGTAGGACAGGATCTCGGCCTTCGGATCGCCGTCCGCGCTGAGGGCCCTGAGCGGGTCGAGCCAGGTATCCATAAGCCCCTCAAGCAGAGTCACATGGATCACTTCCTTGGACGGGAAATAGTAAAGCAGGTTCGGTTTCGACAGGCCGGCGACAGAAGCGATTTCATCCAGCGTGGCCCCGCGAAACCCCTGGGCCGAGAAAACCTTCAGGGCTGCGGACAGGATGGCGCGGCGGTTCTTTTCCTGGATACGCGTGCGCGGTCTATCGGCCGCCATGGTCTGTCCTTTCGGTCTGCCCAAAGCGCAGTCACTGTCCGCTCAGACTGCCCAAACGCTCGTCAGAGAAGGCATGGCGTGCGCACCCCGGCTTCGGTTCTTGACTGCCCCAGAGGCTCTGCTAGCGTCATCCTGACCGTTTGGTCAAACTTTTTCGCTGCCCTTAGTCGTGCCATACCAACTAAAAAGGGAAGGGCCCATGCCAGCACCAGGTGAGAATCTCAAGATCAATGGGGACCGGCTTTGGGACAGCCTGATGGAGATGGCGCAGATTGGCCCGGGAGTCGCCGGCGGGAACAACCGCCAGACGCTGACGGACGAAGACGCGGAAGGCCGCGCGCTGTTCCAAAGCTGGTGCGAGGCGGCCGGCATGACCATGGGCCTCGACCAGATGGGCAACATGTTCGCGCGCCGCGAAGGCACCGAACCAGGCGCGCTGCCTGTCTACGTGGGCAGCCACCTCGATACGCAGCCCACTGGCGGGAAATACGACGGCGTTCTGGGCGTGCTTGGCGGGCTGGAGATTATCCGCACGCTGAACGACCTGGGGATCCAGACAAAGCACCCGATTGTGGTCACGAACTTTACCAATGAAGAGGGCACGCGCTATGCGCCCGCGATGCTGGCATCAGGGGTCTTTGCGGGCATCCACACGCAGGATTGGGCCTATGACCGCGTCGATGCGGACGGCAAACGGTTTGGCGACGAATTGGTGCGCATCGGCTGGAAAGGCGAAGAAGAAGTCGGCGCGCGCAAGATGCACGCATTCTTTGAGCTTCACATCGAACAGGGTCCGATCCTTGAGGCGGAAGGCAAGAAAATTGGTGTGGTCACCCACGGTCAGGGCCTCAGCTGGACCGAAGTAACAATCACAGGCAAAGACAGCCACACCGGCTCCACCCCCATGCCCATGCGCAAAAACGCGGGTCTCGGCATGGCCCGTGTGCTGGAGCTTGTCGATGAAATCGCCTGGTCCCACAAACCTCACGCGGTCGGGGCCGCGGGGCACATCGAGGTCTTCCCGAATTCTCGGAATGTGATTCCGGGCAAGGCCGTGTTCACCGTCGATTTCCGTTCACCCGATCTGGCGGTGATCGAGGATATGGAAAACCGTCTGCGCGCGGGCGCCAATACGATCTGCGACCAGATGGGTCTGGCCGTCAGCTTCGAAAAAGTCGGCGGCTTCGATCCCGTGGCTTTTGATGACGGCTGCGTGGGCGCTGTCCGCAGCGCGGCAGAGCGGCTTGGGTACAGCCACATGAACCTAATCTCAGGCGCGGGCCACGACGCGTGCTGGATCAACCGGGTGGCACCCACGGCCATGGTGATGTGCCCCTGCGTGGACGGCCTGAGCCACAACGAGGCTGAAGAGATTTCCAAAGACTGGGCGGCGGCCGGGGCCGATGTGCTGATGCACGCGGTGGTCGAGACAGCCGAGATCGTGGAGTAAGATAGCGGGGCGCGGCGGCCCACCACACGTGCCGGCAACGCGAAAACAAGGCGGACACAGCACTGCTACGGGGAGACTGGACATGACCACGGTGATCAAGGGCGGCACGGTTCTCACCGCCGATCTGACCTACGCGGCGGACGTGAAGATCGACGGGGGCAAGATCATAGAAATCGGCGAAAACCAGTCGGGCGACAACGTGCTCGATGCCACGGGCTGCTACATCATGCCAGGTGGTATCGATCCGCACACCCACCTCGAAATGCCGTTCATGGGAACCTATTCCTCGGACGATTTCGAAAGCGGCACCCGCGCGGCGCTGGCGGGCGGCACAACGATGGTGGTGGACTTCGCGCTTCCAAGCCCGGGTCAGGGGCTCTTGGACGCGATCCAGATGTGGGACAACAAATCGACCCGCGCCAATTGCGACTATTCCTTCCATATGGCGATCACCTGGTGGGGTGAGAAGGTCTTCAACGAGATGGAGACCGTGGTTCAAGAGAAGGGCATCAATACCTTCAAGCATTTCATGGCCTACAAAGGCGCGCTTATGGTGAACGATGATGAAATGGTGGCCAGCTTCCGCCGCTGCGCGGAGCTTGGGGCGATCCCCATGGTGCATGCGGAAAACGGCGATGTAGTGGCGGATCTTCAGGCGCGGCTTCTGGCCGAAGGCAATGACGGCCCCGAAGGTCACGCCTATTCCCGCCCGCCGCAGGTCGAAGGCGAGGCGACGAACCGCGCGATCATGATCGCCGATATGGCAGGCGTTCCGCTTTATGTGGTGCATACCTCCTGCGAAGAAGCGCACGAAGCGATCCGGCGCGCGCGCCAGCAAGGCAAGCGCGTCTGGGGCGAGCCGCTGATCCAGCATCTGACGCTCGATGAAAGCGAGTACTTCCACCACGACTGGGACCACTCCGCGCGCCGCGTGATGTCGCCCCCGTTCCGCAACAAACAGCACCAGGACAGTCTTTGGGCGGGCCTCCATGCGGGCAGCCTGAGCGTGGTGGCCACCGATCATTGCGCTTTCACGACAGAGCAGAAGCGTTATGGCGTGGGCGACTTCACAAAGATCCCGAACGGGACCGGCGGTCTTGAAGACCGTATGCCCATGCTCTGGACCTACGGCGTTGTGACGGGTCGTCTGACGCCCGAGGAATTCGTGGCGGTCACCTCAACGAATATTGCCAAAATCCTCAACATTTATCCGCGGAAAGGGTCCGTTTTGGTGGGTGCGGATGCGGATCTCGTCGTCTGGGATCCACACAAGTCCAAGACAATCAGTGCCGAGAGCCAGCAGTCGGCCATCGACTACAACGTATTTGAGGGCAAAACGGTCACAGGGCTGCCGCGCTACACCCTGACACGCGGTCAGGTGGCGGTGAACGACGGCGCCATTGCGACCGAGGAAGGCCACGGCAAATTCGTCTCCCGCCCGCCAGGTCAAACGGTGACGAAGGCGCTGTCGACTTGGAAGGAACTCACCGCGCCGCGCAAGGTCATCCGCACGGGCATTCCGGCAAGCGGAGTCTGATCACCGTGTTGCGTAAAGCGACCCTACATGGAACGGGATGAACACCAGGTGACGAAGGGACTACTGATCACTGGGTACGGCTCTGGAACGGGCGCCTGTGTTGCAGCCCCGTGTCGCGCCGGGATCATTCGACCGATTTGAACGTCGCGGCTTACATATCAGGGCGCAAGTGCGTCGAGGTCGGGCAGAAGCGTAACGCTTTCCTGCTCGTTGGGATCGGTGCGCGCGATCACGGCAACGGCCTCGACCTTACCGTCGTTGAAGGGCAGATGCGGCACGCCCGCGGGGATGTAGACCATATCGCCCGCCTCGATCTCCATCAGGTGCTCCAGCCTGTCGCCCCAATGCATTTTCGCGGTGCCTTCGAGCGCGTAAATCGCCGTCTCATGGGCCTCGTGCAGATGTGCCTTGGCCCGCCCGCCTGGGGGCACACGCAGGACATGCAGGCAGATGCCCTGGCTGCCGACGGATTCTTTCGCGATCCCTTCGAAGTATGTGAACCCCTGCTTTCCATCATAGGTTCCGGTGGCGCGAAGCTTTTGGCAAATGCCCGGTGACATGGTGAAACCCGTTTTTGAAATGACCGATGGCGAATTGGGCAAAGAGACAGCCGCGCTGTCAACCGTGATCGAAGCCCGAGACCTTGATCTGACATTCGAGACCAACGATGGGCCGGTTCAGGCGCTCTCCGGCGTGAACCTGAAGATCGAGAAAGGCGACTTTGTCAGTTTCATCGGGCCATCAGGTTGTGGGAAGACGACCTTCCTCAGGGTTGTCGCGGCGCTCGAACACCCCACAGGGGGGGCGGCCGTGGTCAACGGTATGACCCCGGACGAGGCCCGCCGGCAGCGCGCCTATGGCTACGTCTTCCAAGCGGCGGGTCTTTACCCCTGGCGCACGATCGGCGGAAACATCCGCCTGCCCCTTGAGATCATGGGCTATTCAAGGCCGGAACAGGATGAGCGCGTCAGAAAGACACTGGAACTCGTCGATCTGGGTGGGTTTGAGAAGAAGTACCCCTGGCAGCTTTCCGGCGGCATGCAGCAGCGCGCCTCAATCGCACGCGCGCTGGCCTTCGACGCCGATATTCTGCTGATGGACGAACCCTTCGGCGCCCTTGACGAGATCGTGCGCGACCGGCTGAATGAGGAGCTTCTGAAACTCTGGGCGGCTACCGGCAAGACGATCGGCTTTGTCACCCATTCGATCCCTGAGGCAGTTTACCTGTCCACTAAGATTGTCGTCATGAGCCCCCGGCCAGGTCGGATCACCGATGTGATCGACAGCCCTTTGCCAAGGGAAAGGCCGCTCGACATACGCGACAGCGCAGAGTTTATCGCCATTGCGCACCGCGTGCGCGAAGGACTGCGGGCGGGTCATGTGGATGACTGAGCGGTCCTTAAAGGATGCGCCCCGTGTCCGCGCGAACACGGGGCGACTTCTTCGGTCACGGTCATCGGCTCTCCAGCCTGTACCGCAATGGGAACACTGGCCGGACAGGGTAAAGATTCCGTTGATTTCTTTGGTCCAAAAATACTCAATTTCAGGTCTTTCGGTCCTGCGGAACTCAGAAGAACTTTTTGCCTCCGGCGGGAGTATTTTGGGACCAAAGAAGCCATGAGACAGGCGCTTCCGGTTCTAGTGGTGCTTGCCGCCCTCTTGGCAATCTGGGTTGTGGCCTGCATTCCGATGAACATCAAGCTTGCCCTGACGCAGGCCGAGCGGGTGGGTGTGGATGTGGTGCCGCCCGATGTGCGGGTGCGCCAGGAGATGTCCGGTCTAGCGCTTGCTTTGCGAAATCCTTCCGTGATCCCGGAGGTCTACACGCTGGATCGGCCGCGACTGCCTGCGCCGGGCCAGGTGGGGCGGGATTTCTGGGAGAATACGGTCGAGCGCAAGGTGACGTCGAAGCGCAGTCTTGTCTTCCATGGCTGGGTTACCCTTTCGGCCACATTGAATGGATTCTTTTTGGGTACCGCGCTTGGGATCCTTCTTGCGGTTGGTATCGTCTATAGCCGAACCATGGAACTGAGCATTATGCCCTGGGCGATTATCAGCCAGACGATCCCGATCGTCGCCCTGGCGCCTATGATCATCGTCCTTGTGGCGGCCGTGGGAATTGAAGGCCGCCTGGTTCCGAAGGCGATCATCTCGGCGTACTTGTGTTTTTTCCCGATCCTGGTGGGCATGGTGGCCGGGCTTCGGGCGCCGGACCGGATGCAGCTGGATTTGCTGAAGACCTATTCGGCGACGCCCCTGCAGGTGTTCTGGAAACTAAGGGTGCCGACGTCGCTGCCTTATCTATTCACCTCGTTGAAAGTAGGGATCGCAGCCGCTCTTGTGGGCACGATTGTCGGAGAGTTGCCGACCGGTGCTGTGCAAGGACTTGGGGCCCGGATCCTGATCGGCGATCAGTTCGGCACCCCAATCCAGATCTGGAGCGCGCTTCTGGCCACGGCCATTCTGGCGGGAGTTCTTATCACCGGCATCGGTGTTCTGCAGCGGCTGACGTTGCGCCGCATGGGGGCGCTGCAATGATCCTGGTGGTTCTGGCACTTCTGGTCTGGGCGACCGGCTGGTGGATCAACGGGCGCCTGGCTCAGTCGGCGGCGCGGGACAGTTTTGCCGTTCGCCTGGCGGCGCCGGCGCTTTTTGGGTTTACGGTTCTTTTGATGTGGGAGCTTCTGGTCCGCGGGCTGGACGTCTCACCGGTGATCTTGCCAGCGCCGACGGCCATCGCCGCCCGGTTCGGGGCCGAACTGGGGACGCTTTGGCTTGACTTCACGCAAACGGCGATCCGCGGGGCGGCGACGGGCTATTTTATCGGATGTTTTGCGGCTTTCGTCATGGCCATCCTTGTGGACCGCATCCCATTCCTGCAGCGGGGCCTGTTGCCCATCGGCAACTTCGTGGCGGCGCTACCTATTGTGGGGATCGCGCCCATCCTTGTCAGCTGGTTCGGCTTCGGCTGGCAGTCAAAGGCGGCGGTCGTGGTTGCCATGGTGTTCTTTCCGGTGTTGGTGAACACGGTCACGGGGTTGGCGCAAACCACCGTCATGCAGCGCGATCTGATGCGAACCTATAGTGCCGGATACTGGCAGACACTGCTGAAGCTCCGGCTGCCGGCGGCCATGCCTTTCATTTTCAACGGGCTGAAAATATCGACAACACTCGCTCTTATCGGCGCGATTGTGGCCGAATACTTTGGTTCGCCCACTTACGGAATGGGTTTCCGCATCACAACCTCGGTCGGGCAGCTTGCGCTCGATATGGTCTGGGCGGAGATCGCCGTGGCCGCCCTGGCGGGCAGCCTTTTTTACGGCGGTGTGGCGCTGATCCAGCGCCGGGTGACGTTCTGGCATCCAAGCCAGAGATCGTAATGAGTGTGAAACGAAAAAACGGAGGTAAAACAAAATGAAAAAACTGATGATGGGCGCCGCGGCGCTGGCGATGGGGGCCAGTGCGGGCGCTGCGCAGGCCGCTGACGAACTGAAGCTGCAGTTGCAGTGGGTGACGCAGGCGCAATTTGCCGGATACTACGTGGCGCTCGACAAAGGCTACTACGAAGAAGAAGATCTGGATGTAACCATTCTGCCGGGCGGACCCGATATCGCGCCGCCGCAGGTCCTTGCCGGGGGCGGTGCCGATCTTATGCTGAACTGGATGCCTTCGGCGCTCGCCGCACGGGAGAAGGGCCTTCCGGTCGTGAATATCGCCCAGCCGTTCAAATCGTCGGGTCTGATGCTGACCTGCTGGAAGGACACCGGGATCGCATCGCCTGCGGATTTCAAGGGCAAGACCATCGGCGTCTGGTTCTTCGGCAACGAGTATCCGTTCCTGAGCTGGATGAGCCAGGAGGGTATTCCCACCGATGGCGGCGACGATGGCGTGACGGTTCTGAAGCAGGGTTTCAATGTCGACCCGCTTCTGCAGCGGCAGGCGGACTGCATTTCGACGATGACCTACAACGAATACTGGCAGGTGATCGATGCGGGTGTGAGCCCGGAGGAACTGGTCACCTTCAAGTATGAGGACAAGGGCGTTGCGACGCTGGAAGACGGGATCTATACGCTCGAGAGCAATCTCGACGACCCCGAAATGGTCGACAAGCTGACGCGTTTTGTCCGGGCTTCCATGAAGGGCTGGAAATACGCCGAGGAGAACCCCGACGAGGCGGCCGAAATCGTGCTCGATAACGATGAAACGGGGGCCCAAACCGAAACGCACCAGAAGCGGATGATGGGCGAGATTGCCAAGCTGACGGCGGGCTCCAACGGCAAACTGGATCCTGCGGATTTTCAGAGGACGGTGGATACGCTCTTGGCGGGCGGTTCGGATCCGGTGATCACTGCCGATCCCGGCAGCGCGGCCTGGACCCACAAGATCACGGACGGTGCTTTGAACTGATCTCAAAGCGGCTTAGCAGAAAAGGCGCGCCGCAGTGCGCGCCTTTTTTTATGATGTGATGTCGAGTTCTGGCTGGAGGGTTGCGGAATTCGGGGTGCCGATGGCGCCGTAGGTTTCGAAGGCCTCCTGCGGAGCGGCGAACGGCGGAGCCGGGGGCTCGATCGTGTTTTTTGGAAGGTTGTCGACGGTCGAAACGATGGCGACCTTTTCGACGAAACTGAGCGAGCCGCCGGAAGTGCGCTCGGCCTGCTCAAGCGCCTTGGCCTGTTCGTCGCTGACCTCTCCGAGCATGGGAACTTCAGTGCGGAACGCAGAGGATTCCTCTGAGGACGCAGCGCGGTTTTCGAGCGCCCGTGTGGTAAAGGCGGCCGTGGCGGCATCGTCGGGGCGCCTGCGGTCCGTGGTGGCGCCGGTATCGGGCGTGGAGCCGGGCGGGGGCAGGGGGGCGGCGCTGCGCGGCGGTTCGCGGGTCTGGCCCACATCGGCTGACTGATCGGCGCGTTCGGGTCGTGGCTGTGCGGGCGTCGGTGTCGGCGCAATACCTTCGATCGTGGGCATGCGATTACCTCACTTGGCGATGGTTCGGATCGGTCTAAGAAATTGCTACCGAAACCTTACCGCGAGGTTAATTTCCCCAGGAAACCTAAGGGATGGTTAACGGTCGGTCCCGGCGGAGTGGCGGCCCGACGAGCACTTTGGCATCGGTGCCAAACGTAGGGTGACGTGCACAGGCGCCCTGCAAGCGGTAAAGGCTACCGCTTGCACCCGGGGTTTTCGTACTAGCTCGGCTTGACTCGCGAGCTTTGGCGCGGAGCCGATCTATGCGGTCTTCGCTTAGGCAGATTGGGGCGCGAGCCGCCGCTAACCCCGGTTCATCCGGTTTTCGATCAGTTGGTCAACCACTTCCGGTTCGGCCAGTGTCGAGGTGTCCCCAAGCGCGCCGAAGTCGTCCTCGGCGATCTTGCGCAGGATGCGGCGCATGATCTTGCCGGACCGTGTCTTGGGCAGGCCGGGCGCCCATTGGATGAGGTCGGGCTTGGCAATTGGTCCGATGTCCTTTCTGACCCAGCTTTCGAGTTCTTTGCGCAGCTCGTCGCTGGGTTCCGCGCCGTTCATCAGGGTGACATAGGCATAGATGCCTTGCCCCTTGATCTCGTGCGGATAACCGACGACGGCGGCTTCGGCCACCTTCTCGTGGGCCACGAGAGAGCTTTCGACCTCTGCTGTGCCCATGCGGTGACCGGAGACGTTGATCACGTCGTCGACGCGCCCGGTGATCCAGTAGTAACCGTCGGAGTCGCGGCGGCAGCCGTCGCCGGAGAAATAGTAGCCTTTGTAGTCCGAGAAATAGGTCTTCTCGAACCGCTCGTGGTCGCCCCAGACCGTACGCATCTGGGCAGGCCAGCTGTCTTTGAGGCAAAGGACACCCTCGGCGGCGGTGTCGTGGATTTCCTCGCCGGACTGCGGGTCAAGAATGACCGGCTGAACCCCAAAAAAGGGCAGAGTAGCCGAGCCGGGTTTCGTCGCGATGGCGCCGGGCAGGGGCGTCAACAGATGACCGCCCGTTTCGGTCTGCCACCAGGTGTCGACGATCGGTGCTTTACCCTTGCCGACGACGTCATTGTACCAGTTCCAGGCCTCGGGGTTGATCGGTTCGCCGACTGTGCCGAGGACCTTGATGTCGGACAGATCATATTTTTTGACCCACTCCGGACCTTTGCCCATCAAGGCTCGGATCGCTGTCGGCGCGGTATAGAACTGGTTGACCTTGTGCTTTTCGCACACCGCCCAGAACCGGCCCGCATCGGGAAAGGTCGGCACGCCTTCGAACATCAGCGTGGTCGCGCCGTTGGCCAGCGGGCCGTAGACGATGTAGCTGTGACCCGTGACCCAACCGACGTCGGCGGTACACCAGAAGATATCTCCCTCGTGGTAGTCGAATGTGTACTGGTGCGTCATCGAAGCGTAGACGATGTAGCCCCCCGAGGTATGGACGACGCCCTTGGGTTTGCCGGTCGAGCCAGATGTGTAGAGCACGAAAAGCGGGTCCTCGGCGTTCATCTCTTCCGGCGGGCAGTCGGCGTCTACCTCTTCGGCCAAAGCGTGGAGCCAGTGGTCCCGCCCGTCCTTCCAGGCGATCTGCTGGCCCGTCCGCTTGACGATCAGCACCTGTGGCTCTTCGGCGCAGTGGTTGAGCGCCTGGTTGACGTTGTCTTTCAGGTTCGTCACCCGCCCGCCGCGCGGCGCGCCGTCGGAGGTGATCACAACCTTGGCCCGACTGTCATCGATCCGGTTGGCAAGCGCGTCGGGCGAAAACCCTGCAAAAACGATCGAGTGGATGGCGCCGATCCGTGCACAGGCCAGCATGGCGTAGGCGGCTTCGGGGATCATAGGCAGATAGAGCACCACCCGGTCGCCTTTTTCGACGCCAAGCTTTTTCAGGACGTTGCCCATGCGGCTGACTTCCGCATGGAGTTCTTTGTAGGTGATGTGCTTGGCGGCGTCATTCGGATCATCGGGTTCCCAAATGATCGCCGTCTGGTCGCCGCGCGTCGCAAGGTGGCGGTCGATGCAGTTCGCGGCCACGTTCAGTGTGCCGTCCTCGAACCATTTGATGGAGACGTTGCCGAAGTCGTAAGAGACATTTTTCACCGTCGAGAAGGGTTTGATCCAGTCCACGCGTTTGCCGTGCTCGGCCCAGAAGGCATCGGGGTCTGCAATAGAGGCGGCATACATCTCGTCGTACGTCGCCTTGTCGGCATGGGCGCTCGCGGCGAAATCGGCAGAGGGCGGGTAGGTCTTTTCCGGCTCGTCGAGCATGTGTCTTCTCCGAGGTCAGTCGTCTTCTTTAGTGTTAGATGCCCGGTCGTTCTGCGCGGGCCGGGCGTACAGGCTTTAGATTGCGAGGTACTCGGCACGCAGCGCTTCGTTTTCGAGCACTTCTTCCGCCGATCCATCATACACCACACGGCCCGTGTCGAGAATAACCGCCCGGTCCGCAAGCCTGAGCGCGGCGACAGCGTTTTGTTCGACGATGACCGTGGTGATGCCCTGGTCCCGGATATGATCCAGTGTCTTTGCAATTTCCTGAACGATGACCGGCGCGAGGCCCTCGTAGGGTTCGTCAAGAAGCAGGACCTTGATGTCCCGGGCAAGCGCGCGGGCGATCGACAGCATCTGCTGTTCGCCGCCCGACAGCGTGACGCCTTCCTGGCGTCGGCGTTCGCCGAGCCTGGGGAAGAGGTCGTAGATCCGGTCGAGCGACCAGCCTTCCGGCGGCGCGATCTGTGCAAGCTGGATGTTTTCTTCCACCGTGAGGCCGGGGATGATCCGACGGTCTTCGGGGACCAGAACCAGACCGGCCTGCGCCGCTTCGTGGCTTGCCATCTTATGCACGGGCTGGTGGTCGAGCCAGATTTCTCCATGCGTGACCATCGGGCTGCCCGTGCGCGCAATGGCGCGCAGCGTCGAGGTTTTCCCAGCCCCGTTCCGTCCCAAAAGCGCAAGGATCTCGCCTTCGTGAATGTTGAAGCTTACGCCTTGCACGATGTAGCTTTCGCCATAGTAGGCGTGCACGTCGTAAAGCGAGAAATAAGCCGGTGCGGTGGCCGCGTGGTTGGCGTTCGGATCGAAGCCTTCGCTGGTTTGCACGTTCATCTTGGTCTCCTCCATCAGTGTGCCGTGCCCAGGTAGGCTTCCTGAACCTTTGGATGGCCTTTGATGTTGTCGGGTGTGTCTTCGACCAGGGGCGTTCCCTGGGCGAGCACCGTGATCCTTTCGGCAAGGCTGAACACCACGTGCATATCGTGTTCGATGATCGCCATGGTGATGTCGCGCTTTTCGTTGATCTCCTTCAGCAGATCGATCGTGTTGTTGGTGTCGGCGCGCGCCATCCCCGCGGTCGGTTCGTCAAGCAAGAGAAGCTTGGGATCCTGCACCAGGCACATGGCCATTTCGAGCCGCCGCTTGTCGCCGCGCGACAGCGAGGCCGCGTGCATGTCCACTTTGTCGATCATGTTAACGTCTTCAAGGATCGCCTTCGCTTTCTCGACAAGGTCTCGCTCGTGGCCGACGGTCTCGAACGCGTGCATCCGGAAGGCCCCGTCACGTTTGGCAAAGCAGGGGATCATTACATTCTCAATGACTGAAAGATCCCCAAAAATCTCCGGTGTCTGGAACACCCGCGATATGCCCATCTGGTTGATCTCGTGCGGACGGCGACCGAGCACCGATTGTCCGTCGAACATGACCGAGCCTGTGTCTGGGATAAGCTTGCCGACGAGGCAGTTGAGCAGGGTCGATTTGC
>JBCDED010000068.1:0-22419 GCA_039179985.1 Pseudomonadota bacterium
GCTTACGATCGCGCGTGGCAGCGCAAGCGGACCTTCCGCGCACTCTGGATCCAGCGCATTAACGCCGCAGTGCGCGCCCACGATGAGGCGCTGACCTATTCGCGCTTCATCAATGGCCTGTCGCTCGCCGGGATCGAAGTGGACCGGAAGGTCCTGGCCGATCTTGCCGTTGATCAGCCCGAGGCGTTCGCGGCAATCGTGGACAAGGCCAAAGCCGCCCTCGGCTAAGCGTCTGAAAATGATGAGAAAAGGCGCCCCCGCTGGCGCCTTTTTTGTTTCAGAGCCATTGTGCAGACAATCTGTTGGAGCAGGGCGCCGAATAGGGTTTGAAGAGGCCGTCGTAGCTTAGCTCTTCCCCGGTCTCATAGGCGCGCACGGCGTTTGTTGACATGGCAAAGGCTTGCAACAGGAGTTCCGCAAGCTCTTCCTCGGGATCAAGCTCGGCCTCACTGGCATGGGCCATTCCGGGCACCGCCACCGACGCCCTGGCGGCCGCGGCACCCGCCGCCCCATTCTGGCCGGACAGCGACAGCAGGTCGGCAAGGAACCGCTGCGTCGGAGCTGCCCGGGCGACATCGTTTCCGAAGGCATCTGCAATGATGTTCTGCAGTTCGCTGGGGGGGGGCCTCCGGAACGCATAGGCACCGGCTGCCGCCGCGAGGATAGCAACAACGGCGGCGCGTCGGCTGACCATCACAGGTTCCTCCCTGCATAGAGTGCCAGGGCCGACAGCGTCAGTGTCGGATTGGCCGGAGACGAGGTGGGGAAAACCCCCGCACCAAGCGCCAGGACATTCGAATGCCCGTGGAGTTTCAGCCCAGCGTCGACAACCGAAGCGTTTGGATCCGTCCCCATACGGTGCGTACCCTGAATATGCGCTTCGGTTGCGGGCGCATAGCTGCGGACGACCCGCTCAACCGCGAAGGGCAAAACGTCTTCAATTCCCGTGAGTGCCCTTGCCAGACCTTGGTAGGCGTAGTCCGAGTGACCAGACCAAAAGATGCGCGGCTCCTCGTTGGCATCCAGTGCCACGTGGTTTTCTGCTTGCGGTAGGTCTTCTGCAATCAGTTTGAGACGCAGGCGCGATGTCCACTTACCCACCTCCGGACGGATTCGCGTGGGGGCGTTGTAGCTTTCTATAAGAACGGCTGCCGAATGGGAGCGGTGATCTCCGTCATAAAAGCCATAGCAATGGGAGGTGATGGATGTGCCGCCAAAATAACCGGGCTGGTCGGTGTCGATCTCCAGATACTTCGACGGCTGCTCGTGCAGGTACTTTCCGAGACTCCCATTCCGGATGCCCGACCGCATGAGAATGGCCGCATTGAAAATCGCGTTCGCCCCAAGCGCCACAACATCCGATTTGATCCGCCGGAGCCGTCCGTCGCTGCCGCGAACGGACACACCGACAACCCGTCCGGCATCCATTTCGAGGGCCCGGACTTCGCTGTTCGGCAAAAGCCGCGCTTGCGGTGTCAGGAAATGGTCTACTCCGTTCAGGATCGTGAACTTTGCGTCGATCGGACAAAGACTGCAAAAGCCATTGGCGCAACAAATGGGCCGGCTGCCACCGTTGGAGCGGGCCGACGGCACAGAGACCCAGATGTCGGGGCGCGCTGCAAAAAGGGCGATGTCGGACCGGGACGGGGTATGCGCTGCATAGGGAAAGGGCTTTGAACGCGGCAAGAGATGGTCGCTGCCACCGCCCGCAACTTCCATAACCTCTTCAACCTCAGTGTAGTAGGGTTCTAGGTCGTCATACCGAACCGGCCACGGCGCTCCCTGGCCGTAGCGCTCGTAGAGTTCAAAATCGTTTGGATGAAAGCGCGGAACTTGCCCCCACCAACAATTCGAGTTCCCTCCAAAGCCGGTACGTGCCGTCCATTCCTTGTCCTTGCCGGACGTATTCTGTTGCGCGATGTCCTCCAGAGGGGCGCCACCCTTCTGGGTCAGTTGTTCGAGATCCTGTACCGAACCTTTTTCGACCAAGAGAACCCGCCGTCCTGCGGGAAGGCCGCGCAGAAAGAACATGGCAGAAAAACTGCTGCCAGCGATCACAACGTCCCACGTCGTGTTCTCGGCTGTGTTCGCGTCAATCTGTTCAAACACCTGCGGGAACCTGCTCTTTTCTGTCCGCACGTCGCCAAAACCCTAGGTGCCAGGCGTTGCAGGTGCAAGCCTCGGGGGGGCCGTGCTTGCATTCAGTGGGGTCCATGGGTAACGGGTGCAGGAGTTTTCTGAAGGACCGCGGTATGGACGATCTGCGCGAGAAATTCCTGACGGCCATCGCCGATGTGGCCGACGAATCGGCGCTCGAAGACCTGCGCGTCAACGCCGTTGGAAAGAAGGGCGAGATCAGCCTGAAAATGCGCGAGCTTGGCAGGATGACGCCGGAAGAGCGCCAGGTTGCCGGCCCGGCGCTGAATGCGCTGAAAGACGAGATCAATTCGGCCCTTGCCGCTAAAAAAGCGGCACTGGAAGACGCTGCGCTGGATGAGCGCCTGCGTTCAGAATGGCTGGATGTCACGCTTCCTGCGCGCGACGGACGGAGGGGCTCGATCCATCCCATCAGCCAGGTCAGCGAAGAGGTCACCGCCATCTTCGCCGATATGGGTTTTGCCGTGGCCGAGGGGCCGCAGGTGGAATCGGACTGGTATAACTTCGACGCCCTGAACATCCCCGATCACCATCCGGCACGCGGCGAGATGGATACCTTCTATATGCACCGGGCCGAGGGCGACAATCGTCCGCCCCATGTCCTGCGGACCCATACCTCGCCGGTTCAGATCCGCTCGATGCAGAACAAGGGCGCGCCCCTGCGCGTCATCTGTCCGGGTCGCGTTTACCGCGCGGACTACGACCAGACGCACACGCCCATGTTCCACCAGGTCGAAGGGCTGGCGATCGATACCGATATCTCCATGGCCAATCTGAAATGGGTCCTGGAGGAATTCTGCCGCGCCTACTTCGAGGTGGAGGAGGTGGAGTTGCGGTTCCGCGCCTCGCACTTCCCCTTCACCGAGCCCTCAGCCGAGGTTGATTTGCGCTGTTCCTGGGACGGGGGCCAACTGAAGGTGGGCGAAGGTGACGACTGGCTGGAGATTCTTGGCTCCGGCATGGTCCATCCGGAGGTTCTAAAGGCCGGTGGCATTGACCCGGACGTCTACCAGGGCTTCGCCTTCGGCATGGGAATCGACCGGATCGCGATGCTCAAATACGGCATCCCGGATCTTCGGGCATTCTTTGACAGCGATTTGCGCTGGCTGCGCCACTATGGCTTCTCGGCACTCGACATGCCGGCGCTGCCCGGCGGGCTCAGCCGGTGAAGATGTCAGCCCCTTACTCTCAGGAATGCCGCGCCCCCGGTCATGCGGTCCGCGGACCGTTTGGTGCACCGGATTGTACCGAGGATCGTCTTGACGGTTTCCGTTCTGCACTTGCTCATATTCGTGCTGGCCATTGTGATACGGACCGGCGCGGCCTCTTTCGCGGCCTTGTCGACATAGCCAAAATAGGCCGCGCCTACGCACAGTACGACACCGATAAGAAGCGGTGTATTGATACGGCTTTGAACACTCATCATGGCAACTCTCCTGAGATGCCTTATACCTGCCCAATTGGCCCGGAACGTGCCGATTTTGGAACAATTCCGGTGTATTTTCGCGGTTTTTTGCCTATTTCGCCGCGAAACCTCACCTCGACTGCCCCGGTGACCTGATATGAAATTCACACTGTTCTGGCTGAAAAAGCATCTCGACACCACTGCTGGTGTCGACGAAATCACCGAGACGCTGACCGACCTCGGGCTTGAGGTGGAAGGCGTCGAGAACCCGCTCGATACTCTGGCGCCCTTCACCATCGGCAAGGTGATCGCCGCCGAGAAACACCCCGACGCCGACCGCCTGCGCGTCTGTCAGGTGGCCACCGATCAGGGGCAGAAGCAGATCATCTGCGGCGCACCGAATGCCCGCGAAGGCATCACGGTCGTGGTGGCGCATCCCGGCACCTATATCCCGGGCATTGATACGACGATTCAGGTTGGCAAGATTCGCGGCGTCGAAAGCCACGGCATGATGTGCTCGGAACGCGAGATGGAACTGTCAGACGAACACGACGGCATCATCGAACTTCCCTCCGGCGAAGTGGGAGACAGCTTTGCTGAGTGGCTGGCGGTCCATGACCCCGGAAAAGTCGATCCCGTCATTGAGATAGCGATCACGCCGAACCGCCAGGACGCGCTGGGCGTCGAGGGCATTGCGCGCGATCTGGCAGCGCGCGGGTTGGGAACGCTGAAGACGACCGAGATTGAAGCTGTCCCGGGTAGCTTCCCCAGCCCCATCGCCGTCACCATCGCCGATGACACTCTGGATGGCTGCCCGCTGTTTGCGGGCCGCGTCATCCGCGGTGTCAGGAATGGGCCATCCCCCGCTTGGCTGCAGGCGGCGCTCAAGGCCATCGGGCTGCGCCCCATCTCGACCCTTGTTGATATCACCAACTTCTTCACCTACGACCGGAACAGGCCGTTGCACGTCTTTGACGCGGACAAGGTGGCAGGCGGCGCACTGCGCGTCTACCGCGCAAACGGCGGCGAGACCATGATGGCGCTCGACGACAAAGAATATACCTTCCAGCCGGGTATGATGATCATCGGCGATGACAACGGCCCCGAGAGCATTGCCGGGGTCATGGGCGGGGCCGTGTCGGGGTGCACCGAAGATACGGTGAACGTCTTCGTCGAGTCCGCCTATTGGGATCCGATCACCATCGCGCGCACCGGCCGCGCGCTAAAGATCAACTCCGACGCCAAGTACCGGTTTGAGCGCGGCGTTGACCCAGAATTCACGTTGCCAGGGCTGGAACTGGCCACGCACATGATCCTTCAGCTTTGCGGAGGCGAGGCGTCCGAGGTCGTTGTGGCGGGGGCCGTTCCGGACACTGACCGGGCCTACCGGCTGGAGACGGACCGCGTGACGTCGCTCGTGGGCATGGACATTCCGGCGGACGTTCAGCGAAAAACACTGGTGGACCTTGGCTTCCGCATGGAAGGCGACATGGCGCATCCGCCAAGCTGGCGGCCCGACGTGCGCGGCTCCGCCGATTTGGTAGAGGAGGTCGCCAGGATAGCGTCGCTGACGAAGCTTAAAGGCATGCCACTGACCCGCACCGACGCGGGCGTACCCAAACCCGTGCTGACGCCCATGCAGCGCCGGGAAGGCGCCGTGCGCCGCCAGATTGCGGCGCTTGGCTACAACGAATGCGTGACCTACAGCTTCATCGACCGGGCAGCCGCCGCGCTTTTTAGCGGGGGCGATGCGGCAACGGAACTTGAAAACCCCATCTCGGCCGATCTCAGTCACATGCGCCCGGCTCTTTTGCCGGGGCTTTTGCAGGCGGCGGCTCGAAATCAGGCGCGCGGGTTCCAGGATCTGGCGCTTTTTGAGGTCGGCCCCGCCTTCCACGGCGGCGAGCCGGGGGAACAGCACCTCTTGGCCACGGGTCTTCTTGTTGGGCAGACCGGACCCAAGGACATCTACGGCGCTCGCCGCCCTGTCGATGCGTTCGATGCCAAGGCCGATGCCGAGGCAGCACTGGCGGCCGCCGGGGCACCTGCGAAGGTGCAGATCCTGCGGGGCGCGCGCGAATGGTGGCACCCGGGGCGTCACGGCATGATCTGCCTCGGTCCCAAGAAGGTGCTGGGAATTTTCGGCGAGTTGCACCCGAAGGTGCTGCGCGAGATGGATGTGAAAGGTCCTGCCGTGGGCTTCACCATCTTCCTTGAAGAGATCCCCTTCCCTCGTCAGGCCACGGCAACGCGGCCCGCGCTGGATCTGAAGGATCTGCAGGCGGTTGAACGCGATTTCGCCTTCGTGGTCGACGCTGATGTCGAAGCGCTGACGCTGGTCAATGCTGCCCAGGGGGCGGATAAGGCGCTGATCGAGGAGGTGCGTGTCTTCGACGAATTCGTCGGTGGTAGTCTGGGTGAAGGGAAGAAATCGCTTGCTATCGCCGTGCGGATGCAGCCGCGCGAAAAAACGCTGACCGACGAAGAGATAGAGGCGGTCGGCGACAGGGTCGTCGAGAAAGTTACCAAGGCGACAGGCGGTACTCTGCGCGGCTGACGTCGCGCCCGCCCGTGCTATCTGACGCCTGGAACAAAGGGAGAGAGCCATGGCACTGCGCGTATACCTGTCCGGAGAAATCCACACTGATTGGCGCGAGCGGATCGTCGCAGGCGCTGCGGGTCTCGATGTCAGCTTCGACGGCCCGGTGACCGATCACGCGGCGTCGGACGACTGTGGCGTCGCGATCCTGGGCGCCGAGCCTGTGAAGTACTGGCACGACCACAAGGGCGCCATGGTCAACGCCATTCGCACCCGCAAGGGACTGGCCGATGCCGATGTGGTCGTGGTGCGCTTTGGCGAAAAGTACAAACAGTGGAACGCGGCCTTTGACGCGGGCTATGCTGCGGCGCTCGGGAAATCGCTGATCGTTCTCCACGGCCCCGACCACCAGCATGCCCTGAAAGAGGTCGACGCCGCCGCGCTGGCCGTTGCCGAAGAGCCCGAGCAGGTTGTGGACATTCTGCGCTACGTGCTGACCGGCGCGCTTCCGGCGCAGGCCAAGGCGGCGGAGTAAGCATGGCGCCAAGCAAAAACGCCCCGGCCAGGCCGGGGCGCTTTCGCAAGGGTCTGAGGGAGCGTCAGACCTCGCGTGGGGGGGTGTTGAGACCTGTCTGAACCGCCGGACGGGCGAGGAAGCGTTCAAGATAGGCGGGGACATTTTTCAGTTCATCCCAGCCAACGAGTTCTTTGGCGCCGTAAAACTCCAGTCCGCGCAGCCAGGGTGCGATGGCGATATCGGCGATGGAATAATCACCGGCAATCCAGTCCTGGCCCTCCAGTTCTTTGTCAAGAACCGCAAGGAGGCGCTTGGCTTCGTTCACGTAGCGCTCTTTCGGGCGCGGGTCTTCGATCTCAGAACCCTTAAACTTGTGGAAAAATCCAAGTTGTCCGAACATCGGGCCAAGACCGCCCATCTGGAACATGAGCCACTGGAACGCCCGGTGCTTGCCATGATGGCCTTCGGGCAGCAGTTTGCCGGTCTTTTCGGCCAGGTAGATCAGGATTGCGCCGGACTCGAACAGCCCGATGGGCTGGCCACCAGGGCCATCGGGGTCGATGATTGCAGGGATCTTGTTGTTGGGGTTCAACGACAGAAACTCATCGCTCTTGACGTCGTCGTCGGAAAGCGTGACGCGGTGCGCCTCGTAGGGCAGGCCAAGTTCCTCCAGTGCGATCGAAACCTTCACTCCGTTGGGGGTAGGGAAGGAATATAGCTGCAGAACATCGGGGTTCTGGGGTGGCCAGCGCTGCGTGATGGGGAAATCGGCGAGTGTCTTGCGTGCAAATTCAACGTTCATGGCGAGGATCCTCCGTATCTAGTACACCTAGGAAAGAACACTCCCATGTGAACCCGCGCATGTGTGGAGAATTCGCGCATCCAATGTGTGAATGTGCTTCGGACTATCAAAAAAGAACGGCGTGCTGGACTACTTCCGGTCTCCGGGTATCCTGCATCTTCGAGCCGCGCAGCGGTTATCTTCAGAAAAGGACAGCCCGTTGACCGCACCGCTTGATGGCACAGACCGACGGATCCTTGCCGTCCTGCAGAAAAACGGTCGGATGACGAACGCGGAGTTAAGCGAAACCGTGAACCTGTCGGCCTCCGCGTGCCACAGGCGCGTGCAGCGCTTAGAGGCCGAAGGGGTGATCCGGGACTACGTTGCCCTGCTCGATTCCCGGCAACTTGACCGACCCACCACCGTTTTTGTCGAAATCCGGCTGTCGGGCCAGGCAGACGAAGTTCTGGACGCCTTCGAGCGTGAGGTCGCGCTGGTTCCGGACGTTCTGGAATGCCATTTGATGGCGGGTTCGGCAGATTATCTTCTGAAGGTGGTCGCCCGCGACACCGATCACTTTGCGCAGATCCACCGGCGGTTTCTTGCCCGTTTGCCCGGTATTGCGCAAATGCAGTCCTCCTTTGCGCTCAGAACAGTGTTTAAAACAACTGCGCTTCCGCTCTAACGGAGGTGACGTAACTTTGAAAGAAAAACGTTGCAGATGATTTATATCTCATTGCGACGTAACAAACGGTGAGCAGTTTCCATGTCAGATCGCCGCGTAGGCCGGATCGCCGATGCGGCGGTTGCAGGACAGAATGAACCCCTGGCGCAACTTTTCCACGCAGAAGGGGCGCCCGCTCCGCGGGTCGTCTGGAAACCCGCGCCAGAGGACCTCGGCCATCCGGTTCTGACCGCTTTCTTCGAGCGTTGCCAGGATCTTCCGGCAACGGCCGGTGGCGTTGCCTGGGATGATCTTCGCTTGGAAAACTTCGATGACCTGTCGCAGTGGATCATGGTTCTGCGCTGCGACCCAAGGCTACAGACCTTTCGCTATATCCAGTATGGTGCATCGCTTGCCGAGCACCTCGGCGACGACATGACCGGCCAGACCACTGGTGCATTCGGCGGCCATATCGGCGTGTTCTTTTCCGGAATCTACGAGGCAGCCAGGCGGCGGCGACAGTGGCTCTTTACCGAGCACCAGCCGCCGCGGCGCATCTTTGTCAAGTCCTGGAAACGGCTGATCGTGCCCCTGATGGAGGCTGGTGACGCAACCGGGTTTGTCGTGGCCAATGTGGCCGAGAACGAACTGCGGGCGGGCCTGGAAGTTTTATCTGATCCCGTCGTTGTACTGCGCGAAGACAGAACGCTTTGCTACGTCAACAGCGCGGCGCGCAAACACCTTGGCGTGCCTGCGATGGGATACATGGGGCGGTCGTTGCCGGAAGTTGCAGGGTTCGAGATTGAGACGCAGGAAACGGCGTCAGACCTGATTGTCCATAAGCAGGTCGTTTCTCAGACGGTGCCCGGCGACCGCGGGAATGACGTTGTGGTGGCGATCAGCGGGGCGATTGTGCGCGACCTGCCTTATTACGTTCTTCAGTTCCGCGTGCCTCCGCCTGAAACGGCGTGAAGTCAGCAAAAAACCCCCGGGCGTCAGCGCGGGGGTCGGTTGGGCCGAAAAGCCGATCATGATCGAAGATGTGCTTAGAGCATGCCTTCGCGCTGAGCTTTTTTGCGCGCCAGCTTGCGGGCACGGCGAATCGCTTCAGCCTTTTCGCGCGCTTTCTTCTCAGACGGCTTTTCATACGACTGACGAAGTTTCATCTCACGAAACACGCCCTCGCGCTGGAGCTTCTTCTTCAGCGCGCGCAGTGCCTGATCGACGTTGTTGTCGCGAACACTTACCTGCATGTGGTGTCACCACCTTCCTAAGCTAGAGTTGATATCGACGCAGGAGGTGGCCGTATAGCAAAGGCTCTCTAGCTTGTCTACAGTGCGCCCCAAGGAAAGCGAGGCACTGTGATGACAGAAGAAAATGCTGCGGCCGAGACCGAAAAAACCAGGCTTCTCGACGCAATAAAACCGCACGTCCCGTTCGACGGCTGGACCGATGTCAGTCTCCGGGCCGCTGCCGAGGATCTCGGGACATCGATGTCTGAGGTGCGTGCGATTTGCCCGCGCGGGGCAGTGGATCTTGCGCTCGCGTTCCACGCCGAAGGCGATGCCGCCATGGTCGCCCGGCTGCAAGGGATGGACATGAGCACCCTGCGGTTCCGCGACAAGGTGGTGCTGGCGGTCCGAACGCGGCTTGAGGTCGTGGAAGACCGCGAACTTGTGCGCCGGGGGGCGACGCTTTTCGCTCTGCCACCCTATGCCGCAGACGGGGCCCGCGCCCTGTGGCGGACGGTGGATCTGATCTGGACGACCCTTGGCGACACCTCGCGCGATTTCAACTGGTACACCAAGCGCGCCACGCTCTCGGGCGTCTACGGTTCGACGGTTCTATACTGGCTGGGCGACGACAGCCTTGACCAGCAACGCACGTGGAACTTCCTTGATCGCCGAATTGAAGACGTGATGCGTTTTGAGAAACTCAAGGCGAGCGTAAAGAAAATGCCGGGTCTGGGGACGCTGGCCGAGGGGGCAGAGCGCGTGATGTCCCGGGTGCGCGCTCCTATGGAAGGGGACAGAACCCACCTTCCCGGTCGGTGGAATACACCGGGTTAGGACGCACACCATGCTGCCACCCAAAATGCGGGCTGTCGAAATCACCGTCCCGGGCGGGCCGGATGTCCTACAACCCGCCGAACGCCCGGTCCCAAGCCCGGGATACGGCGAGATCCTGATCGCCGTCAGCCATGCAGGTGTGAACCGGCCCGATGTGCTGCAGCGGTCTGGCAACTACAACCCGCCGCCCGGCGCCTCGGATTTGCCGGGGCTGGAGGCCGCGGGCCATGTCGCGGCGGTCGGGCCCGGAGTGAGCGCGTGGAAACTGGGTGATGCTGTCTGCGCGCTGTTGCCGGGTGGCGGTTACGCCGAATACGTGGTGACCCCGGCGGCCCACGCACTGCCGGTGCCCAAGGGTATGGATTTGCAGAAAGCCGCCTGCCTGCCCGAGACTTATTTCACGGTCTGGACCAACGTCTTCAAGCGCGGCGGTCTGGCGGCGGGTGAGCGGTTGCTGGTCCATGGCGGATCGTCCGGGATCGGCACGACCGCGATCCAGCTGGCCAGCCTCTTCGGCGCGCGGGTCTTCGCAACGGCTGGTTCGGAGGACAAGTGCAAGGTTTGCGAAGACCTGGGTGCGGACCGGGCCTTCAACTACCGCGAGACCGATTTCGTGACCGAGATGAAGGCGTTTGGCGGTGCCGATCTAATCCTCGACATGGTGGGCGGCGACTACATCCCGCGAAACCTGAGCGCGCTTGCGGACGACGGTCGGCTTGTACAGATTGCCTTCCTCGGTGGTCCGAAGGCAGAGGTCAATTTTGCCCAGCTCATGGTGCGGCGTCTGACCATGACGGGGTCGACGCTGCGTCCTCAATCGGTCGAAGCCAAGGCGCGGATCGCGCAAGAGCTGGGCGAAAAGGTCTGGCCGCTTCTTGAGGCTGGTCGCTGCGCTCCTGTCATGGACAGCGAGTTCGCGCTGGAAGATGCCTCCAAAGCCCATGCTCGCATGGAGACCGGCAACCACGTGGGCAAGATCGTCCTGAAGGTCGGCGCCTAGTCGAGCGGTAACAAGGTCGCCGCCCGGCCGCAACTGCGCGCGGCCGGTCCCGTGCAGTCCCGCGGCGCGAGCCCTTTGGTCAGGCAAACCCGCAGTTCGACGATATGGCCGTCGCGGCAACTAACGGTCATATGGGACGGCGACAGCCCGGGGTTCGCCGCTATGAACGCCTCTTCGATCACATCGGGCCTGATCTCGACAGGGTCAGGCAGGCGGCGGAAGACATCCGGCCGTGCCACCGCCTCGTAGGCCTGTCGCGACAGGTCGAAGTAACGGGCGGCGGGCAGACCGGCGCAGCGTCCGTGTTTTTTCCACTGGTGCCAGGCAAGTCCCGACGACCCCATAATATCGGCCATGTCGCGGGTCATACGGCGGTTCGGGTCCCGCTCGGTGGTGCGGCAATCGCTGGGCCAGCCGTCTTCGTATTGCGGCCAGAGTCCGTGCAGGATCCAGCCATAGCCGGAGCCGGGATTGCATTGGTCGGCCTCGCGCGCGTCGCCTTCGATTTCGCACCAGCTTGGCGACCAGCTGAGCGCCAGAACATAGTAGTCGAATTCGCCGGGCTGGTCGCCTTCGGCCAGAGCTGGCGCGGCCAGCGCAAGGGCCAGGGCCAAGATGGGTGCGCGCATTTCCTCTTCCCTCTGTCCGGGCTTGCCCCTATATACGGGCAACTTTCCTGAAAACGAGGATAGGGTCCAGCCGGACCGGCCGTTTTCCCGGCACAAAGGTTTTATGTCCGGCGTTTGGATGAAGGAGACAAAGACGTGGCCAAACCGATCATGGCAAAAGCGACCGCCGTCTGGCTGGTCGACAATACGACGCTCAGCTTCAAACAGATCGCCGATTTCTGCGGTCTGCACGAGCTTGAGGTGCAGGGCATCGCGGATGGTGACGTGGCAACCGGCGTGAAAGGGTTCGACCCGATCGCGAACAACCAGCTTGAGATGATCGAGATCGAGCAGGGTCAGGCCAACCCGCTTTACAAGCTGAAGCTCAAATTCAACGCCGCCGCGGTGGGCGAGGAAAAGCGCCGGGGGCCACGGTACACACCGCTGTCCAAACGCCAGGACCGTCCGGCGGCCATCCTCTGGCTGGTGAAATTCCACCCCGAACTGAGCGACGGGCAGGTGTCGAAACTGGTGGGCACGACAAAGCCGACTATTCAGTCCATCCGGGAGCGTACGCACTGGAATATTTCGAACATCCAGCCGATCGACCCTGTCGCGCTCGGGCTCTGCAAGCAGACCGAGCTTGACGCCGCCGTTCAGAAGGCTGCGGTCAAGACTGCCCGCGATGGCGCGGTGATGTCCGACGACGAACGGCGCAAGCTGGTGTCGACCGAACAATCGCTGGGCGCTGATCCGGAACCAAAGATCCCGACGGCGATTTCGGGGCTCGAAACTTTCTCGCTGACGGGCGAGGACGAAGAGGCCGAAACTGAAAAACCGATCGATGCTGACAGCTTCTTCAATCTTCCCGACGACGAGGGCGACGAGGACGACAACGACGGGCGCGACAGCGGTTTCGATCCGCGGGATTGATCCCCGGGCCCGTCTCCGTGATGCTGCCACTGACGGAACCGTACGGGGAAGCGCGCCATGCATATCGCAGTTGTCGGTAAAGGGCTGATCGGATCGGCTGCGGCCCGTCATCTGGCGGGCATGGGCCACCGGGTCACCTTGATTGGCCCGGATGAGCCCGAAACTCCGGCTACCCACGCCGGGGTTTTTGCCAGCCACTACGACGAAGGCCGCATCACCCGGTGGCTCGACGCGCATCCGTTCTGGGCAGAGGTCAGCAAAGCTTCCATCGATCGCTACGCCGAAGTCGAAGCCGTCTCGGGCGTGAAGGTGTTTTCCGAGGTCGGGGCCGTCCTGGCCGGGGAAGAAGCCGGCGACTTTATGGCGCGCGTATCGGCCGTTCGGGACCGGCTTGGCATTCTCTCGGACGCCTTGCGCGGGGAAGACCTGGCAGCGCGCCTTCCGTTCTTTCATTTCGACGACGGGTATCTGGCCTACCACGAATCCAGTGGCTCGGGCCACATCAGCCCGCGCCGCATGGTGGCGGCCCAGACGATTGCAGCCGAAAAAGCGGGTGCTGTGGTGATCCGTGCGAAGGTGCTCGGCATTGACGCTGGCCGGATAGAGACCGAGGGCGGCCCGGTTGACGCCGATGAAGTGCTTGTGGCAGCGGGGGGCTATTCCGACAGTCTTCTGCGCGGCTCCCTGGGCCTCAAGGTCATGGCGCGCACGGCGGCGTTCTTTCGCCTCGGGCCGGCAGAGGCGGCGCGGCTGGCGCGGATGCCAAGCCTTGTTTCCGAGCTTCCGGACGGCCGCGACCCCTATATCCTGCCACCGATCCGCTACCCCGACGGGGCGACCTACCTGAAAATCGGTGGCGACCCGGTGGACCGCGAACTGACCGGAGCGGACGCCATCAGCGACTGGTTTCGCTCCGGTGGAAATGGGGAGGTCGCCGAGGGCCTGCGCGATCACCTGCGCGACCGGATGCCGGGTCTTGACTACGAGGCCACACACCACGTGGCCTGTGTCACGACCTTCACACCGGACAATCTACCGAAGATCGCACGGCTGGACGACCGGCTGAGCGTGGCGACTGCCGGCTGCGGGCGCGGTGCAAAGTGTTCGGATGAATTGGGGCGGCTCGGCGCGCTTTGCGCCCTGGGGTACGACTCTGAACTGGCAGCGCACTGCGCCTAAAGCGCGCGCCGGGCATTCAGGGCAGCGGTGATCGTCCCGTCGTCGAGATAATCGAGTTCCCCCCCTACCGGCACGCCCTGCGCCAGCGAGGTCACCATGACGCCCGCACCGATCTGGTCGGCGATGTAGTGGGCGGTGGTCTGACCATCCACCGTTGCGCTGAGCGCAAGGATCACTTCGCGCACCTCTTCCGATGCGATCCGGTCAAGAAGCTTTGGGATATGCAGATCTTCCGGGCCGATGGCGTCAAGTGCCGAAAGCGTGCCGCCCAGCACATGGTAGCGGCCCTTGAATACCCGCGCCCGTTCCATGGCCCAAAGATCAGCCACGTCTTCCACGACGCAGATCTGCCCTGTCTTACGGCTCTCCGAAGCGCAGATGTCGCAGATGTCGGAAGTGGTGATGTTGCCGCAGTTAAGGCACTCGCGCGCGGTTTCGGCCACCGCCTGCATCGACTGCGCCAGGGGTCCTAGCAGCTGTCCGCGTTTGCGGATCAGGTGCAAAACTGCGCGCCGCGCCGAGCGGGGGCCGAGCCCGGGCAGCCGCGCCATCATGTCAATCAGCGCTTCGATATCCTTGGGAGCCTCGGACATCGGCGGGATCAGAAAGGCAGGTTCATGCCCGGCGGCAGGCCAAGCCCTTCGGTCACCTTCGACATCTCTTCCTGTGCGCGTTCGCCGGCTTTGGCCTGCGCGTCCTTGATCGCAGCAAGGATCAGGTCTTCGACCACTTCCTTTTCGTCGGGGTTGAAGATGGACGGATCAATGTCGAGCGCCGTCAGTTCGCCCTTGGCCGTCGCCATGGCCTTCACCAGACCCGCGCCGCTTTCGCCCACCACCGTGATCCGGTTGAGGTTCTCCTGCGCCTCGGCCATCTTTTCCTGCATATCCTGCGCGGCCTTCATCATCTTGGACATATCGCCCAGGCCGCCAAGTCCCTTGAACATCGGGTGTCTCCTTTGATGTTTCGTCAGCAGGGGGCGGCACCCCCCGCGTCAATCCTCTTCGAACGGGTCCCATTCCTCGTCGACCTCGGGCAGGGCTTCGAGCGCCGCTTCGGTTTCAAGCTCTTTCGGTGTCCGGATGTCGCTGACTTTCGCGCCCGGCACCGCATCAAGAACCGCGCGCACAAGCGGGTGTTCCGCGGCCCGTTGCCTGAGCGCCCGTGCGTCGGCGTCCCGGTCCTCGGCTATTGTGCTGGCACCACCCGACCCCACGACTGACACCGCCCATCTGACGCCGGTCCAGGCTTGCAGCCGCTGACCCAGTCGTGCAGCGAGGTCCGCGGGGGCATCGCGGCTCGGCTCAAACTCGATGTGCCCGGGTTTGTAAGTGACCAGCCGGATGCCGGTCTCCACATCTATCAGAAGCTTGACGTCCCGGTTGGCCCGGATCAGCGCAACCACGTCGTCAAAGCGTTGGAACCGTACCAGCGCGCCCTCCGATTGCGCCGCAAGCGCGGCCACCGGACCGGTGCCTGAACTGTGCGCGGTTGGTGCGGGTACTGGCGGGGGCGGTACCGTGGCGCGGGTCGCGACCGAGCCCGGCGCTTGCGTCGCGGAAGGCGTGCGGCCTCCGCTGCCCGGCCCGGGGCCCGGCTGGTCTTTCAGCTTACGCACAAGGTCTTCGGGCGAGGGCAGATCGGCCACATGGGTCAGCCGGATGATCGCCATTTCGGCGGCCATCATTGCGTTGGGTGCCAGCGATACCTCTTCGATCGACTTTAGCAGCATCTGCCACATGCGTGTCAGCGCCCGCATGGGCAGCCGGGCCGCCAGATCTGCCCCCCGTGCGCGCTCATCCGGTGAAACCGTCGGGTCGTCCGCCGCCTCTGGGGTGATCTGGATGACAGACAGCCAATGGGTGATCTCGGCCAGATCGCGCAGAACCGCCATTGGATCGGCACCGCCGGCATATTGCGCGGACAGCTCGCTCAGCGCTTCGGCCGCTTGACCGGCCATAATGTGCTGAAAAAGATCAAGGACCCGGCCCCGGTCCGCAAGGCCAAGCATGGCGCGGAACTGATCGGCCGTTGTTTCACCCGCGCCGTGGGAAATTGCCTGATCAAGGAGGCTGATTGCATCGCGAACCGAGCCTTCGGCTGCCCGCGTCATCAGCGCCAGGGCGCCCTCCGCCACCTCGGCCCCTTCGGCTTTCGCGATCTGGGCCAAATGCGCCATCATGACCTCTGGTTCGATCCGGCGCAGATCGAAGCGCTGGCAGCGCGACAGTACCGTCACCGGCACCTTGCGAATCTCGGTCGTGGCGAAGATGAACTTCACATGCGCGGGCGGTTCTTCCAGGGTTTTCAGAAGCGCGTTGAAGGCGCTCGTCGATAGCATGTGCACTTCGTCGATGATGTAGATTTTGTAGCGTGCCGTGCCTGGGGCGTACTGGACTGAGGCGATGATATTGTCACGCACATCGTTGACGCCGGTCTGGCTGGCGCCGTCCATTTCCAGCACGTCCACATGGCGGCCTTCGGAGATCGCCACGCAATGCTCGCATACACCGCAGGGGTCCGTCGTCGGCCCGCCTTTGCCATCGGGCCCAATGCAATTCATCCCCTTTGCGATGATCCGCGCGGTCGTCGTTTTCCCCGTGCCGCGAATGCCCGTCATGACAAAGGCCTGCGCGATCCGGTCGGCGTCGAAAGCGTTCTTCAGGGTACGCACCATGGCCTCTTGCCCGATGAGATCGGCAAAAGTCGCTGGGCGGTATTTGCGGGCAAGAACCTGATAGCCGGTGTCGGCAGTTTCGGACATGGGCACCCCGGATTCGTCGTGGAATCCAGATTAGGCCGCGCCTTGGGCGACGTCCACCAACTCGCACCGTTGCGCGTCCACGGCGCTTGGACTATTCTGCAATCGCCGTTCAGGGCGGCATCCCGGTCCGCGGAAAGCTGTAGCAGCACCCTCTTTTGAACCGACACATTCCATCGGTTTCATCCAGACCCGGCCAGCGGACCATCGGGTAACAGAGGAAGAAACCATGGACTTTCCCGATATCTCCCGGCTCCGCCGGGCCGCTAAAGCCTTGAAAAAAGCGCATGCCACGGGTGACGCGGAGGCGGTTGCCCGTCTCAGTGCCATCCTCGGCGATCCACTGCCCGGCACAATCCGTCACGCCGATGCCCTGCATGTGATTGCGCGCGAAGCAGGCTACGACACCTGGCCGCGCATGAAAGACGCGCTGGAAGCCGCCGCCATGGACCGCGCCGAAAAGGCCGAGCGTTTGAAAATGGCGCTCTATCACGGACAAAAGCGGATGGTGGATGCGCTTTTACAAGAGGCGCCGGACCTGGGGCGCGACAACCTGGGCCTGGCCTGTGCGCTTTATGACCTCGACCATGTTACCGCGGCGCTGGCCAAGGACAAGGAGGCCGCAAGCCGCATCGTTGGTGTGCGCGCGCCGATGCTGCACCTTGCCTTTTCGCGCTATTACCGGATGGGCGGAACGGCGGAGGCATCGATTGCTGTGGCCGAAGCCTTGATCGCAGCGGGTGCCGATGTGGATGCCAGCTATCCGTTCGAGCCGGGGGCCGAGCACCGGCTGTCGGCGCTCTACGGGGCCATGGGTCATGCGGGCAACCTGCCGCTGGCCCGCTGGCTTCTGGAACATGGCGCCGACCCCAACGACAACGAGTCGCTCTATCACGCGACAGAACTGGGGACCCACGAGGGGCTTGAGATGCTAATCGCCCATGGGGCGCGGCCCGAGGGCACCAACGCCTTGCCGCGCGCCCTCGACTTCAACGATGAAGGTGCGGTGAGGCTTTTGCTGGAGGCGGGCGCCGATCCCAACGAAGGTGTCATGCCGCACCCCTCGGGCGAAGCTCCGGTCACGATCCCGGCGCTGCATCAGGCGGCACGGCGCATGGCCTCGGGCCGGATCGTGCAGCTTCTCCTGGATCACGGCGCCAATCCCGCAGACACCTACAGGGGCCATACGGCCTATGCGCTTGCGCGGGTCTACGGCAACACCGAAGTTGCGGAGGTTCTCGAACAGGCTGGTGCGCCCACGGATCTCGGACCGGCCGAGGCCAAGCTGGTGGCCATTGCCGAGGGTCGCGCGGCACCCGGCGACTGGATCGACATGGACACGCTTTCAGAGGAACTCAAAAAGCTTCTGACCCGCCTTGTCTGGCGTCCGGGCACTCTGCCACGCATGAAGCGATTGGTGGACATGGGCTTTGACCCCAATGCCACCGATGAGATGGGGCTGCCGCCGCTGCATGTGGCGGGCTGGGAAGGTCTGCCCGAGAAAATGGCGTATTTCCTGTCGCTGAAGCCCGACATGGCCCATGTGAACGGCTACGGCGGCACGCTCTTCTCGACCATTCTGCACGGGTCGGAGAACTGCCCGCATCGCGGGGAACGGGATCACATCGCTTGTATGAAACTGGCGCTTGAAGAAGGCGCCGCCTTGCCGAAGGATGCCATCGACGGGGCAATTGATGATGACATGGCCGCGTTTCTCTCGGACTGGGCAGCAGAGCGGCCCGGGCAAGTTGTCGAGAACGGCGCCTGGTAGCGGCGCATAGAGGAGGCCGGGAATGGATGATTTTGCGATTTACGACCTGCCGCTTCTGGCCGGGACAGTCGGCATATCCCCCATCCCCGGCCGCACGCGCCACTACCCGGCGGACTTCGACCGGCTTATCGACTGGGGCCCCGATGCGGTGGTGACGATGACCACGCCCGAAGAACTCTTGCGCAAGGGCGCACAAAGCCTTGGCCGTGATCTCGCGGCGCGCGGGATCGGCTGGCACAGTTTGCCGGTGACGGACTATGGAACGCCGGATGACGATGTGCGTGCGCGCTGGCCCGGCGTCTCGACGAATCTTCGCAAGATCCTTGCAGATGGAGGCCGCGTTCTCGTTCATTGTTTCGGAGGTTGTGGGCGGTCGGGCATGGCCATTCTGCGGTTAATGGTCGATGCAGGCGAAATCCCCGAGGCCGCTCTGGCGCGCCTGAGGCAGGTCCGGCCCTGCGCGGTAGAGACCGATGGTCAATACACCTGGGCGTCAGGCGCGGTGGGCTAAATCCCGAAATTTTAACACAAAATTAAACGCTCTTGTCGAACCTGCGCCTGCCACGGGGGACAGGTGGTGCGAGAGTATGGACGTTTGTATGTGCCCATTTTGGGTTTGGCATGGATTCTTGCTGCCAAGAAGGATCGGGCGCAGCCCGGCTAGGAAAGGGCAGTTGGAATGACACGGACAGGCGCATTCATGGCCTACATAGGCCTTTGGGCGGGCGTTTACCTCTACGCACTAGGGGCGGGAGGCTGGGCCTGGCACAGTCATCACAACGTCATGGCAGGCGTCGACCGGTTTTTGCCGTTGCAGCTGGTGGCCAGCGGCATCGCAGCCGCGGTGCTGCTGTCGGGCCGCCAGTTCCACCCCCACACCTGGTACCGCTCTGCTGCAAAGCTCCCGGCCGCGGTCACCATGGCGGGCGTCGCCATCAGCCTTACGGTTCTTACCCTCCTCACGGCGATCCCGCAGGGCCCCATGCCAGCTCTGCCTGAAAAGCCTGCCGAAGCCAGCAAACCGCGCGCGAACAAGGATCCGACGGTCGTTTCGCTCTGAGTGGTGGGTGAAGGTGAGAGGCTGGACAACGACCCAAGCGGGGCTCGTTACGGCTGCTTCCTTCCGGACCTGACCGGGTTGGCGAGGTGCCTGCCCGCGCCAACCTCTCGCCTGTCTAGATATGCCGCCGCGCCGGGATTCGCAAGCCGGCCCTATCCGGGCGTGCGTTCCGCCCAACCGGCAAAGGTCTTTTCCAGAGCCACCACAATATAGAAAAGCACGATCCCGAGAAACGCGAGCGCGATCAGAACCGCGAACATCAGCGGGTAGTCCGCGCTGATCTTGCCGCTGTCGAAAAGGTGCCCCAGGCCTTTGCCATGGGGCTCGACGATCTCCATGAGATTGGTGCCGATAAAAGCCAGCGTCACGGCCACCTTCAGGGCGCCGAAGAACTCGGGCAGCGTCTTTGGCAGCGCGATCTTCCAGAAAATCGTCATCTGACTTGCGCCAAGCGCCCGCAGGATGTCGCGGTATTCAGGCTCAAGGGTCGACAGACCGATCGACACTGACACTGCAATGGGAAAGAAAGATATCAGGAAGGCGATCAGGATCGTGTTCATGTCGTGGGCGCCCACGAACATCAGCGCGATCACGGGCATGATTGTCGCTTTCGGGATGGCGTTGAACCCCACCAACAGAGGGTAGAGCGCTTCGCGCATGACTTTTGAAAAGCCCATGATCATGCCGAGAAGCGTGCCGAAGATCACCGCCAGCGCCAGCCCCGCGACCGTGCGCCAGAGCGTTTGCCAGCCGTACTCCAGAAAGAGCCAGCGGAACTTCCAGAAGGCCGGGCCGAGGTCTGTGGGCGAGGCCATCTTGTAGTTTGGCCAGTCGTTCACCCAGACGAGCCACTCCCAGAACAAAAGGAACGCCACGATGGCCAGAAACGGCACCATGAACTGCCGGAAAGCACTCTGGTTCATTGGGCCGCCTCGCTGGGCGCCTCTGGTGCGCGGCCCTGGGCGATCTGGATCTGGTGGCGCAGCTCTGCCAGCATAGCGGTCGCTTCAGACCCGTAGAGATCATCGAGCTTGCGGGGGTGGGTCAGGGTATTGTCCAGCACGTATTGCGCATGGGCTGGTCGGCCCGACAGGACCACCACCGTGTCCGCCAGAAACACGCTTTCACGCAGATCATGGGTGATCAGAAGGCAGGTGAAGGGCTCTTCCTCGCGCAGCCGGTGCATCGTTTGCCACAGGTCTTCGCGGGTGAAGGCGTCGAGCGCACCGAATGGCTCGTCAAGGATCAGAATCTCGGGTTTGTGCACGATAGCGCGGCAAAGCGAGGCGCGCTGGCGCATCCCGCCCGAAAGCTCCGAAGGTTTTTTGTCTTCGAACCCTTCGAGCCCCACAAGGGCCAGCAAGGACCGCGCGCGATCCTCCTGTTCCTTTTGGGACAGGGATTTGCCGACGATTTCGAGAGGCAGCATCACGTTCTTCAGGATCGACCGCCACTCCAGCAGGACGGGATTCTGAAACGCCATGCCCACGGTCGAACGGGGCCCGCGCACAGTATCTTCGCCCACCCGGACGGTGCCGCTGTCGGGCTTCATAAGCCCTGCGATCAGCCGCGTCAGCGTGGATTTCCCGCAACCTGACGGGCCGACGACCGCTGTGAATGTACCTTCGGGCATATCGACGTTCAGGTGGTCCAGAACCGGCAAGGGGCCCGAGACCAGCTGGTAGGCATGGGTAACATCGTCAATGCGTATATGGGCGGGAGCGGTCATGGGACTATGCGTCGGGGCGCGGGCCGGTAGACCGGCCCGTGCCCGTTTCAGATCACTTCAGCATCAGGCTGCCGTCGGTGGGCAGATAGGCATCCGTAAAGTAGAGCGTCATGTCCGGCTCCGTCTGGAACGCGTAGTTTTCAGCCAGCTGCGCGATAGCCTTTTCCATGCGCGCTGCATCAATCCCGCCCATGCCGTTCGCCGTCGTGTAGTCGGTGACGACATTTGCGTCGATGGCCAGTTGCAGGCGCCTCTGCTCCAGCGCCACATCCGCTGCCGGGTTGCGGGCCTGAACCGCCTTGGCCCCCATCTCGGGATCGGCGATGACGTCTTTCCAGCCCTTGGCAACCGCGCCTAGGAAGCCGGTGACGATTTCGGGGTTCGCCTCGGCGAAGTCGGTGTTCACGATGATCGCATTGCCATAAAGCGCGAGCCCATGATCGGCCATGAGGATGGTCGAGATGTCCTCTTCGGGCACGCCGAGGCGGACGAGGTTCAGGAAGGACGAGAACGAAAAGCCGGTGACCGCATCGACCTTGCCCTCTGCCAGCATCGGCTCGCGGGTGGGAAAGCCCACGGGCTCAACGGTGATCGCATCCACATCAAGGCCGTTGGCCGCGGCAAAGGCGGGGAACTGCGCCCAGGCCCCATCGGGCGGCGGTGCACCCAGCACGCGGCCTTCCAGGTCTTTGGGTTCCGAGACCCCCTGGCTTTTGCGGCCGACGACGGCGAAGGGTGGCTTGTCGTACACCATCATGACTGCCGTCACCGGCGCGCCAGGGTTTTGGTCTAGAAACTTGATCAGGCTGTTGATATCGGCAAAGCCGATCGGAAAAGCGCCCGTGGCCACCTTCGGGATCGCGTCGAGCGAGCCCTGACCTGCGCTGATTTCCACGTCAAGTCCGGCCTCGCCAAAGTGGCCATTGTCGATGGCGGCGAAATAGGCAGCGGACGGGCCTTCGAATTTCCAGTCGAGCGCAAAGGGGACCTTTGTCTGCGCGACGGCGGCGCCAGCGGCAAAGAGCCCGGCGGCGACGGAAAGGACGAAGTGTTTCATTTTGCTATCCTCCAGTCGGAACATCCCGCGACACAGTTTGCTTGAGCGCCGGAATGGTCAATCGACCGGCCCCACCCACGGAATGCTGCCGGGAGTATGGTCAAAAATTAGGCACTTTGGCCAGAGCCCGCCCGCGAATCGCTCAGATGGTCTCGAGCGTCAAACCCGCCATCCGTGCCCCCGACAAAA
>JBCDED010000069.1:0-21926 GCA_039179985.1 Pseudomonadota bacterium
GATAGCTCCATCGCCGAAGTTTCCGCCAAACTGCACTGACAGGTTTGCTGAACCGATCAAGAAAACCCGGCCCGGCGCCGGGTTTTCTTATTGCCGCTGTTCTTTGATCAGCCGCTGGCGTGCGATCTGTTCGTTGCGCTCTGACGTTTTGTGGTCCATCAGCGCCTGTTCCACAAAGCGCAGGTGCGCTTCCACGGCGGCGCGCGCGCCTTCAGGGTCGCGGGCCTGCAGGGCGTCGTTGATCGCGCGGTGCTGGTCCAGCAGCGCGCCGCGCCGGGTGCGCTGTTTGAACATGATCTGGCGATTGTAGAACACGCCTTCGCGCAAGAGATCGAACATGGCGCGCATCATATGGAGCATGATCACGTTGTGGCTGGCTTCGATAATGGCGAGATGGAACTCGGCGTCGAGCCGCGCTTCGTCGCTGGGGTTCCGCTTGCTGTGGGCCTGCTCCATTTTCTCAAACACGGCGCCGACGACGGCGAGGTCCGTATCAGAGGCCAGCCGCGCAGCGCGCTCGGCGGCCAGTCCTTCGAGGTCGCGGCTAAATCGGATGTAGTCGAAGACGGCCTCGTCATGGGCGGCGAATAGCCGGATCAGCGCATCGGAAAAAGCCGAGCCCAGAACATCGGCCACGTAGATCCCCGCGCCCGCCTTGCTGGTCAGGAGACCCCTGTCCTGCAACTCGGAGATCGCTTCGCGCAGGGACGGACGCGAGACGCCGAGGCGCTCACTGAGTTCGCGTTCTGACGGGAGCCGTTCACCCGGGCGCAAGACGCCCCGCAGGATCAGCAGTTCCACCTGCCGGACGACGGAATGGGACAGTTTTTCCGAAACGATTTTTTCATACGGCATGGCCCGACCTCTGTGTATTGGTCAAAAGATATGACCAAAAAGGCCGGGCTCTCAAGCGAAAAGCCGGATCTGGGACGCGCGGCCGTTCCGTCAGGTGTAGGGCCTGATGACGATATCAACGCGACGGTTTTGGGCGCGTCCGGCGTCAGACAGGTTGGAGGCGACCGGCTGATCCTCACCCACGCCGATGGCGCGCAGGCGGCGCTGTTCGACTCCGTTTGTGGACAGGACGCCGCTGACACGCCGCGCGCGCCGCTCGGACAGATCGTAGTTGTAGCTTGCTTCACCCACGTTGTCGGTGTGGCCGTAAATCAGAATGTTGCTGTCGGGATAGCGCTGGAGGTTTGAAGACAGCGCCCGCAGATCCTGCTGTAGACCGCCGCTCAGCTGGTCGCTGTCGAAGGCAAAGAGGATGTCCTGTGGCATGGTCACGATCAGTTCGTCGCCGGTGTTGACGATCTGGATCTCGTCGCTGCCAAGCTCCTGGCGCAGTTCCTCGGCCTGCTGGTCAAGGATGTTGCCGACGATCCCACCAACGATGGCGCCGCCGACGAGCCCGGCCACGGCATCGCCGCGGTCGCCGGTAATGGCGCCGGCGGTGCCGCCGATGACAGCGCCAATCAGCGCATTTTCCTTGGCGCGGGCGTTGGGATCGTTTTGGTCAAAGAACTGTGGGTCCGAGCAGGCGCTCAGGGCGAGCATGCCTGCAAAAAGGGGCAAAGCGATGTGGGATTTCAGGGTCATGGCGGTCCTCAATCGCCGCCCGAATCCGTCTTGGCCGGGCGGTCCGTTTCTCCTGACCGTCAGTTAGACCGCTCTGCGGTGATATGGAATAACATCTCTTTGTTAAAGGCTTACACGGCCTCGGTTTCGGCCCCCGCTTCAGCCCTTGCGCCTTCATAGGCGAGCATCGCACGCTTTACGGGCAGCCCCCAGTGGTAGCCGCCGAGACCGCCGGACTTGCGCAATGCCCTATGGCAGGGGATGAGCCAGCTGACCGGGTTGCGCCCGACGGCGGTGCCGACCGCACGCACGGCCTGGGGGTTGCCGATCACGCGGGCGATCTCGGAGTAGGTGGTGACCTGGCCCGAGGGGATCGTCATCAGGGCTTCCCAGACTTTGATTTGGAAAGGCGCGCCGATAAGGTGAAGCTTCGCCTCGCCGTTTTCCTGGAAAGCCGCGCCGACCCAACCGGACAAGGCGGTGGGATCGTCGACGTATTCCGCCAAAGGCCAGCGACCCGACAGATCGGCGAAAGCCGCGTCCCGACCGGTTTCTGCCACAAAGGCCAGGCCGCAGAGGCCTTTGGATGTGCCCATGACGAGGGCCTCGCCAAAGGGGCTGTCGAACCACCCAAAGGCGATGGTCAGACCTTCGCCCTTGCGCGCGAATTCACCGGGGCTCATGGCCTCCCACGTCAGGAACAGATCATGAAGGCGGCTGTTGCCGGACAGTCCGACGGCCTCGGAAGTCTCAAGCGTCGTAAAGTGATCCGCCAGCATCGCCTTCGCATGCCCGAGGGTCAGGTACTGTTGGAAGCGCTTTGGCGAGACGCCCACCCAGCGGCTGAAGGTGCGTTGGAAATGCGCGGGGCTCATGCCCATTTCGGTGGCCAGATCGTCAAGCGACAGCGCCCGGCCATCGGCGGCGTCAATTATTTCGATCGCGCGGCGCATGACGCCGTAGTGATAGGGTTCGGACATATCGTTCATAGGACATCTCGCTATTTCTTGCTGGGGCCCAATCTAATGGCCGTGCGGCGGCGATGCGATCCGTTTCCTGCGGAATGGCTGGGTGCCGCTCGGGCCTTGCCCGCGGGCGACCAAGCGGGCAAGAGAGGGCGATGGCAAAGCAGCTTTCTTACCACCAGATCCACGAGATCTTCAGCCGCCTGCGCGATGCGGAACCCGAACCAACGGGCGAGCTTGATCATGTGAACGCCTATACGCTGGTGGTGGCAGTGGCTCTCTCGGCGCAGGCGACGGACGCTGGTGTGAACAAGGCGACGCGCGCGCTCTTTGAAATCGCGGACACGCCGCAGAAGATGCTAGATCTCGGCGAGGAAGAATTGACCGGGCACATTAAGACCATTGGCCTTTACCGCAACAAAGCCAAGAACGTGATGAAGCTCAGCCGCATCCTTGTCGAGCAGTACGGTGGCGAAGTGCCCTCGTCCCGTGCGGCGCTTCAAAGCCTGCCGGGCGTCGGGCGGAAGACGGCGAACGTTGTCCTGAACATGTGGTGGCGGTTTCCGGCGCAGGCGGTCGATACGCATATCTTCCGGCTGGGCAACCGGTCGGGAATTGCACCCGGCAAGGATGTGGATGCCGTGGAACGGGCGATCGAAGACAATATTCCGGCCGAGTTTCAGCTTCACGCCCACCACTGGATGATCCTGCACGGCCGCTACGTCTGCAAGGCCCGCAAACCCATGTGCCCCAACTGTATCCTGCGCGATCTTTGCGCCTATGAGGAGAAGACCGAGTGACCAAGCGCTACAACGTTGTCGGCATCGGCAATGCCATCGTGGATGTTCTGACCCAGTCTGATGACAGCTTTCTGGAGCTCATGGGCATCGAGAAGGGTATTATGCAGCTTGTGGAAAAGGCGCGGGGAGAAATGCTCTATGCCGCGATGAAAGAGCCGGTGCAGGAACCGGGCGGCTCGGTTGCGAACACGCTGGCAGGGCTGGGCAACCTCGGGCTGACAACGGCCTTCATCGGGCGTGTCCATGATGACACGCTGGGTCGCTTCTATGCTACCGGCATGGAAGCGGGCGGAACGGCCTTTCCGAACCCGCCGGTTCCCGGGGGCGAGTTGCCCACCTCCCGCAGCATGATCTTCGTCTCACCCGACGGTGAGCGGTCGATGAACACCTATCTTGGGATATCGGCAGAGCTTGGCCCCGAGGACGTTGAGGACGCGGTTGCAGGAGACAGCGATCTGCTGTTCCTCGAAGGGTATCTCTATGACAAACCCAAGGGCAAAGCCGCTTTCGAGCGCGCGGCGCAGCTGTGCCGGGCCGCCGGTGGGCAGGCGGGCATTGCGCTGTCCGATCCTTTCTGTGTCGACCGGCACCGGGGCGATTTCCGGCGGCTCGTGAAAGACCTTGATTTCGTGATCGGAAACGAGGCCGAGTGGACCTCGCTCTATGAGACCGACGATCTGGGAGCCGCACTTGAGATTGCTGCGGCAGAGAGCCGGACGGTTGTTTGCACGCGCAGCGGATCGGATGTGGTGCTGGTACGTGGCGAGGAAGAGGCTGTCGTGCCGGTCCACCGCGTTGTGCCGGTGGATGCGACCGGCGCCGGCGACCAGTTCGCCGCGGGGTTTCTCTACGGCCTCGCCACCGGCCAGTCGCTGGCAACCTCGGGACGCATGGGCTGCGTCGCCGCGGCCGAGGTTATCAGCCACTTCGGTGCCCGGCCCCAGACCAGCCTCAAGGTGCTCTTTCAGAAAGACGGACTGCTCTAAGTCTTACTCAGCCGGCACGGCACTGGTTTGGCGGGCAAAGCGGGTCAGGGGATCTTCAAGGACCACGCGTCTTCTGGGCGCAGAGAACAGGACGAGCCCCAGGCCAAGCGCCGACAGGATGCCGCCCGCATAGGCAATGGGCAGGGCAACAAAGAAGAACTCAGCCGGCGCCACCTTCAGCAGGGCGCTTGATCCAAGCGCCAAAGCGACAAACCAACTGGTTGTAGAAATACCTGCGACCGTGAAGATCGTCACCCTTTCGGTGAATTCCAGTTCTCCGATCCGCAACCCAATCCCCTGATTTAGGATCGGCAGCGCGATCAGGCCGATCAGAAGTGCATTTCCGGTCAAAAGCGAGACAACCGCCAGCTTGGTCCAGAGCTTGGGCGACATGGTGGAGACATCGAAGCCCGTGCGCAGCCCGACAAGGGCAAGACCAGTCGCCCAGAGACCCACAAGCGCGAACAGCACCAGGTCGTGGCGGCGGGACAGCTTGTTGAGAATCTCGTCATCCAGCGGCTTGCGGCGGTTGCGCAGCATCACAAGTTCCGTCTGCAGCGCGATCCCCATGCCGAACGCCACCGTGACGAGGTGGGCAAAAACGGTGAGGTCGGAAACAAGGGTCGTGAGCACGGGTCCAAACCAGTTTCGTTGGTGACCGTATCAGGGCGGTCATCGAGTCGAGTATTTGGACCCTGCGCCCCATTTTTGGTGAAACTTGGGCAGTTTGAGGCGGAAACGTGGCGGCGCCGAAAATACTACCCCAGGGCACCCGAAATGAAATCCTGCGCCTCGGGCGTCCGCGGGCGTTTAAAGACTTGCTCTGTGGGTCCGATTTCCAAGAGCCGGCCCAGGTGGAAATACGCCACACGGTCCGCGATGCGGGCCGCCTGCGCCATGGAGTGCGTGATGATCACAATCGCATGGTCGCGGCTGAGGTCCTTCATCAGCGCCTCGATCCGTTCGGTCGCGATCGGGTCGATCGACCCGGTTGGTTCATCCATCAGAAGAACGTCGGGTTTGGTGGAAAGCGCCCGGGCAATGCAAAGCCGCTGCTGCTGCCCGCCGGACAGATCGACACCGGATTTCGTGTGCACCTCGTCTGCCACCTCGTCCCAGAGGCCTGCGCGTCTCAGACACCCTTCTACATGGGTGACAAGATCGGCCTCCTTAGAAAACAGGCCGTGCAGCCGGGCACCGTAGGCTACGTTGTCCCATATCGAACGGGTGAAGGGGTTGGGTTTCTGCGCGACCCAGCCAAACCGCCGTCTGTGGACTGGCGGGTCGATCCGACTGTCGTGGATGTCAGTGCCATTCATCCTGATCCGGCCTGCAATCCGCACGCCGCGCGTGGCGTCATGCATCCGGTTCAAGCACTTCAGCGCCGTGGACTTGCCGCAGCCCGAAGGGCCGATAAAGGCGAGGATTTCGCCTGGGTAGAGATCGAAGTCGACGTCGATCAGCGCCTGCGTGTCACCGTACCAGAGATTGAGCCCGGACACTTCGATGAGTGGCGGCTGGTTGGTGGTCAGGGGGCCTTGCGAAAAACTGCGCGCGTGGATCATCGGAGCGTCTCCATACTGGGTCAGCTCTGCCTTACCGTCGCCGCAATCGGCGGGAATTGACCTGTCGCAAATCCAGCCGAGTTTCACAAAAACTTCACAAAAGCCTAGTCGCCCAGTTTGGCGTGCACCTCGTCGAGGTCGATTTCGCCTGTGGGCATCTTGTTACCCGGATCGCTTGGGTCGTAGCGGAAAAGCTGAAAGTCGCGCTTGTAGATCTCGTAGACCAGATGCATCGACAGATCGTCGAAATAATCCCGCACCGGATATGCGCGTTTTGGGCCATGCTCGGCGCTTTCGTTGAAGCGCGGAATCCCGGCAACATCCACAGGCACCGGCGTTTCGACCGCGCCCAGCACGTCGGTCATTCCGCTGGCGAAATCTTCTGTCCAGAAGATACGGTTGTAGCGCCCGCCCCCGGTGATCAGTGTCGATATATGGCCCGCCTGCGCCGACCAGTGGATATCGGGGTCCATCGGCTTGCGCCAGCGGATGGTATCCCGCGCGAAAAGCAGAAAGCGTCGGAACGACTTGATCTGGTCGAATTCACCTTCGACCTCGACGCCGTATTGTTCAACCAGCATAGGAACGAGGTTACCACGATAACGCTGGCCGTTGCGTTGAATGCCGCAGATCTTGTCAAAGAAGGAACTTAGGATCCGCGTGTAAGGGTTGCGGACGCACGTGAAGGCGAAGGTTTCTTGACCGCGCACCTTGTCGCTGATGGCCGCCTGCTTGTCCTCCTGCGCCCATTTAAGCAGACCTTCCCGGGCGTCGTGAATGTCGCCGTCGAAGAACTCGCCATGGTCGGAGTAGTACATGATCTGGCCGATGGTCGAGCAGGCACACTTGGGCACGACGCGGTAGATCATGCTGCCGCTTGTCGTCATCCATGTCCCTGGAAACCCCACGTGCCCAGACCTCGGCAATCACATTTTGCGGTTTGTCGCTTTCCTGACCTGAAGAAAGATCAAAGAAAGGGGGTTTTTTCAATGACCGTTCGGAGTATCTCTTGAAAATCGAGCGGGAAACAAGTCGGTCGCACCAGACTCATGGCGAAAATCGCCTTTATCTTACTGTGCCACAAGAACCCCGAGGGCATCATTGCCCAGACCCGGGGGTTAATTGCGGCGGGCGACTATGTCGCGATCCATTTCGATGCCCGCGCGCCGAAATCGGCCTATGCACAGATCCGCGCCGCCTTTGCAGAAGAGCCTTCCGTGACCTTTACGCGCCGCCGGGTGCGCTGCGGCTGGGGGCACTGGTCGCTGGTGCAGGCTACGCTGAATGCGCTGAAGGCAGCGCTGAATGCCTTTCCCCGCGCCACGCATTTCTACATGCTGTCGGGTGACTGCATGGCGATCAAGACAGCCGAGCACGGGCACCGGGTGCTGGACGCCCTGGACGCCGATTTCATCGAGAGTTTTGACTTCTTTGAAAGCGACTGGATCAAGACCGGGCTGAAGGGGGACCGGCTGCACTACCGGCATCATTTCAACGAACGCAACCAAAGCCGCCTGTTCTACACGTCTTTCAACCTGCAAAAACGCCTTGGCCTGAAGCGCGACGTGCCGAAGGACCTCAGGATCATGATCGGCAGCCAATGGTGGTGCCTGAGGCGCCTGACCGTGGAGGCAGTGCTCGATTTCTGCAGGAAGCGCCCTGACATCGTGCGCTTCTTCAGGACTACCTGGATCCCCGACGAGACATTCTTTCAGACGCTTGTACGGCATCTCGTGCCATCAGAAGAGATCGAGAGCCGGACCCTGACCTTCCTGATGTTCTCGGACTACGGGATGCCCGTGACGTTCTATAACGATCACTACAACCTGCTTCTCAGTCAGGACTTTCTGTTCGCCCGCAAGATTTCGCCCGAGGCAAAGCGCCTTCGCAAGAAACTGGCTGCGCTCTATGCACGGACCGGTATCACGTTCTCCGTTTCCGGCGAAGGTCCGCAGCTTTATCGGTTCCTGACCGCGCGTGGTCGTATAGGTCAGCGCTTTGCTCCGCGGTTCTGGGAGGCCGACGCACAGGCCCCGGATGGTCGGACGCTGATGGTCGTGACCTGCAAGAAATGGCACGTCGCCAAGCGTCTGCTTGCGGCCGTCCGACAGGTCTCGAATGTGCCGACGCTCGAATACATCTTCAACGAGGAAGCCGCGCCGATGCCGGATCTTGGTGGTGTGCAGACGACGCTGGAGAAACGAACACGCCACCGCCGGGCGCTGTTGAATATGCTGTTTGACTACTACGGTACAGATCAGCTGATCCTTTGCCTTGATCCCAGTGACCATGAGTTCATCGCGGATGTGGCGAAGTCGGGCATGGATCTGCGGGTTCTGGAGATCGAGTGCGCCTTCAGCGACGATTATCTGATTGGCCATGCCCGGCGGGTCGGTCTGGCGGGCGAAACCACGTCGGAGAAGCGCGTTCAGCAGCTATTGCCCGCGATCCGAAATGACATCATCTACGAAAGCCGGCGGCTGAAGGAGGCCCAGTATCCGGCTTATGTCCGGTTGCGTCAGGAGGCTTCGCCCGAGGAAAACGCACCGGGCCTCGCGGCTTTTCTTGACACATGCCCCGAGACCGCAAAAGACATCTGCAAAACCGACCACCTTTTCGTGGACTAGAAGGCCGACGGGCCAAGGGGGACATGTGCCGTATAGCTATGACGATCAGAACATCTTTGCCAAAATCCTACGCGGCGAGATCCCCAATCAGACCGTCGCCGAAACCGAGCATGCGCTGGCCTTTCGCGATATCAACCCGCAGGCGCCGGTTCATGTCCTCGTCATCCCCAAGGGGCCCTACGTGAACTTCGATCACTTCGTGACGGCAGCCGCGGCGGAGGAAATCGTGGATTTCAACCGGCTCCTGGCGCAGGTATGCCGCGATGAAGGCGTTGCGCCGGATCTGGGTGATGGATACCGGCTGTTGGCGAACGCTGGCGAAGCGGCGATTCAGGAAGTGCCGCATTTCCATATGCATGTGGTCGGCGGACGCCCCCTGGGGCGGATGCTCAACCCCGCCTGACGGCTCAGAGGCTTTGCGCAGGATCCGGATTGGGGGACGGCACGGGGTCTGTCAGATTGGCGCCGAAAGGAGCCCCGGACATGACGCTTCAGTTTCTTCCCCTCCCCACAAATGACGTGCGCGCGCTGCAAGCGGGTCGCGCCGACGCTAATGGCCAGTCGCCCGAGACCCTGATATCCGATGGCGCTGGCATCCCCTGCCGTCATTGCCTGCAAGAGGTCCCGGCGGGCAAACCCTACCTGATCCTTGCCTACCGCCCCTTTCCCAAGGCGCAGCCCTATGCCGAGGTGGGGCCGATTTTCCTTTGTGCGGACACCTGCGCACCCCATGCCGACGGCGCGGCGCTCCCGGAAATCCTTGGCACGAGCCCGGATTACCTCTTGAAGGGCTACGGAGCCGATGACCGGATCGTCTATGGCACCGGGCAAGTCACTCCGCGAGAGGCACTGCGCGACACGGCCGAAGCGATTCTGGCGCGTCCGGATGTTGAATACGTTCACGTACGGTCAGCGAGAAACAACTGTTATCAGTGCCGGATCGATCGCGCCTAGGTGCCGCGCGACGCGGTCAGCGCAAGGAAAACGTCTTCGAGGTCCGGATCCTCGGTGGTGACATCGCGGATCGATACGCCCGCTGCGCGAACCGCGTCCAGGATCTGGTCGGCACTTGTCTGTGAGCGGCGGTAGGTGAAGGTGAGCGCTCCGTCTTCCCTTTGGCCGCTCTCTACCCCACCTGGCGCACGCACCCGGCCCGCAGGCGCCTGCGGATAGATCACAAGCGTCTTGGCATCCATCGTGGCCAGCAAGTTCTGCGTGCTGTCCTGGGCGATCTTTTCGCCGTGGTTGATGATGGCGATCTCGTCGCACATCTCTTCGGCTTCTTCGAGGTAGTGGGTCGTTAGAATGATCGTCATGCCTTCGGCGTTCAGCTTGCGGACGTTTTCCCAAAGCATTTGCCGAAGCTCGATATCGACGCCGGCCGTCGGCTCGTCGAGGACCAGCACGCGCGGTGAATGGACCAGTGCCTTGCCCAGCAAAAGCCGCCGGCGCATCCCGCCTGACAGGGTCCGCGCATAGGCGTCCGCCTTGTCGGCTAGGCCGATCATCTCAAGGATCTTCTCGGTCTGTCGCTGGGCCTTGGGCACACCGTAAAGCCCGGCCTGTACATCGAGCGCCCCGCGCGGCGTGAAAAAGGGATCAAGGTTCAACTCCTGTGGCATGACGCCGATCGCCGCGCGGGACTGGCGCGGGTTGATGTCCTGATCGAACCCCCAGATTTTGACGCTGCCTTGGGTTTTGATCACGAGGCCTGCGAGGATGTTGATCAGCGTGGATTTCCCCGCACCATTTGGACCGAGTAGCCCGAAGATCGCTCCACGCGGAATTTGCAGGTCGACCCCTTTCAGCGCCTCTTTTGCAGGGGTGCCCTTGGGAGTGTAGGTCTTGCGAAGACCGCTTATCTCGATTGCGTAGTCGGACATATTGGGCTCGGACACTCTGACCGGTTGCCGGTGTGGAACCGATGGCATAAAACTCGGCTCCGAGGTATGCCGGTCAGGCCGGAAACACAACCGCGCCACGCGCTGCACCGAGGAGCCCGCGATGAAAACGCCCCCACCGGATTACGAAGTTGTGCCGCAGTGGCGTGTTGCCTGCGACGGCTCGGGCGGTGCCCTTGGACACCCCCGCGTGTTTTTGTCAATTGACCGGGACTCAGGCTACGCGATCTGCGGCTACTGCGGTAAGCTCTGGGTGAACGAGAGCCGCGAAAGCGAGGTCCTCAAAGAGTTCAGCATCACCGAAGACGCCGGGTAGGCCGCGCCCACCGCTGGACTCCAACGGCCCCGCGCGCCATGAAAGACCGGGTAGCAAGCGGAGGGCAGCGCATGGCATTCGGCGAAGGGCATCACCTGCATCTGATCGACGGATCGGCATTTATCTTCCGCGCCTTCCACGCCCTGCCGCCCCTGTCGCGCAAGTCTGATGGTTTGCCCATCGGCGCCGTTTCCGGCTTCTGCAACATGCTTTTTCCCTATCTTGCGGGCGATGGCGACGCAAAGAACGCGACCCATGTGGCGGTGATCTTTGACAAAGGCAGCCACACCTTCCGCAACGACCTCTACGACCTCTATAAGGCCAATCGCGATGAGATGCCCGAGGACCTGCGCCCGCAGATCCCGCTGACCCGCGAGGCCACTCGCGCCTTCGGGATCGCCTGCATCGAAAGGGAAGGCTGGGAAGCCGACGACCTGATTGCAACCTATGCCAAGCTTGCGCGCGAGGCAGGCGGGTGCGTGACCATCGTGTCGTCGGACAAAGACCTCATGCAACTCGTGGGCAATGGCGTCGATATGCTGGACCCGATGAAAAAGAAAGTCATCGACCGGGACGGTGTGATCGAGAAATTCGGGGTGGGCCCGGAGCGGGTCGTTGATGTACAGGCGCTGGCTGGCGACAGCGTTGACAATGTGCCCGGTGCGCCGGGGATCGGGGTGAAGACCGCAGCCCTGCTCATCAACGAGTTCGGCGATCTGGAGTCGCTTTTGGAGCGGGCGGAAGAGATCAAGCAACCCAAACGGCGCCAGACTCTGATCGACAACGCCGACCAGATCCGCCTTTCGAAAAAACTGGTCCTGCTCGACGAGGACACGCCGTTGGAAGAGGGTCTTGACGATCTTGAGGTGCGCGCGGTGGACCCGGACCCGCTGATGGCGTTTCTGGCCGAGATGGAGTTCCGTACGATCACGCGGCGCGTGGCGGAACTGTTGGGCCAGGAGATGCCGGTCATCGAAGACACTCCGGCCGCCGCCGCAAGTGCAGAAGCAGAGGAGCCCACCGATCTGCCGTTTGCACCCGAGACCTACGAGAGGGTCAGCGATCTGACGACGCTGGAGGCCTGGATTGCGCAAATTTACGCCCGTGGCTGGGTGGCGTTTGACACCGAGACGACCAGCTTGGACGAGATGAAGGCCGATCTGGTGGGCGTCAGCCTCTCAGTATCGCCCGGCGAAGCCTGCTACCTTCCGCTGGCGCACAAGGCGGGCAGCGGTGAGGGGCTTTTCAGCGATGACGCGCTGGCTGAGGGGCAAGTGCCGCTCGAGGATGCGCTGCGGCTGCTGAAACCCATTCTCGAAGACCCGTCCATTCTGAAGATCGGCCAGAACATGAAATACGACGCCAAGGTGCTGGCCACCTACGGCGTCAATGTGTCGCCAATCGACGACACGATGCTCATGTCCTACGCGATGAACGCGGGGCTTCATAACCACAGCATGGATCAGCTGTCCGAGCGCTATCTGAACCACCAGCCCATTCCGATTAAATCGCTACTCGGCACGGGCAAGTCTGCCATCACATTCGATAAGGTCTCGGTGGACGAGGCGGTGAAATACGCCGCCGAGGATGCCGACATCACGCTCAGGCTCTGGCAACGGTTCAAGCCGCAGCTGCACCGCAGGCAGGTCACGACGGTCTACGAGACGCTAGAACGCCCCATGGTGCCGGTCCTGACGCAGATGGAGCGGACGGGCATCAAGGTCGACCGCGATACGCTCAGCCGGATGTCGAACGCCTTTGCACAGAAGATGGCGGGGCTGGAGGCCGAGATCCATGAACTCGCTGGCGAGACGTTCAACGTCGGCAGCCCCAAACAGCTTGGCGAGATCCTGTTTGACAAGATGAGCCTACCAGGCGGAAAAAAAGGCAAGACTGGCGCCTACGCCACCGGAGCCGATGTTCTCGAAGACCTTGCGGCCGAGGGACATGACCTGCCGGCGCGGGTGCTTGACTGGCGGCAGCTCTCCAAGCTGAAATCGACCTACACCGACAGCCTGCAAGACCATATCAACCCCGACACGGGTCGTGTGCACACCAGCTATTCCATCGCCGGGGCCAACACGGGGCGCCTGGCCTCCACCGATCCGAACCTTCAGAACATCCCCGTCCGGACAGAAGAAGGCCGGCGGATCCGCGAAGCTTTCGTGGCCGAAGAGGGCAAGGTGCTGCTCAGCCTTGACTATAGCCAGATCGAACTGCGCATCCTCGCCCATATCGCTGATATCGAAGCTCTGAAACAGGCCTTCCGCGAGGGACAGGACATTCACGCGGCCACCGCCTCTGAGATGTTCAATGTGCCGCTTGACGAGATGACACCCGAAGTACGACGGCAGGCCAAGGCGATCAACTTTGGTGTGATCTATGGCATTTCGGGCTTTGGTCTGGCGCGCAATCTGCGCATTCCTCGCGCCGAGGCGCAGGGCTTTATCGACCGGTATTTCGAACGCTTTCCGGGAATCCGCACCTACATGGACGAAACCGTGGCCTTTGCAAAAGAACACGGGTACGTGCAGACCCTGTTTGGCCGAAAGATCAACACGCCAGAGATCGGGGCCAAAGGTCCGCATGCGGGTTTTGCGCGCCGTGCCGCAATCAACGCGCCTATCCAGGGCACGGCGGCCGATGTGATCCGCCGTGCGATGATCCGGATGCCGGCCGCGATCGAAGATCTGCCTGCGAAAATGCTGCTGCAGGTCCATGACGAACTGCTCTTCGAGGTCGAGGACGGCGCGGTGGACGATACCATTGCCGTCGTTCGCGAGGTCATGGAAGCTGCGCCGCTTCCCGCCGTCTCTCTGGCCGTGCCGCTAACGGTGGACGCGGGGCAAGGCGCCAACTGGGCTGAGGCCCATTGACCGATGCGCCCCGGATCACCATCCGTAGTCGTCCGGAGCTACGGGCCTGGCTCAGCGAGAACCACGGCGCCAGCGGATCGGTCTGGTGCGTAACCTTCAAGAAGCATCACCCGGACTACCTGGAATTCGGCCAAGTCGTCGAAGAGCTCATGTGCTGGGGCTGGGTCGATAGTTCCGTGCGCGGCGTCGATAGCGACAGCATGATGCACTTGATTTCACCGCGTAAAGAAACCTCCGCCTGGTCGGCGGTAAACAAGGACATCGTCGCGCGTATGCGTGCCTCTGGCGAGATGACCGAAGCGGGCGAAGCAAAGATCGCCGCGGCCATGGCCAACGGTATGTGGACGTTCCTCGATGATGTGGAGCGGCTGGAGCGGCCCGAGGATCTGGACGCGGCGTTGGGGCCGGAGACGCTCGCGGTCTGGGATGCGTATCCGCGTTCCGTGAAACGCGGCAGCCTGGAGTGGATCAAGCAGGCCAAGACGGCACCCACCCGGGCCAAGCGGATTGCCGAAGTGTTGGCGGCCTGTGAGGAGGGCCGACGGCCAAAGCCGTTCGCGCGCTAGGTTGCCCCCTGAGGCGTGATCGCCAGGGACGAACGCGCCGCAAAGGGTGCCACAACAGGGCCGCGATGAAGGACACCATGCCACTAAGGTAGAAAACGAAGACCACGTGCGGATAACGCGCGCAAAAATGGCTCAGAAGCCCTCGACCCAGGGACGCAATGTGATTTCGTTCGACCAGGCGCTGCGATCTTGCCGCACGAGATCAAGATAGGCCTGGGCGATCCCGTCGGGGTTCAGCATGCTGTCGGGCTTGTCTGCCGGTTCGCGGCTTCCGGGATTACGGATGGCACCGTCGATATTGATCCATGCGACGTGCACGCCTTGGGGGTGCAGTTCACGCGCCATGGACTGGGCAAGGCCACGCTGGGCGAATTTGCCCATGGCAAAGCTCGACGACATTGGAAAACCCTTCACACCCGCCGAGGCGCCGGTGAAAAGGATCGTACCGCGGGCGCCTTGTTCGGGCTCTTGCGTCAGCATCCGCTTGGCCGCCTGCTGCCCGGCGAGAAAGGCGCCGAAAGCGGTCACTTCGACGGCCTTGCGCACGGTCTCGGGGTCAAGTTCGGCGATCGGGCCGCGCACGCGGGCGGAGGGGTTGTAGACCACAACCCGGAGGGGGCTGCCCACCGAAGCAAAAAGCGTTTCCATAGCGGCGGGGTCCGAAGCGTCCGCCGTGGCCATCGCCGCGCCGGTCTCTGCCGCGACGGCTTTCATCTTGTCTTGGGTGCGCGCAGCCAGTGTCAGGCTGTATCCGGCGCCAGCCAGTTTGCGGGCCACCGAGGCCGACAGGCCATCGCCAACACCGATGATCAAGGCGTGCTGTTCGCTCATGTGTCATCTCCGGTCTGGGACCGCGCGCTGGCAAGCCAGCCCAAACCCTCTTCCGTTCTGCCCGCGGGTCGGTATTCCGCGCCGACAAAGCCAGCGTACCCGTCCCGATCAAGCCGCCGGAAAAAGGCCGCGTGGTCGAATAGTTCTGAGACTGGCTCCGCACGGTCGGGAAATCCAGCGACCTGAACGTGCGTCACCGCACCGGCTACCTGCGCCCATGCTTTTGCGACGTCCCCGCCCATATGCTGGGCATGGTATGTATCGAACTGCAAGCCGAGGTTTGGGGCGCCGACGGCCTCCAGCACAGTCAGCGCATCACTGAAGGTTTGCAGCGCATAGCCCGGCATATCGCGGGCATTGAGCGGCTCGATCGTCAGGTGCAGATCCGCCGCTTCCAGGGCGGCCCAGCGAAGGTTATCGATCAGCGTGGCCTTCCAGGCTGGATGATCTGTTCGGCCCGACATGACGTGGATGCGCCCGGCTCCAAGACGCCGGGCCGTGCGCAAGGCCGCGGAGAAACCGTCACGAAATTCTTCTTCGCGCCCCGGAACGGCGCCGCAGCCTCTGCCGCCCGTCTCCCAATCGGGTGCCGGCGTGTTGATCAGCGCCATGTGGAGGCCCGTGTCGTCCAGTGCCTGCCGCAGGGCGTCGAGGTCTTGTCCGTAGGGAAAGAGTACTTCCACCGCATCAAAACCTGCGCGCCCCGCTGCGCGGACACGGTCGGCGAGGGGGTGCTCGGTGAAAAGCCAGGTCAGGTTGGCGGCGAAACGGGGCACGTCTTCAGGTCAGATCCGCCGAAGGGATCACCGGGAAAAAAGCTCCGCCGGACCATACGCCGAACCAGCGCTCGTCCTGGTAATCAGCATGATCGCCGATGTCGACCAGCCGGTAAAAGCTCTTGCGGTCGATCAGTGCTTCGAGGTTCGCGCGGATCAGAACGTAGGGCGATGGCTCTCCGGTTTCGGCATCCCGGACCACGCGGATGGGGGCGGCCTTTCCGGCATCAACCGAATCGCCCACGTTGGTGTGAAAAGTCAGCACCTGGTCGTTCCCGGATCCGGAGGCCTCGAAATCCACCGCCACGAAAGGCGCGTCATCCACTGTGATGCCCACTTTCTCGACCGGTGTGACCAGAAAATAGGCATCACCCTCCTTCTTTAGGATGGTCGAAAACAGACGCACCAGTTCGGGCCGGCCAATCGGTGTACCAAGGTAAAACCACGTCCCGTCCCGGGCGATGCGGATGTCTAAGTCACCGCAAAACGGCGGATTCCAAAGGTGCACGGGCGGAAGCCCCTTGGCCTTGCTGGCGGCGCGGGCTGAGGCGGCGATGCCCTCGGCACTGGGTGTCACGGTCTTTTGTCCGCTCATCGTTTTTGCAATTTCACCTTCTCGGCATATCTGCGTAGCATAGGGCAGTTATGATCCAGCGGGAGAAACTTGTCATGTCCGAACCGGAAAACCTGGTCGCCGAAATCGAGGCACTGGGCGAGACGCTGTCGCGTGCGAAGGCGAGCATCAACGCGCGCTTCATCGGACAGGACCGCGTGGTCGACCTGACGCTTTCGGCCTTGCTGTGCGGTGGCCATGGTTTGCTGATCGGTCTGCCAGGTCTTGGAAAGACCCGGCTGGTCGACACCCTGTCGACCGTTATGGGCCTGAAAGGCGCGCGCGTACAGTTTACGCCCGACCTTATGCCGGCGGATATTTTGGGGTCCGAAGTGCTCGAGACCGGTGCGGACGGCTCGCGCAGTTTCCGCTTTGTCGAAGGACCCGTCTTTTGCCAGCTTCTGATGGCGGACGAGATTAACCGGGCCAGCCCCAGAACCCAGTCGGCCCTCTTGCAGGCGATGCAGGAAAAATCTGTGACAGTAGCCGGTCAGCCCCATGCTCTGGAGGCACCGTTCCACGTTCTCGCCACGCAAAACCCCATCGAGCAGGAAGGCACCTATCCGCTGCCCGAAGCGCAGCTTGACCGCTTCCTTGTGCAGATTGACGTCCACTATCCCGACCGCGCGACGGAGCGGGATATCCTCTTGGCGACCACGGGCGTGGAAGACGCGGAGGCCCACGAGGTGTTTACCGCGGCTCAGCTGATCGACGCGCAGACCTTGCTCCGGCGGATGCCCGTGGGCGATGCGGTGGTGGACCTCATCCTTGATCTGGTGCGCGCCTGCCGCCCCGAAGACGAAGGCGCGCCCGCGTCCGTGCGGGAAAACATCGGCTGGGGCCCCGGGCCTCGCGCAGCGCAGGCGCTGATGCTGACCGTTCGCGCACGGGCCCTTCTCGATGGGCGGCTTGCGCCATCGGCAGACGATGTGCTGGCCATGGCGCAGCCGGTTCTGACGCACCGGATGGCGCTGTCGTTTGCCGCGCGGGCGCGGGGCGAAAGCCTTGCCGGGATCATCAACGAGGTTGCCGAACAGGTCACGCGGGTCGAGGCCGCCGCGTGAGCCAATCCGCCGTCCTCCGCGAGGCGTCTGAATCGCTCGCGGCGCCGCTGCCGCCGCTGTTGGCCGATGCGGAGCATCTGGCCTCAACCGTGCTTCTGGGAAGTCACGGACGGCGCCGCGCGGGCATGGGCGACGAGTTTTGGCAGTACCGCCCAGCGACCGCGTCGGACAGTGCGCGCCGGATCGACTGGCGCCGGTCTGCGCGGTCGGACGATGCGCATTTTGTGCGCGAGACCGAGTGGCAGGCGGCGCAGAGCGTGCAGCTCTGGGTCGATAACGCGCAGTCCATGACCTTCAGTTCCAAACAGGATATCCCTTCCAAGCTCGACCGGGCGCGAACGCTGGCGCTGGCGATCGCGGTGCTTTTGATCCGGGCAGGTGAGCGTGTCGGCCTTTCGGGCCGGGTTCTGCCGCCGCGCGCCGGGCGGCTTCAGCTCATGCGGCTCGCGGATCTCTTCACTGCCACATCAGACGATGCCGACTACGGCGAACCCGAAGCACGGGGCATGTTGCCGCAATCGCGCGCGCTCTTTATCTCCGATTTCTTCGGCGACACGGGCCCAGTCGAGGTCGCGTTGACCAAGGCGGCTGACCGCGGCGTTAAGGGAGTTCTCTTGCAGACGCTTGATCCCCAGGAAGAAAGCTTCCCCTTCGACGGGCGCACGCGCTTTTTGTCCATGGGGGGCTCGGTGGAGTTTGAAACACTGAAGGCCTCAAACCTGCGCGACGCCTATCTGGAGCGGCTGGCCGAACGCAAGGACTGGCTGGAGCGGATAACGCGTGTCACTGGCTGGCGGTACACGGTCCATCACACCGACACGCCGCCGCTGCCTGCGCTCCTGTGGCTCTACGGCGCTCTGGAACGGGTGAGGTAGCCCCGGCATGTTCACCATAGGCTCTATCGGGTTCACGGCGCCCGCCTTGCTTTTTGCGCTTCTGGCGCTTCCTATTCTGTGGTTCCTCCTGCGCGCGATTCCGCCTGCGCCCATCCGCCGGCATTTTCCGGGGATCGCGCTGTTGCTCGGGCTGACCGATGATGAACACGAGACCGACAAGACGCCCTGGTGGCTCTTGCTCTTGCGCTGCCTTGCCGTGGCGCTGGCCATCCTGGCCTTCGCCGGGCCGGTGCTGAACCCCGATACCGAAGACGCCAGCGACCTGCCGCTGCTTGTTCTGACGGATGGAACTTGGGCCTCGGGCAGCACATGGGCGGGCAAGACAGAGCGGATCGACGCGGCGTTGGAACAGGCCGGACGCCAGGGCAGGACCGTGGCGGTCGTTTCACTGACAGATCTGCCGGCGGGGAATCTGCCCTTTCAGACGGCTGATACCTGGATCGCAAGGCTGCCATCGCTGGCGCCGCAGCCCTGGGTGCCGCGGGACGAGGTGATCGCCGCCTGGGCCGATAGCCTGACGGAGGAAGAGCGATTTGAGACCTTCTGGGTATCCGACGGCGTCGGCTACGGCTGGCGCGACGGATTGCTTGCGGCGCTCGAGCGGCAGGGACCGGTCCGGGCTTTTGAAAGCCCCAGGTCGGTCTTCGCCCTGCGCCCTGCGTATTTCGAAGACGGGCTCGTTAAGCTGTCCGTTCTGCGCAACCGTCCTGATGTGGAACAGACAGTCACCGTGGCCGCGCGCGGGCTTGACCCCGCTGGCATCGAACGCGACCTCGCCCGGGTCGAGGCCGAGTTCGCAGCCGGGGACACGCTGGCTGATATCGACCTGTCGCTGCCGTCCGAACTGCGCAACCGCGTGACGCGGTTCGAGGTTTCGGGCGAGCGCAGTGCAGGCGCCGTAAGTCTTACCGACGACGGTCTGCGGCGTCGGGAAATCGCGCTGATCGCAGGCCGAGATGAAGACGAGGAGGTACAGCTTCTGTCGCCGCTCCACTACCTGCGGCAGGCGCTCGAACCGACGGCGGATCTGCTTGAGGGCGCGCTGGAAGATGTGCTTCTGGCGAACCCCGACGCCATTATTCTTGCCGATGTGGCCACGCTGTCGGAAGTGGAAGCTGACGGCGTTCAGACCTGGGTTGAAGAGGGCGGGTTTCTGGTGCGGTTTGCGGGCCCCCGGCTGGCAGCCAGTGACATCGCCCGCGCCGAGGAAGAACCGCTATTGCCTGTGCGCCTGCGCGTGGGCGGCCGCACGGTCGGCGGTGCCATGAGCTGGGGCGAGCCGAAAACGCTGCAACCCTTTGCCGCCGGATCGCCCTTCTTCGGGTTGCCCGTATACGATGAGGTGACCGTGACCTCGCAGGTCATGGCACAGCCGGACCCCGAACTTGCAGACCGCGTTATCGCATCGCTTCAGGACGGCACGCCGCTGATCACGCTCAAGTCGCTCGGGCAGGGGCAGGTGATCCTCTTTCACGTGACCGCCAATGCAGAGTGGAGCACGCTGCCGCTGTCGGGTCTTTTCGTTCAGATGCTGGAACGCCTTGCGATCTCCACCCGCTCTTCGCGCCCTGACGCCACGGCGCTCGCGGGCACGACCTGGGTGCCGGAACGCCTGCTTGACGGTTTCGGTCAGATCATCGATGCCGAAGCTATGGCCGGCATACCCGGCGAAGTGTTGGCTGAGGAGACGCCCGGCCCGGACCTGCCGCCCGGTCTTTACGCCGGTGAGGATCAGCGGATCGCCGTCAACGCTGTGGCGCCGGACGGCGTTCTTGACACTGCCGTCTGGCCCGACCGTATCCCGGTGGAAGGTCTGGACGTAACGACTGAGACGCCCCTGAAAGGCTGGGTACTGTCGGCGGCTCTGGCGCTGCTTTTGGCCGATGTGCTGGCCTCGCTCTGGCTGGCCGGACGCCTCACGGGCCCCCGTGAGGCGCCTTTAAAAGCGGCCGCCGCGATCCTCGCCGCCGTCTTTCTTGTTGCGCCCGAGCTAGCCTCGGCGCAGAGCCCAGAGGAGGACGACCATGCCGTGACGGTTACTTCCGAAGTGGTGCTGGCCTATGTAGAGACGGGCGATCCGCGGCTTGATGAGACGTCGCGGGCCGGGCTCAGAGGCCTGTCCGACCGGCTTTACCGCCGGACCTCGGTGGAGCCTGCGGAGCCGGTGGGTGTGAACCTTGAAACCGACGAACTGTCGTTTCTGCCGTTCCTTTATTGGCCGGTGACACCTGACCAGCCACAACCCTCGGCCGAAGCCTATGCCAAGCTCAACCGGTATCTCAGGACGGGCGGGATGATCATGTTCGATACCCGCGATGCCGATGTGGCACGCTTTGGTCAGGCGAGCCCTGAGGGCCGGAAACTGCAGGCCCTGGCGCGGCCGCTTGATATCCCGCCGCTGGAGCCCATTCCGGGCGATCATGTGCTGACGCGCACCTTCTATCTGCTGCAGGATTTTCCGGGACGCCACTCGAGCCGGGATGTCTGGGTCGAGGCCGCGCCGCCTGATGCGGAGCTTGCCGAGGGTATGCCCTTCCGGAACCTCAACGACGGCGTAACGCCTGTGGTAATCGGCGGCAATGACTGGGCCACGGCCTGGGCGATCGATGAGAGCGGGCGCCAGATGTTCCCCGTCGGGCGCGGATTTTCCGGCGAGCGGCAGCGGGAGGTGGCCTACCGGTTCGGGATCAATCTGATCATGCACGTGCTGACCGGCAATTATAAGTCCGATCAGGTGCATGTCCCGGCACTGCTCGACAGGTTGGGGCAATAGACATGACCGGAACCGTAGTTTTCGATCCTCTCCTGCCCTGGCCTACCGTTGTCGGGCTGGCGGCGCTTTGCGCCGCGATCATCGCCTTTGCGCTGTGGCGGCGGATGTCGGGATGGTGGCTGCGGCTCTTGTCGCTCGCCGTACTGATCGCCGCCATCGCCAACCCGTCCCTGCAGAACGAAAACCGCACGCCCCTGTCCGATATCGTGCTCATCGTCACGGATGAGAGCGCGTCACAGCGCATCGGCGGGCGCGAGGCCCAGACCGAAGCAGCACTTGAGGCGCTGACGCGCGACCTCGATGCCCGCGGCAATACCGAATACCGCGTTGCACGGGTTCTGGACGGCGAGGGCGATCTTGGGACGCGGGCCATGTCGGTATTGGCCGAGATGATGGCCGAGGTCCCACGGTCCCGCGTGGCAGGGGCCGTTCTAATCACTGACGGGCAGGTCCATGACTTGGAGCTTGCGCCGGACCTGCCAGCGCCGCTCCATGCTCTTCTCACCGGAGAGCCCGATGATTGGGACCGGCGGTTGATCGTCTCGAACGCGCCCGGGTTTGCGATTATTGGCGAAGAGGTCACGCTGACCTTGCGGATTGAAGACCAGGGCGCCGTTCCCGACAGCCAGAACGGGCGTGTTCCGCTGGAAATATCCGTTGATGGCGGACCGCCCGAGCAGTTCGTCTTCGCCACCGGACAGGACATCACTGTGCCGATCACGCTGTCCCATGGCGGCATCAACGTGATCCAGTTCACAGTGCCGCCCGCCGAAGGCGAACTGACCGACCGCAA
>JBCDED010000070.1:0-21923 GCA_039179985.1 Pseudomonadota bacterium
CGAAGTTCCGGACCTGAAGGACATACTGAAGGTCCGCGCTGAATTTCTCCACACGAATGGTGCGCTCGCCCTGGCGAAGTTCGATCCGCGCCTCGCCGTAGGTCCCGGCATTGAACGGCGCGTCAAGCCGCATAACGCCTTCGGTTCCGTGGAACACAACCTCCTGAAACGGGTTCATGCGCATGGAGGTGTAGCTTGTATAGGTGAATCCCGGGAAATCCGCGTCTACGACCGCCGTCACCTCCAGCGCGTCTTCCCGCGTGATCTTGGAAGAAACGCGGGTCGGTTCCTCGCCCGTCACGAACCGCGTGGAGCCCATCGTATAGACGCCGATATCCGGCACCGATCCGCCGCCCATCTCCGCTTGATTGCGGATGTTGCCCGGGTCGGAAGCGTTGTCATAGGTAAAGGCAGCATGCACGTGAACAAGCCGCCCGATGGCGCCTTCGGCCAGCAGGGCCCGCGCGCGTTGCCACTGGGGGTGGTGCACGATCATGAAGGCCTCGGCCACCTGCACACCGCTCTGATCCCTTAATGCAATTAGCGCGTCGAATTCCGCGGCCTTCAAGCAGAGCGGCTTTTCGCAAAGAACATGCTTGCCCGCCGCAATCGCCTTTTTCGTCCACTCAACATGCAGATGGTTCGGCAAGGGGATATAGACCGCGTCGACATCGGGGTCGGCGAGCAGTGCGTCATAGCCCCTATGCACCCGCAATCCCGGTGCGAAGGCCGCGAAAGGCGCGGCCTTGGCCGGGTCGCTTGTCGCCAGGGCCGCCAGGGTTGCGCCTTCGGCCGCGTGGATCGCTCGCGCCATGTAATCGCGCGCAAATTTCGCGGCGCCGAGGACGCCCCATCTGATCGTGTCACCCATAAATTGGTCTCCTCTCCGATCCTCAGACCGTCTTTGCGCCGCTCGCGCAGATCAGCACACTGTAAAGGCTGGACGTCGCCGTGATGAACAACCGGTTCCGCTTGTAGCCGCCGAAGCAGAGGTTACTGACCTCTTGCGGCACCAGAATTTTGCCAATGAGGCTGCCGTCGGGATCGTAGCAATGCACACCGTCCCCGGCACTCGTCCAGATGCGGCCCTTGGTATCGAGGCGGAAGCCATCGAATACCCCGGCGTCACAAGTCGCGAAAACCTCACCACCCTTTAGCGTCAAATCGTCCTGCACGTCAAAAAGCCGGATGTGGCGCGGGCCGCCCGTACCACGGGAACCGCCGGAATCGACGATATAGAGCTGCCGTTCATCCAGCGAGAACGCCAAACCGTTCGGCGCGACGAAATCATCCGTGACACGGGTGAGCGTACCGTCAGGGTCGATCCTATAAACATGCTCCCCGTCCTGTTCCCGCGCGGCGGCATAGCCTTCGTAATCACTCTCGATGCCGTAGGCCGGGTCGGTAAACCAGATCGTCCCGTCTGAGCGTACCACGACATCGTTTGGGCTGTTCAGCCGTTTGCCGCCATAGCTCTCCGCCAGCACACTCAGCCCGCCGTCATGTTCCAGCCGGGTCACCGTTCGGGTGCCGTGTTCGCACATGATGATCCGACCCTGACGGTCCAATGTCGACCCGTTCACGTAAGCCCCCTCACCCGCGCGCATCTCGACGGTCTGGTCGGTCAACGCGTCCCATTTCAAACGCCGGTCCGAGGGGATATCGCTCCAGACGAGGGATTTCATGGCCGGCAGCCAGACCGGGCCCTCGGTCCAGCTTCCGCCCGTCCAGAGTTCTTGTAGTGGTTCCGCCGTCTTAACCAGACGCTGAAACCGCGGGTCGAGGATTTCGTAGTTTTCACTGGCCATTGGCAAACTCCCTTTGGGCCGAGCCTAACCGCGCGCCCTCCGCCGTTCCAGCCCGAGCATCCGTCGTCACCGAACTGTCGTGACCGCGTAAGCGGACTGTCAGCGCGCTGTCACAGATCTGGGGCAGCATGACGGCCTACCTATTTCTTTCGGAGACCACCATGATCAGAGCGACCCTCTGTTTGGCGTCTGTGGCGGGCCTTGTGGCCGGGACCGCGGCGGCGAAGGACGTAACCTATATCGGTAGTGTCGAAGCCATCGGCACCGCGGGTGGCGACACCGCGCGCGGCACGGTTTTCATCGATGCCAACCGGAACTCGAAACTGGACACAGGCGAGACCGGCATTGCGGGCGTGCTTGTCTCCAACGGCCGCGAGGTTGTGGTCACCGGCGCGGGTGGCACCTACGCGCTCCCCGCCTACGACGACATGAACCTCTTCATCACCAAACCAGCCGGCCACGCCGTGCCGGTCAGCCTCGAGTTGGTTCCGCAGTTCGCCTATATCCACAAAGTGGCCGGGTCGCCGCCCCTGCGCTTTGGCGGGATCGAGCCCACCGGCCCGCTGCCCGAGGCTATCAACTTTCCGCTGATCGAAGACGGCTCGGGCGACAGCTTTAATTGCCTCGTCTTCGGTGACGCGCAGACGTACACGAACCGCGAAGTCTCCTACGTACGCGAAACCGCTGGGCGTCTTCTCGCCGCGCGGGACAACGCGGAGACCGAGTGCCTGATCTTTGCCGGCGACGTCATGGGCGACGACCTGACGCTTTTCCCGCGCCTCAAGCGCATTGTCGCAGTGGGTGGCGTGCCCCTATACTTCGTGGGCGGCAACCACGACGTCGACTTCGACGCCGAGACCGATGCCGACAGCTTCGACACCTTCCGGCGCGAGTGGGGGCCGGAGTACTATTCCTTCGACCAGGGCAACGTGCATTTCGTCGGCCTCGACAACGTGCGCTACCCCTGCAACGGCGTCGACCCGCATCCTTGTTGCAGCCCCGACAGCAGCCTGACCTACAACGGCGTGATTTCGGACCGGCAGCTTGAATGGCTGCGCAACGATCTGGCGAATGTGCCTGAGGACAAGCTGATCGTGCTAGTTGCACATATCCCGTTCCAGACCTTCACCGACAACACCGCCGCCAAGCACCAGACCGACAACCTGGCCGATCTGGTAGAGATTCTTGGGGACCGTCCTGTGCTTGGTCTGAGCGGTCATACGCATACGGTCGAGAACATCGAACCGGGCGAATACTACGACGGCTGGGAAGCCAACACCGGCGTAGGCCCTGCGCCGTTCCACCAAATCGTCACGGGCGCCCTTTCGGGCTCCTGGTGGGCCGGTGATCTGAACGATCAGGGCGTCCCCCACGGCACGCAGCGCCTTGGCGCGCCGCGCGGGTATTTCCAGATCGACTTTGATGGCTCTGACTATGTGGAGACCTACAAGACCTTCCACGCGCCGGACGATCTGCAGATGCACGCCTCGTTCAACTCGCCCCGCTACCGGGCGTGGGCCGAACGGCTGATTGCCTTCCGCGACCTTTATCCGCGCACATTCGAGCAAGAGCCGCCTGTGCATCTGCGCGACCTTGGCGATATCAATATGCTGACCACCGACGATCTGGAAGGCGGTACATGGATCGCGGTGAACGTCTGGAACGGTGGTAAGTCGAACGTCGTCTCCGCTTCGATCAATGGCGGCGCGGCGCTACAGGGCACGCGCACCCAAGAAGGCGCCGGCGAAGCCAAGCTGAAAGGTGTCGCCTATTCCGACCCTCAGGCCATTCTGAAACAGGCCAGCCAGGGATCGGTGGCCGCGGTTTCCGTTGATGGCGGATCGGACACCGCCGGATTCACGACGTGGCAGGGCGTGCCCTGGCAGGGCATTCCCGGACCGCTACAGCGCTGGATGCTGACAGATAACAGCCAGCACCTTTGGCGCATCGACCTGCCGGCCAGTCTGCCCCTGGGCTCCCACACGCTGGAAGTGCGCACGACCGACCGAACAGGCCGCACCTTCACGGTGACCCAGACCTTCGAAGTCGTGGAAGAGCTTCCGAATTTCGACTGGATCACGACCTACTGGGAGTAGGTATGAAGAAAGGGCGGGCCAACGGGCCCGCCCCAATCCGTAAATTCATGCAGATCAGGCGCTCGCCAGCATCCCCTTCGACCGGGCAAGCTCGCGCATCCGCTTTTGCAATTTCTCAAACGCCCGCACCTCGATCTGACGGATACGTTCGCGGCTGACGCCGTATTGCTCGCTCAGTTCTTCCAGCGTCACCGGCTGGTCCTTCAGGCGGCGCTGTTCAAGGATGTCGCGTTCGCGTTCGTTGAGCACGTCCATGGCCTCGCCCATAATGGTCAGGCGCGCCTGAAACTCATCTTTCTGTTCGTAATCGCCCGCCTGGTCAGCGTCTTCGTCTTCCAGCCAGTCCTGCCACTGCATGGCGCTGTCATCATCGGTGCCCACGGTCGCATTCAGCGATGCATCGCCGCCCGAGAGGCGGCGGTTCATCGAGATCACTTCTTCCTCGGTCACGTTGAGGTCGTTGGCGATCCGGGCGACGTTTTCGGGTCTCAGGTCGCCCTCTTCCAGGGCGCCGATGCGGGCCTTCGCCTTGCGCAGGTTAAAAAAGAGCTTCTTCTGCGCGCTGGTTGTACCCAGTTTCACGAGGCTCCAGGACCGTAAGATATACTCCTGGATCGAGGCGCGGATCCACCACATTGCATAGGTCGCCAGGCGGAAGCCCTTTTCGGGATCGAACCGCTTCACGGCCTGCATCAAGCCAACGTTGGCTTCGGAAATCACCTCGGCCTGGGGCAATCCATAGCCCCTGTAGCCCATGGCGATTTTTGCGGCCAGACGCAGGTGACTGGTCACGAGTTTATGGGCCGAGCCCGAATCCTCGCGCTCCACCCATGCCTTGGCAAGCATGTATTCTTCTTCTGGCTCCAGCATGGGAAACTTGCGGATTTCCTGCAGGTACCGGTTCAGGCCGCCTTCTGGGGACGGCGCAGGAAGGTTTGCGTAATTGGCCATGAATATCCCTCCTCTACAGCTATGTTGCTGCCGTTAACATTGGAGATAGGCATCTGAACCGCCCAGTTCAAGGTGTGTCGCACACGAGAATGAAGACACCGTTAACCAGTTGGGTCCGGCGCGCGCCCTTCACCCGACAGCAATTCCAGCAATTGAGCCATATCAGCGGGCAGATCGGCGTCGAAGCGCATGGCCTCCTGCGTTAGCGGATGGTTAAATCCAAGCGTCGCAGCATGCAACGCCTGCCGTCCGAAATCATGCGCCGCACCAGCCGCCTCTTCCCCGACGGACCGCGCCGAAATCTTGCGCCGCCCGCCATAGACCGGATCGCCGATCAGTCCATGGCCGATATGCGCCATATGCACCCGGATCTGATGCGTGCGACCTGTCTCCAGCTGGCAGGCAACCAGAGCAGCCGCAGGGGGCTCCCCAAGCGGACGCCGCACCCGCAGGCGTGTGACCGCGTGGCGTCCGCCCGACCAGACGACGACCTGCCGCTGGCGCTCGGTCCGGTGGCGCGCCAACTGCGAGGTAATGCAAACAGTCGCGCCCGGCTCGATGCTGACCCCCCGCACGCCTCGTAGTCTGGGGTTGGCGGGATCCGGGCATCCGTGGCAGAGCGCGAGATAGAGACGCTCCACCCTATGCGCGGCAAACTGGTCTGACAGACCGGCGTGGGCCGCGTCAGTCTTGGCGGCCACCAGAAGACCCGATGTGTCCTTGTCGATCCGGTGAACGATGCCCGGGCGCGCGACACCGCCCACGCCCGACAGATCATTCCCGCAATGGGCCAAAAGCGCGTTGACCAGTGTCCCCGAGGGCGTCCCCGGCGCAGGGTGCACCACCATGCCCGCGGGTTTGTTGACCACGATCAGGTCGTCGTCCTCATAGCGGATGTCGAGGGCGATCGGCTCTGCCGTCATGTGGCTTTCGGCCACCTCTGGCAACACGATGTCCAGAACGTCGCCTTCGCCGACGCGCGCCTTCGCCTCCGTCAGAACCACCCCGTTTCGGCTGACCGCCCCTTCGTCGATCAGGCGCGCAAGGCGCGAGCGGCTGAGGGCCGCCTCCTCTGGCGCGTCGCGCGAAAGCGCCTTATCAAGGCGCCCGGGCGGCGACGGCCCAATGGTGACGCGAAGGGTATCTGCCATGGAACCGGCTCCGGACGGTCAGGATCTTCCACAGGACCTCAAGTTCCTGCGGCGGTTGGTGACGACACTGACGATCGTCATGATCGCCGGCGTTCTAACGATCGTGGCGCTGCTTGTCATCCGCCTTCAGGCCCCGCAGGTCGCACCGCTGCCCGCCGAGATCACTTTGCCTGACGGCGCGGCCGCCTCGACCTTCACCCAAGGGCGCGACTGGTATGCGGTGGTGACAGATGCGGACGAGATCTTGATCTATGACCGCCAAAGCGGCGCGCTGCGCCAGCGCGTTCAGATCACGCCGGCCCAGCCGTAAACCAACCGGTCGTCAGGGCTTCGGCCCAGCTGTCCGCGCCTTTTGCCAACGCAAGATCCACCATCCGCTGCGCATCATAGGCAACGCTGACCAGCGAGACGGTCCACTGGCCATCCGCTTTCTCGCAGATCGCATAGCGCGCATCGGGTGCGCCGGTCTCGGCGATAAAGGGCGTGGCTTCGCGGTCGTCAAGGTAGGACGGGCAGCCGACGGAACCGGGATTGACCACCACCGAACCGCTGCCGAGGCGGACCATGCGCGGAACATGCGTATGCCCGCAAAGCATCAGCGGCGCAGTTTCACCCGCTGCCAGCCTTTCGATCGCATGGCGCGGCCGGAAGTGCATCCGCCGGTCTTCGCCCCGCTCATCCAGCCAGTTGGTCGCGTCATCGCCCGGTGTGGCGTGACAAAGCAGCGCCTCGCCGTGGGTCAAGCGCTCTGGCAAACTGGCAGCCCAACCCCTCTGCGCCTCGGTAATTTCGGGCAGCGTCCAACGCTCCCATAGGCCGATACGCGCCGGATCGGTTTCCTCTAGCGCCCGGTCGTGATTTCCGCGCACCGTGGGCAGGCCAAGGTCCATCAGGCGCTCCGCCGTCCCGCCGGGATCAAGGGGACCGCTCAGGCTGTCGCCAAGGTTGACGATGTCATTGATCCCCCGGCGGGTGATGTCCGCGAGAACGGCATCGAGCGCGGCGGAGTTGCCGTGCACATCTGCGAAGGCCGCGAAAATCACGGGTCGCTCCTGAACCGCCGCGCGCGGGTGCTCAGCATGGGGTCTGCTCCTGTCGTCTGCCACGGCAGATCTTCTTTTGCGTTGTGGCCCGGTCACCGTACTCAACTCTGCAAAGATCTCAATTCGGCGCGGACATACCCAGCGTAAACGGCAGGATAGTGCCCCTTTGGGGGCCTTGTATGTGAAATGGGCCACACATTGCAGCGGATGGGATGGTACCGCCTTCTGGGTTCGAACCAGAGACCTCTGGATCCACAATCCAGCGCTCTAACCAACTGAGCTAAGGCGGCACGGGGTGTGGCTTTAGCGAGACGGACGCGCATTTGCAAGGGGCTCGGCACGCCTCAGAGGTCGATTTCCCAGCTTTGCTCCACAAGATCCACCCCGAAAGAATGGACCGGACGACTGGCCGTCAGGCGGAAGCCTGACCGGGCATAGAGCGCACAGGCCGCCCGGTGACTTTCATGGGTCCAGAGCGACATGCGCCGGTAGCCAGCGGCGCGGGCAAACTCAAGGCAGGCCCCAAGCAACCTGCGCCCCAGGCCCAGGCCGCGCGCCTCTGGCAGGACGAGAAAGAGGCGCAGCTTTGCCGTCTCATCATCGAGCCGGACGCAGAAGATGCTGCCAAGGCGGGCACTGTCCTTTTCGGCGATCCATCCTCTTTCGAAATCCGGGTCGTGGGACTGAGTGAAATCCGCAAGGATACTGGCCACAAGCGGGCCGAACGTGCCGTCAAACCCGTCGTCACGGGCATATAGTGTTGCGTGCTGGTCAACGAGCCAAACCGCATCGGAGGGTTCAAACGATCTCAGCGTCAGGTCAGCCATGCCACAGTCCCCATCCTTGAAACGGCCCGCATCACCGGCTAAGCCCAAAGCCCAGTTTCCCGGAGGCCGCCATGGGCATCAACAGCGAAAGCGATATCGAAGCGAACCTGCAAATCGGACCCACCGACCAGGGCATGGTGCGAATCTTCGTTGAAGCGCCCTCGGTGGAGATCCCTATGGATTTCGACCCCGACGAGGCCGTTGAGATCGCCGAGGAAATCCGGGCCGCGGCCGAACGCGCGCGGGCAATGGCAATGCGCGGCAAACCTAAGCGCCCGAAAAAGTAAGACCCGGATCCCGCACGCCATGCCAGCGGATCGCCGCATGGCGGGCGAATTTCTGCACCATCACCTTGCGCCGGGCGGGTGCCAGTTTCGCTTCGGGACCGATGCGGATGATTTCTGCATCGTAGCCGTCGGCGATGATCAGACCGGTGTCGTCCGGCAAGAGCTCGGATGGGAAACGCGCGTCCACGGCCCAGAAATACCGGTCACACCAATCCAGATAACCCCGCCATTTATGGTCCGAGGCAAAATCGGCCCGGCTTGATTTGCACTCGATGATCCAGATCTCGCCCTTCGGCCCCAGTGCCATGACATCAACACGCAAACCGGGGGCCGGCACCAGCTCTTCCACGGTGACAAAATCGTGCCCCAGAAGATGGCGGCATACACCCCGGGCCAAGAGCTGGCCCGGCCTCGGCCCTGCCGCGGCCTGATCCGTCGGTATCTCGTCAAAATCCTCTGGCACGCCCCCATTATGAACGAACAGTGAACATTTGCAAGCAGACAGGGCTTGACATGATACTTTTTGGTATCTTATTTATGAAACCTAATAGTTTCATATTGAGTCGCCCGATGACCGACCCACAACGCACCTTCCGCGCACTGGCCGACCCCACGCGCCGCGCAATCCTGAACAGGCTGACCCGTGGTCCGTTGACCATTGGCGAGGTCGCCGAGGGCTTCGACATGACCCGACCCGCGGTCAAAAAGCACCTCGCGATCCTTGCCGAGGGGGCGCTGATCACCGTCGAGGCGCAAGGGCGCGCCCGGATCAACCGGTTGCGTCCTGCGGGTCTCGCCCCCGTCATCGACTGGCTCGCAACATTCGATGCCTTCTGGGACGACCGGCTTTCCGATTTGAAGACCGCCATTGAAAAGGAGACCAGGAACGATGACTGATCAAACACCAATTTCAAAGGATACTCTTGAAAAGACGCTGTTAATTGACGCTCCGCCCGACCGGGTCTGGGCCTTTCTGACGAAGGCCGAACACTTGGCCAAGTGGTTCCATGCCGCCCGCGACGACCTCAAACCCGGAGATGCCTATGCCCTTCTCGGAGACGACGGCAGCGCCCTTTGCACCGGCGAAGTGCTGGAAGCGCGTGAACCGGAGCACCTGAAAATGACTTTCACCGCGCGACCCATGAACGGGCTGATGACTGTGGTAACCTTCTCGCTGACCCCCGTCGGACGCGGAACGCGACTTCACCTCCGCCACGAAGGGTTGAGCACCGCGGGCGACGCAATCGGGCTCGCGATTGCCTTCGATACCGGCTGGGACAAACACTTCGTCCGCCTCCGCGAGACTATCTAGATCGCCCACGCCCCCTTGTTCCCGCGCCCGCGGCGTCCTACCTACGGGCGTGGCGGGTGCTGCCCTTCTCGTGATGAGGTCATATTCCGGTGGCCTTAAGCAATTCCGAGGGAGCTGGCTCTGTCCGGATCCTGGTCCGGTTACCTGGCGCCCACCTGTATATACAGGTCCTCGGGAATGAAACACCTCGACGGTTGCGCGCGGGCCCGCCACACCCCTGCCGTCAGAGCCGAAACCGCCGAACGATCCGGTCAACGATCTGACCGTTGGGCAGCGCCCTGCCTATGATACGGTCTACATCCACAAAGCCCATCTTGCCATAGTAGGCCAACCCCGGGACGTTGTCGGCCCGGATGACCGCGTTGATCTCAGACAGTCCCATGACACCTACGCGGCGCCGTGTGGCCGCGAACATCGCAGTGCCCACACCCCGCAGACGCGGTACCTGACGCGCGTAGGTGGAGATGTCTCCAACGTTGTCCGGCAGGGTGTCGTCCCGTTCGAGTCCCTGAAATCCCACACAAAACCCCTCAGGCGTCACAGCGACCACCGCCCCGAGCGCCTCGGCGCCGGTCAGGAACTCTGCGACCAATTCTTGCGGCGTGGCCGGATCCATGCGCGCGGTCGTCCCGCCGATCGCGATGATTTCGTTTAGGATCTCGGCCATCTGCGCGCCATCTTCGGCCACGGCGGCGCGGACGCTAAATTCACCTGCCATGTCAGTATCCTCTGTCGCGGTCGACCAGTCCCTCGGGCCTGCGCCCGGACTCATGGGATGTGATGCTTGCATACACGGCTGCGGCAACTGCGCTGCCGGAACTGTCGCTGGCGATATGGGGCGTGACCATGACCTTGGGATGCGTCCAAAGCGGGCTTTCAGGCGGCAGCGGTTCGGTCTGAAAGACATCGAGCGCCGCGCGGGCAAGTTGGCCCGTGTCGAGCGCCGCGATCAGGTCGTCCTCGATCAGATGCCCGCCGCGCCCGAGCTGCACCAGCAAAGCATCGGGCCGCATCATCGCGAAAGTCCGGAAGTTGAAGAACCCGCGGGTCGCATCCGTCAGCGGCAGGACGCCGACAACGGCCTTCGCCTCTGCCAGCACCTGCCGCAACCCGTCCTCGCCCGCCAGAACCTCTATCCCGTCTTCCACACGAGCCCGGCCTGCCCAGGCCCTCACCGGGTAGCCCATGGCGGCCAGCGCCCGACCGATGGCGCGGCCCATGTTGCCAAAGCCAAGGACCGTAACGGGAAAACTGGACGGCATATCTATGCAGTGCCCGGCCTTCCACAGACGATCCCGCTGAAACGCCGGAAAATCCAACATGCCCCGGTGATGCCCCACCACGTGCCATGCGGCAAAGCCCGCCATCATCTCGGCCTGTTCGGGGTTCACCATGCGAATGAGCGGCACGTCGCTCGGCAGACCTGGGTGCAGCAGGAGCCCATCGACACCCGCCCCAACGGACATAACCATCCGAAGATCGCGCAAAGGGTCAAACGCGTCCGGCAGTGGACGAAAGGCCAGGACGTATTTGATTTGGGTCGGATCCGTAACTTCGTCGGGCAGTACAAGCTCCAGGTCCGGGTGCGCCTTAAACCCATCGCCGAACATCTCGCGCAGGTCATATTGCTGGCATAGGCAGAGGATTTTACGCGGGGTGGTCATTCTCGGCTCCGGGCAGTCAGGGTCGTTCGTCTTCCCCCTAACAGGTCTGCCCACCGGTGCGAAGATTGACCTGGGCGCGGCCCGGTTTAGCTCCGGTCAAGGACAGGAGTTTTGACATGACTTTCAGATTGAGCTTGGCGGCACTGGTGGCCATGACCAGTCCGGCGCTGGCGGACATCACCGTACGCTTTACCGAAAGCGCACCGAAAGACCGCTTCACGATCACCAACACCGCGGAGTGTGCCTTGCCCGCCGGTGAAATCGCAATCGATCTCTCGACCGCGCCCGCCGGTTTGATTTTCGACGTCAGTGCCTCGGGCGCCGGGGTGGAGGTTTTCCAGCCACTGGAAATCGTCGAAGGCGCTGAAACGCTGCGTTCGGTAACCGCAGTGACCGACGGCGATGAGCGCGTCGTGCTCGACCATGCCGGATTGCCTGCGGGCGGCAAGCTGTCCTTCACCATTGATGTGGATGACACCCGCGGCGTCGAGCTTGGGCAGATCCGTGTCTCGGGGGGCGAAATACTTGGCGCCACCGCCGAACTTCCCGGCACGACCGACAGGTCCGCCACATTTGACCGCGACGGGCTGGCGACCATCGAAACGGACGGTTGCCTGTCCTAAATGGTCTAGCGGTGCGGCGGCTCGTCCCGCCGGACGGGCGCCGGAACGAGCAGTGCCCTGCCCCGAGGTCCCCGCGGAGGCGCTTGTTCATTTCCGAGCGCCATGACCGCGATCCCGAACTGGACGCCTGAAAAGACGATGCCGTTGAAGACAAAGAGCAGCAAGGCCGCTAGCCAGCCCTCGGACGTGTGGGTCACAAGGTGCCAGAGGTTGGCGACATTGAAGGCAAAAAGCAGGGTGACAAAGACGGCCGCAGCAATGAAGCCAAACATCGTGTGACGAATATAGAAGCGAACAAGCTGGGGCATGTGAGTCTCCTTCGTCAGCATGATACGCGCGGCTCCACTAATTTTAAGCAAAGATCGGCCCGAGCGGAGGTTTCTGCCTAGAATGCCTCGGGCCGGACCTCGCGTGCCATATGATCCAGCACCGCGTTAACGAATTTCGGCTCGCGGCCTTCGGGAAAAAACGCGCGCGCTACATCGACGAATTCGGTGATCACTACCTTTGCAGGTGTGTCGGGGTCGCTTAGTTCTGCGCCCGCAGCACGAAACAACGCCCGCAGTGTCGGATCGATCCGGGCAATCGGCCATTTGGCCACCAGCGCCCGGTCCGTCATCTGGTCGATCTTGGCTTGATCGTTGACCGCAACCTCGGTCAGGCGGCGGAAATGGGCAACGTCACCCTCTGCCATCTCGGCATCTTCGAAGATCTCTCCGAACCGGTGTTCTTCGAATTCCCGGCGCACCGCATCCACGGTTTGCCCTGCTGCCTCCATCTGAAAGAGCGCCTGCACGGCATAAAGCCGCGACGCCGATTTCATCTGCCGCTTGGTCGGGGTCTTGATCATGCGGTCTTCGGTCCTTCCCCGGCGAGGCGTATTTCCTCGGTCAGTGGTTTGAACCCGATGCTGCGGCCTTCGTTGCCGAAGCGGCGGGTCAGCGCAATGAGATGCAAAGCGGCCGCGGCCGCCCCGCCGCCCTTGTTCATCTGCTCGGTGTCCGCACGGACCCAAGCCTGTTCATAGTTCTCGACCGTCAGGATACCGTTCCCGATACAAGCCCCTTCCAGCCCCAAAAGCTGGAGCGCGCGAGAGCTGTCATTGCAGACGGTGTCGTAGTGCGTCGTCTCGCCCCGAATGATGCAGCCGAGCGCAACGAAGCCATCGTAGTTCGTTTGCCGGTAGGCGATACGGATCGCCGTGGGAACCTCCAGCGCGCCCGGCACCTCCACGGTTTCATGGGCGACGCCAGCGGCCTCAAGCTCGGCTCCTGCACCTGAGATCAGCGCATCGGTGACGTCGCGGTAGTAGGGCGCAACGACGAGCAGAACCTTTGCGGGATCGTCGAAAGTGGGCCGCGGCAGAGTGTAGTGGGTGGGACCGGCCATGGCTTACCTCTGCGACGGAATTTTGCGCGTGCCCTCGATCGAGAGCCCGTAAGCATCAAGACCGACGACTTTCGGCTGAGGGGAATTGGTCATCAGAATAAGCTTGGACAAGCCCAATGAAGACAGGATCTGCGCGCCAAGACCGTACTGGCGCAGCGTCTGCGGACTGACTTCGCCATCAGCAACGAGTTTCATCGTCGTGTCCCGCAAGAGCACCAATACGCCCCGCCCCTCCTCGGAGATGAGGTGCATGGCATCCCCGAACTCGCGCGTGCGACCCGGCCCGCCGAGGCCGACGATGTCAAGCATCGGATCAAGCGCATGCATCCGTGTCAGAACGGGCTCGTCGCCCGAAATATCGCCCTTGATCAGGGCAATGTGCTCGGCGCCTTGGGTCTCGTCGGTATAGATCCGCATCTGCCATTCGCCGCCGAACTCGCTGGTGACCGTCTGTTCGGATCGGACGCCCACAAGGTTGTCGTGGCGGCGGCGATAGGCAATGAGATCGGAAATCGTGCCGATCTTCAGGTTATGCTTCTGCGCGAATGCCACAAGGTCGGGCAGGCGCGACATGGATCCGTCTTCGTTCATCACCTCGCAAATCACGCCGGAGGGGTTGAGCCCGGCCAGCCGCGAGATATCCACCGCGGCCTCTGTGTGGCCCGCCCGCACCAAGACGCCGCCATCGCGGGCGCGAAGCGGAAAGACGTGGCCCGGCGTCGCAATGTCCGCACCGGTCTTGGAGGCATCAATGGCCACCGCCACGGTACGCGCACGGTCATGGGCCGAAATGCCCGTGGTGACACCTTCGCGGGCCTCGATCGAGATCGTGAACGCGGTTTCATGGCGCGACGAGTTCTGGCTGGCCATCAGGGGCAAACCCAACGCATCAATCCGCTCGCCGGGCAGGGACAGGCAGATCAGTCCACGCCCGTGCGTTGCCATGAAGTTGATCACCTCGGGCGTTGCCATCTGCGCCGGGATCACCAGATCGCCCTCGTTCTCGCGGTCTTCATGGTCAACCAGAATGAACATCCGGCCATTACGGGCGTCTTCAATAATCTCTTCTATGGAAGACACAGCATCGCGCCAGTTCTCTTCGACCGGACCGGGATTTTCGAAGTTCGGAGATGAGGTCATCGCGGAATTGCCTTTGTCGCTTGCGCGGTCAGATAGCCTGCAGGGCTGGCAATTACCAGACGTGACCTTTCAGCGAAGCCCGTCTTCGGTCAGCGGCCAAAATAGCGTTCGGCCGGCAGATAGCCCGCGAGCCGCCCGGCGTCGCACCACGCCCGCTCAAGCTCCATATCACCGACCAGCAGCACGCTGTCCGCAGGCACACCTACCGTCGCTGTCAGGATGCGGTCGCGGGCGGCGCCCCAAGGACTCAGATGCCCCGGCGCACGCACGACCTTGTCAAAGAGGATACCGTGATCGGCAGAGAGCCGGGAACGGACCGCATCCGGATCAAGGCCCGGCGCGGTCAGTCCGCGCAAAGAGGTCCTGCGCACCTCGCCCAGTTTAACCGCGCGTGCGGGTTCCAGTGCGGTTTCGTTGGAGAAAACGCGCAGCGCATTCGAAGAAAACAAGAGCGCGATGATGTCCCGGCCCGTTGCCGCCCGAACGCTGGCATAGGTCCGGTAGTCGATGCCCAGTTCCGCCGCGCGCTTGACCCGGATGCGCACGATCTCCAGCGGCATCTGCGGCAGAAGATCGGCCCGCGCCTTTTTCCAGGCATGTCTGCGCCAGCTAACCCCGGCGTCCATGCTGGGGCCGTTGTTATGTCCAATACCTGCCGAGCCGGTCATGTATCGTGCTCTTGTAAGCGCGCCACGTAGCGGGCCATGGTGTCGATCTCGATATTTGCCTGGTCACCTGCCGCCGTCTCGCCCCAGGTGGTGGCAATTTTCGTGTGCGGAATGAAGTTCACGCCGAAAACGCTGCCTTGCACGTCATTCACGGTCAGCGAGGTCCCGTTCAGGGCCACCGAACCTTTGGGCGCGATGAAACGGGCCAGGTGGTCGGGGGCCCGGAACTGAACGCGGGTGCTGTCGCCTTCATCCGCGACCGAGATGATATCGGCCACACCGTCCACATGGCCGGACACGATATGCCCGCCCAGCTCGTCCCCAACCTTCAGGGCGCGCTCAAGGTTCAGGTTCGTCCCGACGGTCCATGTGCCGATCGTCGTCTTCGACACGGTCTCGGCCGAGATCTCCACGTCGAACCAGTTGCCTGCCTCGTCCGCACCGCGCGCGATCACGGTCAGGCAGATGCCGTCGCAGGCAATCGACGCACCTATGTCGATCCTGTCCGCATCATAGTCCGTGCCGATCCGCGCGCGCAGGTCGCCGCGCTGCTCAAGGTCACGGACACGTCCAACATCGGTAATGATCCCGGTAAACATCGGCTCGCCCTGTGTTTTGACTACCGTACCGACCTAGCCGCCCCAAAAGGTCGAGACAAGAGCCAGACGCAAGCGGTAATAGTTTCAATGCCATGTGACATAGAGTGGCGAATCGGACAGGACTAGGGGCCTTGCACACCCGGCCCCTCGCCATGATACCAAAAGACCGACGCTTCCTCTTTTTACAGGGGCCCCATGGGCCTTTCTTTTTTATATTGGCGACGTCACTGCGCGCCGCAGGGGCACAGTGCCGGCGGATCGGGTTCAACCGCGCAGACGCGCTGTTCTGGGGGTCCGGAGACTACCAGGCATTCGGCGGCAGTCTCGAAGACTGGCCCGAGCGGTTCAAAAGTGAGGTTACCGCGCAGGGCACGACCGACCTTGTGCTCTATGGCGATACGCGTCCCCTGCACGCAAGCGCTCTGAAGATTGCCCGGCGCCTTGGCCTAGCCTGCCATGTCTTTGAAGAAGGTTACATCCGGCCATATTGGGTGACCTACGAACGCGGCGGCGCCAACGGGCATTCACGCGCCCTTGGCTTTTCGATGAATGAGATGGCGCGCCACCTGGGGGCGCCGGGCGGCGGACCGAGCACCGCGTTAGGCGACGTTCCTGCCCATTGGGGCGATATGCGCGAACATATCTTCTGGGGCGCGGTCTATCATGCGTGTCTTCTGGCCGGCTCTAAGGCCTACCCCCACTACCGCGGACACCGCTGCCTGACCGTTCCAGAGGAGTTTCGGCTCTATCTGCGGCGGCTCGGATTGCTCGCCCCGCAAATCGCAGAGCGCTGGTACGCCACGGGACGGCTCCGGCAGCGTGCACCCGCTTACCACCTTGTCCTTCTTCAACTTGCCCACGACGAAAGCTTCCGCAGGCACGGTCCCTTCGAAACCCAGGAAGCGTTTCTTCGCACCGTCATGCGAGGGTTCTCCGAGGGTGCCCGAAAGGACCACCACCTTGTTTTCAAGGCACATCCGCTGGAAGACGGGCGCAACCCCGTTCGGCGGATGATTGCGGCGCTTGCGGCAGAGCAGGGCCTGGCGCGGCGCGTCCATTATATCCGGGGCGGCAAGCTGGCCGGGCTCCTGAACGGGACACGAAGCGCGGTCACCGTGAACTCGACAGCCGCGCATCAGGCGCTCTGGCGCGGCCTGCCCGTCAAGGCGTTCGGTCAATCGGTCTACAGCCGCACGTCCATCGTTAGCAGCCAGAGCCTGCCCGCGTTCTTCGCAGAGCCAGACGCGCCCGACCCGATGGCCTATGCCATCCTGCGCGCCTTTCTGCTGGCCACAAGCCAGGTTCCGGGCGGGTACTATTCATCCGGCGGACGTAGGCGCCTGATGGAGGCGATCACCAAACGCGTGCTCAGTCCGGTAGATCCTTATGACTACGCTGCCATCGGACACGCGGCCAATTGGCAACACTCTACCACACCCGCCCTGTCAGGCGGGGACATTGCGCTGGCTTTTTCGCCCAATTCCGATAGTTTATGAAAAAAACTTGAGGCAGTGACATAGGAGCGCGAGCAGTGCTCAGCCAGCTCAGATTATTGCGCCGGGCGCTTCGCCTGGTCCTTTTGGCGTCGTTGGTGACGGCCTGCACGCTTCCGCGTGGCGGGCCTAACCGCAATGAGATTCTCGACGGTGGGACCACACAAGGCGGCGACGCCTTCGTCGTGCCTGTAACCGACGATGTAACGCGCGCTGTGGCGCTGACGCCAGCGCTTGGATTTTCGCAGAACTTCCTTTCAGCGGGCACCCAAGGGTCGGATGTGATCCGTCCCGGTGACGTTCTGGGCGTGACCGTCTGGGAAAACGTGGAGGCCGGGATTCTCGGTACCGCGAGCGCACCGACCCCGATCGACGAAGTACAGGTCGACGGCAAGGGCTTCATCTTTGTGCCCTACGCCGGGCGCGTGCGCGCATCGGGCAACACACCCGAACAGCTGCGCGAGATCATCACCGAAAAGCTCGAAGCGCAGACACCGGACCCGCAGGTCGTCGTTCGCCGCATGGCGGGAGACGGTTCCACTGTATCCATCGTCGGCGGCGTTGGTGCCCAGGGCGTCTACCCCATTGAGCGACCGACCCGCACACTGACAGCTATGCTCGCCCGCGCCGGCGGCGTGACCATCGCCCCCGAAATCGCCCAAGTGACGATCATCCGAGGCAACAACCAGAGCAAGGTCTGGCTTCAGGACCTTTACCGCGATCCCAAGTTCGACATTGCCCTGCGCGGCGGCGACCGCATCCTCGTTGAAGAGGACACGCGCGCCTTCACCGCTGTGGGCGCGACGGGCGCCCAAGCCCGCGTCACCTTCACCAGCCAGAACATCAGCGCTATGGAAGCCATCGCGCAAGTGGGCGGTCTCAACACCCAGATTGCCGATCCAACCGGCATCTTCATCCTGCGCAACGAGCCCGAGGATATTTCGCGCATCGTCCTGAACCGCGACGACCTTTCAGGCACGCAACGGGTGGTCTACATCCTTGATTTGACCAAGCCGAACGGGCTTTTCCACGCACGCGACTTCCTGATCCGGGATGACGACACGATCTATGTAACCGAAGCGCCTTTCGTTCGGTTCAACAAGGCGCTTGCCGCCTTCCTCGGCCCGCTCAATACTGCGGCTTCCGTCGATACGCTCGTAAACTGACGGGGATGGCCAGCGAGCCTGAAGAGCTCTTCGTCTACAACGGGGGGCTCTTGGCCAAGGGGCGCGTCCGGCGTATCCTCGAACTTGCGGGTTACGCCATCCGCCTTGGAAAGCCCGGAGCGGATGACGCCGTAGGCGTTTGGGGCAGAAGCCCCACAGCACCGCGCGGCGAGACCGTGGCCAGTTGGACTGGCAGCCGAGTAGTGCGGGTAGAAGACACCTTTCTGCGCTCGCTCTTTACCGGCCGCAGCGGCGATCCGCCGCTGGGCCTGATGATCGACGACCTTGGCGTACATTTCGATTCGAACGAGCCCAGCCGGCTCGAGACGATCCTTGCGAAATCACCCCTGGACGACACCGCGCTCCTTGACCGCGCGCGCGAAGGAATGCGCCACATGGCGGCATCGCACCTGTCAAAATACGCGGCATGCGACCCCGGGCTGCCCGTTCCGGACGCCGGCTTCGTGCTGGTGGTCGATCAGACTAGAGACGACGCCTCCATTGCCTGGGGCGGTTCCAATGCAACCACCTTTCGCGAAATGCTGGTCCATGCACAGACCGAGCATCCGGACAAGCGCATTGTGATCAAGACGCACCCGGAAACGCAGGCCGGCCACAGGCCCGGATACTTCGATGCCGAAGCCGAGACCGACCGCATTTCTCACCTAAGCGCGCCGGTCAGCCCATGGGCGCTCTTCGACCACGCCGCTGCGGTATACACCGTTTCGTCTGGTTTGGGCTTTGAGGCCATTCTGGCGGGCCACACCCCCCGCGTCTTCGGCCAGCCCTGGTACGCGGGCTGGGGCCTGACCAAAGACGAAAACCCGGTCGCACGACGCGAACGGAGGCTGACACGCTCGCAGTTATTTGCCGCTGCGATGATCCTCGCCCCAACCTGGTACGACCCCTTCAACGACCGCCTCTGCGAGTTTGAGAGCGCCCTCGCCACGCTGGAGGTCATGGCTCGCGCCTGGCGCGAAGATCGCCGCGGATGGGTCGCGACGGGGATGAGCCGCTGGAAGCATCCGCACATCGCCCGTTTCATCGGCAGCCATGGAGCGGTCCGCTTCGTCGCGAACCCTGCCAAGGCCGTGCAGACCGCGAAGTCGGAAGACAGACCTCTGGTGGCCTGGGCAACCAGGATGGCCGATGACCTTCCGCTGTCAGCGCGGGTCGCGGGCGTGACTCTCTGGCGTATGGAAGACGGGCTCTTGCGCTCAAAGGGACTGGGCGCGGATCTGGTGCCGGCTTTGTCGCTGATCCTCGATGATCTCGGCATCGGATACGACGCACTGTCAGAAAGCAGGCTGGAAAGACTGATTGCGGAGGCCACGAACCTGCCGCCCCTTGCCCTCGCGCGCGCAGCACGGTTGCGCCGCCACATCGTCTCCAGCGGGCTGAGCAAATACAATACCGGGAAAGGCACACCCCTGCTCTGGCCGGACACGCCAGGACGACCGCGGAAAGTCCTCGTTGCAGGACAGGTCGAAGACGACGCGAGCGTCTTGAAGGGATCTCCGCGCATCCGCACGAACCTGGGCTTGCTCCGGGCCGCTCGTGCGGCACATCCGGACGCCTTGATCGCCTACAAACCGCATCCGGATGTGGAGGCCGGCCTGCGTACCGGGGCCGTGGAGGCCGCGGATGTCGACGGGCTTGCCGATCTTGTCTGTCACGGGGCCGACCCCTCGACCGCGCTTTCAGAGGCCGACGGTCTCTGGACGCTGACCTCGACGCTGGGGTTCGAGGCGCTGTTAAGGGGTGTCCCGGTGACATGCCTCGGCGCGCCATTTTATGCGGGCTGGGGGCTGACCGACGACAAGGGCCCCGTGCCTGGCCGCCGCACGGCGCGCCCCTGCCTTGATGCGCTCGTTCACGCGGTTCTCATCGACTATCCGCGCTACCGTGACCCCGCGACCGGCCTGCCCTGTCCGCCGGAAATCTGCGTCGGCCGTCTTGAAAATATGGGAGATGGGGATCTCAGCCTCATGGCACGGCTTCAAAGACGCTGGCGGCGGCTAAAGAGACGGCGCTAGATGTGAACCATCCGGCGCACCATGGTCCAATAGACGCTTTCCAGCCGCGCCCGGCTGAGCCGCCCGTCCTCGCGGTACCAGGTATTTACGCCTGTCAGCATGGCAAGCAGGGCCATGGTGGTCACGCGCAGATCCGGCACCACGAAACTGCGGTCGGCCTGGCCGTCCCGCAGGATCTGCTCGAGTTCCAGCTCATAGGCGCGTCGCAGTGTTTCGATCTTGGCGAAATTCGCTGGCGTCAGGTTTCGCAACTCCATGTATGCAATGAACACCGCATCCGGGCGGTCAATGTGGTAGCGGATATGGAACTCGGTAAAAGTCTTAAGCCGCTCCGTTGGTGTCCCACTGCGGTTCTCGGCCAGCCAGCTTTCCATCAAGAGCTGCAGATGGCTGCTCATCAATTCGTAGAGAAGCGACTGCTTGTCAGGTGTATAGTTGTAAAGCGCTCCGGCCTGCACACCGACCTCCGACGCGATCTGGCGCATGGAGACAGCCGCGTACCCATGCACCGCAAAGAGGCGTTCGGCCGCCTCGGTGATCCGGGGACCCGTCAATTCCGCATGTGATCCGGCCTTGCGTGGCATACCTCCATGGTTAAATGAACATTCGTTCAAATCAAGACAGGCCCGCAGCGCCTTGTTTTGCAGCCCGAGGACAGGCATAGGAAAGCCCATGAGATCGCTATTCTCGCCCCTTTTCGGCGCCATCCTTCTGGCCGGCTGCACAGAGTTCCCCGAACTCGATGCGGCCGTCAGTGACGCGGCACGCCGTGCGCCCTACCCGGAACTGGCGCCGGTTGAGGACATTCTGGTCGACCCGACGCCGACCCGTCTTGGGGACGAGGCGGACGAAGACTACCTGAAGTGGCGCGCACAGCGGCTGCGCCAGAAGGCGCGCGCGCTGCGCGGTGCCGTCGTCAGCGATGTCACGCGGGCCGAACTCGCCGCCGCGAAGCAGCGGGCCGAAGAGCTGCGGCCCGAGCGCGCCGAAGCGGAAGAGACGCCAGCAGACCCGGCGACCGTGACACCTGTCGCGCCACCGCTCCCCGAGGTGGAGCCCACGGACCTTCTGGAACTCTGAGCCGTGCCGTTGCGCTGCTGGGCAGCGCAGGCTAAGGAGCCGCGAGATACGAAATCAGCGGAGATGGAAAGACCATGGCCGAGCCGTTGCGCCTTGGAATTGCCGGGTTAGGCACAGTCGGCGCGGGCGTTCTGAAGATCCTTGCGGCGCATCCCGATCTTCTGTCCGCGCGCACAGGCCGCGATATCATGGTGTCCGCGGTGTCCGCAAGAACGCGCGGTAAGAACCGAGGTGTCGATCTGTCGGCTTTTGACTGGGAGGATGATCCTGTCGGCCTTGCCCGGCGGGACGACGTGGATATCTTCGTCGAGCTCATGGGCGGCAGCGACGGACCCGCGAAAGCGGCGACCGAGGCCGCACTGGCCACCGGAAAGCACGTGGTAACGGCCAACAAGGCGATGCTGGCGCTCCACGGGCAGGCGCTGGCAGAGGCGGCAGAGGCCGCCGGGCGCGCACTGCGCTTCGAAGCCGCCGTCGCGGGCGGAATCCCCTGCATCAAGGCGCTGACCGAAGGGCTGGCGGGCAACCAGGTGACCCGCGTCATGGGTGTCATGAATGGCACATGCAACTACATCCTGACCCGGATGGAA
>JBCDED010000071.1:0-20862 GCA_039179985.1 Pseudomonadota bacterium
AAAGGCCCACGGCGCAAACCGTCTGGGCCTTTTTTGTGCCTGTGGACAGGTCCTCCGCGCCCGCCCCTTTGTCAGAAAAGTTTCAAACTTCCGTAACGTATCTGTCTGGCTCGGCTTGATAGGCGCGGAGTCGGTAACTGTTGCCAATTCGGCAACGGTCCGTTGTCGGTGCGTCCGTTCAGCGCGCCGCGTTTGTGTGGGGGCACCAACGGAATGAGCACATTTCCAAGCATTAAGATCAACGAGGTTCTGGGCAGCACCGCCAGCACCGACGTCGAATACATTGAGATTGTCGGCCCGGCGGGCGCCAGCCTGGAGGGGCTGAGCGTCATTGTCGTTGAAAGCGACGACGAGGCCGGCGCGGGCATGATTGATCGCCAGATAGACTTTGGCGCCGGAGACCTGATTGGAGACAACGGCTTCTTCTTGGCCGGCAACAGCCTGGTGAACGGGACCTATGCCGTGACACCGGATTTCGAGATCCCGGACAACGCCATCGAGAACTCGGCCTATACCCTCGCGCTGGTCGAAACCGCGTCTATCGCGGGTGATGCGGTGACCGAGGGCATCACTGTGATCGACGCGCTCGGCGTGGCCGACGCGGGTGAGGGCAACACCTTTTTCTTTGGCGCCCCGGTTATCGGCCCCGACGGCAGTTTCCTGCCAGCAGGCGCTGTGCGCGTGGAAGACGGTGTCGATACCGATAGCGCAGCCGATTGGACGCTTGCGAGCTTTTCCAACAACTCGCCCCCGAACACGCCGACGGCGGCGGAATTCGACAGCGCCGGCGGCGGTGGCGATCCGGAGGCACTGAAAATTCACGAGGTTCAGGGGTCGGGCGCGGCCTCCACGCGCGTGGGCGAAACGGTCATTCTGACCGGAGTCGTAACGCGCGTCTTTCTCGCGGACGATCAGATCGGTGGTTTCTTCCTGCAAGAAGAAGACAGCGACGCCGATGGCGATGCGACCACCTCAGAAGGCATCTTTGTCATCTCGGATCTGGCGGCTTCGGAGCTTTCGGAAGGCCAGATCGTGACCGTGACCGGCGATGTGACCGAGACGGCGGGTGAGACGCGGATCGTGGCCGAAACGGTCGTCGTCGACGATGCGGGCGACAACAGCGGGCTTGTGGCGGCGACGGATCTCTTCGGCACCAATGCGGAGGATCGCGAGCAGCTGGAGGGCATGCTGGTCTCGCTCGACGAAGTGACGGTGACCGAGACCTTCTATCTGGAGCGCGACAGCCAATATATCGTGTCTCAGGGCGGTCTACTGGAGCAATACACCCAGTCGGTCGAGCCAGGCTCTGCGAACGCCGCCGATTTCGAGGCCTGGAGCGAGGCGAACGCCAATCGCTCGATCTTTTTTGACGACGGCTCGAACCGTGGCGATTTGCAAAACCCCGCCGCGATCTCCGTAATCGACGGCAACGATGGTGTGCTCGGCTTTGAGGATACCTTCACCATGGGTGACACGCTGACCGGCGTGACAGGTGTTCTTTCGGTGGACATCGGGGCCTTCGACGCGGGCGGGCTTGTTGTACGCGGCGGACGCGGCACCTACGCCAATACCGATTTGGCCCAGGATACGCCGCCCGATGTGGGCGGTGACATTCAGGTAGCCTCGCTCAACGTGCTCAACTTCTTCACGACGCTCGACGAAGGCGACAACGAAACCGAGACGGGTGACGGCCCGCGCGGGGCGGATACCGCCAGCGAGTTCGAGCGCCAACTCGACAAGCTGGTGACCCATATCCTGACGCTGGACGCAGATATCATCGGCTTGCAGGAGCTTGAAAATTCTTCGACCGACGCGGCTGTTACTGCGCTGGTCGATGCACTCAACGCTCAGCTTGGCGAAGAGATCTACGCCTTCGTCGGCACGGGTCTGACCAGGACAGGGGCACCTGCGGACCGCCAGCCCATCACCAACGGGATCATTTACCAAAGCGATGTGGTGAGCCAGGTCGGCGACACCGCCGTGCTTGATACCGGTGCGTTTGTCGACCCCAACGAAACCGGGGCCGGGCGCAACCGCCCTGCGGTGACCGCAACGTTCGAGAATGAGGACGGCGCGACCGTAACGGTGTCGTCGAACCACCTGAAGTCCAAAGGAAGCTCGGGTCTCTCGGCCGGGGACGCCGGCAATCCCGACAGCGATCAGGGCGACGGTCAGGGCTTTTGGAACGACACCCGCGCGAAGGCGGCTGCCGAGCTTGCGGACTGGCTGGATGGTAATCCGACCGGGGTTGAGGCCGACAACACCCTGATCGTTGGCGATCTGAACGCCTACGCTGGTGAGGATCCGGTGAAGGCCCTGCTTGATGCAGGCTACCTTAACACGGTGGCCGAGCAGAGCGGCACCGACGAATACGGGTATGTCTTCGCCGGTGAGTGGGGCACGCTCGACTACATCATGGGGATCGGTGACGCTTTCGACGGCACCGAGGGCAGCTATACCTCCGCGATCTGGAACGCCAATGCGCCCTTCCCAACAGTCTACGGCTTCGACGAGAGCTTCCAGCCCATGCCGCCGGGCTCGCAAGACCTTTTCGACGCCAACGACCCGTTCCGCGCCTCTGACCACAGCCCGGTGCTCATTGGCCTCGATATCGATGCAGAGGAACCTGCCATGTACACGCTTGAACTTCTTCACTTCACCGATCAGGAAGCGAATGCCTCCACCATCGACAACATCGACAATCTGTCGGCGGTCTTGACCGCGCTGCGCGACCAGGACCTGGGCGACGATGGTCTGGAAGACAATTCCATCACGCTGTCCTCCGGTGACGTGATCATTCCAGGCCTCTTCTTTGACGCCTCCGAGGCGGTTTTCGGGTCTGCCGGTATCGCGGACATCCAGATCCAGAACGAACTGGGCCTGCAAGCCGCCGCGCTTGGCAATCACGAATTCGATCTGGGCACCGCCTTCCTCGGCGGCCTCATCGATGGCACAGCGACCGGCGATTTCTCGGCGCTTTCGGGGACGGCCATCGACGGGCTAGATTTCGCTGGCGCTGCCTTCCCCTATCTCTCAACGAACCTCGACTTCTCCACCGATCCGGACCTTGCGCCGCTTGAGGTCGACGGCGGCAACACGCCGGAGGCGAACACGGTGACCTCGTCGGTCGTGATCGAAGAGGGTGGCGAACTGATCGGTGTCGTCGGCGCGATCACACCGACGCTGCGCGGGATTTCGAGCCCGGGCGACGACCTGGGGATTTCGCCCCAACCTTTTGACGCCAACCCCACGGAAGAACAGATTGACGCGCTGGCCGCCGAAATCCAGGCCGAGGTCGACGCGGTGATCGCGGCGAACGAGGGCCTCGACAAGGTGATCCTCCTGTCCCACATGCAGCGGATCACGATCGAATTCGGCCTCGCAGAGCGACTTGAGAACGTAGACATCATCGTCGCCGGCGGCTCGAATACCCGCCTCTTCGACGAAAACGATCGCATCCGCGACGGCGACTCGAACCAGGGCGTCTACCCACAGTTCTTTGAGAATGCCGGTGGCACGATGACGGCTGTGGTCAACACCGATGCCCAGTACAAATACGTGGGCCGCCTGGTCATCGACTTCGACGAAGACGGCAATATCCTTCCGGGCAGCTATGACGCCGATGTGTCGGGCGCCTATGCCACCGATGACATCGGTGTGGCCGATCTGAATGCCGGAGAGCTGGTCGATCCCGAAATCGACGCTATCACCGATGCCATTCAGAACCAGATCGTCGCCACCGAAAGCAACGTCTTCGGCGTGTCGGATGTGTTCTTGAACGGCAACCGATTTGGCGTCGCCGACGATCCGGCGGATACTGATGGTGTGCGGACGCAGGAAACGAACCTGGGCAACCTGACCGCCGATGCAAACCTCGTCTACGCCAACCAGATGATTGCGGCGAACGACCTCGGTGACCCGGTTGTTGTGTCGATCAAGAACGGCGGCGGCATCCGCGCTAACATTGGCGAGATCGTGGTGCCGGGCGGATCAACCGAACCGGTGCGCCTGCCGAACGGCGAAGTGCTGAACAGCGACGGCGAGGTTGTGAAGCCAGTGGGCGGTATCTCGCAGAACGACATCGCTTCGACGCTGGCCTTCAACAACGGCCTGACGCTGCTCGATATCACCGCAGAAGAGCTGGTGGCAACGCTGGAGGGCGCCGTTGGCGCACTTCCGGAGGTCTCGGGTGGCTTCCCGCAGATCTCGGGCGTCAAGTTTTCTTTCGACCCGGACGCCCTGTCAGGTGACCGCATCGAGTCGGCGGGCATTTTCAATGCGGACGGCACCCTGATTTCGGAACTGGTGCGCGACGGCGAGATCGTAGGCGACGGCAGCGACGTCTACCGCATCGTGACGCTGAATTTCCTCGCCAACGGCGGCGATCCGATCCTGAGCACCCTGTCGGCGCCGAACCGCGTGGACCTGATCGATATCAACGGTGACGGCGAAGACGATGGTATCCAAACAGGCGCAGCGGTCTTTGCCGACGACGGCACGGAGCAGGATGCGCTGGCCGAATACCTTAACGACAACTTCAATCCCGAGACCGGCGGCACCGCCTTTTCCGAGGAAGACACGGGCCGCGACACCGATGCCCGTATCCAGAACCTCGGCTTCCGCGAAGATGATATCTTCGGCCCCGGGGGAGAATTCGACATCAGCGACCTGGCCGAGGGCGAAGCTGTTGACGAGGAGTTCATCAATGGTATCGACCCGCAGTTTTTCTTCGATGGCGACGGCTCAAAGACCTTCAGCGTAGAGATCACCGAAGCCAGCGTTGCAGGCTTTGACAGCGCGCTGGGCGTTTATGAGGTCGATGAAGAAGGTGGCATTGTCGATACCCAGATCCTCTTCGCCGACGTCAAGGACGGCACCGGCCCGGTCACAATCGACGATGTGGAAGACGGTCATACACTTGGTTTCTTCCTCGTTCAGAACGAGGCGGATGCCATCTCGACCCTGACGGAGACGGACGTGCTGGAGTTCGTCACGAGCGAAGGCGATGCGGCAACTATCGCCGACGGCTCCGACCTGAACTTCGCCGTCAACGGCGTCGATACCGGTTTCACCGTGTTCCATACGCTGTCGGCCGATCTCAACGTTGACGGTCGCGAACATGCCCTGTCGGAACTGAACGAAGCTGGCGATACGATGACAGTGGGTCTCGAAGATCTGCTCGGCGGCGGCGACTTCGACTTCAACGACATTGTGTTCAAAGCCATGATGATCGACACATCGACGATCGTCTAGGCGGTCTAAGGTCCCAAAGCGCGAACCGGCGGCCCGAGCCGCCGGTTTTTTTATTCCACGCACCCTGTGTGTGAGCGGCGGTCCAGACGGCCATTGGCGCACACATCGGAGGTTGGACAAGCCTTGTGGCGGGGGCCCGGCCGCTTACCTAAGGGCGACCACTCAGGGAGGTTTCGCTATGGAACTCAATGCAGACTTTTCCAAGCGCGTGTTGATGCACGCCGACGAAATTGACTGGCTGGCCTCGCCCATGCCCGGTGTCGACCGCCGCATGCTGGACCGGATTGGGGACGAGGTGGCCCGCGCCACGACCATCGTGCGCTATGCACCCGGCAGCCATTTCTCGGCCCATTAGCACACCGGCGGCGAGGAATTCGTCGTGCTCGATGGTGTCTTTCAGGATGAACACGGCGACTTTGGCCCGGGCGCCTATGTCCGCAACCCGCCCGGTTCGTCCCACACGCCCGGTTCGGAGGACGGTTGCACCATCTTCGTCAAGCTCTGGCAGTTCGATATGGACGACAAAGCCCAGGTCATGACGCATCTCGACAAATCCGAGCCTGTGGCCGCCGAAGGCCGCCCCGGCGTGAAAGTGCTGCCCCTTTTCCACGATGACCGCGAGACAGTGCGCTTGGAAGACTGGGCGCCAGGTGCCCGGGTCACGCTCGATCTGCCCAAGGGTGCCGAGTTCCTGGTGCTCGACGGTGGCTTTGAGGACAGTGGCGACACCCTGCGCCGCCAGTCGTGGTTGCGCCTGCCGGAAGGTGGGAGCCTCGACGCCGTGGCGGGCCCCGAGGGCGCCCGCGTCTGGATGAAGCTGGGACACATCCCCTTCGCCGAAGCACCGCGCGGCTGATTGCGCCGAAACAACAACCCCACCGACCACTGCGGTATGGGGTTGTTCCATAGGGTCACCATCTCTACATCGCACACATGAAACGCTGGATCCCCTTCATCGCCAAAGACCCTTTGGTTTCGGTTGTTCGCCTGTCGGGGGTCATCGCGGCCGGTGGCCGGTCCGGTGCCGGGATCAGCGATCAGACGACCGCCCCTCTGATCGAACGCGCCTTCAGCCGCGGCAAACCCAGGGCCGTCGCCATCGTCATCAACTCGCCGGGTGGCAGCCCCGTGCAGTCTTCGCTGGTCGCGGCGCGCATCCGCAGGCTGGCAGAGGAAAAGAAACTCCCCGTGCATGTCTTCGTCGAGGACGTGGCCGCCTCGGGTGGGTACTGGCTGGCCAGCGCCGGCGACGATATCTGGGTTGATCCCACATCGGTGGTTGGTTCCATCGGCGTGATCTCTGCTTCTTTCGGTCTCGACCAGTTCATCGGGCGCTACGGCATTGAACGGCGCGTACACACGGCGGGAACTTCGAAATCGTTCCTTGACCCTTTCAAACCTGAAAAGCCCGAAGACATTGAGCGGCTGCGCGCGATCCTTGAACCGATGCACGCAGTCTTCATCGAACAGATCAAATCGCGCCGTGGCGACAAGCTGTCTGGCGAGCATGACCTCTTCAACGGCGACGTCTGGATCGGAGAGGGTGCCGTGGCCGCAGGCCTGGCCGATGGCATCGGCCACACGGTGCCGAAGCTGAAGGAACTCTACGGCGACAAGGTACAGTTTGCGGTCTACGGGCAGCGTCGGTCTTTCTTGCGGCGCGTGGGCCTGTCGTTCATGGAAGACGCCGTCATGCTGGCAGAAGAGCGGGCGCTTTATGCCCGGTACGGGCTCTGACCCCGTGATCATCAAGATTGTCAGTCTTTTCCTTGTCGGGATGATGGTCCTGGCCATGTTCGGGCGACTGCGCTTTCCAGGCCAGAAGCGGCTGCAAAGCATGAAGTGCGCCGACTGCGGGCGCTATCGCATCGGCAAGGGCCCCTGCGACTGCGGTAAGCGGCGGGGCTGACCCATGGCACTGGTCTACGCAGCCCTCGGTCTCGTCATCCTGCTTCTCGCCGGGGACGCGCTGGTCAAGGGCGCCGTAAACCTCAGCCTGCGTCTGGGAATACCGGCACTGATCGTCAGTCTAACGATCGTCGCCTTTGGCACCTCGGCGCCGGAGCTGATCATTTCGGTGGACGCCGTTCTGAACGACGTGCCGGGGCTCGCGCTGGGCAACGTGGTTGGATCGAACATTGCGAATATCCTCTTGGTGCTTGGGGTCCCTGCGCTGTTCTTCGGGCTCGAAACTTCCGCCTGCGACACACGCAAGACCTACAGCTTCATGATCGCGGCCTCGCTTCTCTTCATCGTGGTGTGCTTTTTCGGGCCAATCACCTGGCTGCATGGTCTGATCCTGCTGGCTGCGCTGGCCATTGTTCTAGGGGATGCTCTGATCGAGGCGCGGGCGCATGCCAATGGCGCGGGCGGCGAGGACGAAAAAGAAGAAGAGGTCGAGGGCGCCGACCCGAACATGTCCTGGCTGAAGATCGGCGTCTACATGGTGCTTGGTATCATCGGCCTGCCGCTTGGCGCGGATCTTCTGATTGACGGTGCGGTCGAGATTGCGCGCGTCATCGGCGTGACGGATACGGTCATCGGCCTGACGCTTGTGGCACTTGGTACGTCCCTTCCAGAGCTGGCAACCACGGTCATGGCGGCAGTCCGCAAGCAGGCGGATGTGGCGCTGGGCAATGTCATCGGTTCGAATATGTTCAACATCCTCGCCATCATCGGTGTGGCGAGTTTCTTCGGCGATATCCCTGTGGACGACCGCTTTCTGCGCGCGGATCTCTGGGTCATGCTGGGTGCGTCCCTGATCCTGGCGCCCATCGTCTTCCTGTGCCTCAACATGAACCGAATCTGGGGCTTGGCGCTTTGCGTGCTTTATGGGGTATACGTGGCAATTCTCGTGACCTGAGGGGGACGCACATGAAACAGAAACGAGCCCTTGTTACAGGCGCGGGCGGACGGCTGGGACAAGCCATGGCGCTATACCTGGCATCGCGCGGCTTTGATGTGGCTGTGCATTATGCGGGCTCCGAGACCGGAGCAGAGGAAACCGTCGCCGGCGTCATTGCCGCCGGGCAGCGGGGAGTGGCGCTGCAAGCGGATCTTCTTGATATGACCGCGGTTGAGGCCCTTGTCCCAAAGGCGCAAGAGGCGCTTGGCGGGCCTCTGTCGGTCCTTGTGAATAACGCGTCGATCTTCGAGCACGACACGCTAAATACCGCGTCGCAGGAAAGCTGGGACCGGCATTTCAATTCGAACTTCAGGGCGCCCTTCTTTCTGACCCAGGCCTTCGCGGCGCAGGCCCCCGAAGCGCGATCGGACGCCAACGGAGAGCCGCGGGCAGAGACGCTGGTCGTCAACATGATAGACCAGAGGGTGCGCAAGCTGACACCAGAGTTCATGACATACACGCTGGCGAAGATGGGGCTCTGGGCCTTAACGCGCACGGCCGCACAGGGGCTGGCCCCCCATGTCCGCGTGAATGGCATTGGTCCTGGCCCGACGCTGCAGGGCGCGCGGCAATCGCCCGAGCACTTTGCGGCACAGCGCGTTGCCACGGTTTTGAAACGTGGCGCGGACCCGTCGGATATCACTGCGGCGCTTGGGTATTTTCTCGATGCGCCAGCGGTGACAGGCCAGCTACTTTGCATTGATGGGGGGCAGCACCTGGCATGGGAAACGCCCGATGTCCTGGGCGTGGAGTAGGGTTGGCCGGACCGAAGTTTTGCACCGTGACCGGGGGCCTGTCATATACCCGTGATTAATTTGTTAAGCTTTTCAGTATTTTGGAAGCGTTCTGGAAAATATGACGATAAATCAATGTCTTAATAATGTGCCTAAAAATTAAGCAGTGTAACGAAGCCACCAAGAAACAACGGAAATTTCCCACGCAGCTTTGGATATCCGCAGAGTTATCCCTAAGTCTCGTGGATGCCTTTGGTCTTGCTTCGGCGCCGTGAAGAGTGCAGGCATCAAAGGGAATCAATCAGTTAACACGAATGACTACGCCACCCGAAACCCAGTCAAATGCGCTGTCGGGGCACAGCCGCATTCAGGCCTACCTCAAAACGCTCGACAACTCGCCGGGCGTGTACCGCATGCTCGATGGGCAGGGCCGGGTGCTTTACGTCGGCAAGGCGCGCAATCTCAAGAAGCGTGTAGCGAACTACGCCACTCCATCCGGTCACAGCCCGCGCATCGCGCGGATGATCCGCGATACTGCCTCGATGATGTTCCTGACCACGCGCACGGAAACCGAAGCGCTGCTTCTGGAACAGAACCTCATCAAACAGCTGAAGCCGCGCTACAATGTGCTCTTGCGCGACGACAAGAGTTTTCCAAACATCCTTGTTAGCCACGCCCATAGCTTTCCACAGATCAAGAAACACCGGGGTCGCAAGTCCGAGGCGGGCAACTACTACGGTCCCTTTGCAAGTGCCGGTGCCGTGAACCGGACGCTGAACCAGCTTCAGAAGGTGTTTCTTTTGCGCAACTGCTCGGACGCCACCTTTGAGACCCGCACACGGCCCTGTCTGCTCTACCAGATCAAGCGCTGCAGCGCGCCCTGCGTCGGCTACATCTCGGAACAGGACTACGGCGGGCTCGTCAAGGATGCCGAGCGCTTCCTGCAAGGAAAGACCACCCGCGTCCAGGAAACGCTGGCCGCCCAGATGCAGCAAGCCTCGGACGCCATGGAGTTCGAGCGCGCGGCGGCACTGCGCGACCGGATCCGCGCGCTGACACAGGTCCAGTCGGCACAGGGCATCAACCCGCAAGGCGTGGCCGAGGCGGATGTCATTGCCCTGCATATGGAAGGCGGGCAGGCCTGCGTGCAGGTCTTTTTCATCCGCGCCAACCAGAACTGGGGGAACCGAGACTACTATCCGCGCACGGGCTCGGGCGCGGAGGCGGGCGAGGTGCTGCAGGCCTTCATTGGACAGTTCTACGACGACAAGTCGCCGCCGCGTCTGGTTTTGATCAGTGAACCAATCGAAGACCTCGATCTGGTTGCCGAGGCGCTGAGTGCTCAGGCCGCCCGCAAGGTGGAGATCGCGGTGCCACTGCGCGGCGAGAAGGCGGAACTCATGGTCGGTGCCCTTCGAAATGCCCGCGAAAGCCTTGCGCGCCGCATGTCGGAAACCGCGACGCAAGCCAAGCTGATGGCGGGTCTGGCCGAGGCCTTCGACCTCGGCGAGGCGCCGCAACGGATCGAGGTTTACGACAACAGCCACATTCAGGGCACGAACGCCGTGGGCGCCATGATCGTGGCGGGACCGGAAGGGTTTGAGAAAAACCAGTACCGCAAGTTCAACATTCGTGGCGACAATCTGGTGCCGGGCGACGATTTCGGAATGATAAAAGAGGTGCTGACCCGGCGTTTTCAGCGGCTATTGAAGGAAGATCCAGAACGCGAAAAAGGCGCCTGGCCAGATCTGCTGTTGATTGACGGTGGCGCCGGGCAGGTCAGCGCAGTGGCCGAGATCATGGCCGAACTGGGCGTTGAGGATATTCCCATGGTGGGCGTGGCCAAGGGCGTGGACCGGGACGCTGGCAAGGAAGAGTTCCACCGGAAGGGCAAAAGGGTCATGGCGTTGCGCCACAACGATCCGGTGCTCTACTTCATTCAGCGGATGCGGGACGAGGCGCACCGGTTTGCCATCGGCGCCCATCGACAGAAACGGGCCAAGGCCGTGGGGGCCACGCCGCTTGACGATGTTCCCGGCGTCGGTGCCACGCGGAAACGGGCGCTCTTGGCGCACTTTGGATCGGCCAAGGCCGTGAGCCGTGCGAACCTCAGCGACCTCAAGGCCGTCGATGGGATCTCGGATGCGCTGGCCGAGACGATCTACGATTTCTTCCATGAACGTGGGTAAGCAACGCCCGCTTTCCTCGGCCCCGGCTTTGCCGTAACCAGACCCCATGACCTGGACGATCCCGAACATCCTGACCGTTTTGCGGCTTTTGGCGGCGCCCGGCGTTGTGATTATGTTCCTTTACTTCACGCGGCCCTGGGCGGACTGGTTTGCTTTGGTGCTCTTTGTGGGGGCTGCGGTGACCGATTGGTTCGATGGCTACTTGGCGCGGACGTGGAAGCAGGAATCGCGCTTCGGCGCCATGCTCGATCCAATCGCGGATAAGGCGATGGTCATCATCGCGCTTCTGGTGATCACGGGTTACGCGGGAATGGACCCCTGGATCCTACTGCCTGCCACGGTGATCATGTTCCGCGAGGTCTTTGTCTCCGGTCTCAGGGAGTTTCTGGGCAATACGGCCGGGCTTCTGAAAGTCACCAAGCTCGCCAAGTGGAAGACGACGGCGCAGATGGTTGCCATAGCCGTATTGTTTTCGACCGGTGCGTTCGAGCACTATTTCGGCATGCAGAGTTTCGGCATGGACAGGGCCATGATCCAAGGCATTCTGGCGGGCGATATCCCGGATGAGCTTGGCCTGCGTTGGAAATACGCGGGCGCGCTTTACAGCTGGTACCTCGGGGTAGCGCTTTTGTGGGCGGCGGCAATCTTGACGCTGGTCACCGGCTGGGACTATTTCCGTAAGGCTCTGCCTTTCCTCAAGGATGACCGCGAATGATCGACATTCTCTATTTTGCCTGGGTGCGCGAAAGGATCGGCCTGCCGAAGGAACAGCTCGATACCACCGCCGCGACCGTGGCCGATCTGGTGGACGAACTGCGCGCCAAGGAAGAGCGGTACGAGGTGGCCTTTGCCGATACCTCGGCCCTGCGTGTGGCGCTGGATCAGGAATTGTCGGACTTCGACGCGCCGCTTGCCGGGGTGCGCGAGGTGGCGTTCTTCCCGCCGATGACGGGCGGCTGATGCGCGTTGTCGTTCAAGAAGCGCCGTTCGATTTCGCAGCCGAGGCCGAAGCCTTCGGTGCAGGCCGGACCGATGTAGGAGCCGTGGTGGCCTTCACCGGCGTCTTGCGCGATAGTGAGGCCGGCGATCTGTCGGCCATGGAGATCGAGCATTACCCCGGCATGACCGAGAAGGCCCTGGCGAAGATTGCGCAAGAGGCGACCGCGCGCTGGACATTGCTGGACTGCTTCGTCATCCACCGCTACGGCAGGCTGGTGCCGGGCGAGCGGATCATGATGGTGGCGACGGCAGCCACGCACCGCGCCGCGGCCTTCGAAGCGGCGGAGTTCCTGATGGATTACCTGAAATCCCGCGCGCCGTTCTGGAAGAAGGAGCATCGCGGTCGGGATGCCGCCTGGGTCGCAGCTAAGGCCGCAGACGAGGATGCGCTCGGGCGCTGGTGACCCGACGGCCTAACCGGCCTTTGCCTTGTCCAGTTCGTTGCGAAGATCCTCTGCCGTCCGCCGTGCAGCGCGCAACCCGTCCATGGTCGCCTCCAGTTCCGCTTCGGACTGGATCAGCTTTTTCTTATAGGTGTTTTCGTGCTCTTCCATTGCGAGGATGGCTTTGTCGCGGGCTTCCTCCGCGTCATGCAGCTGCTGCGCGAGTTTGTCGAGTTCACCCAGTTCCGCCTGCGTCACACGGGTGAAGCGATGCAATAGCCAGTTGGCAAACCAGCCGACAACAAAAGCGCCGAAGAGAATGACCGTGGTGGCGATAATCAGTTCAGTTCTGTCCATCGTCGCCTTCCCCGTCCTCGGGTGTTCCGGTCTCTGCAGCTGCCGTGTCTTCTTCGGGTGCCACAACCGGGCCCTGTTCTTCGATCAGACGGAATTCGATCCGCCGGTTGGCCTCGCGCCCCGCTTCGGTGCCGTTGTCCGCGATCGGTTCGCTTTCCCCGTAGCCCACCGCGCGCAGATTTCCGACACGGACCCGACGGGCGAGTAGCGCGTCGATCACCGCTTCGGCGCGGGTCTGGCTGAGCGCGGCGTTCATCGATTCCCGACCCTGGCTGTCGGTGTGCCCGGCCACCTCGATTGGGACGGCTTCGCAGTCATCAAAGGCCTCCGCCAGAGCATCGAGCAATTCCAGCGCGCTGGCGTTGATCGTTGCCTCGCCGGGGTCGAAGGTGATCTTTCTTTCGCTTTTGGCCGCATTCAGGCGCGTCACGCATTCCTCCGGCGTGGGTAAGGCGGCAACGGGGTCAAGCGCTTCGGAATAGGTGACCGAGATGTCAAAATCCTCGGCCCCAAGCTTGTTTGACAGAAGCCGGGACACCTGCGCGCTTGCGTCCGGGTTCCCGGTCAGCCCCCGGATTGCGATGAGATCGGGCTGCACGGTCACGCTGCCTTGATCCAGAATTGCCAGCGCGTCGATGGCGGTCAGCACGCGCACCGACCACCCAGAGGGCAGGTCGGCTGCAGTCCGCGTGCCGATCTGGACTTCATCGGCGCCGAACCGCGCCTGTGCCAGTCCTTCGACCGCGCTGCGCATCAGCGTGCCCGACACAAGCCCCCGGACCTGCACGTCGCCTTCGGGCGAAAGGGTCGCCAGAAACTCGGGCGGCCCATCGGTGGTGGTGCCGGTTTCCGCGGGCGAGCGGACGGCGGTCAGCGAGAACACTTCGGGCAATGTTGCTTCGAGTTGTCCGATGATCCTGTCAAAATCGCTCTGGCTGGTGGCCGCGCTCGTGATCAACGTAACGTCGGCGTCAGAAAAGGTCAGGCTGCCGTCGGGCATCTGACCGAGCGCGCCGATCCCGGCGGCGACGGCGTCGCTCCAGCTGGGCGTGGGCACGCCAAGGCCGATGACACAATCCGCCTTGCCTGCCAGCCCGGCTGCAATGGCCGCCTTCAGGATGCGGTCGCGCGCGGCCTCTGTATCGGCGGCGCAGGCATCAAAGCGGATGCTGCCGGGTTCGCGAATGAACCGCAGAGTAAAGGGCGTGACCACGGGGCGGGGCGCAGAGATGTCGAGCGCCAGAACGAAACTGTCGGCCGCCTGCCGGGACAGATCGGTGCTCAGTTGCTGGCGAGCGGCAACACTTTCGGCCAGCGCCTGGATTTCAACCCGGTCCGCGCTTACAGAAACCTTGGATCTGGGTAGTTCGGCAAGCGCCACAATGGCAAAGTCGAGGGCCGCGTTGAAGCCTTCGGGCGTCTCGAAGTCGGCCGTCTCAAGCAGGTCGGCAACCTCGCGCGCGCCTTCAAGCGTGGCAATACGCGTGACGATCCCGTTGCGGTCGTAGTCTTCGGGGATAAGGCCGATGAGAGAGATCTCGCCCTCTGTCCTCAAGATCTCTATCCGGAACTCAGGGGTCGCGATGTCCTGCACTGGCGCGACGGTCATGTTGTCGATCAGGCGGCTTGGGTCCACAACCTGGCCAACGGCCGAAAGCGCGCGAAAGCGCGTCGGTTCGTCCGCCGCCTCGCCGGTCAAGAACATCTGCAGGCCGTCTGCCTCCAGTTCCACCCAGTCGAGCCCGTCCTCTGCAAGTGCCGCCTGGGCGGCCGCGGTGGAACGCTCTTCGATCACATCTGCCGCAAGCATGGCAGCATAAGTTGCGACCGATGCAGCGAAGATCAGCGACGAGAAGACCAGAAACAGGTGTGACGCGCGCATATTGGAAAGGTGCCCGGCCGTTGTTTGGCGTTTTTTTCCGTTCTACTTGGGCCGGGCCCAAGGTTCAATCAGATCAGGATCGCAAGAGCAAAAAACAGCACGACCAAAAGCCCCGCGTCCCGGTTCGAGCGAAACAGTCTAAGGCAGCTATCGGGGTCTTCGGTGTCGAGCCGTCCAAGCTGCCAGGCAAGATGCCAGCCAAATGCCCAGGCCCCGCCAAGCGCCACGGTCAGCCCCAAGGGGTTGCGCGCCGGGCCAAGCGATCCGATGACCGCAAGGCTGAGAAGCAGTACCGCGACGACAAGAAACCCCCGAAGCCAGGTCCGTGTACTGTCACCGAACAGCCGGGCGGTGGATCTCACGCCGATCATGGCGTCGTCTTCCTTGTCCTGATGGGCGTAGATCGTGTCGTAGAACAGCGTCCAGGAAATCCCCGCCAGATACAACGCCACGGCAGGCCAGGCGAGCGTGCCGGTGCTGGCGGCCCAGGCGAGGATGGCGCCCCAGTTGAAGGCAAGCCCCAGAAAGACCTGCGGCCACCAGGTGAACCGTTTGGCAAAGGGGTAAACGCAGACAAGCGCCAGCGACAGGATGCCAAGCGCGATGGCCAGGGGTGGGAAGGTCAGGAGTATCAAAAACGCCAGGATCGCCTGCACGCACATCCAGATCAGCGCGCCGCGCACGGAGACTTGACCAGACGGAATGGGGCGCGACCGCGTGCGTTCGACCTGCCCGTCGAAGTCGCGGTCGGTGATGTCATTCCAGGTGCAGCCGGCGCCGCGCATCAGCCAGGCGCCTATGGCGCAACCCACGACGACCCAGAGGTCGAAAAAGCTTACGCCCTCTGCCGCGCCCGCCAGCGCGACGGCCCACCAGCAAGGCAAAAGCAAAAGCCAGGTCCCGATGGGCCGGTCCGCCCGCGACAGACGCAGGTAGGGTCGCCAGTGTTCCGGCGCAGAGCGGTCCACCCAGTTGCCGCTGACGGCATCGGAGACCTGCCCGGAGGTGTCTGGCGTTTCAGAGGTGTCGGACATAGATACGGGTCCCATGACAGCCAAGGTCAGACTGTATGTAGATCACCCGCTTGGGGCAGGGCAAACGATTGTCCTGTCGCGCGACCATGCGCACTACCTTTTCGGTGTGATGCGGATGGCTCAGGGCGATAGGCTGGCGCTCTTTAACGGACGCGACGGCGAATGGCTGGCCGAGGTGCGCGAGATTGCAAAGCGTGGCGGGACACTTGGGTGCCTGGAACAAACGGCACCCTTGCATCTGCCGCCAGATCTCTGGCTCCTCTTTGCCCCCATCAAGAAGGCGCGAACGGATTTCATTGTCGAGAAGGCGGCGGAACTCGGGGTCGCGCGCATCCAGCCGGTTCAGACCGATTTCACCAATTCCGAACGCATACGCCGCGACCGCCTGCAGGCCCACGCAGTCGAGGCAGCCGAACAATGCGGCGGAACCTTCGTACCCCATGTGGCGGAGCTCATGCGGCTCGACCGGATGCTTGCGGACTGGCCGGTGGACAGGCAGCTGCTGTTTTGCGACGAAAGCCGCGTGGGAGCGACTGTTGACCTCGGCGACCTGACACCCGGACCATGGGCAGTTTTGATCGGCCCCGAAGGCGGCTTTTCGGATACCGAGCGGCAGCGGCTTTATGCGATGCCCGGTGCCCGGGCGATATCTCTGGGTCCGAGGATACTGCGCGCCGATACGGCTGCGGTCGCGGCACTGACGCTCTGGCAGAAAGCCGTGGGGGACTGGACGTGAACACCGCACCTGTCGAACGCCTGCATCTCTTTTTCGCAACCGAAACGCCGCGCGCCCTGATCTTGCGTCGCGTTGCGCGCAGGCTTTATCAGCTGATCGGGTGGGACCGCGATACCGATGCTTTCACGCCCGGCCAGTGGCTGAAGAAGGAAATCCAGATCGACGCATGCCGTTTGTCGCCCGATGGGCAGCACTTTCTATACGTGGTCACCGGCGCGCCCTACAGGACCGAAGCTACAGACCGCTACACTGTGATCAGCCGTCCACCGTACTTCACCGCTCTCGCTTTGTTTCCGCAGGGCGATTTCTGGCAGCTTGGCGGTGTCTTTCTGGACAGCCGGACCTATTGGATAGCCGGTGATCATGCGACCCACGACATTATCGGGCGGGATGACGACCTCGAACGTGTCTTCCAGGGAGAACCCGGCAAAGGCTGCACGACGGGCCTGCGCCGGGTCAACGGCACGCCGGTCGAACTGACCCCGCAAACCCGTCGGCGTCTGCTGGGTGGTGGTGCTCTTGACGCCCCGCGATCGGGGGCCGGGGACGGCTACGACACGCAGGGCGGCAAGCTTTATCGCCGAGCCGGAATGGACCTGACGCCGATGGGCGATTTTTCCGACCTTGCCTTTGAAACCGTGATTGCGCCTTACGACACCCGGACCCGTTCGGCGCCTGACGCTCCGGCGGATTGGCACCCGCTGGATGGAGAGGGAACATGAGCTTCATTCGTCCCGAAGCCCAGGAAACGCTGTGGCGCTGGCGCGAGGTGCTCGTGGGCGCAGCTCTCGGCCTTCTCGGACTCTGGATGGGCTGGTCCGGCATCGGTGCGCAGGCCATTGTCGGTATCGTCCTGATGGTCGCGGGGGTCGCGCTCTGTGCGGCAGGCTGGCAACGCGGGCGATTCCGCGCCGGCCGCGACGGCGCGGGTGTCGTCCATGTGACCGAAGGGCAGGTGACGTACTACGGTCCGCTGACGGGCGGCGTCCTGGCCCGGTCCGAGATTTCCCGAGTGGCCTTGGATGGGCGCGGAACGCCGCATTGGGTGCTTTCGGCGCCGGGGCGCGATGACCTTGCCATACCGACAAATGCCGAGGGAGCCGAGGCGCTTTTTGACGTGTTTTCCGCGCTCGACGGCTTCCCGACCGAGGCGATGCTGGCAGCGCTTGAAGGGCCCGGCCAGGAGGTAAGTGTGATTTGGCAGCACCGCACAGCCGCCCTGCATTGACTTGGGCACCATTTCGGCTCACCTGATGGCCGGAAGCGCGACGCCCAAAGATCGGAGCCAGTCCACATGTCGATCCCACAGTCCGGCGGCGGACCCATCGAGAACCGCAACCAGTTGGCCGAATATCTGGCCTCGGGCTGCAAGCCCAGGGACGACTGGCGGATCGGAACCGAGCACGAGAAGTTCGGCTACTGCAAGGACACCCACAAACCACTGCCCTATGACGGCGAACGGTCTGTCAGAGCGGTATTGGAAGGCTTGCGCGACCTCTTCGGCTGGAGCCCCCTGGAAGAAGCCGGCAACATCATCGGGCTCACGAAAGAAGGCGCCAATATCTCGCTCGAACCAGGCGGGCAGTTGGAACTGTCAGGTGCGCCCCTTGAGACGATCCACCAGACCTGCGACGAGGTGAACGATCACCTGCGCGAGGTGAAATCCGTCGCCGACCAGATCGGCGTGGGCTTCATCGGTCTGGGGGCCGCACCCGAATGGCGCCACGACGACATGCCGCGCATGCCCAAGGGCCGCTACAAGCTGATGACCGATTACATGGGTCGCGTAGGCACCCATGGCACGCAGATGATGTACCGGACCTGCACAGTTCAGGTGAACCTCGACTTCGGGTCCGAGGCGGACATGGTACAGAAGCTGCGCGTGGCCATCGCGCTGCAACCGGTGGCCACGGCACTTTTCGCCAACTCGCCGTTCTTTGAAGGCAAGATCAACGGCCACCAAAGCTGGCGCAGCCGAATCTGGCGCGATCTCGATCCGGCGCGCACCGGAACGCTGCCCTTCGTCTTCGAAGATGGCTTCGGATTTGAAGCCTGGGTCGAGTATGCGCTCGATGTGCCGATGTATTTCGTCTACCGCGACGGCAGGTATATCAACGCCCTCGGTCAGTCGTTCCGCGATTTCCTGAACGGCAAGCTGCCCGCGCTGCCCGGCGAGACACCGCTGATGTCCGACTGGGCCGATCACCTGACGACGATCTTCCCCGAGGCCCGCATCAAGAAATTCATCGAGATGCGCGGCGCCGATGGCGGCCCCTGGCGACGGCTTTGCGCGCTGCCTGCGCTCTGGGTCGGGCTGCTTTATGACCAGTCGGCACTCGACGCGGCCTGGGACCTGGCCAAGGACTGGGACGCCGAAACGCGCGAGGCACTGCGGGTGGCGGCCAGCGTCGACGGCCTGAAGGCGAAGGTCGGGGAGATCGAGATGCTGCCGCTTGCGCGCGAGGTGGTTGATATCGCCGAGGCTGGTCTGCGCGCCCGGGCGCGGCCCGGGTCCGGTGGGCTGGTGCCTGACGAGACCCATTTCCTCAACGCCCTGCGCGACAGCATCGAAACGGGCCGCACCCCCGCCGACGACCTATTGGCCGACTACAACAGTTTCTGGGGCGGAAACCTGTCGCGCATCTACGACGCATACAGCTACTAAACCCGCCCGCCCCCGGGGCGCCCCCGGGGGCAGGGGTAGATCTTCTCAGCTTGCTTCGGCTTCGCTTTGGGGCGGTTCGGGGGGCTGTGTGACGGCGTCGTCAACGACTGCGCGAAGGGTAGCGACGGCCTGCGTAAAGCCAAGCCCGAGGACGACGCAAACGAGACCCAGGGCGATCAGCAGCGTTTGCGCCGGTTCTCCCTGACTGATCAGCAGCGCTGCCAGAATGACCCCGCCTGCGCCCATGGTGACAAAACCAGTGGTGATCGTTGTCGCGGCGGTGCGGGCCGTGCGCCCGGTGTCGGGACACTCCCCGAGCGCCTTTCCGATTTGAAGGACCATTGCGGCCAGCGCGATCAGCAAGGCGAAGGCGAGGCTGAAGTAGGTTATGAGGATCATGGTAGTCTCCTTTCAGTGAGCGTGTTTGTAGAAAGGGCGGGCGAGCCGCCTGTAAAAACGTCCGAAGGCAAGCGCCCAAAGAGGTGCAAAAAGAAGGCCCATCAGGGTAAAGAACGGCACGGTTTCGATGCCTAGCGCCATGTCCCGGAAGACGAGCGGCGCCACGATGATCGAGGCAAGATGCGCCAGAATGCCGATTTGCCAAAACGCAATATCGTTGAGCGGCGCCCGGGTAATGGCGATCGCAAAGAATGCCGCACCGAACGTCAGGTAGGTTGCTGCGCCAAAGGGTATCGCAAGGATCGGAACAATCGCCCAGAAACCCAAAATGCCGACCGCGAGCGGTGCCGCAAGTAGCGCCACGACAAAGGCCACCGGGTCGATCAGGAACACCTTCCGGCGCGGCTTCCCTTGCCAGAGCAGTCCCCGCCAGCTTGCTGTACTTCCAGTTATTTCTGTCATGAGAGAAACTCCCCTACAAATTTTTTAGGGTTTGGATCCGGGCAATAGACGCGCAATCCGCGCGCCAAGGCGAATGGCGGCCAGTTGGACGCTGCGGGGAAGTTGGGACACCTCCCGGTACCAGGCGTCGAACATCTCCATGGTGGACAGGGTCGCGTCGATACGTTCCTGCACCTGGGGCGCGGTGCCGTCACCGCGCGCCTCTTGGGCCACCTTTTGCAAGGCTTCCAGCGTCGGGGCATACTCCCGGGCGCGGCGTTGCGCGACCACGATGTTCACAAGCTCATACATGTCCCGGACAGACGTGAAGTGATCGCGCCGGTCGCCAAGCTGTCGTTCCACCGACACCAGCCTCCAGCTTTGCAATTCCTTTAGGGCATTCGACACATTCGAGCGCGCCAGCCCCAGAGTTTCGCAGATTTCATCGGCCGCCAGCGCCTTGGGAGAGATGTGCAACAGCGCATGGATCTGCGCCACAGAGCGGTTGGTGCCCCATTTAGCGCCCATTTCCCCCCAGTGGAGGATGAAGTCTTGCATGGCGGGTGTGAGCTTCATAATTTCCACTCATTTCTGGTACGAGAGAAATAACAGAAACCAGGAAAACGTCAAGGGCATGAATTCCCTTAGTCCGCCACGACCTCCATGACGAAGCCGATCACCTTCTCGGCGGGCATCTCGCAGGGTTTAAGCAGGCTCTGGCCCGTCGCCAGCCGGTAGAGGTTGAAGCTGATATAATCAGGGCCGCCCAGTTCTTCGGCTTCAAGCTTCTGGCTTCGCCCGCCTGCGACCACTGACTTTGTGATGCGCCAGCGCAGCCCGTAAGCCGTGGCGCCGTAACCGCCAATGGGCAGGCTGTCGAATTTG
>JBCDED010000072.1:0-20279 GCA_039179985.1 Pseudomonadota bacterium
CCCGACGAAAAACTCTGGCGCTGGATGATCCCCGGCCCGAGCACGAACCACAAGATCACTGACTAGGGGGACCCTCTTCCATGGATTTCGACCGCCTCTTTTCTTCCCAGCTCGGGCCGGGGATCATCCAGCGCCAGAGTTTTTCGTCGGGCAGCGGCAGCACCATGAACCAGTGTTCAAGGACCGCCAGTGCCGTGATGGTCGACAGAAGCGCGAAGCCCACGGCGGCGGGCGCGTCGGGCGCTGTCCACAGCCCTTTGAGCCAGCAGGCTACGGCAAAGCTGAGAAGCGAGACCGAGACCGGGAAGAACCAGCCCACCGGGCGCTTGCGGAAGTGGCTGTCGAGATGAGTCAGCGTGAGCGGCAGGAATTCGGAGTTGATTTTGGGCACCCCGAGAAAGAGATTCAGTTTCGCGGAAATCCGGGCGGCATAGAGGATGATGTAGGTCCAGAAACCGAAGGCGTTTTCGGCGCCGCTCATGAGTGCGAGGGCGACGAGCAGGCCGAGGGCCAGCAGCAGTTCGTGGTGGGCGACGGTGCCCCAGGCCCGGAAGAAGCGCTCGGGGCCCCGGATGTCGGGTGGGCAGGGCGCGCGGCTGGGGCCGGTGATGACGCCCGAGAGAAACGACAGCTCGATCCAGCCCCAGACCGCTAGGGTAGAGAGAAAGGCGAGATAGACGCCGGTGGTGGTGGGATCGCTGCGGGTGGCCCAGAGACCGTAGAGACCTGCCGCAAGGAGCGGCAGCGACCACAGAACAGAACCCGCATGCGCCTTGTCGCCCGCGCGGTCGGCAGTGCGGACGCGCCAGAGGATCGCCCCGGTGGAAAACCACCAGAGAAAGAGCGCAAGGAGCGCGGCGATCCATGGCGCGCTCAGCATGTCGCGCCTCGCGGGGGAGCGGGGCAGGGGGGCTGTCTGCCCCCCTCCGGCCTTGCGGGCCGCCCCCCGAGAGTATTGCCCGACCAAAGAAGCCGGGTGCCGGGGGCGATGGTGGGCGCCTGTGTCAATAGGCGGGCTCCAGTCGGGTCTCTGCGGGCACGTCGTTCGGGATCGCGGGGATCGTCAGGAGCGACAGGAAGGCCGCGGCGGCCCGGGTGCGGGCCGACAGGCCGGCCAGCGCGCCCGACAGGCCGCCGGTCTTGGTGGCGGTATCGATATCGGCATTGGCCTTTTGCAGGCGCTTCAGGGTCGGCATCCAGCGCGGATGGTCGATGTCGAGGGTGATCGGGAAGACCTGTTTTGAGATCTCCGAGGTTTTGCGGAACACCTCTTGCCCGTACCAGTCGGTATCGACGCCGAGGGCCTCGTGGAAGGCCGGACGCTGGTGGTCGCGCACATACATGGTTCCGTAGACGGCGGTGAGGAAGAATTTGATCCACCAGACGTTGACGCCCGAGGTCAGTTTCGGGTCGGTCTTCATGAGAAGCGCGAAGGCCTCGCCATGGCTGAACTCGTCGTTGCACCACTCGCGGAACCACTTGAAGATCGGGTGGAAGCGGTGCTCGGGGTGCGCCTCCAGGTGGCGGAAGATGGTGATGTAGCGGGCGTAGCCGATTTTTTCGCTGAGATAGGTGGCGTAGTAGATGAACTTGGGCCGGAAGTGAGTGTATTTCTTTTTCTGCGTCAGGAAGCCGAGGTTCACGGCGACGCCGGCCTCGCGCAGGGCGTCGTTGATGAAGCCCGCGTGGCGCGCCTCGTCCCGGGCCATGTACTGGAAGAGCTTGGTGATGTCCTGGTTGGTGCCGCGACGCTTCATTTCCTTGTAGAGCACGCAGCCTGAAAATTCGGCGGTGCAGGAGGAGATGAGGAAGTCGATGAACTCTTTTTTCAGGACCGGATCCATGCCGTCCCAGTCGACATCATCCCAGTCTTCGTTCTTCTTGAAATGTCCCTTGTTGGGGTCGCTGTCCATCTGCTCAAGAAGCGTGTCCCAGTCTTCGCGCACCGGGCTGACGTCGACGGCGTCGAGTTCGTCGAAATCGGTGGTATAAAAGCGCGGCGTCAGAAGCGTGTTTTGCATGGCCACGGCGGTCGCCGTGTCGGTATCGTGGACGGCCTGGGCTTCCTGGATGGCGAGCCCTTCTTCCACGGTCGTGGCGTCGGCAGTGTGTTTGGCGTGCATGTTCACAGGGTGACCTCCTCGGAGAAGGAAAACTCGCAGAGCTCCATGACCTCGAAATCGCCGGTGAGGCGGGTCCAGAGGCGTTCGAGCGCGCTGGCGCGGACGATGCGCGCGGTGCGTTCTTCGCGCACGACCTCGCCGTAGGGCGCCATGACGGGCGGGCCCTGCACCTGCACTTCGTCACCGGGGTGGACGATGGCGCCGTTGAGGAATTTCACATGCGCATGGAGGCTTTCGAAGCGGTGGCTGACCTCCACTTCGCAGGGTGCGATTTCAAAGTCCTTGGTCAGTAGTCCCATGGGTTGCGGTCCCCTTTTGGTTCTGGTTGCGGTTCAGTCGATAAGGCCGTCGAAGGCGGCCTTGTTGGCGGTGCCGAAAGCATTGAGATCGGTGCGCCAGCCGGTATCGGGGTCGATGATCGCCACGCGGCCATCCTCAAAGCGCACGAGGCGGATGGGTGCGGCGGGATCTGTGCCGGCGACAAAGCGCTTGCGGTCGAGGCCGCGCCAGATGACCGAGATAAAGCCGGCCTGGCGTTCGCTCATATCTGCGATGAGCGTGCCGTCTGCGGCGCGGACGCGCACGGCACCCGAGCGGTCGCCGTCGAGGATGATCAGACGTTCGGCGGCGATGGGGCCGTCCTGGGGCACGCCCACATGGGGGCGGTCGGTGAGCACAGCGAGGGTGACGAGGGCGAGCGAGGACAGCGCCAGAAGGATCATCAACCGCAGGAGCATGCGGGGCACAAGTTCGCCCTCCCGTTTCATCGGGATTCGCTGGGGGATCGGGGTCTGTTGCGTCTGGTCGGTCATGGCAGCGTCGTCCTTGGGTCTGTCCCTTTGCGGCAGGGGTTGGTCGGGGCTTACTCGGCGGGCAGGGCGCCGGGGGTGTCGGCAGGCTCTGCGGCTTCTGCCGGGCGCCGGGTGAGTTGCGGGGCTGCGAGCCGGCTTTCGGCGGCGTCGGAGAGAAGTTTCGAGACACGCGCCGCATCGGGGATGCAGCGGAGCGCGGGCTGGGTGCGCGCCATGCGCCAGGGCCGGACATGGGGCCAGCAGACGAGATAAGAGATGCGCGTTTCTCCCAAGGTCTTCAGGGCGATGGTGCCGGTGCCCGATTTCCGCAGGTCAAGGTCCGCGGAGCCGATCCAGTTGTAAGGCAGGTTCAGCGTCACCGAGAGGGCGGCGCCGATGCGCATGGCGACCCGGGCGGTGGTGATCGTGTAGACGGTCGCGCGCGCCTGCGCCCAGGCAAAGGCGTAGAGCAGACCCGCCACGATGGCGCCGAGGCCGAGGAACGGCAGGCCGCTGAGAAGAGCGACGCCGATGGGATAGTCGGCCGAGGTTGCGAGAACCCGCCAGACGGCGAGCAGTACGAAGTAGCCGATGACCCAGTTGTGAAGCAGCGCCTCGCGCGCCAGAGCCAGGGCGTCGGGGCGCCCCTGCCACAGGATGTCTTCGCCCTTGGGCGGCCGTCCGGGCAGACCCGGGATTGGCTCGAACGCGAAATCATCGTGTGACATGGGACGCTCCTTTCTTCGCGGAGGCGGGCCCGGCTCAGATGGCCGGATCCAGCCTTTCCTGGCTCGCGTAGAGGGTGCCGCCGGCGTAGTAGCCGCAGATCTTGTCCTCTTCGAGCAGGGTGACCTGAGTGTTTGAGGCCGTCTTGGGCACGCCTGCGAACTGCGCTGCGTAAAGCGAGCGGACCTTGACGAAGGGGTCGCGGCCCATGAGCAGGTTCGATTTCGTGACCTTGGCCATCTGCATGGGCACCAGACGGGTGCTGCCGTCGCTGTCGAGTTTGAACTCCAGGTAGCGGACCAGCTGTTCCGGCTCGTCGACCCACATGTCGGTAATTTCGCCGACGACCTTACTGTCGCCCGAGACGACCTTCATGCCGCGCGGGTCATAGCCAGCGGAGACAGAGAAGGCTTCGAGACCGGCCATGGGCACGATTTTCGGGTGGCCCTTGCCGTCAAGCTCCGGCACGTCGCGGCGCGGCGCCCAGGAGGCCGGGCCGACACCGTCGGCCATCGGGTCGCCCGTAGGCATGAAAGGTGCGCCCTGTGCCTTGTCGGTCTTGGCCAGCGCCAGATCGCGCGCTTCGGGTTTGCCGTCCGGCACCGTGCGCTCGCCCCGTCCGTGTGGGAGGCTCCAGGTCTTTTCCTTGGGCAGCGGGAAGGGGCCCTGATTGGCGGCGGGGCCGCCGTCTTCGTCTTCAAGCGGGTAGCCTTCGCGCATGTTCTCGGTCTGCAGGTAGAAGATCAAGAGCGCAAAGAAGATCCAGAACATCCAGATTGCGACGCTCGCAAAATCGATGTTTCCGACGATGTTTACACCTACCATGGTTTGTCCTCCGCGGGGTTAGGTGGGGAATTCGGCTAGGCCGAATTTTCCAGGATCCGATCCGGACGTCTCCGGGCCGGGGTTGGGCGCGCGGACTGTGCGGACGAGTGGCCCGAGCGCAATAAGGGTGAAAAAGAGCAGGCCGATTTCGAGGTGGTAGACCACCTGATAACCAGCACCGGCTGTATCCATGGCGCTGCCGAGCGCGCCGGAATTGGCGAGGGAGGCGACAATATCGCGGATGGTGCCACCCAGGGCGATAGAGACGCCTGCGGCGGTCGCCTGTGCCGCGCCCCAGGCCCCGAGCGCCAGTCCGCGGCCTGCGACACCGCGGGCGGGCATGGCCATGGCGGCGGTCAGGGTTGAGACGGCGAAGAGCCCGCCTCCCAGACCGATGGCTGTGGCGCCGATGAAAAAGAGCGTGGGCGAGTGCATGGCATCGGAGAAGATGACCGCCGAGAAGGCGGCAAGGCCCACAAGGCATCCGCGCGCGGCCATGCGGTAAGAGTTGATGCCGCGCTTCAGCCAGCGGGCCGCAAGGCCGAAGCCCACGAGCGAACCGGCCGCCCATGTGGCGGTCAGCAGTGTGGTGGCGCTGACGCTGAGGCCCAGAACCTCGCCGCCGTAGGGCTCAAGCAGCACATCCTGCATGTTGAAGGCCATGGTGCCAAGGGCCACGACGACCAGCAGCCGTCCGGCGGAGCCGCCTTTCGAGAAATCCGCCCAGGCATCGGCGAAGCGCGGCCGGGGGGCGGCGCGTTCGGCCTTTGACATCGGGTTGACCCGTTCCTGCCGCCAGAGCGCGATCAGGTTCAGGATCAGCGTGGCGGCCGCGGCGCCCTGCACCACCTGCACAAGGCGCAGTTCCGAGAAATCCCGCAGAAGCGTGCCGATGATGACGGCGGAGATCCCCATGCCAATGAGGAACATCACATAGAGCAGGGCCACCACGCGGGGGCGGCTTTCGTCGGTGGCGCGGTCGCTAGCCAGGGCCAGACCCGCCGTCTGCGTCATATGCAGCCCCAGGCCGGTCATCAGGAAGGCGAGCGCGGCCAGAACCTCGCCCGCGAAGGGGACCTGAAGCTCGGTGTCGCCCGACAGAACGATCAGCGCGAAGGGCATCACCGCAAGCCCGCCCATCTGCCAGATCGAGCCGAACCAGAGATAGGGGATGCGTTTCCAGCCGATGGCGCTGCGGTAGGTGTCGGAACGGAAGCCCAGAAGCGCGCGGAAGGGCGCAATCAGCACCGGAAGCGCCACCATGAAGGCGACGAGGAAGGCCGGGACGCTGAGTTCCACGATCATCACGCGGTTCAGCGTGCCAAGCAGCATGACGCTGGCCATGCCCACGGAGATCTGAAAGAGCGACAGGCGCAGGAGCTGGCCGAGGGGCAAATCCTCGGTCGCCGCATCCGAGAACGGCAATAGCCGCAGCGGCAGGGTTCTCATATGCGCCTTTGTCAGGATCATCGCGGAATTTCCAGACACTCCGAAATGTAGAAGCCACGCGAAACCCGGCCGACATGGGCGATCTCTGCCGCGACGCCCTTGTTCAGGGCGCGGTGGTCCTGAGGCACCATGCGGGGCGAGCGGTCGCTGCGCGGAAAGAGCTTGCCCGCCATGTAGAAGGCCATGAGGAACGGCGTGCGCGGTGGTACGGTGAAGACGACGCGCCGTTCGGTCCGGGCGGACAGACGCTCCAGCGCCGCTTGCAGATCCGCGCGCGCGTAGTAGATCAGGCTGTCCATGGCGATGGCGTAGTCAAAGCGTCCAAGCACCTCGTCGAGCATATCGCCGGTGACGAAGGAGACGTGATCGCGCAGCCGGGTTGGCAGCCGCTTTTCTGCAATGCTCAGAAGCTGAGGCGAAATATCGGCGGCCACGACCTCGGCGCCGCGCGCGGCCAGTTCCCGGGTCATCTGTCCGGCGCCGCAGCCTGCGTCGAGCACCCGTGCCCCGGTGAGATCCGCTGGCAGGCGCGACAGCATCAGCGCGCGCATAGCGTCGCGGCCCTCGCGTACAGTCTGGCGGATTTTTGAGACCGGCGCATCCGAGGTCAGGCGCGCCCATGTGTGGGTGGCGGTTCTGTCGAAATAGGTCTCAACCTGCGTGCGAGTATCCATGTAGGACATCAGTCGAACCCCAGAAGCTGAAAGATATCGCGGTCGGGCAGGGGGGCGGGCGCCAAAGGCTCTGTTCCGGCCCAGAGGGTCTGGGCGAGCGCGATGTATTCGGCGCGGGCTGCCAGAATGTCGTCGTCATCGGGCATCTCGAAGAGTGTTTTTTTCTTCAGCCTCGACCGGCGGATGGCATCGTAGTCGGGCATATGGGCGATGCGTCGAAAGCCGACCGTGTCGCAGTAGCGGTCGATCTCGTCGGTGTCTTTCGACCGGTTCGCGACGCAGCCGGCGAGCCGCACGCCATAGTTCCGCGATTTCGCCTGAACGGCGGCGATGATCCGGTTCATTGCGTAGATCGAGTCAAAGTCGTTGGCAGTGACGATCACAGCGCGGTCGGCGTGTTGCAGGGGCGCGGCAAAGCCGCCGCAGACCACATCGCCGAGAACATCGAAGATCACCACGTCGGTGTCTTCAAGCATATGATGTTGCTTGAGAAGTTTGACGGTCTGGCCCACCACGTAGCCGCCGCAGCCGGTGCCCGCGGGCGGGCCGCCGGCCTCTACGCATTGCACGCCGCCCCAGCCTTCGGTCACAAAGTCATCGGGGCGAAGTTCTTCGGCGTGGAAGTCCACGTCTTTGAGAATGTCGATCACAGTGGGTTGCAGGCGACCGGTCAGTGTGAAGGTGCTGTCATGCTTGGGGTCGCAGCCGATCTGCAGGACACGCTTGCCCAGCTTGGCAAAGGCGGCGGACAGATTGGAACTGGTCGTCGATTTGCCGATACCCCCTTTGCCGTAGACCGAAAAGACCTGCGCGCCTTCGATCTTCAGGTTGGCATCCTGATGGACCTGCAGCGACCCTTCGCCATCCTCGCCCTTCAGGACCGGCGGGCTCTGGCGGGCAAAGCCTTCGCGTTCGCGGGCATTTGCCAGCGCGGCGGGCGGGTTCTTGGTGTCGAGGGGGCTCATGTCATTACTCCGCTGCGATCCCTTCCATGCGATCCTCAAGCTCGTCGGCGGCGTCCTGCAGCGCGGCGAGCGTGTCGGCGTCGGGGGACCAGTAGTTTCTGTCGGTGGCTTCCAGGAGCCGTCCGGCCATGCGGGCGCTGGCGGTCGGGTTCAACTCAGCCAACCGCCGGCGCATGTCATCGTCCAGAACGAAGGTCTCGGAAATCCGCTGGTAGACCCAGGGGTCCACCTGGCCCGTGGTCGCCGACCAGCCGAGCGTGTTCGTCACATGGGCTTCAATCTGGCGGACGCCTTCGTGGCCGTGCGTCAGAAGGCTTTCGTAGAACTTGGGGTTCAGGCTGCGGCTGCGGGTCTCAAGGGCGATCTGATCCTGAAGCGTGCGGACCTTCGCGGTGCCGCGTGTCTGATCGCCGATGTAGACCGGCGCGTCCTGCCCGCCCTTGGCGCGCTTCACCGCACGGGCGATGCCGCCCAGCGTGTCGAAGTAGTGATCGACCGATGTGACGCCCAGTTCCACGGATTCAAGGTTCTGATAGGCCAGGTCAACGTTTTTCAGCGCCTTCTGCAAAAGCGCCGCGTGGTTCTTGGCCTTGCCGTCGACACCGTAGGCAAAGGATTTGCGGGCCTCATAGGCGTCGGCCAGTTCGTCCTCGTCGCCAAAAGCGGAACTGTCCACAAGGTGGTTGACGTTCGAGCCGTAGGCGCCTTCTGCGTTCGAGAAAACGCGCAGCGCTGCCGTTTCCAGGTCGACATCCATCTCGGCGGCATAGGCCAGCGCATGGGCACGAATGAAGTTCTGCGCCGGGTCTTCCTCGGCCATGGCGCATTTCAGGGCGGCTTCGGCAAGCATCCGCGTCTGAAGCGGCAGGAGATCGCGGAAGATACCCGACAGCGTCATCACCACGTCGATGCGCGGGCGGCCAAGCTCGGAAAGCGGGATCAGATCGGCGCCGGACAGCCGCCCGTAACTGTCAAAGCGCGGTGTCGCCCCCATCAGCGCCAGTGCCTGCCCGATAGGGACGCCGTCGGATTTGATATTGTCAGAGCCCCAGAGCACGAGCGCTACCTTGCGGGGCAGGTGGCTGTGAGTGTCCAGAAGCAGCTGCGCTTGTCGCGCGCCATCGCGCAGCGCAAAGGCCGTGGGCATCCGGAATGGGTCAAACGCATGGATATTGCGGCCTGTCGGCAGGACCTCGGGCGAGCGGATCAGATCGCCCCCCGGGACCGGCGGAATATAGTGCCCGCCAAGGGCGCGCATCAGGGCGGGCAATTCGTGGTCCTCGCTCAGAAGTTCCGCGGTCCGCGCGCGTACTTCCGGGTCGTCGTCCGGCAGGGCCGCGAGGTGCTCGGCCTTTTGCTCTGCCGACATCGGTGTGCCGACCACGTGCAAGCCGTCGGTGATCAGCGCGTCTTCGGTTTCCAGAAGCGTCAGCCAGAGCTTGTCCGGCGCGGTCCCGCCCAGATCGACCGCTTCGGCCTGGGTTTCGATCAGGGTTTCCAGATCGGCGCGGGACGCGTCCGCCGGATCCATTTCCCGCCAGCGCGTCAGGCTGTCCTTGAGGTCCGCGAGCCCCTTGTAAAGCCCCGCAGCCGCCAAGGGCGGTGTCAGATGCGTGACGGTCACCGCACCCGACCGGCGCTTGGCCAGCGTTGCCTCGGACGGGTTGTTGGCGGCGTAAAGGTAGACATTCGGCAGATCGCCAATCAGCCGGTCGGGCCAGTCTTCGGCGCCGAGACCGGTCTGGCGGCCCGGCATGAATTCAAGGGCGCCGTGCATCCCGAAGTGCAGGACCACATCGGCGCGGAACTGGTTTTTGAGCCAGAGATAGAAGGCCGAGAAGGCGTGCGTCGGCGCGAATCCCCGCTCGAAAAGCAGGCGCATCGGGTCGCCTTCGTAGCCAAAGGCGGGCTGTACACCGACGAAGACATTGCCAAACTCGGCGCCCAGAATGTGGACACCCTGACCGTTCGACTGCACGCGTCCGGGTGCCGGACCCCAGACTGGCTCGATCTCATCCAGCCAGGGTGTCTGGCGGACAAGCGTGTCGGCGGGCACGGTGGCGGCGACATTGGCTTCGGTTCCGTGGCGCTCGGCATTGCCGGTCAGGACGGCGGCGCGCAGGGCCTCGACACTTTCGGGCATCTCCAGGTCATAGCCTTCGGACTTGAGCCGCTGGAGCGTGTTGAAGAGCGAGGCGAAGACCGACAGATAGGCGGCGGTGCCGATGGCCCCGGCATTGGGCGGAAAACCGAAGAGCACGATGGCGACACGGCGGTCTTTTGGGGCGCCCTTGCGCAAAAGCGCGGCGCGTTCCGTGCGCGCCGCCAGTTTTTCCACCCGTTCGTGGCAGGGCGCCATGGCGCGGTAATCGCTGAGCGAGGCACAGTTCTCGCTGCAACCATCGCAGGTCTTGCGACCGTGCCGTCCGGCAAAGACGGTGGGGTTGGTGGCGCCGTCAAGTTCGGGCAGTGCGACCAGCATGGTGGTTTCCACGGGTCCGAGCCCCTGCGCGCTGGCCGTCCACTGTTCCAGGGTCTGGAATTCCAGCGGGTGCGCGGCGAGGTAGGGCACGTCGAGCGCGCCGAGCGTCTCTACCGCGGCATCGCTGTCATTATAGGCCGGGCCGCCGACCAGCGAGAAACCGGTCAGCGAGACCAGAGCGTCGATCTTTGCTGTGCCCTTTGCGTGAAAGAACTGCTCGATCGCCGGGCGACCGTCGAGACCGCCGGCAAAGGCAGGAACGACGGCCATGCCGCGCGCTTCCAGGGCCGTGATCACCGCGTCGTAATGGGCCGTGTCGGAGGCCAGGATGTAGGACCGCATCATCAACAGACCGACCGTGGCCTTTGCGCCCTTCGGGCGGGGCAGGTCCGCGGGGTCAGTGGTAATGTGATGGCCGGGCAGGCCGGGGTGGTAGAGACCCACATCGGGGTAGTCCACCGGCGCCTTTGCCTCGGCACGCTTCCACGACGGCTCGGAGGCGTAGCGCGAGACCAGAAAGCGGATCATCTCTTCGACATTGTCGTCAGAGCCGCCCAGCCAGTACTGCATGGTCAAAAACCAGGCGCGCAGGTCCTGCGCCTTGCCCGGAATAAAGCGCAGGATTTTCGGCAGCCGCCGCAGCATGCGCATCTGCCTGGCCCCAGAGGCGCCGGAGGGCGCTTTCGACCCGCGCAGGCGCTTGAGCAGCTTGACCGCGCCGGAGGCGGGTTTGGTCATGTCGAGATCGCCCATCCGGGTCAGCTGGACGATCGAGGGATCGGCGATGATCCCCACCATGGCGTCGCAGTGGGCGCGGCGGGCCTCCAGGCTGGGGCGGATCGCGCGCACGTGCTCTTCGATGAAGAGAAGGTTTGCGATCACGATATCCGCTTCGGCAACGTCGTCTTTCGCCGCCTGCAGGGCGGCAGGGTTTTCGGCCCATTCGGCGGCGGAGTGAACCGAGACGCACAGACCCGGAAAATCGCCCTCAAGCCGGGGCAGGGCGCGTGTGGCAGGGCCTGCTGCGTGGGCATCAAGCGTGACAATCGCCACGCGGTAGCCGGAGAGGCGCCCCCCGCTGATATGCACGTCATCGCGCATAGTGGGCCTTGGCCTCGTAGAGGGTTTCGACGCTGATTTCGGCGACGCCGCGTTCCACGGCGAAGAGTTCGGTGTTGCGGCGGGCTTTGCCGCGCACGAAGAAGGGGATCTTGCGCAGCTCCTTCTCGGCGTCGGCCAGCCAGATCACGTTGTCATCGCGCGCCTCAGCCGGTTGCGGCTCGGGTGCGCTGCGCGGTGCGTGTCCGCCATGGTGCGAGGGACCGGCGGCATCGTGGAATTCAAAGTCTTCGCGGAACATCGTCAGAAGATGCTCTTCGAGACCCATCACCAGGGGATGCACCCAGGTATCAAAGATCACGTTGGCGCCTTCCCAGCCCATCTGCGGCGAGTAGCGCGCGGGGAAGTCCTGCACATGCACAGGCGCCGAGATCACGGCGCAGGGGATCCCCAGCCGTTTGCCGATGTGGCGCTCCATCTGCGTGCCGAGGATGAGTTCCGGCGCCAGCGTTTCAATCGCGCGTTCGACTTCGAGGTAGTCGTCGGTGATGAGCGCCTCGAGTCCCATGTCCCGTGCCAGAGCGCGGATGTCCCGGGCCATTTCGCGGTTGTAGCAACCGAGCCCGACGACCTCGAACCCCATCTCTTCGCGGGCGATCCGAGCAGCGGCTTTCACGTGTGTGCCGTCGCCGAAAAGGAAGACCCGCTTGCCGGTCAGGTAGGTCGAGTCGACCGAGGCCGACCACCACGGCAGGCGCAGGCGGCTGTCGTCCGCCCGCTTTGGCAGCCCCGTTATCCCGGCGACCTCATCAAGGAAATCATGGGTCGCTCCGACGCCGATTGGCACCGTCTTGGTAAAGGGCTGTCCGTGGTTACGTTCGAGCCAGCGACAGGCGGCCTCGCTGGTCTCGGGGTAGAGCATCACGTTGAAATGGGCGCGCGGCAACTCTGCGATATCGGCGGGGGTCGCGCCAAAGGGCGCCACGACGTTCACGGCGATGCCCATCTCGGACAAGAGGCGCGAGACCTCTTCCACGTCGTCGCGGTGGCGAAAGCCGAGGGCTGTGGGTCCGAGGATGTTGCAGGTGACCTCTGGCGTCCGCGGCGCATCGCGGGACAGTCTGCGAACGATCTGAAAAAACGTCTCGTCAGCGCCGAAGTTTTCCTTGCGCTGATAGCTCGGCAGCTCCAGCGGGATCACGGGCACAGGCAAACCCATGGTTTCGGCAAGACCGCCTGGGTCGTCCTGGATCAGCTCGGCAGTGCAGGAGGCGCCGACGATGATCGCCTCGGGCCGGAAGCGGTCGTAGGCGCCTTGCGCGGCGCGCTTGAACAGATCGGCGGTATCGGCGCCGAGGTCGCGGGCCTGGAACGTGGTGTACGTGACGGGCGGGCGGTGGTCGCGCCGCTCGATCATGGTGAACAGCAGATCGGCGTAGGTGTCGCCCTGGGGTGCGTGCAGGACGTAGTGCAATCCTTTCATCGCGGTGGCGACGCGCATGGCGCCCACGTGGGGCGGGCCCTCGTATGTCCAGACCGTCAGCTTCATGCAGGCACGTCCTGCCGGGTCAGGGCCTTACGACGGAGGGGACGCGCGAAGAGCCCGGCGAGATCGCCGGCCTGTTCGTAGAAATGCACGGGCGTGAAGACGAGCTCGATGGCCCATTTTGTGGTCAGGCCCTCGGCCTCCAGCGGGTTGGCGAGGCCAAGTCCGCAGACGGTCAGATCGGCGCGCGCCGCGCGGGCGCGGTCAAGCTGCTGCTCCACGTCCTGGCCTTCGGCGATTGTGGGGCCTTCGGCAGTCAGCCCGAGGTCGGGGCCCTGCAGGGCACGGTGCAGAAAGGGCGTGCCGATTTCGATGGCTCGCATCCCGCATTCGCGTGTCAGAAAGCGCGCCAGTGGAATTTCAAGCTGGCTGTCGGGGAAGAAGAAGACGGATTTGTCGGCCAGCGTTTCCGCCTGCGCGGCGATGGCCTTGCGCGCCCGGGCGCGGGGAGCGGCGGTCACGGTGTCGAACCGCTCGCGCGAAACGCCGAATTCCTGCGCGATGGCCCAGAGCCAGGCGGTTGTGCCCTCTTCGCCAAAGGGCATGGGCGCGGCGATATGGCGGGCGCCCCGGCGTTCCAGTGCCGCCAGCGTGTCGCCAAGAAAGGGTTGGGTGCAGGCGACCAGCGTGTTCTGTCCGACCGTCGGATCGGCGTCCGCGCGGCGCCCCGGCAAAACGGAAACGCCTTCAATGCCGAGGTCGGTCAGCAGACCCAGCATCTGATCTTCCACAACATCCGGCAGCGCCCCGGCGACCAAAAGCTGATGTGCGGTCGATTCGGCCAGTTCCGGTACCATGGCGGCCAGACAGGCGTCTTCGCCCTGAGTAAAGGTCGTTTCTATGCCGGACCCAGAATAGTTCAGCACCCGCACATGGGGTGCGAATTGCCGTGTTAACCGCTCTGCTGCGCGGGCGAGGTCCAGCTTGATCACCTCGGACGGGCAGGACCCGACCAGAAACAGCTGCCGTATGTCAGATCTGCGTGACAGTAGCCGTGCGACTTCCCGGTCGAGTTCTTCGTTGGCGTCGGCCAGACCGGCCAGATCTTTCTCTTCCAGAATGGCGGTGCCGAAGCGCGGTTCGGCAAAGATCATGACCCCCGCCGCGCTTTGCAGCAGATGGGCGCAGGTGCGACTGCCCACGACGAGGAAAAAGGCATCTTGCATCTTGCGGTGCAGCCAGATGATCCCGGTCAGCCCGCAGAAGACCTCGTGCTGTCCGCGCTCCTTGAGGACCGGTGCGCCAAGGCAGCCTTGGGCCACCGGGTTCTGAGCGGTTTCACTCATGCCGCAACGGCCCCCTGCAAGCGGGCCTGCCGCAGTTTGATCAGGAACTGCGCCGCGTTGATCACGTATGCGGCGTAGGCCGCGAGGGCCAGCAACATCAGGCCCTGCGGCCCCAGGGCCCCTGTCCAGAGCGCCCAGAGATAGGCCGTGTGCAGCGCGATGACGGCGAAGCTAAAGACGTCTTCCCAGAAGAAGGCGGGCGCAAAGAGGTATTGGCCGAAGACGACCTTTTCCCAGATCGCGCCAGTCACCATGATGGCGTAGAGAAAGCCCGTTTTCACGACGATAGACACGGTCGCGGCAATGTAACCCTCGCCGGTGGTGAGATACCTCAGAACAAGGGCGAGCGAGATCAGGAAGACAAGAAATTGCAGAGGCGCCAGCACACCCTGCACCGTGGTCCAGATTGTCTGGTCCCGGCGGGCGCGCTCTTGCGCCGAGTAGAGTCCGGAGGGCACAGACCCCCCGGGCTGCCGAACTGACATGTCCGAGTCTCCTGACAGACACCGCGTAAGGAAAGCTACGACCCAGATCCACAGAGTGTCAATTAGAACTTACACTTTTGATTGCGGCTTGGTTTACAGGTTCTCCAAAGGAAAGCGAGTGGCTGGGGTGTGAAATCACCCTTGCGGCAAAGGGAATTCGCGGACGGGGCGGCGAATCCGCGCACCCGGACAACCCGAGCCTGTCAATTCTCTTTGACATTCCCAAATAGAAGGAGGACACTACAATCACGCCAAAACGGTTACTCGCGGAGCGGTGTTTCTGTCTCTCGCCTCCGTGACGGCAGAAGGATTGGCACAAAATGGACAACGGCCCGCATAAGGCCGAACGCGAAGAGGAGCCGGCACGGCTCCCCCATGTCGATGCTCTTGCGTCGGCTGTGTTGTCTATTGTCGCCAAGAAATCTCATCTTTCAGACAGCGCGCGCCTCAGGTCACTTGTGGACCGTCTGTGTGACGCCGTGCGCGACTACGACGCGACGGCGCGCGCGCGCATGATGGCAGAGCTTGCCGCGCTCGATATCCATCCGGTTGAGATCACCGAGGTGCTGATTCCTGCGGCCGCACGCAAGCTGGGCGAGGACTGGTGCAGCGATGCCCTGAGCTTTGCCGATGTGACCATCGGCGCTGCGCGCTTGCAGGCGATGCTGCGCGAGATGACTGACGAAATCCTGGCGGGCGTAGTCGTGCCGCAGAACGCGCCCCACGTCCTGATTGCTGTGCGTTGCAACGAATTTCACACGCTCGGCGCGCTGGTGCTCAGTTCCCATTTTCGCCGGCGGGGTGTCGTGGTGCGGCTCAGCCTGGGGCAGAGCGACGGTGAAATTGCACAGATCATCGACTCCGGTGATTACGATGCGGCAATGATATCAGCTTCGGGTGGTGAAACCCTTGAATCGCTACGCAATTTGGTGAAGATTATCCGCAACGGCACTGAGGATGCGCCCCCGATCTTACTCGGTGGGTCGGTCCTGGAGCAGAAAAAGGACGTTAAGACATTAACCGGTGCTGACTATGTTACGAACGACCCCGACGAGGCATTGCGGCTGTGTGGTTTGAAGGTTCCAGACCGCGGCGTGACTACTCCTCCGATCGAGGCGTAGCGGATGCGCAGAACCCGTCCTCATTCCCGGAGCAAACGGTGACGTCTCGCGGGACGAAATACTGGAACAGCGGATCGATTCCGCTGATTGCTCCGGATCTTCTGGGCGACATCATCTCGACCGCGTCAGATATCGCCGTTGTGGTATCGGATGAGGGCGCTGTCCTGTCTGTCCTGATCAACCCCAATCATCGCACGTTTGGAAAGCTCGACCACTGGGAAGGCCAGAACATCCGGGATTTCCTGACCAGTGAAAGCGTTCCGAAACTCGACAGCAAACTGACCGCCTTCCAGGACGGGACAGACAACGGACGCGCGGTCGAATTGAACCATTCGGACAACGCGACCTGGGAATTCCCCATCCGCTATTCGTTCCACCGGATCGGACCGGACGGGGCGCTTTTGATGCTGGGGCGTGACCTACGCCCGATCGCCGAGATGCAGCAGCAGCTCGTGAAGGCGCAACTCGCGCTGGAGCGCGACTATGAACAGCAGCGCGAGACCGACACGCGGTTCCGCGTCCTCATGGAAGCGACGCGCGACGCTATTGTGTACGTCTCCGAGAAAGCCGGGCGCATCACGGACCTCAACAGCCAGGCTTGCGCCCTTCTTGGTGGCACGCGGGAAGAGCTGATCGGCGCGGCTTTCGCGCAGGAATTCGATGGCCGCCGCCGGGGCGAGTTCATCGAAAGCCTGAAGGGTGCAGCCGCCGCCGGATCCGGCACCGGCGCTGATCTGGTGGCGCGGCGGTCGCGCAAGCGTCTGTCTTTGAAGCCCAGCCTTTTCCGAGCCGCGGGCGAGCGGTATCTGATGTGCCGGCTCGAAACATCCGAGCAGGGTTCCGATGTCTCGGACGAACTGTCGCTCAACCTTCAGGACCTCTACGAACACGGAATCGACGCTGTGGTCTTTACGGACACCGACGGTCTGATCCGTGGCGCCAACGAGAGCTTCCTAGACCTTGTGGATGCGGCGCAGCCGAGTGTTGTCACAGGCCGTCCGCTATCCGAATATCTGATCCGCGGCGGCGTCGACATGAAAGTGCTGGTCGAGAACGCGGTTCGAACCGGCCAGATGCGCCTCTACGCTACAAAACTCACCAGCGAGTTCGGCACCGAGGTGTCGGTGGAGATCTCCGCCAGCTACCTCAAGGACCGTCCCGTGCCGCTGGTCGCCTTCGTGATCCGCGATGCCAGCCGGGCCGAGGCCGCGCGGTCTGCCTCGCTGACCGTCAGCGATGGACCCGGGCGCAGCGTGATGGAACTGGTGGGCTCTGCAACCCTCAAGGACATCGTCGCGGAAACCACGGATGTGGTCGAACGCATGTGCATCGAAACCGCAGTGGACCTGACTCGCAACAACCGCGTGGCCGCCGCCGAAATGCTGGGCTTGTCCCGTCAGAGCCTCTACGTGAAGCTCAGAAAATACGGGCTGCTCGCCCGCGACGGCGACAACTGATCATCTGATCCCAAAGACTTCGCCTGAAGGCTGCTCCGTTCTGTCGCGGGCGGCCTAAAACGCTTGCGCGCACGCGATCTGTCGTGTTGAATTTACACATGACTGTAAGCACAGATTTACAGATGGGGCGTTTGCCCGCGCCAGCCGCGGCGCTGGAGCTGATCAAGCCAATCACGTGGTTCCCACCCATGTGGGCCTATCTCTGCGGAATCGTTTCCACCGGGCAGCCGATCGCCGAAAGCTGGTACCTGGTCGTGCTCGGTGTTCTGCTGGCTGGCCCCGTCGTCTGCGGGATGAGCCAGGCGGCCAACGACTGGTGCGACCGCCACGTGGATGCCATCAACGAACCGCACCGCCCGATTCCGTCGGGTCGGATTCCCGGACGTTGGGGGCTGTGGATCGCACTGGCCATGAGCGGGGTCGCCCTGATCCTCGGGTCATTCCTCGGGCCCTGGGGTTTTGGCGCGACTGTCCTCGGCGTTCTCGCGGCCTGGGCCTATTCTGCAGAACCGGTGCGCCTGAAACGTTCCGCGATCCTCGGCCCCGGCCTCGTGGGCCTCTGCTACGAGGGCCTGCCCTGGTTCACCGGCGCGGCGGTTCTGTCGGCGGGCGCGCCCTCCTGGCAGATCGTCACGATCGCTGCGCTTTACGCCGTTGGCGCTCACGGCATCATGACGCTGAATGATTTTAAGGCCCTCGAGGGCGACCGGGTGACCGGCGTCCGGTCGCTGCCGGTTGTGGTTGGCCCCGCCCGCGCAGCCCGCATTGCCTGCTGGGTCATGGTCGTGCCGCAGGTCGCGGTTGTTGGCCTGCTTTTCCTCTGGGATCGCCCGCTTTTCGCGCTGGCCGTTCTGACATTACTGGCGGGTCAGTTCGCCGCCATGCGCGTCTTGCTGCGGGACCCGAAGGGCCGGGCCCCCTGGTACAACGGCGCCGGTGTGTCGCTTTACGTTCTCGGTATGATGGTTGCGGCCTTCGCGCTGCGCGGCCTTCCGGGGGTGTGACATGGGGCTGACCTGGGTTCAGATCGTCCGGCTTGGCCTTGTGCAAATGGCGCTTGGCGCGATCGTGGTTCTGACAACCTCGACCCTGAACCGGCTGATGGTTGTGGAACTGGCGCTGCCCGCCAGCCTGCCGGGATTTCTGGTGGCTCTGCACTACGGCGTCCAGATCACCCGACCGACCTGGGGTTACCGCTCGGATACCGGCGGCCGCCGCACGCGCTGGATCATCGGCGGGATGGCAGCGCTTGGCGCCGGTGCGCTCCTGGCCACTGCAGCAATTCTGCTTTTCGAGATGTCTTTTTTGCTCGGGCTCTCCGTTTCGATTTTTGCCTACGCGCTGATCGGTCTGGGTGTCGGCGCCTCGGGCACCTCGCTTCTGGCCTTGCTGGCGACCGCGACCGACCCACGGCGGCGCGCCGCCGCTGCAACGATCACCTGGCTGATGATGATCGCCGGTATCGCCGTGACCGCGGGTACCGTGGGCGCGCTGCTTGATCCCTATTCCCATGCGCTTTTGATGCAGATCGTGACCCTCGTCACCCTTGGCGCTGTCGCCATGACGGCACTGGCGGTCTGGGGAATCGAGCGCCAGGTCGGGATGATTGCCCCGACCGAAGACGCGCCACCGCTTCTGGATGGGCTGCGTGAGATCTGGGCCGAACGCCGCGCGCGTAACTTCACGCTCTTCGTATTCCTCTCCATGGTTGCCTATTTTATGCAGGAGCTGATCCTGGAGCCCTACGCTGGTCTCGTCTTTGCCTTCACGCCAGGGCAGTCGACCTCGCTTGCCGGCGCGCAGAATGGCGGCGTCTTCCTCGGGATGGTGACGGTAGGCATTGCCGCCACTGGCCTCAAGCTTGGCTCGCTGAGGGCCTGGGTCGTGGCGGGCTGTGTGGGGTCGGCGCTTAGTCTTACCATAATCAGTGTTATGGGATCGATGGGCCCGGGGGCGCCGCTGGTCCCCGCCGTAGTCGCAATGGGCTATTTCAACGGCGTCTTTGCGGTTGCCGCCATCGGCGCGATGATGGCTGAGGCCGGACAGGGCCGCAGCGCTCGCGAAGGCACACGCATGGGTCTCTGGGGCGCCGCGCAGGCCATCGCCGCCGGATTTGGCGGGCTCTTCGGCGCCGCCACGGTCGATCTTTTGCGCCGAATCATGACCGAGGATGCCGCCGCCTTCGCCGGCGTCTTCCTCTTTGAAGCCTTCCTCTATCTCGCCTCCGCCGGGGTTGCCCTGGCCATTATGGAGGGCAAACGCAACGCACCGTCCGGTGCCATGGTTCCGGGAGAATGACATGAGATACGATGCCGTCGTCGTCGGGGGCGGCCCGGCCGGAGCCACAGCCGCCGAAGACCTTGTGCGCTCGGGCTACCGGGTTGCGCTGCTGGACCGGGCCGGTCGCATCAAGCCTTGCGGCGGCGCCATCCCGCCCCGCTTGATTGCCGATTTCGACATACCCGACAGCCAGATCGTCGCCAAGGTCAACACCGCGCGCATGATCTCGCCCACACAGCGGCAGGTGGACATCCCCATCGAAAACGGCTTTGTCGGCATGGTCGACCGCGAGTACTTTGACGAGTTCCTGCGCGACCGCGCCGCCAAAGCCGGGGCGACGCGCGTGACCGGAACCTTCCTGCGGATCGACCGCAACGCGGATGGTTCGTCGGTCATCTACCGAGACAAGGCCACCCGCGAAGAGCGCGCCCTGCCCGCGCGCCTGATCATCGGCGCCGATGGCGCGCGGTCGGATGTTGCCCGCGCCGAAGTGCCGGGCGGCGACAAGATCCCCTATGTCATCGCCTACCACGAAATTATCCGCGCACCCGAGCCCACGGCGGCCTACGATCCCATGCGCTGCGACGTTGTCTATGACGGGGCGATCAGCCCGGATTTCTATGGCTGGGTCTTCCCCCACGGCGATCAGGCCAGCGTCGGCATGGGCACGGGCGTGGACGGTGTAGACCTGAAGAAAGCCACCCGCGACCTGCGCGTGGCAAGCGGGCTTGAGAACTGCGAGACGATCCGCCGCGAGGGCGCGCCGATCCCGCTGGAGCCGCTGAAGAAATGGGACAACGGGCGCGATGTGGTGCTGGCGGGCGATGCCGCCGGGGTCGTGGCGCCGTCTTCGGGTGAAGGTATCTACTACGCCATGGCCGGCGGGCGCGTGGCCGCCACGGCCGTCGCGGCGACGCTGGCGTCGGGGCGCATCCGCGAGCTGGGGCTGGCCCGGAGGCGGTGCGGGAACGGGCACGCGACGGTCGTCAAGGGCCTGCGCGCCCGGCGGG
>JBCDED010000073.1:0-20067 GCA_039179985.1 Pseudomonadota bacterium
CCGCGCCGCTTCGGCATCGTTCATCTTACCAGCCAGAACATCACCGGCAGCAGCGATGGCGATCTCGACCGCGCGGTCCCGTACTTCCTTCACGGCCGAGGCCTCTGCCGACGCGATCTGATCCTCGGCGGCCTTGAGGCGCCGCTCGATGGACAGCCTCAGGTCTTCCTTTGCCTTCTCGGCCGCGGCCTGTGCTTCCTCACGGGCTTGTACCACGATCCGGTCCGCATGTTCGCTGACTTCGCGCGATTTGCGCTCGTAGGACGCCAGGATCGTCTGCGCCTCTTCGCGCAGCGCTTGAGCCTCTTCGAGCTCCTTGGCGATGTTCTCGGCGCGCTTGTCCAGCATGCCCATCAGGATCGACGGCACGTTGAAGTAGTAAAGCACGCCCCCAAAAAGCACGAAGGCGATGACCACCACGAAGTCGGAGTTCGACAGCGAATAGAAGTCACCGGAAAAGATATTCTTGGTCGCCGCAAGGGCGGGCGAGGCGGCCAGGAGACCGGCGGCAAAAGCTGCAAAACGCATGGTCATCATCCTTTCAGCCGGGCGTCGACCGCCGCCGAGACGGCATCGGCATCAGCCGTGCTGCCCAGGGCACCGATCACGTCGCCGGTGATCTCGCCTGCGACGCTGCGAATGCTCTCAAGCGCACCGGCCTTAATGGCGCCGATGGCCTTTTCGGACTCGGCAGCCTTCGCGGAAATCTCTGCGTCCGCCTTGGCGGTTGCCTCGTCGAGCTCGCCCTGGATTTCAGCGCGGGCTTCTGCAGCGATCCGCTGCGCTTCGGCGCGGGCGTCTGCCAGTGCTTTCTCATAGGCCTGTTCCGCCTCGACGGCCTTGAGTTTCAATTCCTCGGCGGCAGCGAGATCGTTGGTGATCGACCCCGACCGTTCCGCGAGAACCGAACCGATGCGCGGCAGTGCCACGCGGGTCAGCAAGAGATAGATGACAACAAGCGTAACGACCAACCAGAAGATCTGGTTCGGGAAGGTCGAGAAATCGAGCTGCGGCATACCCGCTTCGACTTCCGCGGCGACCGTTGGTTCGACGACCTGTTCGTTGGCCATTGTATCCCCCTGGGGCGGTTCGGTCTGTCCTGCGCGGGCGCTTTAAGGCGCCCGCGAGGTTGTAAGGAGTATCTCGTTCGGTCCGCTTAGACAGCGAACATCAGCAGAAGTGCGACGAGGAACGAAAAGATGCCGAGCGCTTCGGCGAATGCGATGCCGATAAACAGCGTCGCGGTCTGCGAGGCAGCGGCAGAGGGGTTGCGCAGCGCGCCGGCCAGGAAGTTGCCGGCAACGTGGCCCACACCGATAGCGGCAGCGCCGGAACCGATGGCAGCAAGACCTGCGCCGATGAATTGACCCATTTGTGCGATATCGCCTTCCATGTCCCTATACTCCTTACGGTTGGAAGATTTCGTCTTGATCAGTGATGCGGGTGCAGCGCGTCCTTGAGGTAGACGCACGTCAGAATGGTGAACACGTAAGCCTGGATGAAGGACACCAGAACTTCGAGCGCGTAGATGGCGACCATGCCAAGGATCGCGATCGGCGCGACCCAGGTGACCGCGGCAAAACCGGCGAACACCTTCAGAACGGCGTGACCGGCCATGACGTTGCCAGCAAGCCGGATCGAGTGGCTGACCGGACGCACGAAGTACGAGATCAGCTCGATGATCGCCAATACCGGACGCAAGGGCAGCGGCGCGCTTTCAACCCAGAAAAGCGACAAAAACCCCGGTCCGTTCTTCACAAAGCCCAGCACTGTGACTGCCACGAAGACCGAGACGCCCAGAACCGCGGTCACCGCGATATGGCTGGTCGTTGTGAAGCTGAGCGGGATAAGGCCCAGGAAATTGGCGCAAAGGATGAAGAGGAACAGCGTGATGATATAAGGGAAGTAGACAAGGCCGTCCTTGCCCGTCACATCCTCGATCATCTTGTAGACAAAGCCGTAGGCGAGTTCCGCGATAGACTGTCCGCGGCTTGGCACAATGGCCCGCCCGCGCGTGGACAGGACCATCAAAAGCGCCACGGCCCCGATGGCCAGGGCCATCCAGAGCGTTACGTTCGTTGGCGTGTACCAGTGGATCGTGTCACCGCCGAAGAGCGGCTTGACGATGAACTGGTCCATCGGCTTGATCGAAATCCCGCCACCGTGGGCTTCATCCGCCATCGCTCAACTCTCCTTGTCCTCGCCAGCCCGCTGGGCCGCCTCTTGTTTGGCCTGAACCTCTTTGGCGGTGCGCATCATCGTCTGGATGCCGGCCGCCAGGCCCAGAAACGTGAATATGACAAGGAATATCGGTACCGTCCCAAAGAGTACGTCTAGCCCGTATCCCATGCCAAAGCCGATCATCAGACCGACCACAAGCTCAAGAACCATGCGCCAGGCAATCTCGGCCTGACTATGGTGCTCTTCCGTCCGGGGTTTCGGCGCCCGCTCAGCCTTGGCCGCGTCGATCCGCGCCGTCAGCCGCTCCAGCCGGTCTTTTTCAGACGGGCCACCCATGGACACACCCCTTCCGGAAGTCGGGCGGACAGTATGAACCGGGGCCCTGAGAGTCAACGCGTCTGTTGCGGCGCAGAAATTCCCGTAAATATTTATTTTTATTATATTATTTGCCGCACCCAAACAGCGGCCTCCGCACGGTCAAGCCCGCAGCATATTCAACCATCTGGTTGACTATTGCGGCCCGCCGCGGCATCCCGGGCCCATGACCGATGCGCTGGACACCGTCTTTCAAGCCCTCGCCGATCCCACGCGCCGGGCCATTCTCGTCATGCTTCTCGAGGATGACATGGCCGTCACCGACGTGGCCGAGCCTTTCGAGATGTCCCTTGCCGCGATCTCCAAGCACCTCACCGTTCTGACACGCGCCGGTCTGATTAGCCAGGAACGGCGTGGACGCGTAAAGTGGTGCAAGCTGGAACCCGACGCCCTGAAAGACGCCTCGGTCTGGATGCAGTCCTTTGGTCAGTTCGAGGCGATCAACCTCGACGCGTTCGAGCGGTTTCTGGCCGAGGAACAATTGCAAGACGGCAGTGGCAGCTAGATCAGCGTGCACCCCAGGAATCGTCCCATGTCCGCGCGTCGGCCTTCAGGAACTTGAGGAAAGACTGCACTTTGGCCGTCCGGTGCAGGTCCACATGGGTGACCAGCCAGAGTGGTGACGACCATTCATCCTTGGGCGGGATGACCTGCTTAAGCTGCGGGTACACCGGAGACTCCCAGACCGGTGCAAATCCGATGCCCGCCCCCGACAGGATCGCATCCAACTGTCCACGGCTTTCGACACAGCGAAAAACGATACGCTCGGCGGGCACGGTTTTGACCAGCCACTGGTTAAACGGCGCGCGGTTCTCGCGGCTTTCGTGGCCCACGAAATAATGGTTCTGCAGGTCTTCTTCGCTTTTCGGCGTGCCGTGCTTGGCCAGATACTCCTGCGTGGCATAAAGCGCGTAGTGCTGGCGGATGAACGGCTGCACCACGTTGTCCGGCTGGTCTGGTGCATTCCCGGCGCGCACGGCCACATGGGCCTCGCCGTATTCCAGCCGGAAAACCCGGTCGCCGGTTAGGTAGCGGACCACGACCTCGGGATGCTCGTCGCGAAAGCGTTTCAGGACCGGCGTCAGAAGCTGGGAGTGGATGGAAAGCGACGTGATCACCAGATCACCCGACACAGTATTGCCCCGGCCCCGCAAGCGCCCGGCGAGTTGCGTGAACTGGTCATCGGTAGTCTGGGCGATTTGCAGCAGGTCTTCGCCCGCCTCAGTGGGTGTGTAGCCGCGCGCGTGCCGCTGAAAGAGCTTTGTGCCAAGACGTGCCTCCAGAGCATCGACGTGCCGGATTACGGTGGCATGGTGGACGCCCAGAACCTCTGCCGCGCCGCTCACCGTGCCCATGCGGGCAACGTGATAGGCCGTGCGCACCTCATCCCAGTTGTCCAGCGACATGGCATTCCCTTTCGCGAACGATTACCCCAATCCTGTGCGGTTATACGGAGAGTCTGCGCGGATGTTCAATGACCGTGCAAATTTCCGAATTACACCCATGTGCATTTTCGCACATCTTTTAGCGTAATCGGCAGAATTTACTCTACAGGCGCATAGAATACCTTGCCTCCATCAAGCACAGAAAGCCACCCGGCCCCCGATAAGGAAACAAGCGCATGTCCACCGTTTTGCACATCGATGCGTCTGCCCGCAAAGAAGGGTCCGTCTCCCGCGATCTCACTGCCCGTATCGTCGAACGCTTCAAGGCAGGCGGCGTCGAGACCGTGATCACCCGCGATCTCGCGGATGCCGTACCGCTCATTGATGAAGAATGGGTCGGCGCGAACTTCACGCCAGCCGAAGACCGCACAGACGCTCAGCGCGACAAGCTCGCCTTGTCCGATCGCCTCGTGGGCGAACTCAAGGCGGCAGATGTAGTCGTCATTGGCGCCCCGCTTTACAACTTCTCCGTCCCGGCCGCCCTGAAAGCCTGGGTTGATCTGGTGGCGCGCGCCGGTTCCACCTTCCGTTACACTGAAAACGGGCCCGTCGGTCTTCTCGAAGGCAAGCGCGCCATCGTCGTCATTCCCACGGGCGGCACCGCGGTTGGCTCCGACGTCGAATTCGCATCGGGCTACCTGCGGCACTTCCTCGGCTTTATAGGCATCACCGATGTCGAGGTGATAAAAGCTGACCAACTGATGATGGACGCTGACGCTGCGCTGAAGTCCGCCAACGACGACGTCGAACGCCTTCAGACGGCGGCCTGATCCACTTTCGGGACTCCCCCGCGCGCCAGGCACCCGTCGGCGCGCGGCCTAGGCTTTCCAGCTTCTCTCCAGACAGCCCAGCCAGTTCTCGCGTGCGAGTTTTGCAATGAGGGCCTCGTCATACCCGTGCTCGGCGAGCGCCGTCAGGAGCGCTGGCAAACCCGCCACACTGCCGATCCCTTTCGGCAGGACGCACCCGTCGAAATCAGACCCCAGACCCACGTGACCTTCCCCGAGCGCCTCGATCAGATAGTCAAGGTGGCGCAGGATCGGGTCCCAATCCATATCGGGCGACCTGCGCCCGTCGGGACGCAGAAAGAAGGTCGCAAAGTTCAGACCAACCATTCCGCCGGTCTCGCGGATCATAGCCAGTTGATCGTCGGTCAGGTTGCGGGGGCTCGGACAAACGGCATGGGCATTCGAATGGGTCGCGACCAGAGGCGCGTCAGAGATTGCGGCCACATCCCGCACGCCCGCGGCGTTAAGATGGCTTAGATCGACCATGATCCCCAGTTCGTTACAAAGCCGGATCAGATCCTTGCCAAGATCTGTCAATCCCGGACCCGTGTCAGGATCGCCTGGAAAGCGGAACGGCACGCCATGACCGAAGATCGTCGGTCGTGACCAGACCGGCCCGAGCGAACGGAGCCCCATTGCGTGGAAGAGGTATAGCGCGTCGAGGTCCGGACTGATGGCCTCCGCCCCTTCCATGTGCAGAACCCCGGCAACCCTGCCCGCCGCCATGGCCCGGCGGATTTGCGCAACATCCGTGCACATCTCGAACCCATCGGGCGCCGTGCGCGCCATCCAGTAGAGAAGCCCCGCTTGCGTCAGCGCCGTGGCCTGCGCGGCATCATGTGTCATAAGCGGAGGCAGGGCGATGTCGTAGGGCGTATTCGCCATGAGCGCCATGAAATCCGGCGGCGGCCCATCTGTTTTGGGCGGCACGAAAATCGCAAACAGCCCGCCGGCAAATCCGCCCGCTTGCATCGCCGGAAGATCAAGGTGCCCGCTGCCCTCGCCTTTCAGCCAGAGCGCCTCGCGACCGTCTCCTGCGCCCATGAGTTTGAGCAACAGATCGTTGTGACCATCGAAAACAGGGATTGGAGACGACACGGTTTCGGCCCTTTGCAAATGACTGCGCCCGCCAGCCTAACTGCAGGGCTGACGGGCGCAAGGGCTGCTCGGGGTGCCTTTTTGAGTTTTGCTTACGCGTCGGGTTGTGGTGTGGGGTGTACCGTTGCGGCCTGTATTTCGGTCGGGGCGCTGAAGACAACTGCGCCCAGAATGGATCCATTGTCGGGGTCCCATTGGCCAAGCATGAAGTCCTGCGCGGCGGCGCGAGGCATGTCGCGCTGCGGCGGCAGGGCCGCGACCCGCGCCGGGGACCGGTCGTGCAGGGCAGATGTATCGAATGCAGAGACGCCGTGGCCCAGCATCGACTCGCAGAGCTGGAAAGAGGCGACGGCGACGATGGCGAGTAAACTCAGGCGCCGGAAGGCAGAGCCATCGCCAGGGGTCGCGACCAGAAAGGGCGAAGCGGGTTTCGGGACGACACGCAGGGCAGCAGAAAAGCCACGCGCGACGCGGACAGCAGGTTTCAGGAGCACGGGCAGCAAACTCCGGGAATGTGAGGAAACTGATTCAACTCGCAACCTGTACGTGTCCACAAACGCGCCGCATTGAGGCGAGATTAAGGCAAAACTAAGGAATCCCGCCTTTTCGCTGCCACATTTAGTCAAAATGTGGCAGTTTCGGCTTATTCTCTTGCGGGCGCCTCTTTCCTAATCAGCGGTGCGCGGCTTGACTCGCGCCGCCACGGAGCGTAATCGCCGCATCTATCCCGGAGGCTCCAAGTCTTCCGGTCCTGACGAGATCAGGATCGCCACCCGTCAGCGCGTTGCGCCCACGGGTGCATTTCTGGCTTCGGCTTCGGGCTGTGCGCCGGGGTCCCTATCTTGGGATCGTTACGAAAACGAAAGGTCGAAAGGGCCAGGCATGTTTGAAAACCTCTCCGAACGCCTGTCGGGTGTCTTTGACCGGCTGACCAAACAGGGCGCGCTTTCGGAAGATGACGTGAAGACCGCGCTGCGCGAAGTGCGCGTGGCACTTCTTGAGGCGGATGTCTCGCTGCCCGTGGCCCGCGGCTTTATCAAGGCGGTGCAGGAAAAGGCCACCGGTCAGGCGGTCACGAAATCGGTGACCCCGGGCCAGCAGGTCGTCAAGATCGTCCATGACGAACTTGTCCATGTGCTGGCAGGCGACAATGAAGATCCCGGCGAGCTGAAAATTGATAGCCCGCCCGCATCCATCCTCATGGTCGGCCTCCAGGGGTCGGGCAAAACAACGACCACCGCGAAACTGGCCAAACGCCTGACCGAGAAGAGCGGCAAACGGATCCTGATGGCCTCGCTCGACGTGAACCGTCCAGCAGCCATGGAACAGCTTCAGATCCTCGGCACGCAGATCGGCGTGGACACCCTGCCCATCGTCGCGGGTCAAAAGCCGGTCGACATCGCAAAACGCGCCAAGCAACAAGCGACGCTTGGCGGCTATGACGTCTATATGCTCGACACCGCCGGACGCCTGTCGATCGACGAAGAGCTTATGGCCGAGGTCGAGGCGGTGCGCGATGTGACCGCGCCGCGCGAAACGCTCTTGGTGGTCGACGGTCTGACCGGCCAGGACGCCGTGACGACGGCCGAGAACTTTGACGAGCGGATCGGCATCTCCGGCGTTGTTCTGACCCGGATGGATGGCGACGGACGCGGGGGCGCGGCGCTTTCCATGCGCGCGGTCACCGGCCAGCCCATCAAATTCGTTGGTCTCGGCGAAAAGATGGACGCACTGGAAGAATTCCACCCCAGCCGGATTGCAGGCCGCATCCTGGGAATGGGCGACATCGTCAGCCTGGTGGAAAAGGCGCAGGAAACACTCGAAATCGAGCAGGCCGAGCGCATGATGAAGCGCTTCCAGAAGGGTCAGTTCAACATGAACGACCTGCGCGGCCAGCTCGAACAGATGCTCAAGATGGGCGGCATGGAAGGCATCATGGGGATGATGCCCGGCATGGGAAAAATGCAAAAGCAAATCGCCGATGCGGGATTTGACGATAGGATTCTGCGCCGACAGATCGCGCTGATCCAGTCGATGACCAAAAAAGAACGCGCAAACCCGCAGCTTTTGCAAGCCAGCCGCAAGAAACGGATCGCAGCCGGCGCCGGGCTCGAGGTTTCGGAACTCAACAAGCTTCTCAAGATGCACCGGCAGATGTCGGACATGATGAAGAAGATGGGGAAGATGGGCAAAAAGGGCATGATGCGCCAGCTTGGCGGGCTCTTTGGCGGCAAGATGCCCGGCATGGGTGGCGGTATGCCAAGTCAGGCCGAGGTTGACGCGGCGCAGAAGCAGCTTGGCGGCGCGCCGGGTGCGGGCGGTGCGGGCGGATTGCCGCCGGGCTTTCCCGGATTGCCCGGCGGGGGTGCGCAACTGCCGCCCGGTCTCAGCGGGTTCGGCAAGAAGAAGTGACAGCGCGCAGCACATATCCTGCGGACACGCCGATGTGTGGCGGTGCGGCACCGGTTCTTGAGACCGGGCGAACGCGCCTGCGCCCGCTCCAACCATCTGATTTCGAACCCTACGCGGCCTTTCTGGCGTCCGAGCGCTCGATCCATATGGACGGCCCGGTGTCGCGCGACACCGCGTGGTGCTGGTTTTGCAACGATACCGCCCATTGGCCGCTTTTCGGCTATGGAGCGCTGATGATCGAAGTGGGCGGCGAAACCGCGGGACAAGTTGGCCTGACCCATGGCATTCGGTTCCCCGAGCACGAGCTTGGCTGGTTCCTCTATGACGGCTACCAGGGCAAAGGCTATGCGACCGAGGCCGCCGCGGCCCTGCGCGCCTACGCCTACGCCACCGCTGGTCTGCGCAGTATCGTCAGCTACTGCAGCGCCGAAAACGCCGGGTCCATCGCTGTGGCCGAGCGGCTTGGCGCGGTGCTCGACCCGGACGCCCCGCGACCCGAGGGCGACGATTGCCTTGTCTTCCGGCACCCCGCACCGGAGGCCCTGCAATGACACCCGCGCTGACAAACACACCGATCCTGGAAACAGAACGGTTGATCCTGCGCGCCCCGCGGCCTGAGGACTATGCCTTTTGGGAACCGTTTTACTTGTCCCGTCGTGCGCGGTTTATCGGTGGCGGGTCTGACAGGGGAACGGGCGTGGCATGGCGCGCCTTCTGCCATGTGGCGGGCATGTGGGTCCTGCGTGGCTTTGGGTCGTTTGTCGTTCAGACAAAGACCTGCGACAATCCGTTGGCCATGGCCGGCCCCTGGCACCCGGCGGACTGGCCGGAGCGCGAGCTTGGCTGGACCGTCTGGTCCGAAGACGCCGAAGGCACCGGCATCGCGCGGGAAGCTGCAGAGGCCGCGCGGCGCTTTGCCTATGAGGTGCTCGATTGGGACACGGCGGTCAGCTACATCCACCGCGACAATACGCGGTCGATCCGACTAGCTGAACGGCTTGGCTGCACCCATGACGCGGCGGCGGTCGCACCGGGCGACGATGACCTTGTTTTTCGCCATCCCGCCCCGGAGGTCATCGCGCCATGACCCCAGATTTCCGCATCCCCGAACTGACAACCGACCGCCTGCGCCTGCGCCTGCCGCGCATGGACGACTTTGACGCATACGCCCGCTACCGCGCCTCGGAGCGGTCTCGCCATGTGGGCGGGCCGAACTCGCGCGCCGACGCGTTCTCTATGCTCAGCAGCATCATCGGCCAATGGCAGTTGCGCGGCTATGGGCGGTGGATTGTGGCTGACAAGACTTCCGATGCGCCCCTGGGCGTTGTTGGCATCTACCACCCCGATGACTGGCCCGAGGCGGAGATCGGCTGGACGGTCTTTGAAGAGGCCGAAGGCAAGGGCATTGCCTATGAGGCGGCTCTGGCCACGCGCCGCTATGCCTACGACACGCTCGGCTGGTCCACGATCATCAGCCTTGTCGCGCCAGAAAACACGCGTTCAGCGGCCCTGGCGCGCCGCATGGGCTGCCGACAGGACGGGGTCTTCAGCCACGACACTTACGGCGATATGCCCATCTGGCGGCATCCCGCACCAAGCGAGGTGTCAGAATGAACCCGCTGCCCCACGAAGCGGCGCCCGCGGGCAAGGGCGCGGAGATTGCGGCCGGAATCCGCGGCGCGATCCCGGAACTGGCGACCGAACGCCTGATCCTGCGGGCGCCGGAGATCACGGATTTCCCCGTGCACCTCGACATCGTGTCCGGCCCTCGCGGCGCGGGCATTGGCGGTCCGTTCACGCGCGATGCCGCCTGGGCCGATTTCGTCCAGCTTTCGGCCACATGGCTCTGGCGCGGCCACGGCGCGTGGAGCGTGGTGGACCGCGGAACCGGTGCAGTCCTTGGCTTTGTGCTGATCGGGTTCGAGCCAGGCGACCAGGAACCCGAACTTGGCTTTATGTTCACCGAGACGGGCGAAGGCCGCGGATATGCCGCAGAGGCCGCGCGCGCCGCCATGGGCTATGCCCGCGACACCTTGGGCTTTACCCACCTCGTCAGCTACGTCCTGCCCGGCAACGTCCGGTCCGAAGCGCTGATCGCCCGGCTGGGCGGCACTCGCGACGGGCACCTCGAAACGGCGCTTTCGCCGGACAATTTCGCCCACGTCTTCCGCTACGAACTGAAAGGCTCGCCCCAATGACCGATGACGCCGCCCGCGCCGCCGAGCTTCTCAAAGACCACCGCGCCAGCATCGACCGTCTGGACGCGATCCTGGTTTACACGCTGGGCGAACGCTTCAGACACACGCAGGCCGTCGGACAACTCAAGGCCGAACACGCCCTGCCGCCGTCTGACCCGGCGCGCGAGGCCCGCCAGATCGACCGCCTTGAACATCTGGCCCGCGAGGCCGACCTCGACCCCGAATTCGCGAAGACCTTCCTGAACTTCATCATTCAGGAGGTCATCCGCCACCACGAAGCTTACCGGAAATCATCGTGATGCACGCAGGGCGTTCGCGCCCCACCCAACGCCATTCTTAAAGGAGAACAACAATGGCAATGAAAATAAGACTCGCCCGCGGCGGCTCGAAAAAACGTCCCTTCTACCGGATCGTGGCTGCCGACAGCCGTATGCCGCGCGACGGGCGCTTTATTGAAAAGCTCGGCACCTATAACCCGCTTCTGCCTAAGGACAGCGAAGAGCGCGTGAAAATGGGCCTTGAGCGCGTCCAGTACTGGATGGATCAGGGCGCACAGCCGACGGACCGTATTTCGCGTTTCCTCGAAGCCGCGGGCGTTGTTGACAAGAAAGAACGCAACAACCCGCAGAAAGCCGAGCCCGGCACGAAGGCCAAGGAACGCGCTGAAGAGAAAGCCGCCAAGGTCGCCGCCGCGGATGAAGCTGCTGCTGCGCCGGCCGAAGAAGAGGCCCCCGCTGAAGAGGCTCCCGTCGAAGAGGCCGCGACCGAGGAAGCCACCGAGGAGCAGGCAGCGGGGTAATCCGCTGGCTGGACCTCTGGCATGATCCCCGGCCTCGGGTTACTCCGGCGGTCCATCACGCTGGCGCTGTGCGCCCTGTCTTTCTGGGCGGGGATGCGGTTCCAGATGTCCGCTGTCACTGATGCCTGCCTCGACCGGGGCGGGCGCATTGCGGCGTCCGGCGTCTGTGAAGGGGTCGAGTGATGGGTACTGACCGGGTCTGCCTCGGTGCAATTGCCGGGTCTTTTGGCGTAAAAGGCGAGGTGCGCGTGAAATCCTTCTGCGCCGATCCCGCCGCCATTGGCGACTACGGCGCGTTGGAAACCGAAGACGGCGACAGGCGGTTTGAGATAAAGATCTCTCGCCCGGTGAAGGGCGGCTTTGCAGCGCGCCTGTCCGGCGTGGGTAGTAAGGAAGCCGCCGATGCGCTCAAGGGCACCCGCCTTTACGCGGACCGCGCGTCTTTGCCCGAGCCTGAAGACGACGAATACTACCACGCCGACCTCATCGGGCTCGCCGCACTCGATACCGGCGGCGCGCCCCTGGGCAAGGTCAAGGCGGTTCTGAACCACGGGGCCTCGGACCTGCTGGAACTGCACGTACCCGGTGCCCGCACGACCGTCATGGTGCCCTTCACGCGCGAGGTGGTGCCGACCGTGGATATCTCGGGCGGGCGGTTGATCGTTGACCCGCCCGACGGGCTGTTTGACGATGACTGAGCCGGTGCATGTGCTGGTCCACGCAGGTTTCCACAAAACGGGAACCTCGAGCCTGCAGGATTTCTTCCGGTCAAACCGCGCCGCGCTGTCCGCGCTTCTCGCCTACTATGGCAAAACCGACTTTTTGAATGCGGGCGCGGCGGCACGGATCTACGCGCAACGGCCCTTTCCCTGGCGGCTGGCCAATTTTCGTCGCGCGTTCCGCATGTTCCTTGGCAGCGTCCCAGTGACACCCAAGCTGCTCCTGTCGCGTGAAACCTTCTGTGGCGCCATGCCCGGCCACCGGAAGATCGGCGGGCGGTGGATCACCTCCTACGGTCCGGCGGCAGTGCCCCTGGCCAAGGCCGCTCATGCAGAACTGCGGCGTCGCTTTGGTCCAGAGACCCGGATTGAATTTCTCTACACTGTGCGCGCGCCCGAAGACTGGCTTCAGTCTGTGCACGGGCACCTTTTGCGATCCCTGCGCCTGCGGACTGACCTTGACGCGTTCCGCGCGCGGCTTGGCGGCATCGACCTCGTGGATGAGGCCGCCCGGATTGCAGACGCGCTGCATCCGGTCCCTGTCCACACCGCCCGCCTGGAAGCCTACGGCACCCACCCTTTTGGGCCCGCGAAAGTGGCGCTTGATCTTCTGGACATTCCGGCGGCGGCGCGAAAAGGCCTACGCCCGGCCCAGCGCGCCAATCCCGGGCCCAGCCCGCGACTACGTGCGGACTACCTGCGTCTGAACGGCGAGATCCGAAACAAAGCGAGGCTGAAAGCACGCAAAGAAGCCTTGACCGCATCCAGAGAGCCTGGGCGATGAAGAAGACGCCGACCAAATCCCATGGGCGCAAGTCTATTGCCGCCACAGCGGCGCCGCGCGAACTGATGACGGAACGCCCCTCGCTGGCAGGCGCCTGGACCGCGTCGGTAGTCACGCTCTTTCCCGAGGCCTTTCCGGGCGTGCTGGGCGCCTCGCTGACGGGGCGTGCACTCGAACAGGGGCTTTGGCAGCTAAGAACCACTGACTTAAGGCGCTTTGGCGAGGGCAAACACCGGAACGTGGACGATACCCCGGCGGGCGGCGGCGCCGGGATGGTCCTACGCGCTGATGTCATGGCCGCGGCCCTGACCGAGGCCCATCGCCCGGCCCGAAACCGCCCGCGCAGCCGCTGGCCCATCGTCTACCTCAGTCCGCGCGGCAAACCCTTCGCACAGGCCGACGCGCAGCGATACTCTGAGCTAGACGGGATCACGCTGATCTGCGGACGGTTCGAAGGGCTCGACGAACGCGTCATCGAACACTTCGGCATAGAAGAAGCGTCGATCGGGGACTATATCCTCACCGGCGGCGAGATCGCGGCACAGGCCTTGATCGATGCTTCTGTCCGGCTTATACCCCGCGTGCTCGGGAATCAGGCATCAGCAGAAGACGAGTCCTTTTCGGACGGATTGCTGGAGCACCCGCAGTATACGCGACCTGCAGTCTGGGAAGAGCGTGAGATACCGGAAGTTCTTCTGTCCGGAAACCACTCACATATTCATTCCTGGCAGCGGGCCGAGGCCGAAAGGCTGACAAAGGAACGACGACCTGATCTCTGGCGGGCTTACTGTGCAGCGCATGGTAGGGACCCGGATGAAGACCAAGAGCTCTGAGGCGGCATCAAACTTCGCGGAACAACCGCGAGCAGATATAGGAGTGGGTCAGATGAATCTGATCGCTGAACTGGAAGCCGAGCAGGTCGCTGCGCTCGGTAAGGAAATTCCGGATTTCAAAGCGGGCGACACCGTCCGCGTCGGCTACAAAGTGACTGAGGGCACCCGAAGCCGGGTGCAGAACTACGAAGGCGTGTGCATCAGCCGCAAGAACGGCGACGGCATCGCCGGGTCCTTTACGGTGCGCAAGATTTCTTTCGGTGAAGGCGTCGAACGGGTTTTCCCGCTGCACTCGACGAACATCGACTCGATCACGGTCGTCCGCCGTGGCCGTGTACGCCGCGCCAAGCTCTACTACCTGCGCACGCGCCGCGGCAAATCGGCTCGGATTGCCGAAGATACCACCTACAAGCCCAAAGCCGAAGCTTAAGGAGCGCCGAGATGAAAAAGGATCTGCATCCCGACTATCACTTCATCGACGTGAAGCTGACCAACGGCGACACGATCAAGATGCGTTCCACCTGGGGCGCCGAGGGCGACCAGCTGGCGCTCGACATCGACCCCAGCGTGCACCCGGCCTGGACAGGTGGCGGCGCCCGTCTCTTGGACACCGGCGGCCGCGTTTCGAAGTTTAAGAAGAAATACGAAGGTCTGGGCTTCTGAAGCCTTACCTTTCTTTGCCGAACAGGGCCGCCCGGATGGGCGGCCTTTTTTTGTCGTGGCAGACCCGGGGGCGGGCCGTCGAAATCTGGGCGGATCTGCGTTATGCTAGTACCGTCGTTTTTCGCAAGGATTTCCCATGATCAAAACCATTCCCGGCCTGCCCGAGGGCACCATTGGGGTCGCGTTCTCCGGCGTTGTGACCGAAGAAGACTACACCGGAACACTCTTGCCCGCGATCGAGATGGCGCTGCAAGAGACGGACCGCGTGCGCCTGCTGGTGGTCGTGGATGCGGATTTCTCGGACTTCACGCTCGGCGCCGCGAAGGAGGATGCAAAGCTGGGCATGGCGCACTGGAGCGGATTTGACCGGATTGCGGTCGTCTCACCGCCCGGCTGGGTGACGGGCACAGTGCGCGCCCTGAGCGTCATGATGCCCTGCCCTGTGATGGTCTTTGCGCCGGAGGAAGTGGATGACGCCAAGCGATGGCTCTCGGAATCCCTCGGCAGCATCCATCAGACGGATCTGGGAGATGGGGTTTTGCATGTGGCGTTGCTAGGCCAACTCGATGCCGAGATCTACGCCGAAGAAACCGAGGACCTAAACGCCTTTATCCGCGCCAATGACCGGTTCCGCCTACTTTTGGACTTGCGCCATTTCGACGGGTGGCAGGGGCTCGGCGCGCTGAGTGAGCACTACAGGCTTGTGCGCGACCATCACATGCTGATCGACAAACTCGCCATCGTCGGTAATCGGGCCTGGGAACGTCTGGCAGCAAAGATCGGGGCGCGGGCGTTGAATGCAGACAGCCGCTATTTTGACGAGGACGAGTTCGCACAGGCAAAGGACTGGGTCTCCTCCTGACGCTGCCACGCCTCTGTGCCAAATTAGTCTCAGTGGCGCTCAGGGTGCCATTTTCTATGCCCGACCCGAGGCATTTGCGGTATAGCTCAGCAAAACAACTGGGGCAGTGACCCTGGACGAGGCAGGCGAAACCGATGGCAAAACCGACTTTTGGCGGGCGAACACTGTTGCGTGCAACATGCGCATTGATCCCGATCCTCGCGGTCGGCTGCACACTCCCCGAAGATGCAAAACAGCTCGATATTCCGCTGCCGGATCAGTATTCGGTCGCCGGAACCGGTACGCCTGTCAAAGACACGGGCAGTCTGCAGTCCAGCCTGAACGATCCTGAGCTCGACAACATCATGCGCCAGGCCCTGGCGCAAAACATCTCGCTTTTGCAGGCAACCGAGCGCGTGGACGAAGCCGACGCAATTGCTCGCGGCACCGATCCATACGTAGACATCAGCGCCGATCTCGAAGCCGGCCGCATCGATACGGGCGTCGACCGGGAGTTCGAAGACGGCCGCGTAAACGCCACGGTCGGGCTTTTTGGCGGTCGCAAATTCCGCCGGGACGCCGCGCGACGGCGCGTCTTGGCCGCGCAGTTCTCTGAAGAAGAGGCGCGGCGGCTTCTCGTGGGCAACGTAGCAACGACCTATATTGATCTTCGGGCCGCCGAAGCAACACTGGCCCTGCGTCAGCGCGAACTAACCACGCGGCGCGAAAGTCTGGAAGCCGTGCTTGTTCAATTCGAACAAAGGGGCGTCACTCGGATCGACGTCACCCAGGCTGAGCTGCTGGTCGTCGAGACACAGCGCGCCATCCCCGTTCTCCAGGCAACTATCATCCAGCAGCAGCGGCGGCTTGCCAGCCTTCTCGGCCTGACCAGCGTTCCGGCGGGACTGACCGACCGGGGCCGCGGGCGGATCCCCTCACCCGTCGTCAACGTCAACCACGGGATCCCGGCCGACATCCTGCGCAATCGTCCCTCGATCAAGATCGCCGAGGCGAACTACGACGCGACCATCCGCGAAGTGACCGCGGCCCAGGCCGCCCGGTTCCCCAGTCTTTCCATCAATGGCAACATCGGCGTCTTCGACAGCGGCGCGGGCACCGACGGGTCTCTGAGTACGGGTTTCGTCGGAATCAACATTCCGATCTTCAACCAGGGCGCCCTGAACGCAGCGGTTGACCAGCAGGAAGCGGCGGCCGAAATCGCGTTTCTGGAGTGGCGCCAGCAGGTGGTCACAGCCGTTGAGGAAGTCGAGGTTTCAATCTCCTCGGTCCGCGCCTCCCGCAGCATCGTGGCGGAAGCAAACAAGGCGCTTGGTCTCAACGCCGAAATCGTCGATCTGGTATCGGAATTGCTTCGCGTCGGGGAAGTGACCGTTTTTGACTACGTCGGCGCCGAGCGGGACTTTTCAAACGCGCGGATCGACCTGATCAACGCGCGACGCCAACTGGCGATCGACGTTGTTCGGCTCCAGCTGGCGCTCGGCCGGTCATGGCTGCCAGCACCTGCCCCCGCGGCGCCCGCTCCGGCAGCGCCGGTTCCCGTCGCCCGGAACGACACGTCCCTGACCACATCTCCGCCTACCGTCGGACCAAACGCCGGCTGACGCGACCCAGCTGACGCGGCGAAACCGCCAAATCGCTCACCTGTGCGATGAACCGCCCCGACGGGGGTCGGCATCCGCGACGGCACAATTCCACAAATTGTAGTACGATGGTCTGCGAACACTTCCCAAGGTCCAAAGCGCAACATATAGTGGTGCAAATTGCCGGTCCACGACGCCAGGTCGGCAAAAAAGGGGCACAGGGCGTGGCACATATTATCGTCGTCGGAAATGAAAAGGGCGGCTCGGGCAAGTCCACAACTTCCATGCACATTGCGACCGCTCTGGCGCGCGCGGGTTTCAAGGTGGGCGCTCTCGATCTGGATCTACGCCAAAAGTCGCTGGCACGATACGTGGAGAACCGGCGGGTGACCTGCGAGCGTGATGGGATCGCCCTGCCGATGTTCGAGTATCGCCCCCTGCCGGACGCCGATCCGTCGAAGCTACAGCCGGGCGAAAACGCCCAGGATCACCGGCTGTCCGTGGCGATTGGCGACCTCGAGAGCCGTTGCGATTTCATCCTCATAGACTGCCCGGGGTCGCACACGCGGCTCAGCCAGATTGCCCATTCGCTGGCGGACACGCTGGTGACGCCCCTGAACGACAGCTTTGTCGATTTCGATCTACTTGCCCGTATTGAGCCGCACACCGGCAAGATCCTTGGTCCGAGTGTTTACTCGGAAATGGTCTGGCAGGCCCGGCAGCTGCGCGGCCAGGCCGGGCTGTCGCCCATCGACTGGGTTGTCCTGCGAAACCGGCTTGGGGCCCAGAACATGCACAACAAAAAGAAGATGGGCGATGCCGTCGCGGATCTCGCCCGGCGCATCGGCTTTCGCGTGATCCCGGGCTTCAACGAGCGGGTGATCTTCCGCGAACTCTTTCCGCGGGGACTGACGCTGCTCGATCTGCGGGACGCCGGCGTCCAGGGCCAGATGAACATTTCCAACGTGGCAGCCCGGCAGGAATTGCGCGACCTCATGACCGGTCTGAAACTGCCTGGCGTGGACGTGGCATTCTAGAAACGCGTACGCCGTCTTCTGAGCTGAACGACGTCAGACGGTCCCGCCCAGAGAGCCCTCCAGCGTCGCCATTTCCTGACCGCCCGCCATCATATCCTGCAACTCATCGGGGGTGATCTGTCCTCGCTGCGCGGTTCCAAGCGTCTTGCCGCGGTTGAGGACCGTGAACCGGTCGCCCACGGCAAGGGCGTGTCGCACATTATGGGTGATGAACACCACAGCAATGTCCTGCTTGCGCACCTTGTCGATCGTCGCCAGCACATTCGCCGTCTGCCGCACCCCAAGTGCCGAGGTCGGCTCATCGAGGATCAGAACCTTGGCGCCGAAATGGACGGCCCGGGCGATGGCCACGGTCTGCCGTTCGCCCCCGGACAAGGTGCCGACCGCCTGATCAGGTCCGCGCAGGTTAATGCCCATCTTCCGCATCTCTTCCATGGTCACGCGATCAGCATAGTCATGGTCGAAGAACGGAATTCCGAGACGGCTCTTCACGGGTTCATTACCCATAAAGAAATTGCGGCTGACCGACATCAGTGGGATCATCGCAAGGTGCTGATGTACGGTCGCGATGCCCGCTGAAATCGCGTCACGCGGGTCATCGAAGTGCATCGGTTTGCCTTCGAAGTAAATCTCGCCGGCCGTCGGTTGATGCACACCCGACATGGTCTTGATGAAGGTCGATTTCCCCGCGCCATTGTCCCCCAAAAGGCAATGACATTCGCCCGGAAAGACATCGACCGACACGCCCGCCAGCGCAATGACGCTGCCAAAGTGCTTTTCGATACTCTTCATCTGGATGATGGGTTCTCTTGTCGTAGGCGTGGTCATCTTACCGCTCCCCCGTGATCATGCGACGGATATAGGTGTTCAGAATCACGGCCCCGAGCAGGATCACCCCGAGGAACACCCGGAAGAGCGAGCTTTCGACGCCCGCAAAGAACAGGCCCTGTTGCACCACCCCGAAGATCAGCGCGCCAAGCGCCGCCCCCAGAACCGAGCCGTAGCCGCCGGTCAGAAGCGCACCGCCGATGACCACGGCGATGATGGCCTCGAATTCCTTCAGAAGGCCCCGGTCGGCACCGGCCGAGCCAAACTCCATCACCTGACAGGTCGCAAAAACCGTCGCGCAGAAGGCGGTAAACATGAACATCAGAACCTTAACCCTGTTCACGGGCACACCAGAGTTGCGGGCGGCCTCTGCGTCCCCGCCCGCCGCGAAGATCCAGTTGCCGAAGCGGGTTTTTGTCAGAAGCACATGGCCGAAGATCACCAGAACGATTGCCCAGACGATCAGCATGGGAATGCCATCAACGACGGGTTCTCCCGCGCGTGTCCCCCGCTCGAATGTGTCGATGAGACCGTTGTTGCCGAGCCAGGCGAAAAAGCCCGTCAGGATCTTTCCGCCGAAGACGGCGCCAAGCCAATCACCTTCGGCCGCCTCGCGGATCCCGCCAATGATCGTTTTCCGCTCAACGGTCTGCGGCAGGTAGATGGTGAAGCCGCGCAGAATGAAAAGGAAGGCCAGCGTCACGATAAAGCTGGGCAGCCCGGTTCGTATGACGATGAACCCGTTAAGCGCGCCAATGGCCAAGGCCATGGCGAAGGTCACCAGAATGGCCATCCAGACTGGCCAGCCAAGGGTGACCGAGAAAATGGCGATCATCATACCGGAAAAGCCGATCATTGATCCGACCGACAGGTCGAACTCGCCCGCGATCATCAAAAGGCATGCACCCACGGCGATGATCATGAACTGAGCCGAAACCACGGACCAGTTAAGAACACCTTGCGGACTGAACATTCCACTATCGAAGGCAAAGAGCAGGAAGAACGTAAAAACCGCGACGGTGCCAACCATGCCGCCCAACTCGGGACGAATGAGGGCGCTGCGCCAGCCTAGGTCTTTGACGCGTTCGTCGGAGTCGGGTGTTGATGGCGCTGTCTCGGACATCGCTGTGGCTCCCCAGTGCGCATTTGGTAGAAAAGAAGAAGGGCGGCTCGGGTGAGCCGCCCTGTCAGAAGAGCTTAGCGATATTCGCCAGCGTATTTTTCAACCAGCTCCAGACCATCCTTGGTCACAAAGCCCGGGCCCGAGTTAATGTTGTTGCCCGGCAAAACGCCGTAGCGGTGGTAGTTGACCATAACGACAACCGGCAGATAGGCCTGCAGGAAAGGCTGCTGGTCAATACCCCAGTTGATCACGTCGCCTTTGATGCCTTTAACGATCTCAGTGCCGAGGTCGAAGGTACCAAAGTAGATGTCACCGGCCATACCGTTTTCTTCTAGCGCAAGG
>JBCDED010000074.1:0-19966 GCA_039179985.1 Pseudomonadota bacterium
CCGTTTTGGGGGCGGCGGTCCGTTTGGTCGGCGCGGCTTTCCCAGCTGGTTTGGCCACCGGAGGCGCCGTCACCTTGGCCGCGGGGGCGGACGTGACCTTGGCCGCAGGGGCCTTGACCTCGGCCACCACTTTCGGCGCGGCGGTCTTGGCGACCGTGCCTTTGGCGGGTGCCTTTGCAGCCGGTTTCGGCGCCGCCGCTTTTGCGACGGGCGCCGGTTTGGACCGGGCTGGTGCGGCGCGGCTGGCGGCCGGTTTTGGCGCCGTGCGGGGGCGGGCCGGGGCCGGGGTGCGAACGGGTGCTTTCCGGGGCATGCCGAAGGCCTCAGCGGGCAACGCTGCGACCATCGCATGTGTCGCCTCGATATGCGGATCGACCATCAGACCCCAAAGCCGGACGCCATTCGCCCAGATATCGAGAGGTGTGCGGACCGTATACATCAGTTCATCCTTTCAGGATATTGAAAAGAAACGAAAATTAGTCTTCCAGATCGCCCATCACGGCCTGGTTGAACCCAAAGACCCGGCGCTTACCACCAAGGGGCACCAGTGTCACGTCGCGCAATTGCCCCGGCTCAAAGCGCACGGCGGTGCCCGCCGGGATATCGAGCCGCATGCCCCGGGCTGCCTCGCGGTCGAAATTGAGCGCGCTGTTGGTTTCGGCAAAATGGTAATGGCTGCCCACCTGCACCGGTCTGTCCCCGGTATTGGCAACCGCCAGCGTGACGGTTTTGGCACCTGCATTCAGGGTGATCGCGCCGTCTGCGGTCAGGATTTCGCCGGGTTTCATGGCTGGGCTTCCTCTTTTGCCGATCCCTGCCGCGATGGGGCGGGTGCGCCGGGAGCAAAGCGCCCGGCGAAAACGCCGCCCTGCACCAGCCAGGGCTGGGGTTTCGCGGCGGTGCGGGTGTTTGGGTTCATCAGCGGCCTCGGCTGTCAGCGGATCGGATGGTGGACGGTCACGAGTTTCGTTCCGTCGGGAAAAGTGGCTTCGACCTGAACGTCGTGGATCATTTCGGGCACGCCCGCCATGCATTGATCGGCGCGCACCACATGGGCCCCCGCCTGCATCAGCTCGCCCACGGAACGGCCATCCCGCGCGCCTTCGACCACGTAGTCGGTGATCAGCGCGATGGCCTCGGGGTGGTTCAGCTTTACGCCCCGCTCCAACCTGCCGCGCGCGACCATGGCCGCCAGGCTGACCAGCAATTTGTCTTTTTCTCTTGGTGTCAGGTTCATCGCAGTCGTCCGGTCGTCAGATTTGCCAGACCCGTGGCAACGGGCGCTGGCGAAGGGTTTCAAGGCAGCGGGCAATCAATTTGCGCAGGGGCCATCCGTCGCTGGCTGCAGCGCGCAAGATGAGCCGCCCGTCCCAAGCGCTTGCTTCGGCACGAATTTCGCTGTCTGCAAGGCACTGGCGCAGGGGGCCGAGCGCATCCTCAGCGCCAGGGGCGAAGAAGGCGAGCGTCGCAACTGCACGCGCCTCGCCCAGCAGGGCCGACTGGCTGCCGAGCGTGGCAGGCGTCAGGGACAGCGGATCGTGCCAGAGGCGCCGGCCGTCGCGCCAGACCTCGCGGGTGTCCTTAAGGTGGAGCGTCTTGATCGTTTCGCCCATGGCGGCGCGCCCAAGGACCACCATTTCGACCATCAGGGCGCTGGCATCGCCAGCAAGCTGGGCCACCGTCTGGCGGCAGAGCGACGCGGTGTCAAAAAGGATGGTTTCCTGCGGCAGCCAGTCGAGCCGCCCACCTGCCTCGACATCGAGGCGTATGTCGACCGTGGCGGCGCCGGACACGCTGGCGTAGGCGCGCTCGGCGGTCTGGGTGGTGGCCACCAGATCGGCCCCTGCGCCGACCTCGACCCCAAAGTGTAAACTGTCGCCGCCCGTCAGCCCGCCCGAGGTATTAAGAAACACGACTTCGGGGGCCGGACCATGGACACGTGGCAGCATCGCCTTGGCCGCACCTGCCTGATAAAGGTCCTGCAATCCCGCACGCGACACCGACACCCGCGCGGCGCCTTTGGCGCGTTGGTGTTGGATCGGTGGCATGATGTCGAACATGGGGGTCCTTTCGCCCATCACTTAGGCGAGTGAGGTGGAAAGGGGCAATGCAACCGGGCCAATTGACTGCTGTTACCGGCGGAAACCCGCAAGGCCGCCCAAAAATTAGGCAGCTCCCGAGACAAGATACGGGCTGGAATGCGCGCTGAGTTTCGTGATAGCGCGAAGCCTATGGGTGAACGACTGACCATCACCAGGCCCGACGACTGGCACCTGCATTTGCGGGACGGCGAGGTGCTGAAAGCGGTGCTGCCCGAGACTACCCGCCATTTCGGCCGGGCGATAATCATGCCGAACCTCGTGCCGCCGGTAGTCACGGGCGCCGATGCCGCCGACTACCGCGACCGGATCCTCGCAGCGAAGCCCGATGGATCAAAGTTTCAGCCCCTTATGACCCTTTACCTGACCGAGGACACCGATGTGCGCGATCTGCGCGCGGCGGCCGAGCTCGGACTGATCACGGCGGTAAAACTCTACCCCGCCGGGGCAACGACCAACTCGGCCTCGGGCGTGCGGGATTTTTCCAAGGTGATGCGCATTCTTGAGAATATGGCACAGATTGGCCTGCCGCTCTGTGTGCACGGAGAGGTCACGGACCTCGAGATCGATATCTTCGACCGCGAGGCGGTGTTCATCGACCGCGTGCTTGACCCCCTGCGCCGCGACCTGCCCGAACTGAGGGTGATCATGGAGCATGTGACGACGAAAGATGGCGCGGACTATGTGGCGGCGTCCGAGAAAAACCTCGGCGCCACGATCACACCGCACCACCTGATGTTGACGCGCAATGACCTTCTGGTTGGGGGCATCCGGCCCCACTATTATTGCCTTCCGGTGGTCAAACGGGCGCTTCACCGCGATGCCTTGCGGGCGGCAGCCATATCCGGCGATGCGCGGTTTTTCCTTGGCACGGACAGTGCCCCCCATGTGGATCCTCTGAAGGAAAGCGCCTGCGGATGCGCCGGGGTTTTCCTGGCGACGAACGCGCTGAGCTGTCTGGCCCATGTCTTTGAAGAGGAAAACGCGCTCGACAAGCTGGAGGCCTTCGCCTCGCTCAATGGGCCAGCCTACTACGGGTTGCCGCCGAACAGTGACACAGTCACGCTGGAGAAAGGCGCGCCAGCGGCCTACCCCGCCAAGATCGAGACGGGCGACGGGCCGCTAACGGTGTTTGATCCGGGCGTGGAGCTGTTGTGGTCGGTGGTGGACTGATTGGAGAGAATGATGAGCCTGTCGGAATTTGCAACGAAAGAAGAAATGGCACGGCTGACGGCGGCGATGCTGCTGGAAGTGGGTGCCGTGCACTTCAACGCGGAAGAGCCGTTCACGCTGGCCTCGGGCCTGCCCTCGCCCACGTACATTGATTGCCGCAAGCTGATCAGCTTTCCGCGCATCCGCGCGCGGCTGATGGATTTCATGGCCATGGCGGTCATGCGCGAGGCGGGGTTCGAGACTTTCAACAATGTGGCGGGCGGCGAGACGGCGGGCATTCCTTTTGCTGCGCTCGTGGCCGAGCGCCTGGGCCTGCCAATGAGCTATGTGCGCAAAAAGCCCAAGGGCTACGGCCGCAACGCCCGGATCGAGGGCGTGATGGGTGAAGGCGACCGGGTTCTCCTGGTCGAGGATCTGACCACGGACGGCGGATCCAAGCTGAGCTTTGTCGATGCTATCCGCGAGACCGGTGCCACGTGCGGGCACACGGCGGTGATCTTTTACTACGGGATTTTTCCCGAAACCGAGAAGACGCTCGGGGATCACGGTGTGCGGCTGCACCACTTGTGCACCTGGTGGGATGTCCTGGCCCATGCCCGCGATACGAATGCCTTTCCCACGACAACGCTTGGCGAGGTCGAGGCCTTTCTGTCGGCGCCCCGGGCCTGGCAGGACGCGCGCGCCTGAGGATAACTTTCTTGGGGACAAAGCCTGTGGGTAGGTGTGGACTCTTTCCCGTAGGAATCACCTATCTTGGGGTCAGCCCGCTCAGCATCTCGCGAATTGGCGTGGAACGGTCGCAATATGTTGACGCTGCGGCGGTGGGTAACGTAACATTTTGCTAACGGCCCACAGGCTTTTCCACGAAGATATCAAGATAGCAGGCGCCTTTTCCCTGAGGTAGCACAGGTGTCCAACGAGGCAGAGCAGAAAACATGAACGAACTAACGCCATTCGCGGCAGGTACGGGCGCGGGAGAGGAGGACCTTGCCGGCCTGCCCCATAACATCGAGGCCGAGCAGCAGCTCCTCGGTGCTATCCTGACGAACAACGAAGTCTACGACCGGGTCTCCAGCGTCATTCAACCGGGTCATTTTTTCGACCCGGTGCACGCTCGGATCTTCGACGTGGCAGCAGCGCGGATCCAGAAGAATACGCTGGCAAGCCCGGTGACGTTGAAGTCGTTCTTCGAGGAAGACGAGGGGCTAAAAGAGCTAGGCGGGCCGGGATACCTGGTCCGCCTAGCCGGCGCTGCCATTTCCAGTTTTGCCGCCCGTGACTATGCTCAGATGCTCTATGACCTCGCCATCCGGCGGGAGCTTATCGGGCTTGGGCAAAACATCTCGGCCAAGGCGGCACGGGTGGACGTCAGCAGCGAACCCGCAGACCAGATCGTTGAGGCCGAACAGAGCCTTTACAAACTGTCCGAGCAAGGACAGGCGGAGACCGGGTTTCAGTCGTTTCTTCGGGCTTTGACCGATGCGGTCGAGGTCGCAGATGCCGCCTACAAGCGCGACGGCGGTCTTGCCGGCGTGTCGACGGGTCTCGACGATCTCGACAAAAAACTGGGAGGCCTGCACCGGTCGGATTTGCTGATCCTCGCGGGCCGCCCATCCATGGGCAAGACCTCGCTGGCCACCAACATCGCCTTCAATGTTGCCAAGGCCTACCGCAAAGGTCAGACGCCTGACGGGCGCGAGGGGGCGGTAAACGGTGGCGTGGTGGGCTTTTTCAGCCTTGAGATGAGTGCCGAGCAGCTTGCGGCCCGGGTTCTGAGCGAGGCCGCCGAGGTTCCATCAGAGCAGATCCGCCGCGGCGACATGACCGAAGAGGAGTTTCGCCGTTTCGTGGGCGCCGCCAAGGCGCTGGAGGCCTGCCCGCTTTTCATCGACGACACCCCGGCCCTGCCTATCAGCCAGCTTGCCGCCCGCGCCCGGCGGCTGAAGCGGACCCACGGGCTCGACGTTCTGATTGTCGACTATCTGCAGCTGGTCCGCCCGGCCTCGGCCAAGGACAGCCGCGTGAACGAGGTCAGCGAGATCACGCAAGGCCTGAAGGCGATTGCCAAGGAACTGGATATCCCGGTGATCGCCCTGTCGCAGCTGTCGCGTCAGGTGGAATCGCGCGATGATAAGCGCCCGCAACTGTCCGACCTTCGGGAATCGGGGTCGATCGAACAGGACGCAGATGTGGTGATGTTCGTTTTCCGCGAAGAATACTACCGCGAACGGGAAAAGCCCGGCGACCATCAGCTTGAGGAAATGGCCAAATGGCAAGACGTCATGGAGCAGGTCCATGGCAAGGCAGAGATTATCATCGGCAAGCAGCGCCACGGGCCTATCGGAACCGTTGAGTTGAGCTTTGAGGGCCGCTTTACGCGCTTTGGCAATCTTGTAAAGGCCTGGCAGAAAGGCGGCGGACCGGGTGACTTTGGGTAAGGGGCCGATTGGCGCAAAATCCAAAGCGACCCCTGGTCCGTATTCCCATCTCCGCAGCACTGGAGGTGTGATATGAAAACGGATCGTGAAGACCGCTACTGGCCGCGCTGGTTCTGGGTGCTTCTGGCGCTGAACACAGTTCTTCTGGCCTATCTGATGATGTGATTGGACCCGAGGGGCGAGTGGTGGCAGCCTGCAGCCCATGCGCCATCTTTTTGCTTTGCTGCTCTGCCTGACGGCGGCCCCCGCCCTTTGCGAAACCGAAGTCGATGTGGAGCTTTTCCTCGCCGTCGATGTTTCCCGCTCGATGTCCCCCGCCGAGCTTGAGATCCAGCGGCGCGGCTATGCCGAAGCGCTGGCCAGCGATGCGGTGATCGCTGCAATCGAAGGCGGGCTCATTGGCAGCGTGGCCATCACCTACGTGGAATGGGCGGGCGCCTATGCGCAGCGCGAGATCCTGCCCTGGACCGTGATTTCAAGCCGCGCCGAGGCCCAAGTCTTTGCCGAGGCGCTGACCGCCAATTTTAACCCCGCGCTCAGGCGCACGTCGATCTCGGGCGCGCTTCTTTATGCCGCCGAGAGCATCGAAGCCAATGACTACCGGGGGCTGCGCCGTGTGATCGACGTGTCGGGCGACGGGCCGAACAACGACGGGCGGCCGGTGTTGCGGGCGCGGCAGGCGGTTCTGGATCAAGGCATCGTCATCAATGGCCTGCCCCTGATGACCAAAGACGGGATGGGCATGGCCTGGCATCTCGATGACCTTGACGTCTACTACCGTGCCTGCGTGATCGGCGGGCCTGGGGCCTTCGCCATTCCGGTTCTCACCTGGGACGAATTTGCCGAAGCAGTACGGCGCAAGCTCGTCCTGGAGATCGCCGGTCGTGACCCCGTGATCTGGCTGGCGCAAGCTCAGACGCCGCCCAGCTACGATTGCCTGATCGGCGAAAAGATATGGGAGAGAAACCGGCGCTATTGGGATAGCCCTTGACCTCGCCCATCTGCCTGTCAAAACCGGGACATGGGGACAGGACACCTCTCGATTGATTTGACGGCCATTGCGGAAAACTGGCGCGCGCTTGATGCGCTGTCGGGTATGACCACGCAGACCGCCGCCGTGGTCAAGGCCGATGCCTACGGTCTGGGGGTTGGGCGGGTCGCGCGCGTGCTGGCTGGTGCCGGGGCCCGGCAATTTTTCGTCGCGGTGGCCGAGGAAGGCGCGGTGTTGCGCGCAGCGCTTGGCCCGGGCCCGATGATCGGCGTCTTCTCAGGGCATATGGCGGGCGACGCCGAGATGCTGCGCGACGCCGAACTTACACCGATCCTGAATTCACCCGAACAGGTCACGCGGCACTTTGCGGCGCTTCCCGGCCACGCATTCGGCATGCAGCTGGATTCGGGTATGAACCGCCTGGGACTGGAACCGGATGAATGGGCCGCCGTGCGGGCAGATGTGCTGGCCCGGGACCCGGCCCTGGTCATGAGCCACCTGTCCTGCGCCGACGAACCCGACCATCTTCAGAATGACACCCATCTTGCTGCCTTTTTGGAGATGACCGAGGGCGTGGAGGCGCCGCGCTCGCTGGCGGCGACCGGCGGCACGCTTTTGGGGTCTGCCTATCACTTCGACATGACGCGACCAGGAATCGGGCTTTACGGCGGGCTGCCATTTGAAGGCGCGCGCCCCGTCGTGCGGTTGTCGCTGCCCGTTATCCAGACGCGTATGCTTGGCCAGGGCGAAATCGTCGGCTATGGCGCCAGCTGGTCAACGCCTACGGGCGCAAAGATTGCCACAGTGTCAGGAGGTTACGCGGACGGACTCATCCGGCACCTCAGCAATGCGACGCAGCTTTACCACGGTGATATACCCTGTCCGCTGGCCGGGCGCGTGTCGATGGATCTTTTGACTGTAGATGTATCGCATCTGGAGCGCGTCCCCGACCACCTCGACATACTCGGCCCCTTTCAGGGTGTGGACGCGCTGGCCGACGATGGCGGGACCATTGGCTATGAAATCCTGACGTCCCTCGGCCCGCGCTACCACCGCACCTACACGGAGCACGCGGCGTGATCCTGACCCGTCCCCTTGCCGCGGTGGGGCGCACCGTCATCGGCTTTCTTGCGCTGGTGGGCCGGGTCGCGCTTTTCGCCTTCGCCACGGTCACCCATCTGGTGCGCCCGCCCTTCTACCCGAAGGAATTCGGCCACGCGCTGATTACCATCGGTTACTTCAGCCTGCCGGTCGTGGGCCTGACGGCGCTCTTTACCGGGGGCGCGCTGGCGCTGCAGATCTACGACGGCGGCGCACGATTTTCGGCCGAGGCCGTGGTGCCCTCGGTTGTTGCCATCGCCATGGTGCGCGAACTGGGGCCTGTGCTTGGTGGGCTGATGGTGGCCGGACGCGTGGGCGCCTCCATCGCTGCCGAGATCGGTACGATGAAAGTGACCGAGCAGATCGACGCCCTCGTAACCCTGTCGACCCACCCGATGAAATACCTCACGGTGCCCCGCGTTCTGGCCGCGACCTTGGCCATGCCGGTACTGGCGTTCGTGGGCGATATCATCGGGATCATGGGCGGTTATCTGGTGGGCGTAAACCGGCTGGGCTTCAACGGGGCGGTCTATCTGCAGAACACGGCGGACTTTCTTGAGGCGGGCGATGTGATCTCGGGGCTCGTCAAAGCCGCGGTCTTTGGCTTTATCGTCGCGACGATGGGGTGCTATCACGGAATGCACTCGGGCCGCGGCGCGCAGGGCGTGGGCCGGGCCACAACGAACGCGGTGGTCTCATCGAGCGTGCTGATCCTCGCCTCGAACTACCTTCTGACCGAAGTGTTCTTTTCCGCATGATCCGGCTTTCGGGCGTCCATAAATCCTTTGGCTCCAAGCGGGTTCTCGCAGGAATCGACCTGGAGATCCCCAAGGGCGAGAGCATGGTGATCATCGGCGGGTCCGGGACAGGCAAGTCGGTGCTTCTCAAATGCGTCCTTGGTCTCATGAGACCCGATGAGGGGCAAATTTTCGTGGACGGGGAGGACGTGACGAAGGCCGATCGAGATGCCTTCCTTGCCCGCTTCGGCATGCTTTTTCAGGGTGGAGCGCTGTTCGACAGCCTGCCCGTCTGGCAGAATGTGGCCTTCCGGCTGCTCCGGGGTTCGCTCAAGCGCCCGAAGCCCGAAGCGCGCGACATCGCTGTCGAGAAACTGCGCCGCGTGGGACTGACGCCGGACGTGGCGGACCTGTTTCCGGCGGAACTGTCAGGCGGTATGCAGAAGCGCGTGGGCCTTGCGCGCGCCATTGCCGCCGAACCCGAGATCATCTTCTTCGATGAACCGACCACGGGGCTTGATCCCATCATGTCGGGTGTCATTAACGATCTGATCCGCGAAATCGTGGTCGAGATGGGCGCCACAGCCATGACCATCACCCACGACATGACGTCCGTGCGCGCAATTGCCGATGACGTGGCCATGCTCCACGGCGGGGTGATCCAATGGACTGGCCCCGTGACGAATATGGATGCAGCCACAGACCCTTATCTCGACCAGTTCATCCACGGTCGCGCGGACGGCCCGATCGAGGCGGTCCGGTGAGCCCCGCCTTTCCCGGACTGTCGGTGGGCTACCTGATTTTGCCCCTTGTCGCCCTGGTCGCGCTGGCCGCCTTTCGCGCGCTAAAAAGCACCGGGCCCGAACAGGTGTTTTGTATCGCCGCAGTGGCCGGCGTTGTGATCGCGACACCGCTTGCCAGTTTCGGGGCACCATTCTGGATGGTGGGCGCCGCAGGCGCGCTGGCGCTGGTTGCCTTTCTTCTGTCCCTTGTGCTGGCACCGCGGGCATGGATGGCCATCTGCATTGGGACGCTCATTGCCACAGCACTTTTCGGGGCCGTGCTGCAGAGGATGACGTGAAGGGCACGCTAACCTATGCCAACTTCGCGCTGCTGGTGCTTTTTCCGGTATCGTGGTTTGCGCCGCTCATGCGCGCGGGGCTCTTGCCGCTTTTTGGGCTGAGCGAGATTTCCGTTGTTTCGGGTTTTGTCGCGCTCTGGTCCGAGGATGTCTTTCTGGCCCTTGTCGTGGCGGTTTTCGGTTTTGTCGCCCCCTATGCCAAGACGCTTGCACTGGCGCTGGTCCACCTGGGGCGGGCGGGACCGCGGGTGCTCGGGGCGGTGAACATCCTCGGGCGGCTGGCCATGGCGGATATCTTTTTGATCGCGCTCTACATCGTGATCGCCAAGGGTGTGGGCGTGGGCCGGGTCGAGGTGGCCTGGGGCACGTATCTTTTTACCGCTTGCGTTCTGGCTTCGCTGGTGATCGCGCATCTGACCAAGCGGGACACAGAAAGGCACTAGGGCAATGGCCAAGGCTTCGAAGAATTTCGTCTGCCAGGCGTGCGGCACCAGCTATTCGAAATGGAGCGGGCGTTGTGATGCCTGCGGCGAGTGGAATACCATCGTCGAAGAAACGCCGCTGGCCACCGGGCCCGCGAACGCCACACTCGGAGCCTCGCGGGGCGCGTCGATCACTCTGACAGATCTGGCAAGCGAAGAGGCCCCGCCACCGCGCACGGTGTCCGGACTGGCAGAGTTCGACCGCGTGCTCGGCGGCGGACTGGTGCCGGCGTCGGCGCTTTTGGTGGGGGGCGATCCGGGGATCGGCAAGTCGACTCTGCTTCTTCAGGCAAGTGCCGCTTTGGCGTTGAAGGGCCTGAAAACGCTTTATATCTCGGGAGAGGAGGCGCGCGCGCAGGTTCGGATGCGGGCCGCACGTCTGGGCCTCGCCGAGGCGCCCGTGAAACTGGCGGCGGCCACCAATCTGCGCGATATCCTGACGACGCTGGAGGCCGAGAAACCGGATCTCGCGATCATCGATTCCGTCCAGACCATGTGGTCCGACACCGTGGGCAGCGCGCCGGGGTCGGTTGCGCAGGTCCGCGCCGCCGCGCATGAACTGACGGCCTTTGCCAAACGGAAAGGAATGGCCGTCATACTGGTGGGGCATGTCACGAAGGAAGGGCAGATCGCCGGTCCGCGTGTGGTGGAGCATATGGTCGACACTGTCCTCTACTTCGAAGGCGAGCGCGGCCATCAGTTCCGCATCCTGCGCGCGGTGAAGAACCGCTTTGGCCCCGCCGACGAGATCGGAGTCTTCGAGATGACCGGCGCGGGCCTGTCGGAGGTCGCGAACCCGTCGGCGCTGTTTCTCTCGGACCGCGAAGATCCGGCGCCGGGGTCGGTGGTTTTCGCCGGGATCGAGGGGACGCGACCGGTTCTGGTGGAGTTTCAGGCGCTTGTAGCGCCGTCTCCCCACGCGCAACCCCGACGCAGCGTCGTAGGCTGGGACGGCGGGCGGCTGGCGATGATTCTCGCGGTGCTGGAAGCACGCTGCGGGATCCCCTTCACCGGGCTCGATGTTTACCTGAATGTCGCTGGCGGTATGCGCATTGCCGAACCTGCGGCCGATCTCGCTGTTGCGGCAGCGCTACTTTCGGCCAGAGAAGACGCCGCATTGCCCGCCGACACTGTGGTTTTCGGAGAAATCAGTCTATCAGGGGCCTTGCGTCCGGTTTCGCAGACCGAGGCCCGTCTGAAAGAAGCGCAAAAGCTGGGATTCAACTCGGCTATCGCGCCAGCGGGGACCAAGACTGCGCAGTCGGGGGCGATTTCGGTACAGAAGATGCCGGATCTGGTGACGTTCGTGGGTGACGTGTTTGGGGCAGGCTAGAGGAACCGAGGAGTAGGTTCATGGAATTCACGGCGTTCGATGGGATCGTTGCGGCGATTACCCTGGTCTCGGGCATTCTTGCCTACTCTCGCGGGTTCGTGCGCGAGACCCTCGCCATTGCGGGATGGGTCGCCGCGGCGGTCGTTGCCTATTACCTCGCCCCCCAGGCCGAACCGCTGATGAAGGAAATACCGGTTGTCGGTGAGTTCCTGCAAGGCAGCTGCCAGCTGGCCATCATCGCCGCCTTCGCGGCCGTCTTTGCCGTCACGCTGATTGTTGTCTCGATCTTCGTGCCGCTCTTCTCCGGCGCGGTCCAGCGTTCGTCCATCGGTGTGGTCGACCAGGGCCTTGGCTTTCTTTTCGGCATCGCACGTGGCCTTCTTCTGGTGGCGATCGCCCTGGTGGTCTACGACCGCATGGTCACCACCGAAGCCTATCCGATGATCGACAACAGCCAGACAGCGCAGATCTTCGCGGGTGTTCAGGAGGATCTGAACGAACAGATCCCGCTGGAAGCGCCCCAGTGGATCACCGACCGCTACGAAGAACTGGTGGGCGACTGCGGCGCCCCGTCCACGACCCCGGCTGAGGCGGAAACGGCCCCGGCCACGCCAGCTGAAGGCACGGGCGATACGACGGACGAAAGCACCGAAGGCACGGGCGAAGCCACGGGCACAAACGACCAGTAAAGTGGCACTTCCGGAGCGTTCCCGCACGGGGCGCTCCGAATTTGTGATCCTTTCGTGACAAGCCGCGTCTGAGTGACTATCTGGGGTATGCTGCTCGAGATAGGAATCGGAGTGACAGGCCGTGATCCCTGAAGATCTGCCGCACGAACGACTGCCGCAACATCCATTTGACGACGACAAGCTTCGCGAGGAATGCGGGATTTTCGGCGTGATCGGTATGGCGGATGCTGCCAACTTCGTGGCCCTCGGGCTGCACGCCCTGCAACACCGCGGACAGGAGGCGGGCGGAATCGTCACGCATGAGCAGGGCTCGGGCTTTCACTCGGCGCGGCGCTTTGGCTACGTCCGCGACAATTTCACCGAAGCCAGCCTGATGGAAACCCTGCCCGGATCGCTGGCGATCGGGCACGTGCGCTATTCGACGACCGGTTCCAAGGGCGCCACGCAGATCCGCGATGTGCAGCCCTTCTTTGGCGAGTTCTCCATGGGCGGTGCGGCCATTGCCCACAACGGCAATATCACCAATGCCGACGCGTTGCGGCGCGAGTTGATCGAGCGCGGCTCGATCTTCCAGTCCTCTTCCGACACCGAGTGCATCATCCATCTGATGGCGCGCTCCTTGCAGAGGTCCATCCCCGAACGGATGAAGGACGCGCTTCGCCGGGTGGAAGGCGCCTTTTCCGTGGTCGCCATGACGCGCACCAAACTGATCGGAGTCCGCGATCCCCTGGGCGTGCGCCCACTGGTGATGGGCCGGGTGGGCGGTGGCTGGGCGCTGGCCTCGGAGACCTGCGCGCTGGACATAATCGGCGCGGAGGTCGAGCGGGAAATCGAGCCCGGAGAAATGGTGGTCATCACCGAAGAGGGCGTGCAGTCCTACTTCCCCTTCGAGCGCGCAAAACCGCGCTTCTGCATCTTCGAACACGTCTATTTCTCGCGGCCCGACTCGATCCTTGGGGGGCGTTCGGTCTATGAGACGCGCCGCCAGATTGGCGTGGAGCTGGCGCGCGAAGCGCCGGTGGAAGCGGATCTTGTCTGCCCCGTGCCCGACAGCGGCACACCGGCGGCCATAGGCTATAGTCAGGAAGCGAACATTCCCTACGCCATGGGGATTATCCGCAACCAGTACATGGGCCGGACCTTCATCGAGCCCACAGATCAGATCCGCAACATGGGCGTGCGACTGAAGCTGAACGTGAACCGGGCGTTGATCCGGAACAAGCGCGTGATCCTGGTGGACGACTCGGTCGTGCGCGGCACGACGAGCCGGAAAATCAAAGAAATGATCCTCGATGCGGGCGCGAAAGAGGTGCATTTCCGCATTGCGAGCCCGCCCACGGCCTGGCCCTGTTTTTACGGGGTCGATACGCCTCGCCGCGAAAAGCTGCTGGCAGCGACCATGAGTGAGGACGAGATGCGCGAGCATCTGGGCGTGGACAGCCTGCGCTTTATTACCCTCGACGGGCTCTACCGCGCCGTGGGTGAGGCCAAGGGCCGCGATCCCGCGTCGCCCCAGTATTGCGACGCGTGCTTTTCGGGCATCTACCCGGTGTCCCCCTCGGATCAGATCGAACGCGGGTTCGACCTGAAAGCAGCCGAGTAACGCTGCCCTCTTGACCTTGCCCTGCCAACGCGGCAGGTCACGCGCCCATGACCAAGCTTGCCCTGATCACCGGTGCCTCGCGCGGCCTTGGCGCCGCGCTAGCCGAGGCCCTGTCCGAGTCCCACCATGTTGTCGCCGTCGGGCGCACTACCGGCGCACTTGAAGAGCTTGACGACCGGATCAAGGCTCGTGGCGGGCAGGCCACGCTGGCACCCATGGATGTGACCGATGACATCGCCATGCAGCACCTTTGCCGGGATATCCATGATCGCTGGGGCGCCCTCGATCTGTGGGCGCATACGGCAATCCATGCCGCGCCGCTGACCCCTGCGTCGCAGATCGATGCGCGGGACTGGTCGAAAAGCGCCGCGACCAACATCGAGGCGACCCGCCGTCTGATCGCCTATGTGACGCCGCTTCTTCTGGCGCGGGAGGGGGCGCAAGCGTTGTTCTTTGACGACCCGCGCGGCGGCGAACCCTATTTCGGGTCCTATGGGGCGACAAAGGCGGCACAGATAGCGCTGGCGCAGAGCTGGGCCGTGGAGACGCAGAGAACCGGGCCCGCCGTGCGCATCCTGACGCCGCGCCCCATGCCCACGGCAACGCGCGCGCGGTTCTACCCCGGCGAAGACCGGGACGCGCTGTCCGACACCCGCACGGAAGCCCGAAGGCTTCTAGACACGCTCTGAACCATGGCGCGCGGGCCCTCCCTGCCCGACCACATCGGTTGGGATCTGATCCGCGCAGCGCGGCTTTGGGAGGCGCGTTTTACGCAAGAAATGGTCGCCGCCGGACATGGCTGGTTCGGAGAAGCGCGCGGGCGGCTCATGCAGCACATCGGTCCGGACGGGGTGGAGCAATCGGCGCTGACGGCACGGGCAGGCACCTCTAAACAAGCGGTGGCGAAACAGGTTGACGCGCTGGTGGATGACGGCATCGTTGCGCGAAAGGCGGACCCGGCGGATGCGCGGAAGATGAGGGTCGTCCTGACAGAGGCCGGGCGGCACGCGATGGAGGATGCAGATGCGGCAAAGGCGCGGGTAGAAGCCGCCATGGCCGACGAAATCGGTGCCGGTGCCCTGGCCACATTGCGGGAGATCCTGAAATCGTGGGCGCCGGATCGTCAACAAGGTTGACAAACTCCGGCATGACGGGCATATCGTCAATAAAGTTGACGGAATTGCCATGCTCGCCACGCTCTCCCGCCCTGCCCTGACCTCCGCCTACGATGCCGCTGCCGGAACCTGGCAGGACACTGTGGCTCGGCTCGGCTATCCGGGCGCCTATGCCCATCTCCTTGCGCAGGTGCCCGTTCCGCAGAATGCGCGTGTCCTCGATGTGGGCTGCGGGCCCGGAACCTTCTCCAGGGTCCTGCTCGACCGTCAGCCGACGGCGCAGATCGATCTTCTGGACCCGTCGGCAGCAATGCTGGGCGAAGCACAGCGCCGCCTCGGCCGTTGCGCGCGGCCTATTCTGGGCGGTGTCGGGACGGACCGGACAGTCGGCGGTTACGACGTAGTCCTGTGTGCCCATGTGACCGAACATCTGCCGGATCCGGAGGGCGCCCTGTTTTGGATGGCGGGCCAGCTGACCCCTGGTGGCGTTCTTCTTGCTGCGATCAGCCGACCGCACTGGTGCACCGCGCTTTTGCGCTGGAAATGGGGGCACAGGGCCTTCGCACCGCAAGACGCCCTTGCCATGTTGCGCAAGGCGGGGTTCGCGGATGCGCGCCACATCCCCTTCCGTGCCGGGCCCCCAAGCCGCACGAGCGCCGGATACATCGCACGCAGCAGCGCCTGAGCCTGCTTCTTGCCGCCCCACCGCTCCTGCCGTAAGGAAGAGCGGAGGCACAACAGGTCGGGCGGCATGCGTATTCTCATCACCAATGACGACGGCATCAACGCGCCGGGATTGAAGATAATGAAGGCCATCGCGGAAGAGCTTGCCGGGCCGGACGGCGAGGTCTGGACGGTTGCGCCCGCCTTCGAGCAGTCGGGCGTGGCCCATTGCATCAGCTATACGCACCCGACCATGATCGCCCAGATGGGCCCGCGGGAGTTTGCCGCTCAAGGAAGCCCTGCCGACTGCGTTCTGGCCGCTGTCCACGACGTCATGGCGGACGGCGAGCCGGACCTTGTGCTTTCGGGCGTCAACCGGGGAAACAACGCCGCCGAGAACACGCTTTATTCCGGCACGCTCGGGGCAGCGATGGAGGCGGCCTTGCAAGGGTTGCCCGCGGTTGCCCTGTCGCAATACTACGGGTCCGGAAACGCGCATCTGGAAAACCAGTTTGAAGCCGCCGCCGAATGGGGCGTGCCGTGCATTCGGGCCTTGCTCGAAAAAGGGCAGTGGGCGGCGGAGGACTACCGCGTTTTCTACAACGTCAACTTTCCTCCGGTCGCCGCGGCGGATGTCAAAGGCATCAAGGCCGCGGCACAGGGCTTCAGGCGCGGCACGCGCTTCTCGGTCGAACCCCATACCTCGCCTTCGGGCCGCCGGTTTCTCTGGATCCGCGGCGGGCGGCAGGATGTGGCGAGCGCGCCGGGCACGGACGCTGCCGTCAACCTGGACGGCTATGTCTCGGTCACCCCCCTACGGGCGGATCTGACGGCAAAGGATGCGCTCGCTGCGCTTGAGGGCGCCTTTGAATGAGCGACGCCGAGCGGAAAATGCGGTTTCTTTTCCAGGTCCGCTCGCACGGCGTAACCGATACCAAGGTGCTGGAAGCCATCGAAGCCACGGACCGCGGCCCTTTCGTGCAAGGCACGTTTTCGGACCGCGCTTATGACGATACGCCGCTGCCTATTGAATGCGGTCAGACGATAAGCCAGCCCTCCATCGTGGGGTTGATGACGCAGGCGCTTAACGTGGGGCCACGCGACACAGTTCTCGAAATCGGAACCGGGTCGGGCTATCAGGCGGCGATCCTCGCGAGGCTGGCACGGCGGGTTTACACGGTCGACCGTCACAAACCGCTGGCCGACAAGGCCGAAGAGCTTTTCCGCAAGCTCGGGCTGACCAACATCACGACGCTCCATGCCGACGGCAGTCGGGGGTTGCCGGCGCAGGCGCCGTTCGACCGGATCATCGTGACCTGTGCGGCAGAAGACCCCCCCGGACCCCTCTTGGCGCAACTGCGTGTCGGGGGTATCATGGTGTTGCCGGTGGGGCAGTCGGATGCGGTTCAGCGCCTGATCCGCGTGACACGCCGGGACGACGGATTGGACTACGACGAATTGCTGCCGGTGCGCTTTGTGCCTCTCGTGGAGGGCCTTGGCGAAACCACTGAATAAGGGCCCGGACAAACAGGGCACCAAAAGCGAGGAACGGGCTATGATTTCGGGTGTTTGGATCAGACGGGGGCTTTGCGCGACATCAGTGCTGGCACTCGTGGCCTGCGAGCAGGCAGTCAATCTCGACAGGTTTTCCGCCGCGCCAACACCGGCGCCGGCGACATCGGCCACGCTGGACCGCCCCGAACCAGATGCACGCGGGGTCATCAGCTATCCCACCTATCAGGTCGCCATCGCCGAGCCCGGTGACACGGTGTCGACGGTTGCCGCCCGTGTGGGCGTCGGTGTCGAGGACCTGGCGCGCTTCAACGGACTGACCACGGATATTGCGCTGCGAGGCGGCGAAGTGCTGGTATTGCCCAATGGCGCGCCGGGCGGCGTGACGACCGCCACGATCCAGCCGCCGGGCGCTGTCGACATCGAAAGCCTTGCAGGAAACGCCATCGCTTCGGCGGAAGGCACAGCACCTGTGTCGGATACACCGGCCGGGACGGGTGCAGAACCCGTCCGCCATACGGTCAAGACCGGCGAGACCGCCTTTACCATCGCGCGCACCTACGGCGTGTCGGTCGATGCGCTAGCGGATTGGAACGGCCTTGGCGCGAACCTGGAAGTGCGGCCCGGACAGATCCTGCTGGTCCCCCCCGTGGTGGCGAGCGCGCGGGTGGCGACACCCGTGCAGACCGCGCCCGTGACGGCGCCGGGCGCCGGATCACCCACACCCACACCGCCGAGCGCCACGCAGCCGCTGCCGCGCGCCGAAGCGCCCGCACAATCGCCAGCACCCGACCCCGAGCCGGTTCAGGATCTTGCCAGCGAACAGACTGCCGCCTCGGATACCGCACGGCTGGCCCTGCCGGTGACCGGCAGCATTTTCCGGCCGTTCCAGAAGGGCTCTAACGAAGGGATAGATATCTCCGCGCCCGCGGGCTCGCCCGTATCTGCCGCCGACAGCGGTACGGTGGCGGCCATCACCCGCGACACCGATCAGGTGCCGATCCTTGTGCTGCGGCACGACGGCGGGCTGCTGACGGTCTACGCCAATATCGACAACATCGCCGTGGCGCAGGGCGACACGGTGCGGCGCGGCCAGAAGATTGCCGAGGTGCGGTCAGGCGACCCGAGCTTCCTGCACTTTGAGACCCGTCAGGGGTTCGATTCCGTCGATCCCATGCAGTACCTAAACTAGGGCTGCATCTGGACGCCCCGCCGTCCAGCCAGATCCGTGACGTATTGCCAGGCAACGCGGCCCGAGCGCGCGCCGCGGGTGGCCTGCCATTCGATGGCTTCACCCCAGAGCGTTTCATCATCGATTTCGATACCATAGGCGGCGCAGTAACCCCGGATCATGTCGAGGTACGCATCCTGCGTGCAGGGGTGGAAACCAAGCCAGAGCCCGAAGCGATCCGACAGCGAGACCTTTTCTTCCACCGCTTCCGACGGGTTGATGGCGCTTGAGCGTTCGTTCTCGATCATGTCCCGCGGCATCAGGTGGCGGCGGTTCGAGGTGGCGTAAAAGATCACATTGTCGGGGCGGCCTTCAATACCGCCGTCGAGCACTGCCTTAAGCGATTTGTAGTGCTCGTCGTCATGGGAGAACGACAGGTCGTCACAGAACAGGACGAACCGGTCGCTCGTGCCTCTGAGATGTCCCAGAAGGCGACCGATCGAGGGCAGATCCTCGCGCAGAACTTCGACGAGTTTCAGCGGTAGCCCATCGTCCGTCACCACTGCGTGGACGGCTTTCACGAGCGAAGACTTTCCCATCCCCCGCGCCCCCCAGAGAAGCGCGTTGTTTGCGGGCAGACCTCGGGCGAACTGGCGGGTGTTTTCCAGAAGCGTGTCGCGCGACCGGTCGATGCCCACGAGCAGCCCGAGGTCCACCCGGTTGATGACGGGAACCGGTTCCAGCCGGTCGGGCGCCACATGCCAGATGAAGCCTTCGTAGGCGCCGAAATCGGGCGCTTTGCCCGGGGGCGGGCTCATCCGCTCCAGCGCTTCGACGATGCGTTCTTCGGGCGTCTTGCCAGCTTCGGCCGCCAGGCCCTCGTGCACAGCCGCTTCGAGTGCTCTCAGATGACCTCGGTCCGCCTCTTCGAGCGGCAGGTCGTTTTTGAGCCGATTGAAGAAAGCAACCATGTCGTCGTACCGCCCGGCTTCAAAGTCTTCCAGCAGACTTTGCGCCACCCTACGGATGATCTTGTCGACGCTCGCGCTCATTGTCAGTCGGGATCGGTCAGGCTTTCGCCTTCGCCGAGTACGCCTTCCTCGCGCAGCGCCTCGTCGCGTTTGCGCTCCACCCGTTTCACAAGCTGGATCGAGATCTCATAGAGCCCGTACACCACGACGAACAGGATCACCTGTGTGATCACATCGGGCGGGGTCACCAGTGCCGCGAGGACAAGGATAGCGACTACCGCGTATTTCCGCACATTGGCCAGACCTTCGGAGCTCACGAGCCCCGCCTTGCCCATCAGTGTCAGAAGCACCGGCAACTGGAAGCACAGCCCGAAGGCCACGATGAATTTGATCGTGAGGTTCAGGTACTCTTGCGCCGAACCCTGGAAAACGACCGAAAGCCCCGGCTGGTTTTGCGGGTCACCCGTGGGCAGCGCTTCGCCTTCCTGGCCGAACTGCTGGAAACCAAGAAAGAAGTCATAGGCCAGCGGCGTGACGACATAAAACGCAAAAGCCGCACCCAGAAGGAACATGAAGGGCGAGGCGACGAGAAAGGGCAGGAACGCGTTCTTCTCCGTCCGGTAGAGCCCCGGCGCCACGAAGCGCCACATCTGGTGGGCGATATAGGGAAAGGCCAGGATGAACCCGCCGAGAAGCGAGACCTTGATCGCGACGAAGAAGCCTTCCTGCGGGCTGATAAAAATCAGGTCGCAGTCCTGCCCCCGGTCGCCCAGAACCTGACAGAGCGGCGCGGTGAGGAAGTTGAAG
>JBCDED010000075.1:0-19451 GCA_039179985.1 Pseudomonadota bacterium
AACGCATCTTCGAGTTGACTCCATTCACGCGGCAAACCCTTTTCTTTTCGGCCACCATGCCGCCCGAGATTGAACGGATCACCAATACGTTCCTGTCGAATCCCGCCAAGATCGAAGTGGCGCGCCAGGCGACCGCCTCGGAAACCATCGAACAGACCGTTGTGCTGTTCCGCGCCAGTCGCAAGGATCGGCAGGCCAAGGAAAAACGGGCGCTCCTGCGCGCCCTGATCGACGCCGAAGGCGACGCCTGCACGAACGCCATTGTCTTCTGCAACCGCAAGACCGACGTCGATATCGTTGCCAAGTCGCTGCAGAAATACGGCTATGATGCCGCGCCTATTCACGGCGATCTGGATCAGGCGCAACGCACGCGCACGCTCGATGGGTTTCGCGAAGGCAATCTGCGTTTTCTGGTGGCCTCGGATGTGGCCGCGCGCGGTCTCGACGTGCCAAGTGTGAGCCATGTGTTCAACTACGATGTACCGAGCCACTCCGAAGACTACGTGCACCGCATTGGCCGCACGGGCCGGGCCGGCCGGTCGGGCAAGGCGATGATGATATGCGTGCCGCAGGACGAAAAATCGCTGGCCCAGATCGAAGCGCTGATTTCCAAGGAAATCCCCCGCAGCGAAAATCCCGTGCCGGCAGAGGCGGCCACCGCGGACGACAGCAAGCCCGAAAAGCCCAAGCGCGAACGCACGCGCAGCAAGCCCAAGGCCGAAGCGCAACCTGCAGAAGAGAAGACCAGCAGCGACACCAGACCCAGATCGCGCGGTCGTGGCGGGCGCTCCAAGCACGATGCCGACGTGATCGGCATGGGCGATCACATGCCGGGCTTTATCGCCAAGAGTTTTGAGGAGCGTCTGGCCAGTTAAGCCAGCCGGCTGACCACCACCGTCACTTCCGGTTTTTTCCCAATCTCATCGGCGCAGGTGCTACGCACCTGCCGCCTGAGCGCGTCATCAAGCGCGTCGTCGTCGGTCAGCGTTTTCGCTTTTGCGCGGCCGAGAAGCTGACTGAGGTCCTCTTCCAACACATCCACCAGCGGCGCGTGCGACGTGCCGGTTTCCGGCAGACCTCTTAGTTCGCACCAGGGCTCGCCAAGAACATCACCGTCTTCGTCGATGACCAGCGTCACCATCACGTGCCCGTTCAGCGCCATGCGGATCCGGTCGCGCACGATCCCGTCGAGGGCGCCAATCTGCACGCTGCCGTCGATATAGGTCCGGCCCGTCTCGACGTAACCCGCAACGCGCGGCGCATTACCGGAGAGATCCAGCATCGTGCCGTTGACCGCCAACGCGCCCTGCCGCCCGCCCGCCTCGGCCAGCTTCACATGCTCTCGCAGGTGGCGGTGTTCGCCGTGCATGGGGATAACCATTTGCGGGTTCACGAGCTTGTGCATCGCCTCAAGATCAGGCCGGTTCGCGTGCCCTGAGACATGGTAGAGGCCCGTGCTATCGTCGACCACATCGACGCCCATCTCCGAGAAGTTATTGATCACACGGATCACGTCTTTTTCGTTGCCGGGAATGGTCTTGGACGAGAACAGGAACAGATCTCCTTCTTTGAGCTCCAGCCCCAGATACTTGCCGTTGCTCAGCTGTGCACTGGCGGCGCGCCTCTCGCCCTGGCTACCTGTTGCCAGAAGCATCACGTTTTCCCGCGGGATCTGCACGGCATCCTCGGGTGCGACGGTCTTGGGAAAATCGGTCAGGACACCGGCCTCAACGCCCGCTTCCACCATGCGCCGCATGGCCCGGCCCAGCAGGCAGATCGAACGGCCCGCCGCCTGCCCCGCCTCGGCCAGAGTTTTGACCCGTGCGATGTTGGAGGCAAAGGTGGTCGCAACCACCATGCCCGCGGCACCGGAGACGAGTTTTTCGATCTCTGGCCCCACGGTGGATTCCGAGCGGCCTTCATGGGCCGAAAAGACATTGGTGGAGTCGCAGACCAGGGCCCGCACGCCGCCTTTCGACACCTCGCCCCAAAGCGCGGCGTCAAAGGGTTCGCCGACCACGGGGCTTAGGTCGAGCTTGAAATCGCCCGTGTGGATGACGCGCCCGTCAGGTGAATCGATCACGAGCGCGCTCGATTCCGGGATCGAATGGCTGACCGGCAAAAAAGCGACCTTGAAGGGCCCTGCCTGGATTTGCTCGGGCCAGGGCGACACCACGCTGATCACCTCCTCGGGCAGGCCCGCCTCTTCGGTTTTCCGCGCCGCAATGTTGGCCGTGAAGCGCCGGGCATAGACCGGGGCCTTCAGCCGCTCCCACACATGGGCCACAGCGCCCACGTGATCCTCGTGCGCATGTGTGATAAAGATCGCCTCCAGCCGGTCGGCGCGCTCTGCCAGCCAGTCGATATCAGCAAAGATCAGGTCAACACCCGGGCTGCTGTCCATATCGGGGAAAGTGACGCCGATATCGACAAGGATCAGGCGTTCTTGCTCGGGCGCACCGTAGCCATAGACATAGGCGTTCATACCTATTTCTCCCGCCCCGCCGAGGGGCAGGTAAATCAGCCGTTCGCTGCTCATTACTGTGCGTATTCCTTATTGTAGCGATGGATCACGACCAGGCCGTGCATCGTCAAATCATCTTCAATTTTGTCAAAAAGAACATCGCCCTGGGCAAAGAGCGGGGCCAAACCGCCGGTTCCGATGACGCGCATGGGGCGTTCGTATTCTCCGCGAATGCGGTCGCAGATACCGCGCACCAGACCGACGTATCCCCAGAAAACGCCGGACTGCATGCAGGCAACCGTGTTGGTGCCGATCACCACCTGCGGCTTGGTCACATCCACGTTCGGCAGGGCCGCTGCCGCCCTGTGCAGGGCTTCGAGGCTCAGGTTTACCCCGGGCGCGATCACACCGCCTACGTAAGCGCCATCCTCGGCCACGACATCGAAGGTTGTGGCTGTGCCGAAGTCGACGATGATCAGATCGCCACCGTGGCGGTCATAGGCCCCGGCCGTGTTGACCAGCCGGTCCGGCCCCACCTGCGTGCCTTCGTCCACGCGCGGCGGCGCCGGTAAAAGGCAATCGGGTTTGCCCACGACCATGGGCCGACAGCCGAAGTACCGGTCGCAAAGGACGCGCAGGTTGAAGACAACGCGCGGTACGGTCGATGAGATGATGACCTCGTCAATCTCCACTTCCACATCATTCAGCCGCATCAGGGTGCTGAGCCAGACATAGTACTGGTCCGCGGTTCTCTGGTGCTCGGTTGACTGACGCCAGATCGCGATAAACCGCGCGCCGTCCCAGATCGAGAACACCGTATTCGTATTTCCGCAATCAATCGTCAGAAGCATGGCAAGCGACCTAGAAGAATACCTCCGCCGCTGCAATGGGTCTTGAACCCGCAGAACCGCGCAGGATCAGCGATCCATCCGCATCAATGGTCTCGAAAATGCCCGTTACGCTTTCCCCGGGCAAGCGCGCCGTGACCTTCTGCCCAAGGCGCGCCGCGCGGGCGAGCCAGGCGGCGCGCAAGGGCGCGAACCCGTAAGTGCCAAGCAGGTCCTCCCAGTGGGCATATTTTTCTGCAAGTACGTCCAGCGCGGTCCCGGGCGTCGGGGCTGCACCCGCCGCCTCGGCGAGGCTGATGGCAGGCAAGGCTGTCGCGTCCAGCCTGTCTTGCGGCGGCGCTATTGCCAGGTTGATCCCGATGCCGACGGCAAGGGCCAGCATTCCGCCCTCCATCGCCCGGCTCTCAAGAAGGATGCCGGCGGCCTTGCGCCCCTGCAAAAGCACGTCGTTCGGCCATTTCAACGTGACATCATCCGGGGCAGCCCCATGAGCTTCAAGGGTTTCCGCCACCGCCAACGCTGCAGAAAAACTGCGAAGGGCGGCCACGGTAGGCGGAGCCGTCAGACGCAAGGCGAGGCTGGCTGCCAGATTGCCCTCGGGCTGGTGCCAGGCGCGGCCGCGCCGGCCTCTGGCCGCTGTCTGGCGGGTCGCGGTCACCCAGGTGGGTCCAGCGATGTCCGGAATCAGACGCAGCGCCGCGGCATTGGTGCTGTCGGTTTCATCGAGGTGGCGTTTGTCGTATCCCGCTGGCCAGACCGGCCCTGCGTCAGTTGACAAGCGCACCCGCCGCAGCAAGGGCGAAACCGTCGACACCAAAGAGGTTCACCACACCGACAACCAGCATCACCGCCGACACCAGCAGGAAGCCCAGCAAGACGGGCGATCCGCCCTGATCAAGCGGTTCGTCTTCTTCGCCGAAGTACATGAAGTAAACGATCCGCAGGTAGTAGAAGGCACCGATGACACTGGCGATCACCGCCGCCACCGCCAGCCAGACAAGGCCCGCGTCCACGGCAGCCCAGAGCACATAGAGCTTGCCGAAAAAGCCCACGAGTGGCGGAACACCGGCAAGGCTGAACATCAGAACCAGAAGGCAAAGCGCCCGCGTAGGCTCGCGCGTGGCGTAGCCTTTGAGCGAAGCGATGTCGGTTGCCTCGCGCCCGTCGCGGGTCATGGACAGGATGAAGGCGAAGGTGCCGACGTTCATGACGACGTAGATCGCCATGTAAACCAGCATCGCCTGGACGCCCTGCTCGGTGCCCGCCGCAAGCCCGGTCAGGGCATAGCCCATATGGGCGATCGACGAATAGGCCATCAGCCGTTTGATGTCGGTCTGGCCGATCGCGGCGATAGATCCGAGGAACATGGAGATCACAGCGAGGAAAGCAAGGATCTGCTGCCAATCGCCCACGGCAGCGCCGAAGGCGTCGTGCAGGACCCGCGCAAAGAGACACATGGCGGCCACTTTGGGCGCGGTTGCGAAGAAGGCCGTGATGGGCGTCGGGCTGCCTTCATAGACATCGGGCGTCCACATATGGAAGGGCGCGGCGGAAATCTTGAACGCCAGACCCGCGGCCATGAACACAAGGCCGATGATGAGCCCGATGGAAAGCTGTTCGTCGGCGGCAGCGATGATGCCCTCGAACAGGGTCGTTCCCGCGTAGCCGTAGGTCAGCGAGGCGCCGTAGAGCAGCAGACCCGACGACAGCGCGCCGAGGACGAAGTATTTTAGCCCGGCCTCGGTCGATTTCACACTGTCCCGTCGCAGGGCTGCAACGACGTAGAGCGACAACGACTGTAGCTCGAGCCCCATATAAAGGGCAATTAAGTCGCCTGCCGAGACCATGACCATCATACCGACAACTGCAAAGGTCACGAGCACGGGGTATTCAAACCGCAAAAGATCCCGCTCGGCCATGTAGTCCCGGCTCATCACAAGGATGGCGGCGGCCGAGACTAAGATCAGCACCTTGGCGAATTTCGAGAAGCCGTCGGCAACGAACATTCCCTCAAAGGCGCTGGCCGTCCCCTCTGGCCGGGTAAGTATGAAAAACGCCGTCAGAAGGAAGACGCCCGCCGTGGCCCAGACCAGCGTGTTCGCGGCACCGTCTTTCGAGGTGTAAACCGCCACGATCAGGGCCAGCATGGCATAGACCGAAAGGATGATCTCGGGAAGAACGACGGAGAGGTCGGAGAGTATCATGGTCTAGTTCCCGGCAATCTGCACAGCGTCGCCCGAGTTCAGAAGGGCAGTCTGGTGGTCAGCCACGAGCGCACCAACGCTTGGACCGATGATGTCGATGATTAGCGCGGGGTAGACCCCGAGGAGAATCGTCATGATAACCAGCGGCGCAAAGATCCAGCGTTCGCGGGTGGTCATGTCGGTGATGGACTTCAGACTTTCCTTGATCAGATCGCCCAGTACCACCCGGCGGTAAAGCCAGAGTGCATAGGAGGCCGAGAGGATCACGCCTGTCGCAGCCACGACGGCTACCCAGGTGTTGACCTGGAAGATCCCCATGAGCGTCAGGAACTCGCCCACGAAGCCCGAGGTGCCCGGCAGGCCAACGTTCGCCATGGTAAAGAGCATGAAGATAGCGGCATAGGCCGGCATCCGGTTCACCAGGCCACCGTAGGCGTCGATATCGCGGGTATGCATCCGGTCGTAGATCACACCAACGCACAGGAAGAGCGCGCCAGAGACGAAGCCATGGCTCAGCATCTGGAAGATCGCGCCGTCAATGCCCTGCTGGTTGGCGGCAAAAATACCCATGGTCACATAACCCATGTGTGCAACCGACGAATAGGCGATCAGCTTTTTCATGTCCTCCTGCATCAGCGCCACCAGCGAGGTATAGACGATGGCGACGGCGCTCAGCCAAAGCACCAGCGGCGCAAGAATGTCCGAGGCGATGGGGAACATGGGCAGACTGAAGCGCAAAAAGCCGTAGCCGCCCATTTTCAGTAGGATCGCCGCCAGCACGACAGACCCTGCCGTGGGCGCCTGCACGTGTGCGTCGGGCAGCCAGGTATGGACAGGCCACATGGGCATTTTCACAGCGAAACTGGCGAAAAAGGCCAGCCAAAGAAGCGTCTGGAAGCCGCCGATGATCTGGAAGCCCGCGATGCTGATCGTCTCGGACCCGAACTGGTGGTTCAGAAGGCTCGGAATATCCGCTGTGCCCGCATCGACATACATCGCGATCAGCGCAACGAGCATCAGGACCGAGCCGAAGAAGGTGTAGAGGAAGAACTTGAAGGCGGCGTAGATCCGGTTGGCGCCGCCCCAGATGCCGATGATCAGGAACATCGGGATCAGGCTTCCCTCGAAGAAAAGGTAGAAGAGTACAACATCGAGCGCGCAGAAGACGCCCAGCATCATCGTCTCAAGAATGAGGAAGGCGATCATATATTCCTTCACCCGGGCCTTCACCTCCCAGCAGGCGGCGATGACCAGCGGCATAAGGAAGGTCGTCAGCATCACGAAAAGAACGCTGATCCCGTCCACACCCATTTTGTAGGTCAGACCCAAAAGCCATTCGCCCTCTTCCACGAACTGGAAGCCGGTGTCGTTGGGCTCGAACTCGAAGAGCACAAAGAGCGATGCGAGGAAGGTCGCGACGGTCGCGAAGAAGGCCACCCATTTGGCATTGCGCTGCGCCGCTTCGTCATTTCCGCGCAGAAAGATCGCCAGGACCAGCGCCGCCACCGTTGGTAGGAAGGTCATGATCGACAGGAGGTTGTCCATTATTCGGCCCCTCCGGTGATCATGAACCAGGTCAGCAGAACGGCGATCCCAAGCACCATCGCAAAGGCGTAGTGAAAGAGGTAGCCCGACTGAACCCGGCCCGCGAGGCGTGCAAAGAACGGCACCACACCAAACGCAAGGCCGTTAAGCCCGCCGTCTATCGTCGCCCCGTCGCCGCGCTTCCACAAAAGCAGGCCTAGTGCCTTGGCGCCGCGCACAAAGACGAAGTCGTAGACCTCGTCAAAGTACCACTTGTTGAGAAGGAACTTGTAGAGGATGGGTTGCTGCCGCGCCAGCTGGCCGGGCAAAGCAGGGTTTGCGATGTAAAACCAGTAGGCAATGGCAAAGCCGATCACCATGGCGACAAAGGGCGAGGCCTTGACCCATTTCGGAACGTGGTGCGCGTCATCCAGCACATGGTTGTCGGGGTGCATATAGATCGCCCCTTCCCCGGGCTTGGCATAGCCCTCGGAGTGGTCATCGCCGTGGCCCTCTTCGCTCTCGCCTTCCACGGCCGGCGCATCATCCGCGGCCATCGCCGCCATCAGGGGCACGACCATGGCATGATCTTCGCTGGCCTCGTGGTGGGCCGAGGGGATGCCGAAGAACTTGTTGACCGAGGCATGGTCGCCAAAGAAAGGCTTGTACCAGACCATCCCGGCAAGCACGGCGCCTACGGCCAGGACGCCAAGGGGGATCAGCATGACCTTCGGGCTCTCATGGGCGTGGTCATGGGTGTGCTGATCGCCGCGGGGCGTGCCATAGAACGTCAGGAACATCAGCCGCCAGCTATAAAAGCTGGTGAAGGCCGCCGCGATGACGAGCATCCAGAACCCGTAACCCGCAAAGGCGTTGGTTCCGGCGTAGGCGCTTTCGATGACCGCGTCTTTCGACAGGAACCCGGCAAAGCCGATGTGGGTAAGCGGGATGCCGACACCGGTAATCGCCAGGGTGCCGATCATCATGGCCCAAAAGGTATAGGGGATCTTGTCTTTCAGCCCGCCGTAGTTCCGCATGTCCTGCTCGTGGTGCATGGCATGGATGACCGACCCGGCACCAAGAAAAAGCATCGCCTTAAAAAAGGCATGGGTGAGGAGGTGGAACATCGCCGCCGAGTACACCCCAACGCCCGCGGCCACGAACATGTAGCCGAGCTGCGAACAGGTTGAATAGGCAATCACGCGCTTGATGTCATTCTGCACAAGGCCGACCGTCGCCGCGAAGAAGGCCGTTGTCGCGCCAATGAAGGTGACAAAGGCCAGCGCCTCGGGCGCGTACTCAAAGACCGGCGACATGCGGCATACCAGAAAGACACCCGCCGTCACCATGGTTGCGGCGTGAATCAGCGCAGAGACCGGTGTTGGGCCTTCCATAGCGTCCGGCAACCAGGTGTGCAGGAAGAGCTGCGCCGATTTGCCCATGGCACCGATGAAAAGCAGAACGCAGATCAGGTTGGCCGCGTTCCAGTCGCGCCAGAGGAAACTGATCTCGGTTTCTGCCAGCGTTGGCGCGGCAGCGAACACGTCTGAGAAGTTGATCGAGTCGACGATAAAGAAGATCGCGGCGATCCCGAGGATGAAGCCGAAATCACCCACCCGGTTGACCACGAAGGCCTTGATTGCCGCCGCATTGGCCGTGGGCTTTCGGTAATAAAATCCGATCAGAAGGTAAGAGGCAACGCCCACGCCTTCCCAGCCGAAAAACATCTGCAGAAGGTTGTCCGCCGTCACGAGCATCAGCATCGCAAAGGTGAAAAAACTCAGATAGGCAAAGAAACGCGGCTTGTAGACCTCGCCCTCGCGCCATGCGGGGTCGTGGTCCATGTAGCCGAAGCTGTAAAGATGGACGAGCGCCGAGACCGTGGTCACCACGATCAGCATGATCGACGTCAGCCGGTCGAGCCGGATCGCCCAGTCCGTCGACAGCGTGCCAGAGTCGATCCAGCGTAGGATCTGCACGCGCTCCATCGCGCCGTCATGGCCGAGAAAGACGATCCAGCTAAGCAGACAGGCGAGAAACAGAAGGCCGGTGGCGGTCCACATGGCGGCCTCTTCACCGATCAGCCGCCAGCCAAAGCCGCAGATGATCGCTCCGACAAGGGGCGCAAAAAGGATGATCGTTTCCATTTGCGGCTTAACCTTTCATCACGTTGACGTCTTCGACGGCGATGGTCCCGCGGTTGCGGAAGAAACACACCAGAATGGCCAGCCCGATGGCCGCCTCTGCCGCCGCGACGGTCAGGACAAAAAGCGTAAAGACCTGCCCCACCATGTCGCCATTGAACGCCGAGAACGCCACGAGGTTGATGTTGACTGCCAGCAGGATCAGTTCGATCGACATCAGAAGGATGATGACGTTTTTTCGGTTCAGAAACAGCCCGAAGATACCGATGACGAAAAGCGCCGCCGCGACGCTGAGGTAGTGTTCAAGTCCGACGGTGATCATAGCCCCTGCCCCGGTTTGACGTCCTTCAGTTCCATGGCCTTGGCCGGATCGCGGTACATCTGGGCCAGCACATCCTGACGCTTGACATTGACGCGATGGCGCAGGGTCAGGACGATGGCGCCGATCATGGCCACAAGCAGGATCAGCCCCGACAGCTGGAACAGCAGGATGTACCGATCATAGAGGATCATGCCCAGTTGGGCAGTATTCTCCATTTCGCCTGTAATCGGCTCGGCCAGCTGACTTTTGGCGATCTCGGCCACCTGCCAGTTGCCATAGACCATGCCAAGCTGCATCAGGATGATGAGGCCGATCAGCATGCCAAGGGGCAGATATTTCGCCATCTCGGCCTTGAGTTCGGCAAAATCCACATCAAGCATCATGACAACGAAAAGAAACAACACCGCGACCGCGCCCACGTACACGATGATCAGAAGCATCGCCACAAACTCGGCGCCCACCAACACGAAGAGCCCGGCGGCGGAGAGGAAGGACAGGATCAGCCAGAGCACCGAATGCACCGGGTTGCGGCTGAGCACGGTGAAAAGCCCGCCTGTCAGCACGGTGATCGCGAAGGCATAAAACGTGTAGTCTGCCACACCCATGTCGGTCGTCCCCGTTCTGCCCTACCGGTAGGGCGCGTCCATCTCGAGGTTGCGGGCGATCTCCGCTTCCCAGCGTTCGCCGTTGTCCAGGAGCTTTGCCTTGTCATAAAAGAGCTCTTCGCGGGTTTCCGTGGAGAACTCGAAGTTCGGTCCTTCGACAATCGCGTCCACAGGGCAGGCTTCCTGGCAAAAGCCGCAGTAGATGCATTTTGTCATGTCGATGTCGTAGCGGGTGGTGCGGCGGCTGCCGTCTTCGCGCGGTTCGGCGTCGATGGTGATGGCCTGCGCCGGACAGATTGCTTCGCAAAGCTTGCAGGCGATGCAGCGCTCTTCTCCGTTGGGATAGCGGCGCAGGGCGTGTTCGCCCCGGAACCGCGGGCTGAGAGGACCCTTTTCATGCGGATAGTTTACCGTCGCCTTAGGCGCAAAGAAGTACTTCAGCCCCAGCTTCATGCCACCGAAGAAATCGGCGAGAAGAAAGTACCGTGTGGCGCGGGTATAGTCGATTTGTGCCATGTCAGCCCCCTACGGCCCAGCGGGCGTAGGCGCCGCCGAAGAGTTCGAATTTCGCAAGAAACGCCACGATCACCACCCAGGCAAGGCTCATGGGCAGGAAGACCTTCCAGCCAAGACGCATCAGCTGATCGTAGCGGTAGCGCGGCGTGATGGCCTTCACCATGGCGAAGAGGAAGAAAAAGAACGCCATCTTCGCGACCATCCAGAGCGCCCCGTCGGGCAGCCCCGGGATGGGTGACAGCCAGCCACCAAAAAAGAGCAGAGACATCAGCGCGCACATCAGAAAGATGGCGATGTACTCGCCCGCCATGAACAGAAGAAAGGGCGTCGACGAGTATTCCACCTGATAGCCCGCCACGAGCTCCGATTCCGCTTCCGGCAGGTCAAAAGGCGGTCGGTTGGTTTCGGCCAGCGCAGAGATGAAGAAAAGAAACACCATCGGCAGGTGCGGCAGCCAGTACCAGTTGAACAGCCCGTAGCTGCCATCCTGCGCGCGGACGATGTCGCCGAAGTTGAGCGAGCCCGTGGACAGGATCACGCCGATGATGATCAGGCCGATAGAAACCTCATAGGAAATCATCTGCGCGGCGGACCGGAGCGAGCCCAGGAACGGGTATTTCGAGTTCGACGCCCATCCGCCCATGATGACGCCATAAACTTCAAGGCTCGAGATCGCGAAGACATAGAGGATGGCGACGTTAATGTCGGCCAAAACCCAGTTGTCGTTAAACGGAATGACCGCCCAGGCAATTATTGCCAGAACAAAGCTGATCATCGGCGCCATTAGGAACACCGCACGGTCCGCGCCAGCGGGCACGACGATCTCCTTGACCACGTATTTCAGCGCATCCGCCACGGTCTGGAGCAGGCCGAATGCGCCAACCACGTTCGGCCCCCGGCGCATCTGCACTGCAGCCCAGATCTTGCGATCGCCATAGACAAGAAAGAGCAGGCTGATCATCACGAAGGCGATGACCATGACGCAATGAACGATGATGGTCAGCGCGATGCCGGCGTTCGTCGCGAAAAAGTCACTCATCGGGTCACTCCGCCGCCATGGGCGCCTCGGCCCGGGCCTTCGCGTTGGCCGAAAGCTCGGCCATCAGTTCGCTGGCACGGGCGATCGGGTTCGTCAGGTAGAAATCGGTTACCGCTGCCGGGAAGTCACCCTTGCCCAGATCACCGGCCTCAAGGGGCGAAAGCGTGTTTTCGGCCACCGCATTGATCCGGCCAAGGTGCGGATGGGCGTCGATGACCGCGTGGCGCAATTCTGCCAGCGCGTTGTAGGGCAGCGGGGCCCCAAGCTCGCCCGAGAGAGCGCGCAGGATCGCCCAGTTTTCCTTCGCCTCGCCGGGCGGGAATCCGGCGCGGAGCGCCAGTTGCGGGCGTCCTTCGGTGTTGACGAAAAGCCCGCCCTCTTCAGGATAAGCGGCACCGGGCAGGATGATGTCGGCACGGTGCGCGCCGCGGTCGCCGTGGCTGCCTTGGTAGATGACGAACGGACCAGCCGCGATGTCGATTTCATCGCCGCCGAGGTTGAAGATCACATCGGCGCCGTCCAGCGCCGCGTCGATGCCGCCCTCGGTGACCGCGCCCACATCCATCGCGCCCACGCGGGAAGCGGCGGTGTGGAGGATCAGAAGACCTGAGTTGCTACGCTCGGCAAACGCGGCAGCCTTGGCCAGAACGGTCGCGCCGTCTGCGCCCTGCAGCGCGCCCTGCCCCACGATCACGACCGTCGGCTTGTCGAGCACGTGGTCAACGCTTTCGCTTTCCAGCCGGGTCAGCGCGGCACGATCGGTTCCGTAGTGGAAGTAGTCGTAGGTCAGGTCCGCCGCCGGTCCGACGACGCCTACCTTTGCGCCCTTCAGCCACGCCTTGCGCAGACGCGCGTTCAGCACCGGCGCTTCCACGGCAGGGTTGGTGCCGATGAGCATCAGATGCGTCGCCTCATCGACGTCTTCGATGCGCGCCGTTCCGGCATAGCCTGCGCGGTTGCCTGCGGGCAGCTTCGCGCCGTCGGTGCGGCATTCGACAACGCCGCCAAGGCCGCCCACCAGGCCTTTAAGGGCGAATGTCGCCTCAACGGGCGCCAGATCGCCCACAAGGCCCGCGACCTTCGACGCACCTTTCAGCGCCTCTGCAGCCTTGCCCAGGGCCTCGCCCCAGCTTGCCGGGCGCAGGCGGCCGTTTTCGCGCACGTAGGGCCTATCGAGCCTCTGGCGCCGCAGGCCGTCCCAGACAAAGCGCGTCTTGTCCGAAATCCACTCTTCGTTCACGCCGTCGTGGTTGCGCGGCAGAAAGCGCATGACCTCGCGGCCTTTTGTGTCGATCCGGATGCTGGAGCCGAGGGCGTCCATCACATCGATCGACTCCGTCTTGGTGAGTTCCCAGGGCCGTGCTGTGAAGGCATACGGTTTCGAGACCAGCGCACCCACGGGGCAAAGGTCAATAATATTGCCTTGCATATTCGAATTCAGCGTCTCACCGAGGTACGACGTGATCTCGGCATCCTCGCCGCGGCCCGTCTGACCCATCTGGGTGATGCCAGCCACTTCGGTGGTAAACCTGACGCAGCGCGTGCAGGAAATGCAGCGCGTCATGTGAGTCTCTACCAACGGCCCGAGGTCCAGGTCTTCGGTCGCGCGCTTTGCCTCGCGAAAGCGTGAGAAATCCACGCCGTAGGCCATGGCCTGGTCCTGTAGGTCGCACTCACCGCCCTGATCGCAGATCGGGCAGTCGAGCGGATGGTTGATCAGGAGAAACTCCATGACCCCTTCGCGCGCCTTCTTGACCATGGGCGAGTTTGTTTTGATGACCGGCGGCGCGCCTTCCGGCCCGGGCCGAAGGTCCTTGACCTGCATCGCGCAGCTGGCCGCCGGTTTCGGCGGGCCGCCCACGACCTCGACAAGGCACATGCGGCAGTTTCCTGCAATCGATAGGCGCTCGTGATAGCAGAAGCGGGGTATTTCGATCCCGGCTTCTTCGCAAGCCTGGATCAGCGTCAACGCGGGATCGACTTCGATCTCGCGGTCATCAATGATGATTTTTCTAAGCTCGGACATGCTTTTCTCGACGTTCCCGGATGCCTTGGACCAAACGCCGCGCCCATGCAAGGGGCCCGTCGCTGCGCTGCGGTAAATCTTCGGAGTCTGGACTGAGATCTGAGGAATCCGGAGCGGAAACAGAGCCTAGCCGCGACTGGATGTCACGCGCAAGCGCGTGGGGCTCTAGCTCTGCGTAGCACATGGCTCACTCCGCTGGTGCCGGGGCGCACCCCTTGGTCTTCCACTGCGTCGCCGCCTCAAGGTGAGCCCAGCCAAACGCATATTCGGTATCGCCGTGTTGGCGCAGGTGATCAAGGCGTGTTTTTGCCTCATCTAGCGTGGGCCGGTGTCCGGCTGGCACCCACCACATGACAAAGTGCATGTCACCAAGAACCTCGAACCACTCGGCCCGACGGTCATAGAATTTGCGGTGCACGGTGTTCCAGACGAAGTTCTCAAGCGTTTCAACGCTTTCCCACACCGTAAGGTTCGCGATGTAGCGCGGGTCGCCGTCAAGCTTAACCTCGGTATTACCTCGCCCGGGCTCGCCCGAGCCCTCCATCATCCAGACAAAACCGGGCATGCGTTTACCCATGCCGTTGACCATATCCAGGGCATTCATGAACTCCGCCACCCGCGGGTCATCCACATCGGCCAAAAGGCGGCCCACGTTCAGTTCTGCCAGGTGCATGCCCACTGTCATTTTTGTGCCTTCCAGGCCGCGAACATTTCGGAAACGGACGCGCCGTCGATGGTCATTCCCGTCACGTTGGCGTCGGTGATCGTTACGCCGGCGAGGCTCACGTCGGAAAACTCGGCACCTTCGTGCGTCACGTCTGAAAAGCGCGCCTCAGAGAGGTCCACATCCTCGAAGCGGGATCCGGCCAGACCGGCGTCCTTCGCTTCGATCTGGTCGATGATCCCGAAAATCTTCATTGTCCCTACTCCGCGGCGACGGCGCTGGCGCGTCCCGTGCGCTTGGTCTTTATGCGATCTTCGATCTCGTCGCGGAAGTGGCGGATGAGACCCTGGATCGGCCAGGCCGCCGCATCGCCGAGGGCACAGATCGTGTGGCCTTCGACCTGCTTTGTCACGTCGAGCAGCATGTCGATCTCTTCGGGCTCGGCGTCGCCCGTGACCAGGCGATCCATAACCCGCATCATCCAGCCCGTGCCCTCGCGGCAGGGCGTGCACTGGCCGCAACTTTCGTGCTTGTAGAACTTCGACAACCGCCAGATCGCTTTGACGATATCGGTGGACTGATCCATGACGATGACGGCCGCCGTGCCGAGGCCCGAGCGCTGTTCGCGCAGCCAGTCGAAATCCATGATCGCTTCTTGCGCCAGCTCGGACGGCAGGCAGGGCACCGACGATCCGCCGGGGATGATGGCCTTGAGGTTGTCCCAACCGCCACGGATGCCGCCGCAGTGGCGGTCGATCAGTTCCTTGAACGGGATCGACATGGCCTCTTCCACGACGCAAGGGTTGTTCACATGACCCGAGACCGCAAAAACCTTGGTGCCCGCGTTGTTCGGACGGCCGAAAGACGCAAACCAGTCGGCGCCCCGGCGTAGGATCGTCGGCACAACGGCGATCGATTCAACGTTGTTCACAGTAGTCGGGCACCCGTAGAGCCCCGCGCCCGCCGGAAACGGCGGCTTCATGCGCGGCATGCCTTTCTTGCCCTCGAGGCTTTCCAGAAGCGCCGTTTCCTCGCCGCAGATATAGGCGCCCGCGCCGTGGTGGAGGTAGAGATCGAAGTCCCAGCCAGAGCCCGCAGCGTTTTTGCCGAGGAGCCCGTCGTCATAGGCCTCGTCGATGGCGGCCTGCAGGGCCTCTCGTTCGCGAATGTATTCACCGCGAATGTAGATGTAGCAGGCATGGGCCTGCATGGCGAAAGAGGCGATCAGGCAACCTTCCACAAGCGTGTGGGGGTCATGGCGCATAATCTCGCGGTCCTTGCAGGTGCCCGGTTCGGATTCGTCGGCGTTTACCACAAGGTAGGAGGGTCGACCGTCGCTCTCCTTGGGCATGAATGACCACTTCAACCCTGTGGGGAAGCCCGCGCCACCACGTCCGCGCAGGCCGCTCGCTTTCATCTCGTCGATGATCCAGTCGCGTCCTTTGCCAATAAGCCCGGCGGTGCCGTCCCAGTGGCCGCGCGATTTCGCGCCCGCAAGCGTGCGGTCATGCATCCCGTAAAGGTTGGTGAAAATGCGGTCCTGATCTTTCAGCATCCTGGCGCCTTCCTGGTCGTGGCGGGCCCGCATCTGGCGGGCTGGCGACGAGTCATCCGTCTTTGGACCGGTTACGCCAGATTTGCCAGGTCACGACAAGGGCCCAGATCATCGCAGCCATAGCCGCGAGGTCAAAAAGCAGGGCGTAGCGGATGGGCCAGCCCAGCTGTCCGCCCAGCCATTGGACACCAATCCACAAAAGAATGGTCGCCGCGATGACAATCGCAACGACCCTGGACTGACGGCTGTTGTTTCGGTCCTTGTGCTCCGGTTCGGGCAACTGGGTGGGCCTTTCGCCTTAGTAGACGTCGCCCTCGTCGACCTTTTTGGAGAACTCGGTTTCGCCCCCAGATGCCAGCAGCTTGGCCTGCGCGACCCAGTCGTCGCGGCTGACACGGCCCTTGAAACCTTCGAGGTTGTCGTCGACCCAGGCCACTTCGGCCGCCGTCCAGTTTGCCACCTGATCGAAATGATAGAAGCCCATGGAGTGCAATAGTTCTTCCAGTTTCGGTCCGACGCCCTTTATTTTCTTCAGATCGTCAGGCGCGCCGTCCCGCGCGGCCTCCAGCGTCGTCGGCTTTGTGCCTTCGCCGGGGGCTGGTGCGGGATCGGATGCCGGTTCGGGCGCCGCCACCGGTGCGGGTTCGGGTTGCGGCACAGGGACCGGTTCGGGGGCTGGTTCGGGCGCTGCAGCCGGCGCCGGTGCCACCACGGGGGCAACTGCGGTGCTGTGTTCGCTGGCCGGCTTGCGGTGGAACCCGATGACAAGCACCACAGCGACCACCAGGAAAAGCACCAGTGCAATGGACAGCGATGCTGAGAAATTCAGACCGCCGATAATCATCATGGCGAGAAAGCCAACAAACGCGACCGTACCCGCCAGAGCACCGACCATCAGCATGGTGCCCTGGTTCTGATTTGAATTCATAGAAGCCTCCTCAGGTGTCGTTGCGCGCCGAAGCAGAGCCGCGATGGAACCCGATCACGAGTACGATTGCGACAGCCAGGAACAGCGCGGCGGAAATGCTGAACGCGCCTGCAAATCCTTGGCCGCCCACGACCATTAATGCAACAAAAGCGACAAGCGCGACCGTGCCAGAAAGGGCCCCGGTCATCAGCATCGTTCCCTGCGTCTGCTTGGATTCCATAGTCGAAGCTCCTTTCTCACAAAGATCGGGCGCGACATTGCGCCACACCCTTCTAGCGCGAAATCAGCTGTCTGTCTTGCCTTCTTCCACAAGCTTTTTCGCCTGGTCGACCCAGCTATCGCGGGTGGCCCGGCCCTTGAAGCTGACAAGCTGCGTGTCTGCCCATTCGACATCCGCCGGAGACCAGGCCGCGATCTGGTCGAAGTGATAGATGCCGACACCGTTCAAAACGCCTTCCAGCTTCGGCCCTATCCCATTGATTTTTTTCAGATCATCGGCCTCTCCGCCGCGCGGCGCATCGAGTTTGTCCGGGGCCTGCGGCGCCGCGTCTTCGGCTTTCGGTGCGGCGGCAGCTGCCGATGCGGCAGGCGTCGCAGGTGACTGTGTCAGCGCATCCTTGCCGAGCCAGGGCGCGCGCAGGGGCACCTCGGTTCCGTCGATGCGCTTCACCGTATCGCCAATATCGGTCGCGAGTTGGGCACTGGCGTTGAACTGCGTGCGACCCGATTCGTATTCGTCGAGCGATGTCAGCCCCTTAAGCGGTTCACTGGCGTAGCGTCCGTTCTGGGGGCCCGGCGTCGGGACTTTGCCCGCGGAAAGGTCATCGATGAGTGCCGCAAATCCTTCTGCGGTCAGATCTTCGTAATAGTCCTTGCCGATCTGGGCCATGGGCGCATTAGCGCACGCACCAAGGCATTCCACCTCTTCCCACGACAGCTTGCCGTCGGCGGAAAGATCATGGGGGTTTGCGGCGATCTTCTCGCGGCAGACCGCCATCAGATCTTCGGCCCCGCAGATCATGCAGGACGTCGTGCCGCAGATCTGAAAATGCGCAACGGTTCCAACTGGTTGCAGCTGGAACATGAAGTAAAAGGTCGCCACCTCAAGGGCGCGGATATAGGCCATATCGAGCATTCCGGCCACATGCTCGATCGCGACACGGCTCAGCCAGCCCTCTTGCTCCTGGGCGCGCCAGAGAAGCGGGATAATAGCACTGGCCTGCCGGCCTTCAGGGTACTTCGTGATCTGCGCTTCTGCCCAGGCCTGATTGGCAGGCGTGAAGGCGAAACTATCCGGTTGTTCGTGGTACAGGCGTCTGAGCATCAGTGGACTCGCTCGCTTATCCGTTCGTTGTGGGGCCGCCCTGCCCGAATGTCGGGAGCGCAATCCTTGCGGTCTGAAGAGAAATTCGCGCTGCGCACATAGCCTGCTTCGATTACGTTCACCTATCGATCTCCCCGAACACAACGTCCAGTGTCCCGATGATCGCCGCCACATCGGCCAGCTGGTGTCCTTTCGAGATATGGTCCATGGCCTGCAGGTGCAGAAAGCCCGGGGCGCGCAGCTTGGCGCGGTAAGGGCGGTTGGTTCCGTCGGCAACCAGATAGACGCCGAACTCGCCCTTGGGCGCCTCGACGGCGGCATAGACTTCGCCCTCGGGCACGTGGAAGCCTTCGGTGTACAGTTTGAAGTGATGGATGAGAGCTTCCATCGAGGTTTTCATGTCGCCACGTGTTGGCGGGGTCATCTTGCCCCGGGCCATCACATCGCCCTTGTTCTCGGGCATCTGCAACTTCTCGCAGGCCTGGCGAATGATCTTTACGCTTTCGCGCATCTCGGCCATGCGGCAGAGGTAGCGGTCGTAGCAGTCGCCGTTCTTGCCTACGGGGATCTGAAAGTCGAACTCGTCGTAGCATTCGTAGGGCTGCGCGCGGCGCAGGTCCCAGGCCAGACCGGAGCCCCGCACCATGACGCCGGAAAAGCCCCAGTCGAGGATTTCCTCTTCGCTCACGACACCAATATCGGCGTTGCGCTGCTTGAAGATGCGATTTTCGATCAGAAGCCCGTCGATGTCATCGAGAATACTCGGAAACTCCAGCGCCCAGGTGTCGATGTCGGTGATCAGGGCGTCGGGCAGGTCCTGATGCACGCCGCCGGGCCGAAAATAGGCCGCGTGCAGGCGCGCGCCGCAGGCCCGCTCATAAAACACCATCAGTTTCTCGCGTTCCTCAAATCCCCAGAGCGGCGGGGTCAGCGCGCCCACATCCATGGCCTGCGTGGTGACGTTAAGCAGGTGGTTCAGAACACGGCCGATCTCGGAATAAAGCACGCGGATCAACGAAGCGCGGCGCGGGACCTCTGTGCCCGTTAGTTTCTCGATGGCCAGGCACCAGGCGTGTTCCTGGTTCATCGGGGCGACATAGTCGAGCCGGTCAAAATAGGGCAGGTTTTGCAGGTAGGTCCGGCTTTCCATCAGCTTTTCGGTGCCGCGATGGAGAAGACCGATATGCGGATCGCAGCGTTCCACGATCTCGCCGTCAAGTTCCAGCACCAGACGCAACACACCGTGGGCGGCAGGGTGCTGGGGGCCAAAGTTGATGTTGAAGTTGCG